>CAJTOU010000022.1:3760-55471 GCA_910577835.1 uncultured Lachnospiraceae bacterium | reverse complement strand
CTTACTATATCGTGGCAATTCATCTCATGACTAAAGTCACGAGTGTTCTTGCCACCTCTAATAAATTTCCACCTTTTCCTTTCAAATATAAAAACATCAAGTTTTGTTGTTATCTTTATACTTACTTTTTCATATCCAAAATATCTTCCATAAAATAATTTAGTTATCCATATGCCAAAATATCTTCCTGAAATACTGTTCTTGTCTATATACCAAAATATCTTTCCAGAATACTCTGATGGCTCATATGTAAATTGAACAAAATTTGTATTATGAAAAATAATAAACCGGCCATTTGGTGTAGTTTACTCCTTCTTTTTCACAGATTTTATAAAAATAATTCTCCTCTTTCCCGCTGCTTTCATATTCACGAAAACATTGATATAACTTTATATAATACCTCAAACTGTCTATCAGCTCTGGTGCTACATTTTTCTCTGCCATAACTTTCTCTGCTGTCTCTACTGCTGTTTCATATTCTTCTTCTGAAATAAGACACCCTTCCGGAAAATGGTGTGCTCCCCAATCCAGTTGGGAAATTACCCATTCGTAAAAATATATATCCACTGTTTTCTGGTCACAATTTTTATGTTCATATGCCTTTTGCAACACTTGATATATATTCAGTTCACATTTTCTATCAAAAGGATTGTAATATTTTCCATACAATTCAAAAGTCCATCTCATCTGAGGCATATTCTCCAGCTCACATTGATGTTTTAGATAATTCCATACGATTCTGCTCACTTCATAGGGAAGGCTTCCATTTCTTGTAAATTCAACACTTTTCTTTTCATCACAGATTTCTCTGCAAAACCTGTATAAAATTTCCTCTGCTTCTTCCTTTGCGCAGGTATCTTCAAAATTCTTTATAAAATCTTTTATACAGCGGTTTGCCTGCTTTTTTAAACCCTGCTTATATAATTCAAAATATTGATTTATTCCAGTTATAAAACTGTTATACATAATGTTTTCTCCTGCAATCTTATTAAATATTTTGCATCTCTCTGTATACAATTTGATTGCATTTATACTTTCTGCTTTTAATATTATGTAACTGATAAATTTATATAATAATAATTTCTCCGCATGAATTTTTATCATCACGAATAATCTCTTCTACACATGGCACATAGATATGACCAGACAGAGGATTTTTAATACTAATCACTGGATTCACAATTTCAGCCTCTACCTCCGACTTTTCAAAACACAAATCTGTATCTATCATTTCACAATTTACCAGTTTTAAATTTTTGCAATAACAAAGCGGCTGTGTTCCGATAATTTTACAATTTTCAAATGTAACATTTTCACAATACCATGCAAGATATTCTCCCTTTACTGTACAGTTTCGCACAATCACATTTTTTGCATGCCAAAAAGCATCCTTTGTATCAAACACACAATTCTCAAACACTGAATCCTCAATATATTGAAAAGAATATTTTCCTTTCAGATAAACATTATAAAAATCCAGATGATTTGAGCGCATCATAAAATACTCACTCTCTACTTTACATTCCTTCATCTCAATCTCCTGCACTGACCATCCAAATTCAGGTGATATCACATCGCAGCCATTCATTTTTATTCTGCTGCACTCCCGAAGCGCCTTGATTCCATAAAGTTTTGTATTTCTTATTTCAATATCAAATGAATACCACAGAGCTGCCCGACAAAGCTCTGTCATTTCTGAATCAGCAATTTTCAGTCTGTTATTGTGCCAGAACGGATATCTTAAATTAAAAAAACATTCTGAAATCTGTATATCACAGCTTTCCTTTAAAGCGCTTTCCCCGTCAGCCGGACCATCAAAGGAACAATTTTTGACTATAATTTCCCGACTTCCATACAAAGCCCGTTCCATATCAAAGGTCTTATTTTCAATTATATTCATATCTGTCCTTCCTTTCCGAAGTATTATCTTACTATTGTTTCTCTTTACAGCAGGGATTTACCCTTTTCATACTTTATTTTACCAAATATGGAAAATCTCTGCTATATTATGGAAAAAATTGTACCAAAAAATGAAACGTTTGTCAAAACCTCCTTTATGAAAAGAAACTGTAATCTTTTTTGTAATTACGGAGTTCTTTTCATAAAGGAGGTTTTAAATAAACATGAAAGATTTCTTTCGTCTGAAAATAATTGTTTTTTAATGCTTTACCTTTTGAACAGATGCCATGTGTCGGGTAAACCTTACAAGTCCTGTACGATTCAGTGCAACCATCACTGCCGGAATAAAAATAAACTGAAGAACGATTCCAGGAATTGCATTTAAAAAGGCTCCTGCCATAAACATCTGCCATGTAAAGCCGCCTTCGCCAATTCCAAGCAGCAATACCTGAACAATTCCCCATACTACACGCCCTGTAATCATCGCAAGCACCATACTTCGATACAAAGAAACGATACACTTCCAGCGGGAACGCGAATACATCAGTCCAACGACCAGTCCATAGGTGCAGAGTTCAAATGCCATCGCAATTCCTGTTGGAAAAAGCACAGGCATGCCAAAAAGAAGATACCGCAGAGGCGGTAGAACAAAACCAACAGCTAAACCATATTTCCAGCCGCAAATCAATCCACATAAAAGGACAGGAATATGCATGGGCAGGAGCTTATTGCCAATCTGAGGGATTTGTCCGGTAAAAAACGGCAGTATCAAACCAACAGCTAAAAACATGGCAGCCAGAGTAAGATTAAAAACATGACTTTTTTTCTTTTCATTCATCTTTATAAAATCCTCCATAATATTTTTTTATACAAATCTGGATGTGTTTTCAGTGTCTGACTGAACATATATTGTATCATAACATTTATTGATTATCAATATCCGAAACTCCACTGTGCTAAATAATATCAGCTTTTTTTGTACTTTTTTCTGCAATTCTTAATGTTGAAATAATTGGTACAATTAATATGCCGCAGAAAAAATTACTGATACCATGTATACAATCCCACGGCAGACCTGCAATAATCCATGCAATCGTTGTTTTTAAATTCATGCCATACAATATGGCCTGCGCCGGAGCATACAATGTTCCAAATAAAAACCCGTGCATTGCACATACTGCCATATATACAATAGGCTGTATTTTCTTTGGCATTTTTTTAGGAAGAAGCATAACTGCTCCCCAGAGAATTGTCCATACATATAAATAGGGAATCCACCATGCCGCAAAACCATAAAAAAGTCCATTTAACAACACATATGTATAAATGGGATACAATGCCTTTCGCCTGTAAACAACAGTAAAGGCAACCGTAAAAGTGCCAAGCAGATGGATATTCGGCGCAAACTCCATAAGGAGCTTTGAAGCAAACATAACTGCCCCAAGCATTGCGAATATGGCGATTTCCCTTACGGTCAGCCTCATGATTTTTCCATTTTAAAAGAGTAACTTTCTCCCTCTTTAATTTCTGTTGAATCAACGCCAGACATTGCATATTCATCATTAATATAAAATGCCCAGTACATACCGTCCTTGTCATAATCAGCGGTAATTCCGTTTACCTTCTTTACAAAAAGACCATATTCACTGTCCTCTCCCTCAATCAGTTTCAATTCAACCAGAGCTTCGCCTACTGTTTTTTTGTCTGTGTGAATTTCAAATTCCACTTTACTGCCTTCTTTATCTACCACAGTAAAATCAAATTTTGTGCTGCCCTCTCCAAGCACCTTTGCCTGCTCTGTTTGAACCTTGGTCTCTTTTTGGGATGTGGACTTTGCCTCATCTTTACTTTTGTCGTTACAACCAGTTGTAAACAATGCCATAGCCACAATAAGCACAGTACAAAGGATATGCGACAATACTTTCTTTCTGCATTTCATTTGCATATTTGTAATCTCCTTTGATATTTTATTTCCTCCAAAAGAACCGGCGCTCGCGGTTTCATATGCCTTTGGCAACGAATAGAAGGATTCTGTACTGTCTGGATATTTCGACTTGACACTCTGTCATCCGGCCTTCTCAGATATTATCCAATGGCTTTTCCCAGATGTGGCATAAGGTTAGGCTGGCAGTATATTTCATGTGTCTTACGGCGACGGGCTCGTACAGGATTTACACCTGTTTCCCCAGACAGTCCGTGTTATATAATACTACTTTTAAAATATTTCGTCAATAACATTATTTTATATCAATTACTTATATTGAAATATCTCTAAAAATAATATTAACAGCTTCTTCAAAAGAAATCTCCTGTTTCAATACTTTTTCAGGTATTATTCCAATAAAATCTTTTTCATTCCACCATTTTCGCATTTCTTTTTCTCCAAATTCAAATTTCTTATCTTTGGTTTCATGACGCTTTAATGTTTCTTCAAATGGAATGTCATAGTAGTATGCAAAAATTTTGTCTTTAAAAATTTCTATGGCCAATTCAAATAATGGTCTGTACCAGTCTGCATTTAAAATGCCTTCCAGAATAATATATTTACAATGTGCATTTCCATACCTTAAAAGCTCGGTCAATAATGGCAATGCAAATGTATCTTCTCCATCACATACCCACAACATTTCACGTCTTATAATGTCCTGAGAGATGACAAGGGTATTTCTTCCAAACTTTCTCTGAAGCGCCTTTGCTACACTTGACTTTCCGCTTCCTGAATTTCCTCGTAATATAATTAATGTAGACATATTTTTTCTCCTCAATATATTTCGTTTATAGTAAACCTTTATCTATCCGTTTCCTGCGCCGGATTTACATGAATCATAATATGCTTGACATCAAAAAATTCCCGTTCCACTCCGTCATGTACTTTTTCCGCAATCGCGTGGGCGTCTCTCAGAGAAGAATTTCCGTCTACCGCAATTTCCAAATCTACATATACTTTATTCCCAAATTTTCTGGTATTCAATAAGTCCACATTAAGAACCCCCTCATGGCCTAAAATAAAATCACACAGCTTTTTTTCATACTCTTTATCGCAGGAAGTATCCAGCATATTTTCCAGCGCATTTTTCAATATATCATATGCAACCTTTAAGATAAACAGACAAATAATAATACTTGCCACAGAATCCATTATAGGAAAACCCAACATCGCTCCCGCAATACCGATAAATGAACCGATAGAAGAAAAGGCATCTGAACGATGATGCCATGCATCAGCCATAAATGCCTCTGAATGCAGCAACTTTGCGTAATGTCTTGTATACCAATACATTCCTTCTTTGGTAATAATGGAAACGATTGCAGCCACCAATGCTATACCATGTGGAATGGATAATTCTTCATAATTTCCGGCAAACACAGACTTCATTCCTGTCCAGCCAATACCACAGCCGGTTATAAATAAAATAATTCCCAAAACCATAGAAGCGACACACTCAATCCGCTCATGCCCATAGGGATGTTCTGTATCTGCTGATTTACGCGACATCTGAACCCCGATAAAAGCAATCAAGGTAGCAAATACATCCGATAAAGAATGAACTGCATCGGAAAGCATGGCTCCTGATTTTCCAACAATACCTGCAAAAAGTTTAAATGCGGACAGAATTATATTTCCGGCAATCCCAACTATGGATAAATGCCGGATAACTATATTTTCATTTATATTATCTGCCTGTTTGTTTTGCTGATTTTTTTTATATTTCATTTACTTCCTCTTTCCTAATCCATTATACAGCGATATAACCTATATGTTTTATGCATACTGCTGAAAGAAACGGGTTGACTTTTTCACTTACATAAAATCCTCTATTGCCACCAAACAGACGCTATCGCTGCTTACAGTCAGATAAAACATCCTGTTTGTACAATCATGCTCATTGATTCTGAAAACCTCCAAGATATCAGAATCAGCTTTCAGTCCGGCAATAACATTGTGGTACCTTGGATATTCGTCTTTTAAATCCTCTATTACTTTATTATTTACCGAAACATTTTCAGGACTGCAATACCAAGAAAATCTTTCTGCTGATTTCTTTTCATAATCCTCAAGTTCACAAATAAATGCATCCTTTGTCAACTGTACAGCACACTCTTTTGAAAACCCAAATTGAAATTCATCGCATATATTTTTTTCAAAATCTGAAATCATCTGTTCTTTGTCTGTAAACAATTTCTGAAACTCCGGATAATATTTCTGAAAAAATTCTTCATTATATTTTTTCATATAATAATCATACTTCCAATCACTAAGAGCGCCAAACTCACACATGAGAAATATTTTAAACAGATATTCTTCTATTTCTTTCTGTGATGCCGAATAAAAACTGAAAAAAAACTCCATTGCCGTTATATTAAAATACCAGCCTTCTATTCCATATAATTGTATCTCTTCTCTTTTTAGCAGATAATCATTGCTCCATTTTTCTATTTTTTTCAAAAACTCCTGTCCGCGTGTGTCAAAATCACAAGTTGTCATATCTGCCTGTATTAAGAAATTTAGTAAATTTGTACAGAAATTATCATTAAAAATGTTATCAATGCCTTTTTTTATATTACACAAAATAAACACTCCTCTTCAATATTTTTGCACGAATATAGAATCTTGTGTCCTATCCGTGCAGAAAAACTTCTGTTGTTTGTTTAAAAAATATATTAGATAAAGGAAAATACAAAATCACTGCGCTCCTGTATCTGATAAGCAGTAAAATACTTTTCTTCCAAAGGAATCCATTTATCCCGAAAAACAGAAACAGCTTCTGCTCCATTTCGGCCGCAAATACGCCGAAGCTGTTCCTCCGGTTCCACATCCAAAAATATCCGCAGAGTATAAAAATCCCACAAAGCAGGATGACAGCTATAAGAACCTTCTACAATTGAAATCTCTGCGGGTTCTACATAAATCCGAGAAGACAGCTTTTTGATTTTACAGTCATAAATCTGATAGGAAAAATTTTCAAAGCGGGAAAGAGAATACATTACTTCCTTTTCAAATCTTTCATAATCTATATTTCCACCCGGCTCTTCCATACGCTGTCTGGTTCTCTGATATGGCTGCAGGAAAAAATCATCCATATGTATCACATTAACCGTACATTCAAATCTCTCCTTCAACCATGCCGCCAAGGTTGATTTTCCGGCGGCACATCTTCCGTCAACAGCTATTAATACGGGTAAATCACTACTGTTTATTTTCTGTGAAAGCTCACAATATATTTGTTCCATATTTATAACTTTATTATTTTTCATTCCCTTTTTATTCTCCTGTTTTGATTTGACTTATTCTTATATGCTTATAATGTCACAGTAATAACATCTGCCAGTTTCGCAAATCCTACTTTTCTGGCTAATTTTTGTGAAGCTATATGATTGATATCGGTTGACCATTGCGGTATTTTCCTATTTTAAATTTTCTATAAACTGGATTTTATCTATATAATTTTTCAGTTTTTCTATTTTCTCTTTTGCTTTATTACCATAAGAAATAATCCATCTATTCTTATCGGCAAAAATATATATGTCAAACGGCTGTCCATATCCATCAGGTATTTTATCTCTTTCTTCAAAATATATATGTGATACCGGTAAAATTTTGATATAATATTCTGTTTTTTCCCAACCACTTTGAATAATATTCAAGCGTCTTTTCAATATACATATTTTCACCTTACTTTCTATCAAACAGTATACAAGTTGTTTTCTGTTTCTATTATAATGAACTTGCTTAGTTATGGCAACAATTATTTCTCTATTTTAATTTAAAATATACCTGTCTTTCCCCTGACAGTAAATAAAACACTTCCAGTCAAAATTACAACAACCAAAAACAATATTATTAATTTTTGCATTTCAATATTTCCATTTACAACAGGAAACAAATAAAACCCATCTCTCTCAAGAAATATCTGAAACTGACATAGCGACCAATATCCCAAAGACATGAAATATCCTATGACAACATTTCCATCTAATTGTGACAACACAAGTCCTAAAAGTCCCAGAAATTCAGTGTATAATACTGTTGCAAAAACAAATTCTCCAAATGGAAATATACAATGATTCACTTGCATAATAAAAGCAAACCCTGTAATAAAACATATTACAAGTAAGAAACTGCTGATAAGCCTGATAATAATACTTTTCATATAAGACCATGCTTTTGTATAAATAATTTCCTTTATTCCTGTTTTCTGTTCCATACTGCTAATAGGTACAATTATGATTACTCCAATTAATGCAGCAGACTGTCCCAGACATTGTGCCGACTGTACAGTATCTAAATTTGAAATACCTCTTATCACAGGAATAATCAGAAAATAGAAAGCTGCCAACAGCAGACTATTTTTGAAAGTAAGCCAAAAATCTATTCTTAAAAATTCCAAAATACTTCTGCATAAAATAGCCATATTCCAACCTTCCACCTCTTTTCCTGTTGTAAATAATAACGGATAACCAGACGAATATTAAAGATATAAAAACAAATAAACATCTGTTTAGACAAATAATAACAAAATCCTGATGAATAAGCTCTAAACCATTTAACAAATTATGGCGTATCATCAAAGTAGTAATATTTGTATCTCCCGACAGTCCTGTAACAGATGAATCAACAAACCACCATATAAACTGTACTAAAATCGCCAACGGAACAGATGTCAAAATTGTCAAAAACATTCCTGATGATATAACAATCATTGCAGTAGGAAGAAGCCACCATAAAATATATTTTATAAAGGCAAACATATCTATTGCTATGCCTGTATCCGCCGAATATTTTAATAATGGTATCAAAGACTCAAAACTTAACAAAATAACCGGTAGCATAACAGCGATAAGTAAAGCCGAAAATCGAATCATGATAAATTTTACCGTATTTATCCGTTTACAGTCTATTAACTCATTGACATGATTTCTCCTGTCCTTTAACCAGAAAACAACCACAAGGAATACAGGATAAAGGCCCAAAAACCTTGACATATAATCACAAAACAATCTGGCAAAGGCACCACTTACTCTGTCATCATATATTGTTTTGTTATATTCCTCCACAGCTTCATCATAAGTCATCTCAGACAGACCATAATATTGCAGTAAACTTTCCATGGAATAATTGGAACCTTTTCCAATAATATGTTCTGCTTCTGCCATAAGCTCCTTAAATCTTTCATAAGATACCTGTGATACAAAGTGTTTCGTATAATCCTCCATATCGACAGCAATTTTCCCATTTTCATTCTGTGAAACATCATTTCCATATTTATAATGTATGATATTTCCATTTACAGCAGGGAAATAATTATCAGGAAGATTATTTATCTGCTCCTCTGTCAGTCCGGTAATTTCGCTGATAATTGCCAGTATTTTACTCTGCTCTTTCTCACTCAGAATAATTTCTTTATAGTATGTAAAGGGATATGTGGCATACGAATTCCTCAAATATTCTATAATAAGTATATCTGTTCCGCCACACATGATTTTTTCAGGTATTTCCTTATTTTTCATACCATAGCTCTCTGCATTTTTCTCCGGCTTTTGTAAAATCGAACCATTCATCATTTGTGAATCGACAGAGCTGACATTTCCTTTCGAAGCTGAAATCTCTTTTTTTGTTACCCCATAGAAATTTTTATGCCAATTAAACAAAAGAATACATAAAAACAAAATATATACAAAACTACAACACAATTTCTTTGATTCTTTTATAAACAGCATTTACTCCACCTCCTTTTTATAATCTGACAGCAGATATATATAACTGTCTTCAATAGAAGCTTCACAGGATACATATTCTCCCTGTAAAGCTTTGTCAGATAAAAAACGACAGGATATATTTTCTCCATTTTGATAAATACTGATAATATGATATTTCTTTTTAAATTCCTCCAGTTTATTTTGCTGAATTGTAGCAGTATATACTTTATTTTCTCCCAGTTTTATTAATTCGCTGATATCTCCCTGAAAGATAACATTACCCCTGCATATAACTGCGGCCTTTGAACAGGTAGCTTCAATATCGCTGGCTATATGTGTAGACAATATAATAATTCTTTCCATTGCCAGCTCTGACAGAAGATTATAGAAGCGCAATCGTTCTTCCGGGTCAAGTCCTGCGGTAGGTTCATCTATAATTAAAATTTCAGGATTGTTCAATAATGCCTGCGCAATACCAAAACGCCGCTTCATACCACCTGACAGATTTTTAAAACGCTTGTTTTTTTCCTGTTCCAGATTTACCTGCTTCAATAACTGATTGATACGCTCTTTTCGAATTTTTTGTGGAAGTTCAGCTAAAATTCCCAGATAATCCAGAGCAGAATAAACACTCATATCGGGATATACAGAAAATTCCTGTGGAAGATACCCGATTATTTGACGAATTTTCTTTTTATTCTTTATATCCACTCCGTTTATCTGCACCATTCCAGCCGTTGGTTCTGACACTGTGGCAAGAATACGCATTAAAGTGGTTTTGCCGGCTCCATTTTCTCCTAGCAGTCCATACATGCCTACGGGAATATTCAGACAAATATCCTTCAGAATATTTTTGTTTCCACATTTTTTGCTTAAGTGTTCAATTTTAATCTCCATAAAAAAATCTCCTTACATTTTATTGTAAGAAGATTTTAATGTATAAAAGACAAATTTTCGACAAGAGCAGGAAATAATATAAAATAATTTTCTGTAAATTTAAAAAACATCTATCGCTGCCGTTACATATGCGCCACCACTTTTATTATTTCCAATTTGAAGGAAACCGCCATGCTTTTCACAAAGCAGTTTACATACCCCAAGTCCTATACCAAAATGGTCATTTCCTTTTTCATTTCCATAAAACATATTGACTGCCTGCTGCAAGTCTTTCTTGGAAAACCCTTTTCCATCATCTCTGACACAAAGCAAAAAAAGAGTTTCTCTCTGACAAATCTTTAGTGTTATCTGTTTATCCATATATCTTATGGCATTTTCCAGTAAATTTTCCAATACACGAAAAAGTATACTTTTATCTATTTTGACTGATGTCAGTGTAATATCTGTCTGAAAAACAATTTTTTTATCCCCTTTCAGACTGCAAATATTACTCTCTATTTCTTTCAGCAACAAATCTGTGTTCTGTGATTCCCGTTTTATTTCAATATTCTCTATTCTTTCTACATCCCGCACACATTCAACATAACACTTTAATCGCAGTACCGCTTTCTGCATAAAAGAAATGGTTTCCATCAGCATTTCTTCTGTAATCTTGTCCTGTGGAACATTCTTTTCAAGATAATCAAGATATCCACTTAAAACAGTAATCGGTGTACGCAGGTCATGGGCAACGGAGGTATTCAATAATTTCCTCTGTTCCAGTGCATCCCATAAAGCCCTGTTATTAAGCCGAAGTTCATTTCGCATTTTTTCCATAGAATGGCATAGCTGCCCCAATTCATCCTCTCCATCATATTCAATATGAAAATCAAGGTCATTATCCTGTATTCTTTTCATTCCATTTTGCAGCTGTAAAATAGGAGTTCGAAGTTTTATGTGAAAATAAATTATGGCAGCGCCTCCAATACCACCAATAATATAAAAAACCGGCAGACCAAACATTGCAAAATAACATCCATAATAGGCAACCGTTTCTCCCATATTTAACTTATGCCATTCTACATTATTTTCATTCATATCAAGGACATATCCTCCTGTATTTTCATCTATTTTATAATAAGGATTCTTGATAATTATAGAACGGTTTTGCTGTATTTTCTGCTGTATCTGGTTTGCCCAAAATATTGTAATTCCGGAAAGTACACTGATTATGGAGATTGTAAGAATAAATGTGACAGTCATGGAGCGTTTTATTGACGAATTTTTTATTTTATCCATTTGTACCCCACTCCCCATACAGTTTCGATATAATTTTTATCTGTATAATCTGCCAGTTTATTTCTTATTTTACGGATATGTTCCTTAACTACAATACTGTCACCTTCACTATCACAGCCCCAGAGCCTTTCATAAATCGTTTCCCTGTCAAAAACCATGCCTGCATTTTGAGAAAGCAGCTGAATAATTTCAAACTCTTTATTAGAAAAAATCAGCGGTTGTTCACCCCAAAATACATTTCTTCCATTATAATCAATAATAAGCTCTTTATCAAATTTCAGACTGGAAGATTTATTTTTTCGTTCTTCACGACGCAGATGCGCCAAAATTCTTGCTAAAAGCTCCTCTATACGAAATGGTTTTGTAATATAATCATCGCCCCCGACAGACAATCCTTTTATAATATCCTGTTCTGCTACCCTTGCTGTCAGAAATATAATCGGACATGATATATGTTCCCGTATATACTGACACAGTTCCAGTCCATCCATTTGAGGCATATTAATATCAAGAAGTATGATATCCGGTGAAACAGACATGAGTTCAAGGGCTTTTTCTGCACTGTCTGCTGTATATACAAGGAAATTTTCTGCCTGAAGACATTTTTTCAGCATTGTAAGCAGCATTTCTTCATCGTCAATAATCAGTATTTTATATTTCATATAACACTCCTTTTCATAAACTTATTGGAGCATTATAACATTGTGTATTCATGCCGTCAATCAAATCAGTCATTATAACACATTTCATTTTATAAAATATCTAAAATCCTCTGAATATCTTCATCTATGCAAATAGCCTGCCCTTTTATTTCCGTTGGACACTTCGCTTCTCCATAATTTATACATCCATAGACAGCATTTTTATTTTTTACTGTCATCTGCCAAAATGGATATTTAATAATTCCTGGGGTATTCATTCCAACTCCAAATTCTAAAAACAGTATCCGCATATTTTGATGCCTTCGGATAAAATCCGAATAGCGCTCTGCTGCTCTGTGCCAGCCCTCATCCTCCACAAAGGTATCATCTGCTCTCAGATTCATGCTCATTGGTCTGCCGCAGACGGGACAATACGGAATCAATTGTGTCTGAATCTCCATTTTCAGTTCCGTATTTTCCGGTATATATAGCATACCCTCTTTTGTAAACACATACCCCTGTGACTCCATCATTTTATGAATAATCTCCTCATTATCATAAGTCGTATCATGACAAGGTCTGCTGCATTGAAATAACCCGTAATCTCCCTGCGTATAGAACAATCTGTTCTTATCAAACCCTGCTTTTTGAAATTGATGGTCAACATTCGTAGTCAGCACAAAATAATTCTTATCCTTTACAAGCTCAAAAAGTTTTTTGTATGTGCCATTGTCGACATCTGCATAGCGGTTAATATAAATATACCGCGACCAATATGCCCAGTGTTCCTCTAACCTTTCAAACGGATAGAATCCGCCGGAATACATATCACGAAAACCATATTTTCTGATAAAATCAAAAAAGTACTGCTCAAATCTTTTTCCTGTATAAGTAAAACCTGCTGAAGCAGATAATCCTGCGCCTGCACCGATAAGAATTGCTTCTGATGTCTGTATAGCCGTTTTTAATTTTTCTATCTTATCCGATTTATCCGAGCAGTTTTTTGTAGATATCATAATCTTCCTGCTTGAAAACATTAAATATCACCCTTTCTATCTGCCTGCTTGTCTGTAAATACTCTGTAACTGTTTTGACTGCAATTTCAGCCGCTTTCCCTTGTGGAAAATGAAATGCACCCGTAGATATACAGCAGAATGCAATACTTTTCAGGTCATTTTTTGAAGCCAGTTCAAGGCATGACCTGTAACAATCTGCCAGTTGTATACAGTGTGTATTTGTAATCTGTCCTGATACAATCGGACCAACTGTATGAAGCACATACTTACATGGAAGATTAAATGCGGGCGTGATTTTTGCCTTTCCTGTCGGTTCATCATATCCCTGCTCTGTCATAAGTTTATCACAGGCAAGACGAAGCTGTATGCCACTGACACTGTGAATCACGTTATCCACGCACGAATGACAGGGTACAAAGCAGCCTCTTAAAGCATGGTTTGCGGCATTTACTATTGCATCTGTTTTTAAGGTGGTAATATCTCCGCGCCAGAGGACAAGTCTGTTATTTACAGGGGATACTGCCAGAGTATCCCCATCAACAATTCCTTTTTCTTCTACTTCCTTGCTTAAATATTCATCCTGCACTTTTAAAAATTCAGAGCTGATTGAACGAGGAGGACGAATATTCATAAGGCTTCTTAAAAGACGCTTCTGCTTCTCTGTATCTTTGGGTATTTCCATCTCTTTGTATTGTGGTACTTCTGATAACAACTCTTTTATCAGAAATAATCGTTTTTCATTGTGTGCCATATAAAAACCTCCTCGTATAATAAATGTATCAATTTCTGGAATTTAAACCATTTCCTATGAAAAGAAGAAACCTGCTGTCATATTCAGATAATTTCCACCACTATAAGCAGGATACTTCTTTAAAACTTCTGCCTTAAAACTTTCGGCATCTTTACAGCTTCCTGCAATTTTTTTCAGATTTTCAAGATAGTCAATCTTAGTTTTTGCATCTTTTAAATCTTCCGGTGTATAGTGAGAAGTTAAAATCAGGTCATAATTTTTGTCAATATAGCTTTGCAGCTCAGCAATAATACCATCCGCATGAGCAGTATTTGCTACAATAGAGTGACAGTCATGACCAAGCATATGAGTGTAAACTGCATTGATTTCAGGAATTTCCACATCAAATGCCTCCGCAGTCTGCTTAATTACAAAGTCAATGCCTCCGATTATCACCCTGCCCTCGCCGATAATATTTGTAATTTTATGAACAGAATTATCAAAGATTTCCTTAAACGTATCAGTAAAGTTATTAATCAAAGTCTTTCCACCGCCGGATTCACTGTACTCCTTGGCATTTTCCGTTGCATACTTTGGAATATCTGACAGAAATGTTGCTCCCGCCCCATGATATGCAACAAGTACGCCCTCAACCTTCATATCCTTTAAATATTCTTCAAGCTCGCTAATATTGCCAAAGAAACATGGAGATTCAATAACAACAGCTTTGCCGTTTTTCTCAACGATAAATACTTCATCATCAATAAAATCATTGGTTTTATATGCGTGCAGCTTAATACTGCCAAAATCATAGATATTCATTTCACCCTTTGCAAGCTTTACAGTTGTAAATAGATTCTTATTCATTATAAATTCCTCCTGATAACTATTTTTTATTCTCTGAAAAGCATTTGAACGGCCGTTATTCATAAGCTTTGATTATATTATACACAGGAAGATTTTTTCTGTAAAGCACGCACTTTATTGTGGTATAGTTACCTGAAAGTAACTATGATTTGATTTTTTGCAAGGCATTTTCTATGTGCTTACAGGCAGTGAAAGAATTATATTGCTATAATACAATTATATATTTTAAACGGAAACAAAAAATATAAAAATCCACTATCAAACTATAAGAAACAGGAGTAAATAACATTATAATTATAGTAATAAAATAGATTATTGACAAGATATTCTCAAAATTTTAATATCAAAACATTGATTGCCGGTATACCATATGATATAATAATATTATTTAAAACAAACTTCTTATGACACCATAAGTTTGTGAAAGCTTTTTGGCACTTTGTTGCCAATATAGCTTTTTTGAGAGCAACGTTATAGGAAATACAATATAATTTTCTATGAAATAAAAAAGGGAATTAGATAAATATGAGTGAAGAAAAAATTGTAAAAGAATTACCGGCGTGTCCAGTAGAAACTACATTAATGCTGATTGGAGATAAATGGAAGGTTTTAATTTTACGTGACCTTCTTTCTGGTACGAAGCGTTTTGGAGAATTAAAAAAGTCTGTCGGAAATGTATCACAAAAAGTTTTGACAGCACAGCTTCGCGATATGGAAAATAATGGACTTATCAGCCGTAAGGTTTATGCAGAGGTTCCTCCAAAGGTAGAATATACTTTAACAGAACTGGGAGAAAGTCTTAAACCCATTTTGGATGCGATGCAGAACTGGAGAGAGGGATTTAAAGCCTTAAATCATAAATAGTGGTTTTATAAGAGCTGAATTATAGGAAATACGAAGTGATTTTTTATGAAATAAAAACTTTCTTTTTGACCAAATATAAAACAATTTTATTAAGAAAACAATTTTTTGGTACTTTAAACCGCAAAAATAGAAATAGAATTTGAGAGGCATCTATGAATTATACAATACGTAAAATACAAAAACATGAATATCCATTACTGAATAATTTTTTATATGAAGCAATTTTTGTTCCGGAAGGTATCGAACCTCCACCAAAAACAATTATTGCATCTTCCGAATTACAGGTTTATGTTGAGCGTTTCGGAGAATTAAAAGATGATATCGGACTGGTTGCAGAGATTGACGGTAAAATTGTGGGAGCGGTCTGGAGCCGCATTATGAATGATTATGGACATATTGATAATGAAACACCCTCTTTGGCAATCTCTTTGTATAAAGAATATCGGGGATTGGGAATTGGAACAGTTATGATGAAAGAAATCCTTGCTCTGTTAAAAAGGCATGAATATAAACGCGTTTCTCTATCTGTCCAAAAAGCTAATTATGCAGCAAAGCTGTATCAAAAGGTTGGTTTTAAAATCACAGACGAAACTGAAGAAGAATACATTATGGTAAATTATCTGTAAATCTCTTATTCCTTCTATTTTCCGCCTGCCTCCATAATTTGTACTTCTTCAATTCGTTGGCTTTGGCACAATATTCTGAATCAGAGGATATATTTCTTCTGCCCTAATATATACCTGCGACAGTAAAAAAATTTAAAACTCCACATTTACAAATTTCAAAATATTCTCATTAAACGGTTGAATATCATTATACAAAAATCCAATTTCGCGTGATGGAACAGGATTTGACAAATCTATCTCAATAAGTACACCGCTTTTTAATTCATCCTCTACAAATTGTTTTACAACACAGGAAATTCCGATTCCCATTTTGGCAAATTCAATCAGCATATCCATTTCATTTACTTCAAGAATATGAAATGGAATAATATTATTTTTTGCATAATAATTATTTATATGTTTACGTGATACATTATCTTTATCCAGAAGCATAATATTTGCATAATCAAATACTTTATCATTTTTACAATTTAATTTTTCTCTATATGCCTGTGTACAGACAAAAATATATTCAATCACTCCCAGAGAATGATATATTAACCTTCCCAAATTTTCCGGTTTTACTACCAGAGCTAAATCAATCCTGCATTCTTCAATCATGGAACAGGCTTCTGCTGAAGATGTGCAGGTAATAGCCAAATCTGTATCAGGATATAGATTTGAAAATGCTTTTAAATAAGGCATCAGAAAATGTTTGCACAATACATTGCTCGAAGCGATGCGTAAATATCCCGTATAATGTGGAAATCTAAGACTTCTTTCTGTGTCTGAAAGCATATTAAGCGATTTTTTTACACTGTCGTATAATAATTTTCCTTTTTCTGTAAGCTCAACTCCTTTTGGTTTTCGAATAAAAAGTGTAGTATTCAGATTTTCTTCCAGCTTTTTTATTGTAATGCTTACTGCCGGCTGAGAAATATAAAGCTGTACAGCCGCCTTTGATATGCTTTTATTTTCCGCAACAGAAAGAAAAATTTTATATTTTGTCAGGTTATCAAAAGTATCCATATTTCCTCCATATAAATTAAATTTATAGATTTTATAAAAAACATATATTTGAATTATATCAAAAGAAGAATTATACTTCAATAAGAACAAAAAACTTGATAATTTAAGGAGGTTTTATTATGGACATTGAATTTGATGGAAAAAAATACAAGCTAGCTTCCAAGCATCAAAAAGAATGGGGCAAGGAATTAATTTCTGAATTATCATTTAAAGGAAATGAAACTGTGCTGGATTTAGGGTGCGGCGATGGTATTTTAACAGAACAATTATCATTTCTTGTACCATATGGAAACGCATTGGGAATAGATGCCTCGATAAACATGATTGAAACAGCAAAAATGCTTTGTAAAAATAATCTTGATTTTATACATATGAATATTAATGAGATAAATTTTGAAAATGAATTTGATTTTATTTTTTCAAATGCAGCTTTACATTGGGTAAAAGACCATAAACAGCTTTTAAAAAATATATACAGAGCATTAAAAACTCATGGAATAATATTGTGGGATTTTGGCGGTTTTGGTAATTGTTTTTATTTTATTGATGTCATTCAGAAAAAAATATCAGAAAACAAATATAAAAAATATTTTAAAAATTTTGAATGGCCGTGGTTTATGCCGTCAAAATCACAGTATGAAAAATTGATTTCGGCAGTCGGATTTTCTGCTTATACAATTACAGAGGTAAACAGAGACAGATATTTTTCTACTGCTTCTGAAATGATAAAATGGATAGACCAGCCCTGTATTGTACCATTTATCAAATATATTCCCTATGAAATAAAAGAAGAATTTCGTCAGGAAGTAATTGAAGAAATGCTGAAAAGAACTCATCAGTCAAACAATACTTATTTTGAAACTTTTCGCAGAATCAAAGTATATGCTCAAAAATAATCAGGAGGTTTTATTGAATGAAAAAAATTGATTTCACCCAGTGGGATAGAACACTGCATTATCAGATTTTCAGAAACAGCGTTCAGCCGCAATATTGTGTTACTTTTGAATTAGATATTACACATTTTCTGAAAGTGATAAAAAAACAGAATTATTCATTTACCTTTTCATTTGTATTTGCAGTTTCTAAATGCGCAAATCAGATGAAAGAATTTCGATACAGGTTTGTCAATGGCAATCCGGTGATATTTGATAAAATCAATACAGCATTTACTTATTTAAACAAAGAAACTGAATTATTTAAAGTTGTTCATGTTGAAATGACAGATACAATGGAAGAATATGTTGCTTTAGCCCGTGAAAAAGAACAGACTCAAAAGGAATACTTTACAGGTCCATTAGGGAATGACATATTTCAATTTTCCGCTTTTCCCTAGGTTACTTATACGCGTATTTCTCATACGGATTCTGGAAATAAAGATAATGCCACACCATTATTTGATTGGGGAAAATATTATGAAAAAGACGGGAAAATACTGATTCCTTTCTCTGTTCAGGTTCATCATTCTTTTGTAGACGGAATTCATATTGGCAAATTAGCTGATAATTTACAACACTATTTGAATAATCTGTAAAAAATGGATAGCTGTTATTTCTGAATAGTCTTATGAAAAGTACAAAAATGGATGCAGAAATAAATTTTCTGCATCCATATATAATTCTTCTATAAACAAAATACCAAAAGCAATTATACTTCTACTTTTGTACTTAATACATCGGAAAGCTGTTCAATGCCAGCCTGAACATTCTTCATGGATTTCAAAATATTTTCAACACCTGCTGCCTGTTTTTGTGTTGATTCGCTAATCTCTGCTGTACTCTCTACAGAATCTCTCGAAATATGTTCTACCTGCTCCATTGCCTCTGATAGACGCTCTTTGATATCCACAATATCCAAAAGCTCTTTCTTTAACATATCAATTACAACCATAACCTCTTCAGAGGATTTCAGTATAGTTTCAAAAATTTTAACTGTGTCATCCAGTTTTTCATTGGATTGTCTTACAATCACGCCATTATTATCCATAACCTGATTGACCTGATTGACAGTAGAAACCACATCCTTTAAAATCACGTCAATTTTCTGAGTTGCAGCAGCAGATTCACCAGACAGTGTATTAATCTCATCTGCCACCACAGCAAATCCTTTACCAGCCTCGCCAGCTCTTGCGGCTTCTATTGCTGCATTTAAAGCAAGAAGATTTGTCTGTTGTGCAATCTGACCAATACTTTCTATAATCTCACCAATAGAATTGGATTTCTGAACTAATGAAGTTACTCCTTCGGATGCTACCTGTGTAGATTTTATATTCTCACTGAATTTATTTGATAATTCTCTAATTGACTGAATTCCTTCGTCATTCTTTTTCTTTAGCTGCATAATATTGCCAACGGTCTCTTCCAACCGCTTTTCAGAACTTTCAATCTTATCGTTCAAATCATTAAAAATATCAAGGCTGCCTTTTACCTGCTCAATCTGTATATCTGCACTGTCAGCTATCTGACTGGTTGACGAAACAATCTCTGCAGTATTTGCTTCAAAATTATATAAAGAATCATAAATTTCGTTAGAAGAAGTTTCCAAGCCCTTAAATGCATTGCTGACATTGGAAAGCAGGCCCTCCATTTTTTGCTCCTTTTGCTCTACATCAAGAAACAGAGAACGTGCCCTTTGAATAATAAATGCTGCTACAAGAGCTGCCAAAATATACACCATCCACACAAAAATCCAGATTGAGAGTGTATACATTGCCAGATATGCCTCCTGAAAGATAAACATTGCAACTATGTTTGGTATAATTGTAACTATTGTACACACTATAACCATAGTTAAATCATAATAGGGAATGGCAAGAAATAGTACAAGAAAATAAGCTTCAGCCATTGCTCCAAAGGAACCAGGATTACCCAGTACAATTGTCACTGTCCCAAATATGGGCAATATGGAAATATAAAGATACTTTGCATATTTTCCTAATAATTTTTCAAATAGTTTGACCAAAAGACTGGCTCCCACCATAAAAAGAACAATCATATCTCTTGACGACCCATTATTAAATAGCAGTACATAGCCTACTGCAATACAGGGTATAATTACCAGAAAAAGAAACATAATAAAATTCATTTTTTTCTCTTCGTTTTTTAAAATTTCCAGTTGCATACATTATTCCTCCTATATTTATTATAATAAAAAACTTTATGCCTGTCACATTTTCACTTTCCTGACACGCATAATATTATTGATTATTATACCATAATGAAGCACGCGGATGCATGCGTAAGTCACCAAACTTTGTTTGAAGACATTATATCATAAAAAGCGGATAAGTTCAATTATTTTCTCTTTGAAATTTCACTATAAGATATGTTTTTCCATATATAAAGATACTCTTTTGTAAAACAAAAAAAGCCAATCAAACAGATATTAATATCTTTTTACTGACCAGCTTTTGTTTTACAGATAATTCTTCTCTATTTTCCCAATTAATAAATCTTTTTGTACTTACATAATATGAAATCGGCTAATTAAGCTGTTTAAAGTACGCGCCTGCTCAGACAATCCCTTTGAGACTTCAGCGCTTTCTTCTGCAGCACTGGAATTTGCCTGCACTACTTCAGAAATTTCTTTAATTCTATTTTCTATCAAAACAATCATTTGTGATTGCTCAACACTGGCAGTTTCTATTTCATCCATCAGTAGTTTAATAGATTGAATACAATCATTAATTACCTGCATTGCAGAAACAACAAGGTTGGTGGATTCTGTCCCCGTTTTTACATCCTTAATGGACTGTTCGATAAGAGTATTTGTATTTTGAACAGCTTCAGAAGACCTTGTCGCTAGATTTTGAACTTCATCTGCCACTACAGAGAACCCTTTTCCTGCTTCACCAACACGTGCTGCTTCCACAGAAGCATTTAATGCCAAAATATTGGTCTGAAAAGCAATGTCTTCAATTGTTTTAATAATGCTTACAATCTGAGCAGAAGATTTATCAATATTTTTTGTAGATATAATCAGCTGTTCCATTTTTGTATCCGCCTCGGCTGCATAACCTGTAGCTTTATCTACCAGATTACTGGCATTGCCACAACGCACAGCGCTGTTTTGAATTTGTGAAGTAATCGTAGTCATATTTGATACAAGTCCATCAACAGATTCTGCCTGTTCTCTTGTACCCTGAAACAATGCCTGAGCTCCCATCGATACCTGATTTGCACTTGTGTCAACCTGATTTGCCACATTGGAAATGTCACGAATTACTCCCTTAAGATTTGCATGAATAGATTTTAGACTTCCTGATAAAACCTTAAAATCACCAATATAATACGATTCATTCTTTGTAACATCTACTGTAAGATTACCAGCTGCCATTTCCTCTAAAATCCGTGCCACATCATTAATGGTCTTTCGTAAGCAGACACACACATGGTGCGTTGTTTGGGCAATCATGCCAATCTCATCTGACCTACCATAAAAAATTTCCAAATCCTTATCAGCGGAAAGATTCAAATCACCTAAATGTGCTATGGCATGTTCTACCACCATAAGTTTCTTGCCTTCCCGATACAAAATGATAAGGGTAATAAATATAATTGTAACCGCCATAGCAGCACATAATAAGCCAACTACAACACGTACTTTTATCACAGAACTGTAGACCTCTGTAGCACTGTCCCGAACCATAAATACCCAGCCACGGTCCTTCAAATATTTATAAACAACTAACTGGTTGACTCCCTCTTCGTCTTGATAGGAATATGTACTTGCCTCAATACTGCCATCTGCCTGAATCCGTTGAATAATGTCCTTATATCCACTGTCAGTAGTTTGAGTATTTAAAAGTGATTCATCCTGATGATAAAGGTATACGCCAGTTTCTACATTTAAAAATACATATTCACTGTCTGGCAATCCTTTTATATCCAGATTCAACAGTGCATCCATCAAATGGCTGGCATACACGCCAGCTCCCACATATCCAATACAAGTATTGTCTTCAAAAATAGGATAATACATAGAAAGAATCATACTGCCAGTTCCAGGTGATTTCATAATTCCAAGATTTGTCAACTGCTGCTGAGCCAAAATAGTATTTTGAAATGTATCCAATGATTCACCTGTACGTGTAACCATTCCAATGGCTTCCTTGGAAGTATGTGTAAGAACATGCGTATCTGGAGTAGCAATATACAATCCTTCAAAAATACCTTTCACAGAAGCAAACTCCTCAGTATACTGTTGAGCTTCTTCTAACACTGTCAAATCTTCAGGATTCAAAAGAAGCTCTCGAACTTCATCGCCCAAAGCAAAGGCAGTCATATATTCTTCTGCAGATGTTACATACTCATTAATAATAGCAGCTCTGGATTCCACAGCGTCAGTCATTTGATTGGTAATATTACTTTTAACCATAGAAGCAGTATTGGTGGATACAATTATCCAAAGTAGCGACATTCCTACCAAAGTAATCACTGTAGTAATAATACCTATACGCGTAGCAAGTTTTTTATTTACAAGACACTTCATAAATCCTCCTCCATAGGAAAATAAATTTTTTATAGATTGCTTCATCTGCCGAATCAATCCTATAATTTACCTTGCATATAGCCCACTTTGTATATAGCTTACCTTATATAACTTACCTTTATATCTTATATATAACTTACCTTATATATAAGGTATCTTATATAATTATATAGATATTTTTACAGCAGATAAAAACAATACACTTTTAAATTTATTCATTTTAGCATATTTTTTACTTTGTGTCTAGATATTCTTGCAACAGTTATTTGATTTATATCCCATTTTTTTTAGATATAAGAATCCAAAAGCTGGAATTTGTACATCAGACAGCTTTATTCTTTCGCCTGATATCATATCTGTATATCTTTCATTTTTACCCTCAATACAGATCGTTTTATTAGATTCACTGAAATTAAATATTCCAAAAATACTTTCTCCTTCATAATATCTTCCAATACATAACACACTCTTATCAGAGGTATCCACTGTCCATGTATCTGCCTGACAGACAAACACCTTTTCCGACTTTCTGATTTTTTCAAGCTGCCCCAGACTGTGAAAAATCTGCCCTGACACACTGGTTTTATCCTCAATCTGTTTTGCCAGCTTCCAGTTAAAAGCTCCACGGTGAATATAGCGGGAATCATCTGCTTTTCTACTGTTCTCTTTATAACTGTAATCATTTACCTGTCCAACCTCATCCCCGCTGTAAAGCACAGGAATCCCTGATTGCATAAACATATATGCATGAAGCATCACATCCAGTCTGACCGCTCTTTCCATATCTTCTTCATTCTGCTCAAATCTCGCTTTTTCAATTCCGCACATGGATGCTGTTGTTCCACAGAAACGGGCATCTCCCGTCACAGGGTCCGCATTATACAACTCTCCTCTGCTTCTGCTTTCTCCTTCCAATCCCTGAAAATAACGGTTCAGATATTGCTTATGAGAACGTTCCTCTATTCCTTCACAAAGCAGTGTATCATAATCCAGTCCCCAGCCGATATCATCATGGCACCGCAGATAGTTTAAAAATACATATTCTTTTGGCAGATGATTTACAATATCAAGCTGCTTCTTTAAAAGACTTACATCACGGGTAGCCACTGTATGCCATGTAGTTGCCATTGTTGTCACATTATAAAGCATATGACATTCCGGTTTTTCCACCGTACCAAAATAAGGAACTACCTTTTCCGGCTCCATTACCACCTCACCAAGCAGCAGCACACCCGGACAGACAATCTCACTAATCATGCGCATCATTCTTACAATTGTATGCACCTGTTTCAAATTCCTGCACTGTGTATTTAATTCTTTCCAGATATATGGCACTGCATCGATACGGATAATATCAATTCCGCGGTTTGCCAGATACAGAAAATTATACATCATTTCATTAAATACACGCGGATTTTTATAATTCAAATCCCACTGATATGGATAAAAAGATGTCATTACATAATGTCCTGCGTCCGGAAGCCATGTAAAATTCCCCGGCGCTGTTGTCGGAAACACCTGTGGTACCGTTGTTTCATACATTTCAGGAATAGCGGCATTATCATAAAAGAAATATCGACTCATATATTCACCGTCACCGGCACGTGCCTTTTTTGCCCATTCATGCTCCTCCGAAGTATGATTCATTACAAAATCTATACAGACATTCATATTTCTTTTATGGCAAGATTCGGTCAGATGTTCCAGTTCCTCCATTGTGCCAAGCCTTTCCTGAACCTTTCGAAAATCCGACACTGCATATCCCCCGTCTGACCGCCCTTCAGGCGTCTCAAGAAACGGCATAAGGTGAATATAATTTACATTACAAGTCTCGATATAACCCAGCTTTTCTTCCACACCTGAAATATTGCCTGCAAAATTGTCAATATAAAGCATCATTCCAAGCATGTCATTTTCTTTATACCAGTCAGGCTTCTCTTCACGATAAAAATCCCGTTTTTTTAATACTTCTTTTCTCTCGTTATAAAAATAATGCAGATTCTCACACAATTCTGCGAACATGGAGCTATTATCATACAGCTCCATATAAAGCCAGCGCAATTCATCATGATGTCTGGCAAGACGATTCAAGTAAATAAGATCCTGTTCCTCTGTCTTTTCTTTCAAAATTCAACCTCCTGTATTTTCACAATTTCTCTTTAAAACAAAATGCCTTTAGCACAAGCTTGTAAAAATCTTCTTGTACTTTGTTTATAAATAGCCGCTCTGTAAGAGCTGTGTTATTGGAATATAAAGCAATTTCCTATAAAAATATACATGGATTATAAGAAAATGTCAAATCATTTCACTTTTTTCTTAATTCAATCTGATATGCCGGATATTCGACAAGCTCTATCGGAAGTGGAATCCCTGCGTGCATTAATGCAGAACCGTAATAACACTTTCCCGTCTGAATGTCCTCATATACAGCATCCTCGATTAATCCTTTTAACTTTACATAGCTGACAGGCATATTTCCATGATTTTCAAGTATAACTGCATTCAATAAAACCTGCTCTCTGTTTTTTGAAACAAAAGACCATGCTGCGTATGTATCACAGAATGGATTGGACAGGCGATAATAATTCCCGTTTTGAATCAGCTCCTGATGTTTCTTATATTGCCTGATTTGCTCTTTTACTTCCTCTTTCTCTTCTTCATTCAGTTTTCTCGTATCAAGCTCATAACCAAACATTCCCGCCATTGCCACCACGCCTCTTGTCTGAAGGCTTATGGTCCGTCCTGTCTGATGATTCGGCACTGCCGACACATGTGAAGCCATGGTGCAGGCAGGATAAAAAAAGGATGTTCCATATTGAATCTGTAATCTGTCTAATGCATCTGTATTGTCACTGCACCAAATCTGCGGCGTATAATAAAGCATACCTGCATCAAATCTACCTCCGCCTCCACTGCATCCTTCGATTAGAATGTTTGGATACTTTTGTGTTAATTTTTCCAGAAAATCATATACGCCAAGCATATATTCATATGTCACCCTGCCCTGTGCATATTCCATGGAATATATATCAGAAAGACTGCGGTTCATATCCCATTTTACATATTCAATATTTCCCTGATTCAATACATTACAAATACTTTCAAAAACAGCATCCCGCACCTCCTGTCTGGAAAAATCCAACACAAGCTGATTTCTTCCTCGAATCGGCTTTCTTCCCAGAATATGCATTGCCCAGTCCGGATGCTTTCGATACAAATCACTGTCCTCCGAAACCATTTCCGGTTCAATCCAGATGCCAAATTTTACCCCGTTTTTATTTACTCTCTGAATCAGTTCACCCAAGGTACAGCCAAGTTTCTGTTCATTTACCTGCCAATCACCAAGACCGCTGTTATCGTCATTGCGCTTTCCAAACCATCCATCATCCATAACCACCATGTCTATCCCAAGTTCTACCGCATCCTCTGCCAGCCCGCAGATTGCATCCCCGTCAAAATCAAAATAGGCGGTTTCCCAACTGTTAACCAAAACCGGCCGAAACTTATGCGCATAATTTCCTCTGCATATATGTTCACGGATACAGTGATGATACTGTCTGGATAATTCACCAAAACCGCTGCTGGAAAAACTTAAAACAGTTTCAGGAACTGTCAGAGCCTCATTTTCTGAAAGCGGATAATGAAACAAATCACTTTGAAGTCCCATCAAAACTCTCGTCTGTCCAAACTGGTCTTTTTCCGCCTCACACATAAAACTGCCGCTGTACACAAACAGCATACCATAACAGTTTCCAAAATCTTCAGTTGTATTTTTATCTGTAATAATTACCGCCGGATTGTACTGATGGCTGGAAGTCCCTCTGCGACTTCCAATCACTGTACTTCCATGCAAAATTTCTGCCCGCTGAAAATTGCGCTCCATTGCATGTCTTCCGTAAAAAGTAATAAGGTCGTAATCGCCGGAAATATAATCCAGACAGGCAGATGCCGCCTTCTCCACTGTAATGGTATCTGCTCCCAGATTAAGAATCTTGGCACTTCTTGTAATAATATCTTCGCTTTCCAGCACTCCAAAGAAAAGCTGTACCTGTACGCTGCTTATGGAATCCTCCAGAACAATCCTAAGCGTTTCTGCTTCCTCTTCTTTTGCATATACTGCCGGAAGACCTGAAAGACTGTATTTTCCTTTTTTTATTTCATGGTTCACATAGCGGAGGTCACAGCACTCTGAACCATCTGCATTGCGAATAACCAAAGCACTGTTTCTGTAATCTCCTACTCCAAGAACCGGATATTCTTGTGGCTGTACATCCATGGAATAAATTCTGGTGTTCCCCATATCATATAAATTTCCTGAAAATCCTCTGTCATAACAGGTCAGTAAATAATCTGCACTGCCAGATATTTTTACTCCATAATACAAATGCAGAAGAATACCGAAGTTATCTACTTTCATCTGATAGGTTGAATGCTTTGTATTTAATGTAAAAATATGATTTTCCTGATTATAGGTGATTGACATAATCATTTCCTCCTGTATAATTTTTTATATAACTTTCCTGTTTTTATTTTCCTGTTTTAAATTAATATTCTGTTTTTATTTCTTCTTACTTTACAGCTCCATTTACAACACCATTTAAAATCTGCTTTTGACAAATCACATAGAAAATAAGAATCGGAATCAGCGATAACAGATAAGAAGCAAAAGCCAGATTATAGTTTGTTCCAAACTGCGACTGGAAATTTAGCTGTGCCAGAGGCAGTGTATTCTGGTCCGAACCCGCCATAATTACAAGCGGAGTCATTACGTCATTCCATACCGACAATGCTGTTAAAACCGCAACAGTCGCATGCATGGGTTTCATAATCGGAAAAATAATTTTCCAGTAGGTAGTCCATGTAGATGCACCATCAACTCTTGCCGCTTCCTCCAGTGCCATTGGAATATTTACCAGATAGCCGGAATATAAAAGGATATTCATTGGCATATAAAAAACAACATATAGTATCACTACACCAAACCAGTTCGCCAGCCCGATTTCTGCTGTCTGCTTTGCAAGTGGCATCATCAGTATTGCAAACGGTACAAACATTCCGCTGACAATAAACAGATAAACAAAATTATAAAATTTATTCTTTGCCCTGTTTCTTCCGAGTGTATATCCCATCAGAGAATGAATCAGAATAGATAACACTACGGAAATCACAGTGATAAGCAGACTGTTTCTCAAAGAATGCCAGAAATCCGTTACCTTCATTGCTTCTCTAAAATTCTCAAAACTCCATGCCTTTGGCAGCGACAAAATACCGCTGATGCTGTTTGTCATCTCGGAAGGCTGCTTAAATGCAATGGTAATCGTCATATATAATGGAAATGCGATTGCTGATAATCCAAGAATCAAAAAAATCATAACCGGCCAGTTTGCTTTTTCCTTTACTTTTATCATAGCTGCTCCTCCTTTGAACTTGTTATTTTCATCTGTGTCACAGAAATAATGACAATCACAATAAAGAACACAACTGCATTTGCACTCTGGAATCCAAACTGTCCGCCTGACATACCATTGTTATAAATCAGATAGGAAATAGATTCTGTACTCTGAGCGGGACCGCCTTTGGTCAGCGCCATAATCTGGTCAAATGCCATCAGAAAGTTTTTCATGCAGAGTACCATATTAATAGAGAAAAACGGAATAATCAGAGGAAAAGTAAGGTGACGAAATTTTTTCCAGCCAGTTGCGCCGTCAATATTGCCAGCCTCATATACATCCTCTGGAACAGTCTGCAATCCTGAAATATAAATAATCGTATTCATAGCAATCGCCTGCCATGCACAGACAATCATAATTCCAAGCCATGCGGTGTTCGGATTTGACAAAATACTTGATTTCAGAGCATCGATTCCAACCATTTCTCCGAGCGCCGGAAGAATGTATGTAAAAAAGTAATTAAAGATATACCCAACTACCAGTGCTCCTAATATATTCGGCAGAAAATAAGCTCCGCGGAAAAAGCTTTTTGCCCTTATTTTGCTGTTTAAAGCCAATGCCAGCAAAAGACTTATGACATTTACCACAATTGTTGTCACAACTGCCAGCTTAAATGTAAACCAGTAAGATTTTCCAACTCTTATATCTGTAAATAAATCCAGATAATTGCGCAGTCCAACCCAGTCATAATTACCAAATCCTTTAAAATTTGTAAAGCTGTAAATCACGCCGCGAATTAGCGGTATTGTATTAAAGCAGACAAACAATGCCAGAATTGGAATGGTAATCAATAAAAATGTTCTTTTTCTCTCATTCTTCATATTAATCTCTCCTTTTATTTTTCTGTATTTTTAGCTTCATACTCCTGTACCATACGGATAATATCCCTGTTATAACGTTTCCAGTCCTTATCAAACTTCTTTAAAAATGCATCGACATCCTTTTGAATCAAAAAAGTCTGAAGCTGCGCATCGACTGCCATTTCGGAAGGATAATAGTGGTCCTGAAAATCGGACATATTTTCTGTTTCAATATATTCCTTCATTCCATCAAGTACAGAAGCAAGCTTAAAATCTCCCTCTTTGCATGGAATTGAATTCTGGGCATCGATATATTTCTGGATATTTTTATCTTCATAAAGAAAATCTAGTACCTCATAGGCTGCTTCTTTATTTTTGCAGTCCGCAGTGACACAAAACTGAAGGTCAATTCCCGAATTTAATGTATTGGCAGCTTTATCACTGTTTGCTGGCATTACAAAAGAATCCAGATTCAGATTCGGATTTACTGACAGAATCTGCGGAATCGCATAACTTCCGATTGTATACATTGCTGATTGTCCTCTGGCAAAAGCAGTACAGGCATCATTGTATCCATATGCAAACGGGTCATCCGGACCATACTTTAAAAGTTCCAAATATTTTTCTGACAGCTCACGATATTCTGCTGAAAATGTAGTATTACCCCGATTTACCTGTTTTGCGGTATCTGCGGGAGCCAAATCAACCGCTATGGCATTCCACGGCGCCAGACACGTCCATATATCTTTAAATCCGAAATAAAACGGCAGGATTCCTTCTGACTGAATCTCTTGGCATAATGTCATAAGTTCCTCCCAGTTTTCAGGTATTTCCCATCCATGCTCCTGAAACAAATCCTTATTGTAAAGAATACCGGCAGCATTCGCTGCATAAGGTACAGCATATATGCCGTCTACCGGAACCAGTTCCAGAGCTTCATCAATATCAATATAAGCCTGCTTAATCTCAGAAATTCCTTTATAATCTGAAACATCTGCCAGAATTTCCGCATCGACGAAATAAGAATAGTTGATATCTCCTCCAATTCCTATAATATCCGGATAATCCTCCCGAATAAATCTGGTTTTTAAGATTGTCATTGCATCATTTGGCGAACTGATGGTAAGATGAATGTCCTGATGAGCGGCATTGAATTCTTCCTCCAGAGCCTTAAAATATCCTGCCGCTTCCGGTTTGTACTGTACGATTTCAATCTCTGTTACCCCGTCATTGGAAGATTTTTTACAACCTCCCACAGCCAGCGCTGATATCATGCAGCACGCAGTCAGCAAAAAGTATCTTTGATGTCTTTGCTTCATGGTATTTCCTCCTTCTATTTTTTAATAAATTTATTATAACATGCCTTTATGCTGTCTAAAATAGCACTATTCTTTATATTTTATATCATTATGCTGCTTTTTTATTATTTACTTGAAGTCAGCAAGCATTTTGGTATATAATGAAAAAAACAGATTGTTATCGGAGGTGCTTTCTATGAGTGAAGTAATCTTTTCTGTATTTCCAAGTGAAAATTTTATTGATATGGGCTTATATCAGTTTGGCTGGGAACAGTGCGACCCTTCACATTCTTTTGGGCCTGCTGCCCGAAACCACTATTTATTTCATTATGTGATTTCCGGTACAGGAACTTTGACTGCTGCAAATAATAAAAAGGAAGATGTTACTTATCAGATAAAAAGCGGACAGGGATTTCTTATTTTTCCTCATCAGATATGCACCTATATTTCAGACCATAAAATACCATGGGAATATGTCTGGCTTGAATTTGACGGACTCCGTGCGAAGGAAATGATTACACTGGCAGGCCTCAGTCCTGACCATCCGGTTTACAGAGCGCGTTACAAGGATATTGCTGCGGAGATGAAATCAGAAATGTTATATATTGTAAACCATAAAGAAGAATCCCCGTTTCATCTGATTGGGCATTTGTATTTATTTATTGACAGTCTGGTCCGTTCTTCTACCTCCACACCTCTTTACAGCGGAAACAGGCTGAGAGATTTTTATATTAAGGAAGCAATTTCATTTATTGAACAAAATTTTCAGAATGATATTTCTGTGGAAAATATCGCTGCTTCCTGTGGTTTAAACCGAAGTTACTTCGGGAAAATTTTTCATGAAAATATGGGAAAATCTCCGCAGGAATTTTTAATTTCCTACCGTATGACCAAAGCCGCAGAGCTTTTAAAGCTTACAAAGCTGTCAATCAATGATATCGGACAGGCGGTGGGATATCCGAATCAGCTTCATTTCTCAAGAGCATTTAAAAATGTATACAGAATTTCACCAAGACAGTGGAGAAATGAAAATGCAATAAAAATAAAAAATTAATATCGGAAAAATTTTCATATGAATAAAAAAATTTTGTAAAACCTTCCTAATACTTTGTTGAACAATATCTTTTATAAAAGCTACATGACAAAAGAGATGAAGCAATTTTCTGTAAAACAAAAAATATTACAGTTTTGGCAGTTTTATATATTTTTGCCAAAATTGTAATATTTATACCTTATATTTTACCCATAAAAATACACTGTTTTTCAGAATCAACATGTGTATTTGTCATATAGCCATTCCTGCATATTGTGTCATATACAGTTCATAATACTTTCCTTTTTGTGAAAGCAGCGTATCATGGGCTCCGCTTTCTACAATTTTTCCATGGTCCATAACAACAATGATGTCTGCATCCCGAATGGTTGACAGACGATGTGCAATCACAATACTGGTACGATTCTGCATAACCAGATGCATAGCATCCTGAATTGCTTTTTCTGTGCGGGTATCTACATTTGAAGTTGCTTCATCTAAAATAAGTATTTTGGGATTTGCAACAAAAGCACGTGCAATCGCAAGAAGCTGCCGCTGCCCCTGACTGATATTTTCCCCAGAACCTGTCAGCACAGTTTCATAACCCTGCGGCAGCATTTCAATCATTTCTTTACATCGGCTCATATCTGCGGCCGCTTTAATTTCATCAATTCCTGCTTCTTCTCTGCCATATTTCAGATTATTTTTTATTGTATCTGAAAATAAAACCGTATCCTGTAATACAATAGCGGTATTTTTTCGCATATCATCTCTCGAAATATCTTTAAGATTTTGATGATTCACGAAAATCTCTCCGCTGTCAATATCATAAAACCGCATAAGCAGATTGACAACCGTAGTTTTTCCGCTTCCTGTCGCGCCAACAAGCGCCACCTTTTTTCCAGAGGGAACTGTCAGTGTGAAATCATGCAAAACTGTATGCCCCGGTTCATAAGAAAACTGTACATTTTTAAATGTAACCGCCGCGTTATCCGTCTTCTCCAGAACCTCGCCCTTTTTATCCTCAATTTCCTCATCAAGTACCATAAATACACGCTCTGCGCCGGCAACCGCTGTCTGAAGCTGACCATAAACCTGCGCAATCTCGTTAATCGGACGACTGAACTGCTTGGCATAGACAATAAATGCAGAAATTACACCTACTGAAATCAGACCTTTTAAAGAGAAATATCCACCAAAAGCGGCAATAATCACAAAGCCGATATTTCCAATACAGTTCATAATCGGACCCATGACACCGCTGAAAATATCCGTTTTAATTCCGGCTCTTGTAAGTAAATCCGAGGTTTTGCAAAATTCATCTGCTGTAATATCCTGATGATTATAGGCTACCACTGTATGATATCCCGACACCATCTCCTCCACAGTACCATTTAACTGGCCAAGCAGCATCTGACGTCTGCGCGAAAACTTTCTTACTCTTTTTGAGAGAACCTTTGTCACAAATACAGTCAGAAAAACAGTCGCAAAGCTGAGAAGCGCCAGCTGCCAGCAATACCACAGCATAATAGACACCGTGCCAATAATCGTCAGAACTCCCGAAAACAGCGATGGAAGAGACTGTGACACCGTTGTTGAAATATTCTCGATATCATTGGTCATACGGCTCATCACATCACCATGGGAATGTGTATCCAGATATCGGACAGGCAAATCCATCAGTTTCCCAAAAAACTCCTCTCTCATCTGTTGAACAATACGCTGGCTAAGCCTTGCGCTGACCAGTCCCTGCAACAGCTGACCGACGCTGTAAAGCAGATAGACGGCCGACATAAAAACAATCATCATAATGAGATTTCCAGCCCTGCTTTTTGCAATAATATCAATCACGCCGCTTTGCAGGCTGGGCGCAAGCACGCCGCATAATGTTCCAAAGATAACAATCGCCAGCATTCCAAGTACCATGGCTTTTTCCTTTATAAAATAGACACTAATGCGCTTCAGCGTACCTTTAATATTTTCGGCATGCTGCACTTCGGCAAACCGCTGCCCCCGGTTCATCATACCCGGAATATTGCGTTCTGCCTGTTTTTGTTCTTTTTCTTCAGCCATATTTTATTCCTCCTCTCCAATCTGAGAATGACAAATATCCTGATAAATCGGGCAATTTTTCTGAAGCTCCTTATGAGTACCAACAGCGGCAATCCGGCCATTATCCAGAACAACGATTCTGTCAGCCCGACGCACTGATGCGATACGCTGTGCTACAATTATTTTTGTACTGTCCGGATGAGATTTCTGCAATGCCTCATATAAATCTGCCTCTGTTTTCAAATCTAACGCACTGGTAGAATCGTCAAAAATCAGTATTTCAGCGGGTTTTAAAACTGCTCTTGCGATTGAAATACGCTGCTTCTGACCTCCCGACAGACTCATTCCCCGTTCTGCGACAAGCGTGTGATATCCTTCGGCTGTGGAAGATATAAAATCGTCTGCCTGCGCAATATTCGCAGCGTACTTTATAGCTTTATCATCTGCATCTATCTTTCCCCACAAAATATTTTCCCGAATTTTTGTACTGAACAGCTCGCTTTTTTGCAGAGTAATGGCAATCTTTTCACGCAGAGCCTTCTGTTTGTATTCCTTCACATCTACACCGTCAACCAAAATCATGCCGGAAGTTACATCATAAAAACGTGGAATCAGATTTACAAGTGAGCTTTTTCCACATCCGGTAGCGCCCATAACTGCGACAGTTTCACCCTGTTGCACTGTCAGATTAATATGCTCAAGGACAGTCTTTGAAGAATCTGGATAAGAAAAGCAAACATCTCTAAATTCAATTATTCCCCTGGATTTTGTATTTTTGTCAAAAGTTCCGTCTTTTAATGTTGATGTACTGTTCAGCACCTCTTTTACCCGCTTCCATGAAGCATACCCTCTTGAAATATTCTGAAACAACATAACAAGCATTAGAATTCCGTTTAAAAGCTGCGTCGTATAAGTAACTGCCGCCATTACAGAACCGGGTGTTACCATGCCGCTGTCTACCTTATAAGAACCGGCAAACAGTATCACAGCTACCACAAGATACATTAATGCATTGATAACCAGATTCATAAAAGCAAAAATGACCAGTATCCTTAGCTGTGTTTTTATCAGCTCATCATTTGCCTTGCCGAAACGCAGTTTTTCATAAATTTCCCGAACGCAGGCCTTAATAATGCGTATACCGGAAATATCCTCCTGCATAATTTCATTGATGGCATCAAGCTGCGCCTGCAATTTTGAAAACAATGGATTGACTTTTGACAGGCAGAATACCAAACACCCCACAACAAATGGAAAGGCACACAGCACAATCAGCCCGAAGGTAAAATTCAAGCGAAACATAAAATACATGCTTCCAAAGGTTAAAAGAATTGTTCGAATCATCCCCCGCACAAACTGAGATACAAAATTCTGCACCTGCGTAATATCATTGGTCACTCTTGTTACAATTGAACCAGTCCCAAAGCTGTCAAGCTGTGGAAAAGAAAATGTCATAATATTACGGAAACAGTCCTTGCGTATCTCATTGCCGATATTTTGTCCAGACATATGTACAAATACATTGTTCATGGAGCCGCAGAAGCCCCCGAACAGTACAAGCACAATCATCTGAAACCCCAAATTCCATATTAAAGTTAAATTGCCTGCGCCACCGGTATTCACTCCAAGTACACCGTCATCTACAATTCTGCTCATAATTCCCGGCTGTATCAAATCCATCATGACCTCACCAATCATAAACAAAGCAGCAAAAATGGCAAAAATTAAATATTTTTTGATATATTTCCACATAGGCTGTTCTATCCCTCATTTTCTTCATAATGTGTTTTGTGTCCATGACCGTGATGATGTTCTCCTCGTCTGCAGGGATGCTCACATTCTTGACAGTTTCTGTCACATTCTCTTCTGTCCTCACCATGGTCGTGCGGATGTTCCGGATGCCTGCCATGCGAATGCCTTGGATGTCTGTCATGCAAATCCTCTTCTTCACAATGATAACGTACTTCCCAGTTAGCATTCACTTTTTCAAGCAGCGAAAGCAAAGTGTTTTTTTCCTCTTCCGACAGACAGGAAAACATATCTTCATGCCGTTTTTTTCGCTGTATCGCAGCTTCTTCCGCCATGGCACGCCCCTGTTCGGTAAGTATTACGTCGGTAGTACGACGGTCAATTGTGCTTGCAGTACGCATAATCAGATGATTCTTTTCCAATTTTGCAAGTACCTCACTTGCAGAACCTGGTTTGATACCAAGATATTCTGTAAGCTTCTGCTGTGTAATTGTTCCAAGCTCCAGAAGAACAATCAGAATACGTTTCTGGCTTCCCCGTCCTTCATACAGGTAATGCATTGTATGATGGATATCTCGAAAATTGATAATAATTTTATCATTTTTATCTGCTGCTTCATAATGGGCTTTTCTCTCTTCTTCGTTTATATGTTTTTTCATAGTAATTCTATTTCCTTTCATTGTTAATTATTTAGGTACCTTTATATATTTTAATACGCGATTTCAATTTTGTCAAGGTACCTTTATATAAATTTTTACTGACAAAAAAATATAACAGCCATTGTCATTTTTTACAATAGCTGTTATATTTTTTACAATTTTATTTTTCAGGGCTTACTCATACTCCACTGTTTTTTGAGCCTCAATATCTTTTCGAAACACAATTTTAAATATTGTGCGTACAAACGGCTGAATAAAGAATAACTGTGTAAAGAAAGCAAACGGAAAATTAAAGCATACCAGTTTCAGCCAGTTTGCTAAAAGTGTGAGAACATTAAAATCCATCGTATTGTATGGATAGTACAAAATAGCTGCAAGAAAGCTCATTGCAGGACACATAAGCCCAACGGTCGCGCATATAATAGCAGATTCAAAAAGAACAGGGTGTGTCTCCTCCGGATTAAAGCATTTGCAGGCAAACTTGAATGAAAACGGGCTGCCCATTACATTTTCCAGCAGATACGCCAGACAGAATTCAATCAATACAACTCCCCAGATAGGTATATGCTTTCCAAATACTTCAATACCGCCTAAAATATGGATTGCCTGCAGTACATGCGATACCTGTGTTCCGTCTATCAGACTGGCATACTGCGTCAATGTGCTTCCATTGATTACATATAAGCTGTAAAACACATAGGCATGAACAGTGATTAATACGGTTATAAATGCAAAAAACATTCTTTGTACTTGATTTCTAGGCATACTAAATCTCCTCCTTTTTGACAAAACAAAAACACAAGCAGTCATTGCAATCTTTCTACTCTTACAGATGAAAAACATACGTTCCGTAATCAGATTTATGTGCAATGCACCACTTGTGTCGTTTATGTCACTTTATATCTTTTATTTAATTTTTATACATTTGACAGTTTAACATATTTTTTACAAAAAGTCAAAGGATTTTTTTATAAATAATATTTCTAAAATACAAATATACTAACATCAGGATACCCGCCAAAGGATAGCAGACGTATGTATGCCCCCTTCTGCTTTTACAAACGGATATCTATTGGTGTATATTGAAGCTGCTGTACCTGTTGTGCATCATCATCCTTTGATATCTCTTTTTCGCCTTTTTCATTTTCCTCTATGTTATTATTATCTTCTCCCTCAACTTTCTGATTTTTATTCTCACTTGTTATTCCATCTTTACCACTTGTCTTATCTTTATTGATTTCTTCGCTGTCTGCTTCTCCTGCTTCTTTTATCGTCTGATTTGCATCAGCCAGTGTGGACATCTGCGCCGAAGCTGCTTCTTGTGCTTTCTGCTGAACTTCTGCAAGCTCCTTCTGTTTTTCTTCTGTGCTGCCGCCTCTGCCTGAATCCTGCTTAATCTCTATCTCAAGAACTCCGGCTCTGCCTTCCATCCGGGCAGATACGCTGCCCTGAACCTCTGACTGCTTCACAGAAGAATCTGCGGAAATAAGCGCCTGCATACCTGCTGATGATAATCCGGTGGTCTTTTTTCCTGACTGTGTGGACTGTGGCTTCTGACTTTCTGCTGATGCTGTATTTTCAGAAGCTGCCTTTTGTTGCTGTTCCTTTCTCTGCGTTATTTGATGCTGTCTTAACTCCTGATTTAATGTGTTGATTTCCTGCTGGATTTCCTGACGCTTCTTCATTTTTTCTTCCGGCGTCATTTTATCATCAGAGGCAAGCTCCTGCAGCTCCTTCTGCTTATTCGCTATCTGATTTTGAATGCTTTTACTTACAGGGTCTGTCTGCATATTTGCTCCAAAGCCTGCCTTCTGCATATTGTTTGTTCCCGAAATACTTCCGACTGTCATCATAGTGTAATCCCCTTTCCAGATTTTATAAAACACTGTGGTTTTTTGTTATTTTAGTGAATAAACCCTTTTATGCTTATTCTTATTTTATCCTTCGGAAGTTTTTTTATCGGACTAAACCCGTATGATGTGAAATAGCTATTTTTCGTTGTAAAGCTGTCAGACAGCAGATATTATTTATTGCTTTTCAAGCTTCCAGATATGCTTATTGCATCGAAAATACCAGCATACTCCTTCTAAAAATACTATTACTTGTTCATTTATTATTTTATCTATGAACTTAAATGTACAATCGTTTTATCATGATGTATTTCTTTTAGAAAAATATCAAAAACATCCGCTGTTCGAATCTTTAGACTTGAGGTATTGACACAGGGATGACAGCCTAAATATTCACTCTTAAGTATATCTTCGTCCACCAGAAGACGCACATGATTTTTCGTATCATTTATTAGTCCCATAATGCTTACAGAACCAGATGTGAGATTCATATATTTTTCCAGCCGCCCACCTGTATTTTCAGGCCGGCCTTTATATAGCTTTAATTTCATAACTAACCTCACTATATCAATCTACCTGCGGTCATAAAAAGTTTTATTCAAACCGGCCTGTAATACTTCCTTTTTGCAAAATATGCGCTTCTGCTTTTTTTAAAAAAGCTTTTTTCATAGAATTGGCTTTCAATTCAAGTATACAATCAAGTGCATATATTGTAAACTGGTAGATATGTGTTGTGCCCTTTGGCGGCTTCGGGCCTGCATAACGATGCAGTCCATAGGCAATTCCCTGCTTTGCATCTCCAAGCGCTGGCACAGATTTTCCTGCTGGAATATTTTCCATAATTTTTTCAGCGGCAGGAATATTCCATATCAGCCAGTGAGTGAAATTTTTTATGGGATGACTCATATCCTCCAGTATAACGGCAAGTGTTTTTGCTTTATCAGAAAGATTGTAAATCACAAACTCTGGAGAAATATTTTCTCCCCGTCCTGTATACTCAATTGGAAATCTTTCTCCTATTTTTATTCCAGCACATTTAAAGCTTAAAAAATTATTTTCCAAAATACTGTCCTCACTTATTTAATCTAAAATTTTAATTATATTTTTTATATAATATCTTTTTTTTGATATTTCCAAAACGCAGCCAATATTCCAATTATCGTTAAAATTACTCCTACAAACAAATACTTTATTTCAATACTTCCATTTGTTATAATATCGGCCCCGTCTGTATATCCAAATGGGGTAATGTATTTTAAAAACTTCGCATCTTCCGTCAAATTTGAAATAATATTTAAAAAATAAAACGACACTGCAATTCCCAGTCCAATTCCCAACCCGCTGCGACTGATAAATGCAGAAATTCCAAAACAGACTGCGGAAATTTCTATCTGCAAAATAAAATATGCAAAAAACAAAAGCGCAAAGGTCTTTTTATCCAGTGATTCATCAATAATAAACGCTGACAGTACCGTAACCCCAATTATAACCAGATTTAAGATTGTAATCTGTATAAATACCACACACCATTTCTGCATCACTATTTTTTTACGACTGACAGGATGCGTGAGAAGAAACTCCGCCGTCCGCTCTTTTTCTTCCTTTGCCAATGCCGAAATACCTGTCAGAGCTGCAAAAAAAGCACCACCAAGGCCAAGTATATTTCCGCATTCCACTCCAAAAAACCCTGCAAATTCCCCAAAATTAATTCTGTCCATTCCAAAGGCCGCCGAAAAACTGCCCATATCAGCAAACATCCCGCTAATCTCGCTCATCTGTCCTTTCATTTCAGGATAGATAAGAACACAAATCCCAAGCATAAACGCAATAACCGCAGTCCATATAAAAAAGGTATTTCTTCCCTGCCTCAATTCGCTCTTTAAAATCGCCATATTCATTTTTCCTCTCTGTAATAATGCATAAATATCTCTTCCAAATCGGGCTCTGAAATATTTACATCTGTTAAAGAAAGCTCTGCGAGCATATGTAAAAGAGGAGTTAATTCACCACTGTATAAAAAATTCATCGTATCGCCACTTGTTTTTATATCTTTTATGCCTGTGAGCGTCGGTATTTCAGTTATTCCTCTAATTGTCACCCGTTTTGCATAAGTCTGTGACATTCTGTCAATGCTGTCCGAAATAAGAATTTTTCCTTCACGAATCACTGCGGCATGTTTGCAGTAGCGTTGTATTTCTGAAAGTACATGCGAAGAGAGAAATATCGTAGTCCCCTGTTTATTTCGTTCTTCCAAAATGGCATAAAACTCCCGCTGCATCAGAGGGTCTAATCCGCTCGTGGGTTCGTCAAGGATACACAGCCTTGGATTATGCTGCAAAGCGCAGACAATGGATACTTTTTTGCGGTTTCCAAGAGATAATTCTTTGATTTTCTTTTTCGTATCCAGCTCCAATCTGTCACAGAGGCACCCCGCTTCCGTTTGACAGTTTTTTCCTCTAAGTTCGGCAGAATAACGAATAATATCCTGTACTTTCATTCCAGAATAAAAATTTGCCTCTGAGGGCATATATCCAATATCAGCAAGAATTTCTTTCTTTTGTTTCAGTATATCTTTTCCCAACAGTTTTGCTGTTCCACTTGTAGGAGCAATAAGCCCTAAAAGTGTGCGAATGGTGGTACTTTTTCCTGCGCCGTTCGGACCAATAAAGCCAAAAAAGTCTCCCTCCGGCACAACGAGGTTAATATCAATAATTCCTCTTGACTTACCGTAATACTTTGTCAAAGAAGATGTTTGAATTACATTCATAGTACTATTCTTCCTTTCGCAAATAGATGTCTTTCCAGAATTTTAACATTTCCTCAAAATCCTTTTCCAGCTTGCAAACATCCAGAGATTCCCGACGCTGATAAATTTCCCAAAGATATCCCTCTGATGCAAGATACATTTCCCGATACATCATTTTTAAATCTAAACCGGGAATAAAATCTTCCAGCTTAACCTGTTCAATGGCAGTCTGAGCTTTTATACTGAAATGTTTCTGATAGCTTTCCTGTACAGATACCTGAATATCCGAATCTCTTTCATAAAATGCTTTTATAACAAACCCTGTCATATCTGGATATTTATACATCATCTTAATTTTTGCCTTCATCCCACGTTCCATCATTTCAAACAAATCAGACGATTCATAACAGGCATATTTTGTAAGATACTGAATCGTAATATCACAGGCTTTGTCCCACAAAAACAAATATAATTCCTTCTTATTATGAAAATAATGGAAAAGAAGTGATTTGCTGATTCCCGCACATTCGGCAATTTCCTGCATTGGACTTTTCTTATAGGAGTTTTGCGAAAATACCCGAAATCCGGCGCTTATAATTTTTTGTTGCTTTTCTTTTGGAAGAGAATAAAACTTTGGATTCATAATAATTACCTCCTCTGACTGCTTTAGTCAATTATAATTATACTCTATTGACCGTTTTTGAGAAGGGATAATTTTTCATATTATACAGCATAAATATTTTATCATAATACTCTTTGTTGAACAATATCCTTTTTTCTTCAAATTAATAAACTACTATTTTACAAAATTCCCTGCAAAAAAATTTCACTCCACCCATAAATTGGATATAGCGAAAACCATTTCGCAGCTTCAAATCCAAGCAGCTTCAAAATCATCGGAACCCCCAAAATCACCAAGCCAAAAAATATCGTCTGTACCTGGTTTTTTCTCCATACTGACAATGCCAGCGTAACAAAGACTGTGAAAATCACCGCTGCTACCTGTGAAAATACAAATCCCAAAATAAATACCCCAATCGGAATATTTACTGCAAAATCTGAAAAACAGGAAATATTTTGTATACCTGCTCCAAAGCTCTGCATTGGATATACAGAATCAATACAGACTGCACGACAGATAACCGGCACAAGCGCAAGCAAAACTGCCATGCCAATACACACGATAAGCTTTCTTACAAAAATTTTTCTTTTTCCAGTTTTTGTCGCACACAGCAAAAACATTGCCCCTGTCTGATATTCCACAGGCATCACACGGCTTACCGCAAGAATCATTCCAATTGATAAAATCAGAAAATGAACTGAAAACACATCCTGCCATGCTCCAAACAAATATAGATATCCTGTATCATAGACAAAACCTCCCCCGTTTTCCATAATATGCCGGTACTGCTTCTCCACTCTCTGAAAATCAGGATAAAAGGAAAGTGTCATATTTGCTTCAGCTTTCAAAATATCTGCCGCATCCCTGCTTAATTCTCCTGTATCTACGAGCCTGTTAATTTCCTCAATCGTCTGAAATGCCTGATTATACCGCTCCTTTTCAGACAAAACCAGTTCCTCCTTTTCTTCTGTCATTTCCCCCTCCAGCCGCATCATAATATCTTTGTAATATCTCTCCCCGACCGACGGATGATAGGTTTGGTCAAAGCTTTGAATACCAAGCAATACAAAAAACAATACAAAAATAAAAAGTCCATGCCCCGCAAACAGAATTTTATATGTTTCATGCCGCAGAATATTGATATGCGGCTGAAAAGGAAGCGCAAACGGCAGCCGCAGCTTTTTCATTTCAAAACCCTGCATCCGGCAAAACTGCCATAAACTGCCCGCAGTTCCAATAATACAGAAAACCACAATCAGCAGAAGTGACAAAGACAACCTCGACATGGGATGCCCAAATAAATTAAAATTAAGATATCCGCCATATAAATTCTCTGTTTTCATAAGTCCTGCCGGATTTAAATACTTTAAAACAGCAAACGGCGATGACGCCGGAATAAGTGAATACATCAGCATACTAATTCCTGCAACTGCAGAACCAATCAGAAATGGCAATGCTGCAATCTGGGACAAAATACAGAAAATCACAAGCAGAGTACCAATTCCAAACAGCAAAAAAGCCTTTGTCAAAACAGACAGACAGATATAGCCAAAAATGCTGACAGAAAGAGTGCTCTCCATATAAGCAGCGACCGACTGCAATCCCGCATTCAAAGGAAAACCTCCTGTGCTTTGTCCAAAAAATACAAGACTTACAAAATAAAATAAAACTGTCACCAAAATACAATGCACAAGAAGCGACAGAAGCTTTGCTCCAATACTGCCAAGAATTCCATTTTTTGTGCTTCTGGTAATAAAAAACAGCTTTTTTTCTTTCTCCTCTGTAATCAGACTGCCAGTAAACAGCATAACAGAAAGAAACAAAAGAATATCTGTCCATATATTCTGCATGGCAGAGGTAAATCCCCGCGAAGGCATAAACCGAATAGTTTCATCTGTCAAATCCTCATAATCTGCCGCACTTTTTAAAAGATTTCTTGCACTGTAACTGTTTTGTTCCTGTACGCCAAAAATCGAAATTCCGCTTAATACATTTTTATTTTCCTGAATAGATTTCAAATAGTCTCCATACCCGTATACCTTCTGCCATTCCGCATAAATCTCATCAACAAATGCTTTCTCCTGCTCCAAAGAATCTGTAAATTTCAAATAATTGCCAGACTGATAACTGTCATAATATGCTTCAAATACACCGGGATTTCTCTCCATCTCCTGTTCGGCAAACATATTTCCCATCTCATTTTGAAAGTTCTGCATAGCCAGAATATCCTGAACAAAACACACTCCGTCAATCGTTTCTTTTAAATCCATAATATACTTTGCTTTTTCTTCTTCACTCATAGAAACAAGCTGCGCACATATCTTCTTGTAAGCAGAAAGAGGCGGCGTCTGCTCATTTGGCAGAGAAGTATACCATAAAAGAAATAAATGAATCAGTAGCAAAAGAGTGACTGCCACAAGAAAACTGCGTTTTTTCCATATCTTACCCAGTTCAAATGGAATCAACCGAAACATGACTCTCCTCCTTTCCAAAAATATTCATATACACCTCTTCCAAGTCCATGCAGCCACCATATTTTTGACAAAGATTTTCCACAGTATCTCTGTCAATAATACTGCCAGAACGAATCAGAAGAATTTCCTTTGCAATCGGCTCAATATCCGAAACCACATGTGTAGAAACAAGAATAATTTTATCACCGGAAAGCGCTTTAATCTGCTCTCTTATGCGCACCCGCTCTTTCGGGTCCAGCCCTGCCGTAGGCTCATCCAGTACAATCAGCTTCGGACTGCCCAAAATTGCCTGCGCAATCAAAATGCGCTGTTTCATTCCTCCTGAATATGTGCCAATCGCACGGTCTGCTGCCTCCTGCATATTTACATAAGAAAGCACTCTCCTGATTTCCTGCTTTACCTCTTTTTTCGGGATTCCTTTCAGCGATGCCATATAAGAAAGAAATCTCCTCCCCGAAAAGGTATTGTATAATCCCTGCTGCTGAGGTGCATAGCCGATAATACTGCGAAACTTCTCCCCTAAGCCGCAGATATCCGTACCATTCCAGAGCACAGAGCCGCTCGTTGGCCTGATATTTCCGGTGATAATATTCATCAATGTAGATTTGCCCGCACCGTTAGGACCAAGCAGCCCGTAAATTCCACATTCCAGTTCCAGTGAAACATTTTGCAGTGCTATTTTATCTTTGCTGTCCATATCTTTATATATATTATCTTCAAATGCCTCTTCTTTACAGTTATTTCCCTTATTTACTATATTCTTTTTATATCTATCCTTTGTATGCATATCCCCTTTATGTTTCTTAATATTTCTTCCCTTATACGACTTTGTAATTTCATGTAATGTAAGTATATCCATATTCTCTCCTTCTACTGGCCTGTTCCAATCATCTTGATTTTTCGGTAATTTTCCTTTCCGGAAAATAAATCCTCCTTTGAAATTAATGCATATTTCATTTGATAAATTTCATAGCTTTCATCACTGCCCTTCTTGGCATCATAGTCATTGACCACAAGTACATCAGAGGCAGTCTCGGCATAAAACTTCAAATCCCATCCATTACATTTATTCACAAGGCTGCTATGATATATTTCTCCTGTTTTTGTATCAACAAAATACCATGTAAAATCTCCCGCCAAATTCCAGTCGCGACAACAGAGCATATCTCCAAGCACATCCATAATCAAATTCTGTGAAAGGGTACATACTGTTTTCTTTTCTCCGGTGATAATATTCAGTCCTTCAATATTCTGATTTTCCGAAGAGGAAAGATACAATATATCCCCAATTACATGAGACGAATGACTATATTTATTTGAACCACGATAAATTTCTGTAACAGTACCACTTTCCAAGTCCAAAATGGAATAAACATCAAAAGAATTTTCATAAAGCGATTTATAAATATCGTCATTCCATTTTTCATCTTTAGAAATCTCTCTTCCAAAATCTATACCCTTTAAAATCAAAAAGTTTCCACAGCAGTCTGTTACATTCCATGAAATTTTATCATTAAAATCCATAGAACAGATTTCTTTTATATTGAAAGATTCCAAATCCAGAAACATCAGCTTTCGTTCTGAACTGGTCATATAACTGAAAGTGCCCGCCTTATCAGTACAAACTTTTTTTGTAATTATATAAATCCCGTTCTCATCTCCCACTACCATGTCTTCAAGCGTTAAATCCGAATCAAAGGTATAGATTTGTTTACGCTCTGTACCGTCAAGCTTCGCTTTATATAAAACCGCAGGGCTACTTTCCGGTTGCGTGTCACCAACAGACATTACATTTTCATACATTCCCCCGTCATCGTCATACTCTCTGCTTAAAATATAGAGATTTTCTTTCCATACAAAAAGCTTTGTGGTAGATACGGGAAAATCGTCATATAAAAATACTGCCGGACAATCTGCTGTATCATGTTTGCATCCCGCTGTACTGCAAAGATAAATTTCCTGACAGGTGGCAAAATCCATATACATAAGATAAGTCGCATAATTTTCATCACGAAGCTTTTTTGTTTCTTCAGTCAGATAATAATATCCGTTTTCCGTGCTGCAGTTACTGTCAATTCCACATAGAAAATGCAAAGCACCGCTTTTATGAGATAAATTTTCAGCATTATTTTGTTGTGCTGTATTATTGTCTGTTTCTGTATTTTTTCCAGTTCCATCCCTGTCTTTGTCATTTATCTGCTTACTTTTATCAGTTATTTCTTTACTTCTGCCGTTTATCTGTGTATCCCCGCCTTCAGTCTGTGCATCTTTTGTACAGGCACAAAGCAGACATACAAGAATTGCACTTAAAATTAATATTAGAATCCGCTTCACAAAATTTTTTGTTGAATTTCTTTTAAAAGTTTTTGTCAGAATTTTCATAAAAAAGACCTCCTTGTTTTATTTGTACAAGGAGAGCTTATCAGAAAAAAGTCAAAAATTGGTCAAACGGAAAGATTTATTTTTACACATGCGCCAGTGGTATTATATAGTTCTATACTGCCGCCATGTTTTTTACACAGACGCCTGCTGACAGCCAGTCCAATACCCATATGCCCGTCTTTCCTAGAAGAAAACAGCATTTTTTCCTCCTTTTTCTGTATTTCAGGAGGAAAACCTTCCCCGTCATCTGTAATTGTTATGGAAAGCATATTTTCTGAAAGAGAAAATTCAAGACATATTTCTTTTTCGGCATAGCAAAGTGCATTGTTCATAATGTTTTCAAGAATACGATAAAGAAGCACGGTATCTATCTGTATTTTCTTATTTGACAGAGTATTTTTTACCCGCAGAATGATTTTGTTTTGTTCTGCCAGCAGACGCATGTCTTCCTCTATATTTTCTGCTATTTCCAAAGCGGAAACAGATATTTTTTGTACACTGATTTCTTCAAGCTTATTTAAAATTCGAACAGATTCCGTATACTGTTCCAGTCTTTTCGCCGATTGATTCAGATTTTGTATAATATGACAAAGTTTTTTATGGCTTATGGTTCCGTTTTCAAGACCAGATTGCAGATATTCCGTATAACCTTCGATAATGGCAATCGGATTACGCAGGTCATGTGCTACGGAAGCCTGCATAAGACGCCGTTCCTCAAGCATTTCCCACATTGCTTTGTTGTTTTCATGCAGCGCCCTTCTCATCTTTTCAAAAGAATGACATAACATGCCCATCTCATCATCACAGCTATATTCAAGTGTAAAATCAAGGTTCTGACTGGCAATCTGACTGGTTGCATGGGATAAAAGTTCTAATGGAGGTTTTAATTTTTTACGATAAAAATATATGCTGCAAAAAATAATGCAAAAAAAGGCGAGCACAGCCGGAGCTACGACCATGGTAATACCACAGATTCGATAGGCGAGCTTTCTCTTGGGAGAGAGCATATTGAAACTGTTCTCAAACTTCTGAATCGAGTATTCTGTTTTCTGCACCTTTTCTTCCACAGGTATATCGTCATATTCAGTTTCTATAAAAGACAGCGGGGACATATCCTGTCCGTATTTCAAAAGCAAAGATGATGTGGTTACGTTTCCGTTTTCCAAAGTTTTCTGTATCGTAAGATACGCGGCGTTTGAATCGGGCAGAAGCCAGTGCCGGAATGAAGCGCAGACGCCAATAATAAGAGCAGAAAAAAGCGCTGCCAGACCAATAGAAAATAATACTGTCAAAATAAAAAAATTTCGCAAAGACAAGCTTTTCCATTTGTTTTTTAATGATTCCATTTATATCCCACTCCCCACACTGTCTCAATATAATCCTGCCCTGTCGCTTCATGGAGCTTTGCACGAATTCTTCGTATATGCTCTTTTAATACATCTGCACTGCCTTCTGCGTCATATCCCCAAACTCGCTCGTAAATACGTTCACGGTCAAATACCTGTCCGGCGTTTGTGATAAGAAATTCAATAATCTCAAATTCTCTTTTTGAAACGTCAATTTCCATATCTCTGTAAAAAATACGATGCTGCGAAAGATTTACAAGCAGCTCACCTGAAACCAAAACAGAGGCATTTGTACGCGAACGCTCGTCTCTTCGCAGATGAGCGGCAATTCGAGCGGAAAGTTCCTTTAAACTGAATGGTTTTGTAATATAATCATCTCCGCCATACTGCAAACCATTTATTTTGTCCTGCTCGGTGATTCTGGCTGTTACGAAAAGAATCGGACAGGAAACATGGTCCCGTATTGTCCGGCAGAGTTCCAGACCGTCTATATCCGGCATATTGATATCAAGTATGATTAAAGATGGGGTTTTGGGCAGCAGCGCAAGGGCTTCGGCGGCGCTGTTGGCTGTATAAACCTCATATCCTTCGTCGCTTAAATGGTCGGAAAGAAGTTCTGTCATCATTATTTCATCATCTACAATTAAAATTTTATGCTTCATGTATGTGGACCTCCTTATAAAAAGATATTATAAAAAAGTCAAAAAAGTGTCAAGAAATTTAATGACACTTTTTTCTGTAAACAGTATTTTTAATATCTGAAAAGGCTGAACGCCATAATATTTTTGAATGGCATATGCAACATATTCAGAGCAGCCATCTCCAAATTGACGTTTTGTCTTTTTCTCCAATTTTGAGAAATGCAGGTATTCGCTTGTTTAATCCAAAAATATATTTCTTGCATTATCAAGGTTAAATATTTTCTTATAATTTTTGGCAAGACGCTTTTATCCTAAAACATTACGCAGCGAGAGAATCAATACAGAAATTCAAAAGTTTTTCTAATATAAAATATTCATTATTATAATATCAAAAGTTTCAGTTTTATAGATATTTGAAAAAGTGATAAGATATTGTCTTATTTCATAAAATTTGATACAATAAATCATAATAACACTTTCACAATAGAAAATCTGAATATGGAGGAAAACAAAAGGGGATATATTGATGGCAAATGGCCTTAAAATTACTATATGCGGTGGAATTACCCGCTTTATTTTTGCATTGATAGCGAAAAAAATATTAGCAAAAATGATGAATTTCAATTAAATGCCTAGTTCAATCCACTTTAAAGTTCTTGTTTATCCAAACAGACAGTTACTGGTATAGGCAATTGCCTAATAAATCAAGATTTCAGGAGAGACGGAAAATGACAGAACAGATTAATAGAATTAAAAATAAAGAGGATTTTATTCAATTTATAAAAGATTTATCTTCAGATTACAAAGAGCATTCTGAACAATGGGCAAATACTACAATATCTGATTTTTTACTGCAAGCGGCAAGCTGGATTGAGGATTACTCTGTATGTCCTGTTAATGATATTACATGGGAAAAGGTAGACTTTCAGATATTAGCCAAAATCCTATATATGGGAAAATTATATGAATAATAAATTTGATTTTATAGAAGAATTAAATAAAATAATAGTAGAACAATTAATAAAAATAAGGAGAGATTTCTATATGGAATATGTAAAAGAGGTATTTGCACAATACAACAGACAGTGTATTCGAGTTTATCAGGCATATAATGCTGTTATTGCCAAAGAGGCCATCGCATTACAGACATTTGGAGAAAACTTCAATATAAATCGTATGACATGGATAAAACCATCCTTTTTATGGCTTATGTATCGTTCTAATTGGGGAACTAAGAAAAATCAGGAATGTATCTTGGCTTTAGACATATATCAGACAAAGTTTAATGAATTATTGGAAAAAGCTGTTTTAACCTCACCGGACTCTACAAGCTATACTGGTGTACAATGGGAAAAGGCTTTTGATGAAACTACGGTATATTGCCAATGGGACCCTGATAGAAATGTAAACGGAAATGCCATCAATCGTGCGGCAATCCAAATAGGATTGAAAGGAAACACATTGAGAGATTTTTTAGATACAGGTATTTGTCACATAGAGGATTTAACTCCGCTGGTGAAAAAGTGGAATGAACAGAGAAAAAACGGGAAATTAAATTCAAAAGATTTACCGATAGAGAAAATATATCCTGTTAAAGACAAAGCAATTAGAAAAAGATTAAATATGAAGTTATAACGATATATTATCCAATACAGAAGAGTTATTGAAGTAAAAAATATACCTCTAACCAATATAGGCAAAAGTCATCTTATAAACCAATAGAATAATTCAACCTGTTAAAATTTTTACAGGTTTCATAAATCTGTGGAAACAAATAATAACCAAGGTGAATAAACTTATCCGACTTTCAGAAAATACACCTTCATCAAAATGATGACAGCTATTGATAAACTTATCAAAAAGCTTCATAACATGCATATACTAAAATTTTAGCGGAATTTGGAAATATCATTTTCTAATTTTTTAGAAAAATATCTTCTTTGGCAGCAGCAGAAAATTCATTTTAATTTTTCTTTATCCAGATTAACACTGTACAAAAATATGTTTTAAAAAATGTGTTTCCTTTTACAATCGTATCTTTAAAGATTTGCGTACAGATGATTTACAGACTTGATGACTAGTCACTGTCACATGCCTATATAGAGCACATCAGAAACCTTTTCAATCAGATGTATATGTCATGCAGTATGATATTGTACAAAAAGACTTCTGTTTAAATTTGTCAGTCAGCCATTCTTACATCCAAAACAGTCACATGGTATCAGAGTGTATAGAAAACAATCTATATGCTCTATTTTTATGCAATTTGTACTTTTTGACACTCTCCATAGTTGAAACCAAGGATTTATGGCACATCTAATAAAATTTTGATACTTTCTTCAATATTTATGTTGAATCTTTCTTCAAAAATTAATCATACATATGGTTTTAAGCATCCAAAAAGTGAAGTAAAACTCACTTTATGGTGAACTATATAGCATTGACACCCCAAAATACAAACTTTATAATTAGAATTATTGAATAAGTAAGATTTAAGATTTTCATCTAACTAAGGAGGCAACGTTATGACTTACTATCCAAAATCATTTGGCACTGTATTAAAAAATGCAAGAATGGATAAAAAATTGACTCAGGCAGAATTAGCTGAAATATTAAATATTTCTTTATCATATTTAAAAGACCTTGAACGCTTTCGAAACAATCCCAGTTATGAAGTATTTGAAAAAGTCATGCATTACTTTAATCTTTCTGCAGACTCTGTTATATATCCAAATAAAAAACAGGATGACAATACATATCAACAGATTATGAGATTATTAGTTCAATGTGACGAAAAACAGCTTCACGTAATCCTTGCTACTGCACAGGCATTATTAACTATGAACGAAAATGGAAAAGAAAATACTGAATGAATAAGATATGTAAAAAGCTTTTAAATAAAAGTTCAAAAAAGCCTGATTACGAAAACCGAAAAACAAAAATCAAATGAGAACTCAAGATAAAGATTAAAAATTAAAATATTTTGAATTATAGCTATCACTTATTTTTTAATTTTTCTTTTTTCATACGATACATCTATCCTTTCAATAATATTTATTTAAAATTTTCCTTGAAATAAATAGAACTGCTGTAAAATAACACTCCTATACAATATATAATTCATGTTACAAAATATTTCATATCACATATTGTATTGAAAGGTTTTCACAGCAATTCCATTTATAATATTCTTTTTAACGGTTTAACTATATAAATTCATACAAAAACTTATAAATTATTTCTTTTTCTCAACCGCAACCCAAATCTCACAGGTATAATCCGGCTTCTGAACATCAGGCGAAGGATATGATTCAAATTCAAGTCCTATCGGCTGATAATCGCTTGTTGGAAAAAACTCTGTATAAATATACTGACAGGTTTTCTGAAATGCTTCGGGCATTTTGCCAACATATTGAAACAGGCAACAGAACAAAATGAAACGGAGGGAGGAAGAAATTTAATGTGAATTTTATTGTAAAACCATGCGTTTTCTTGTATAATTAAATTGTGGTAGGAGTAAGGTATATCGTATCTTGTGCCACAGATTTTATAAATTGAGGTGATAAGGTGTTGGACGATACAAAACAGACGCAGGAAG
>CAJTOU010000022.1:0-3544 GCA_910577835.1 uncultured Lachnospiraceae bacterium | reverse complement strand
ACAGCGTAAAGGCGCATGGAACAGCAAATTGTAAACCATGCGTCTTTTTTTCCGCCTAAAAGGAAAAACATGAGCAACAACATTCAGACCATTACCACAGGGCAAACACCATATCCTGCCATACATTCTTATGAGCTGTATAATTATAATCCTTTTATATTTTATCTTATCTACTTATATTATGTCAAGAAAAAACCAAAGTCAAAGAAAAACAACTAAAAAATCCATAACTATAACTTGACACAGACATAGTGTCGTCCCTTATACTGTTTATGAAAGGAGACAATAAGGATGGAGTACCTAACAATAACAGAATTAACAAAAACCTTCAATGTATCATCAAGAATGATAAGATACTATGAAAAAATGGGGTTAATGGAAAGTAGCCGCAAGGAGAATTATGCTTATCGTGTTTATGATGAAACAGCAGTAAAGCGATTGCAGCAGATTATTATACTGAGAAAGCTGCGTATTTCACTAAAAGAAATAGCTGTTATTCTTAATGATAATGAACAGAAGGAAGCATTGCAGATTATGCAAGAGAATGTATGTAAATTGGACGAGGAGATAGATGCACTTAACACTATAAAAGACATTTTGAATGTTTTTGTTGTACGATTGAATGAAAGTGTCTGTAAAAAGATTCGTCTTGATTTTCTTGACGACACTGAACTTCTTGCAATGACAAAAATACTGAAAGGAGCAAAAACAAATATGAAAGAAGAACATTCCATAGAACAGTTAAATAATGCAAATGAGACAATTCATAAGCTGCAGGATAAGGACGTACGTATTTTATATCTTCCGCCTATGACGGTTACCTCCATACACTGTGTCAGTGAGGCACCGGAAAATGATTGCCATATACAGCTTAAAAAATTTGTTATGGAGAACAGACTATGGGAAGTAAAACCGGACTTTCGCATTTTTGGATTTAATAATGACAATCCTGATTGCCATGGATATGAAATGTGGATTACCATTCCGGAAAATTTGGAGGTATCAGAGCCTTTTTTGAAAAAACACATTTCCGGAGGTCTTTATGGGGCACATATGATTCCTTTTGGTGCCTTTGAAGAATGGCAGTGGTTATACGAATGGGCAGCCACAAGCAAAGAATATGACATAGACTGGAAGGCGCCTGAGAATATGATGGGTGGGATGCTGGAGGAGCATATAAGAAATTGTATAAATAATTTTGATGATGAAGCCAAGCAAAACAATGGAATGACGCAGTTGGATTTACTTATACCCATTAAAATGAAAGAACAGTAAAATACATCATCAGGATGATAATTCAAAGCGATACTTATTATAAAAAATAAGTATCGCTGTTTTTAATTTCTATGTAATTTTAATATTTATTTTTGATTTAAAAATGCTGCAAGTTTCTTATCCTCTGTGTTGATATGTGAAATCAAGACGCTTATATGAGCGTTGAGCTTGCCCAGTTCCACAATCGTCGGACCAGATACGGATATTCTGGATGTAATTTCCTTAAGTGTCTGCTTATACTGTTTATGAAAGGCTTTGTGGGCGGTAATTCCAGGATAACCGCTCTGCTGCTGAAGCTGTTCTTCATGTGAAAAGTGCTTGTCTACATAACTGTTCAGAAATTTTATGGTTTCATCCATCGAAGCGCGGCCCTTTCCCTCGCTGCATGCCTGTAACAGCTTATTTACTGCATCAATCAGTTCACGATGCTCTTTGTCAATCGTTGCGTTTCCTGTTTCCAGTTTTTTTGTAAATTCATATCTGCCCATTTTCAATTATCTGCTTCCTTTCTATATCTCTCTATTATTTTCAATGATTTTGTATTTATATTTACAAGCTACAAATCACATTCAAGCTGACAGTCATATGGCTCTTTTTCCACATGCTCCAAATTATATTCTTCTGCTTCTTTGCATCCCATCGCGCGATAAAAAGCCTGACTTTCAACCGCTGAATGAGCAGATATATACAGCTTTTTTGCATTTTTTTCTCTTGCAAAACGCTTCGCGGCAGAAAACAATTCTCTGCCTATTCCCTGTCCACGCATATCCTGCGAAACATGAATGGAGGATAAATCCATATATTGAAAATCGCTGCCTGTCAATGAACCTTCCACAGATACAAAACCCTTTAATTCATCGTTTATAAAAGCTCCATATACCAGTCCTTTTGTTACTATTGTATTTTTTAAACATCGTATCAGCTCTTCATAGTCACTCTTTCTCCAGTCATCAATAAATGGAGCACTTTTAATTATCCATTTACCATTTTCTTTTCTCCAGCAATCTGTAACCACTTGTTTACGTTTAAATGCATGAAATAAATCAATATTAATTTCGTCTATATTTAATTCCCGATAATATATCATTTCAAAAATTCCTCTCCATAATCATATTATTGAAAACCGGAAGGCTGACCAAATCCACGCCAAACTGTCCTGATTAACACAATAAAATCAGCACTTCCGTTCACACATGATATGACAAAAGTCCTGATTCTGCGATTCTTACAATATTCTATTCCTGCTGATTCTATAAAACCAATATTTTTATTTCTGTCTAACTAAATACTGCCCATAATATCATGTTTAATATCATTCAATATTACCTTATGCATTTTCACTATAATCTTTACTAAGACACTTTTACTCTGATTCGTCAACTGATAAAAATAGATGCTTTATTAAGCTTCAATAAAAACAGGCTAGATTTTCTGCAAACAAACATTTACTCTGTTCTGACACTTTAGCACGGTGCACTACTATACGGTTTGTGCCGCAGGCTACTGTCAAAACCGTATAGTAGTAACTACCGTGCGAGTGGCGCAGAACATTGTGGTGTAATGACTGATAAATAACAACCTTGGAGCTTCCCCAAAGCATTTAGACCAGAAAATCTAACCTTTTGGAAAATTATATCACATATTTCAAAAATGTCAACTATATTTTTATTAAATTTCATCAAATTGCTTGAAAATATGCTAAAATTATACTATAATTTATGTAATTACTCAGAACCCCGGTGGCGTTTTGAATTTGTTAATTAATAGAAAGGAAATAGTTTGCAATTATGAAGAATTTAACATCAGAGGAACAACAACGGCTCTGGAAACTAGATGAGCCTCCGACTCGCAGAATACTTCTTTGGGGCCTAGACAGCAAAAAAAATCCCTGTCTGCTTATTTTATACGGGAAACAGGAGATTGAACAGGAATTAAAGCTCTCCCCTCGTTCCTATTACTCAGATGCATATCTGTTAAAGCCCACAGTAAAGTATACAAATTATGCTGTCTTTCATGGAATAAATGGACATTTACCTTCTATTCCAAATACATATTACTGTGAAGACAAGAACCTGCTTTGTTATATAAAAGGCTATAAAACTGCACACAGATATTGGGATTATGATAGAAGAACAGGCTGGCAGGAATATATAGATATTGACGAAAAATATATTATCAAAGAGTTTTACGAAATAGAACAACCGGTTATTTTCAACTATTATGAGAAAAAAAATTATACAGACTATGTTTCTTATTTAAAAGCAAATAA
>CAJTOU010000021.1:15835-58244 GCA_910577835.1 uncultured Lachnospiraceae bacterium | reverse complement strand
TTTTACGTTGATTACGCTGTCGGGTTTTTTGTGGGAAAGCATTACAACCGTCTCAATATTATATGTCTGCGCAAACATGTCCACACAACACCCCTTCTCTACCTTATATCCCTTTTCTATCAATATTTCCAAATCTCTCCCCAGACTCGTTGGCTTACATGAAACATACACAATTTTTTCCACTCCAAACTCTGCTATTTTTTCCAGTGCTCGCGGATGCACTCCATCCCTTGGCGGGTCCAGCACAATTACATCCGGCTTCTCCTCTATCTCCCCCACCACCTTCAACACATCTCCTGCAATAAATTCACAATTCTCCAGCCCATTTATCCCTGCATTCACTCTCGCCGCTTCCACTGCCTCCTCTACAATCTCCACGCCAATCACCTTTTTCGCCACTGCTGCCAGCATCTGCGCTATCGTTCCTGTTCCACTGTAAAGGTCGAACACCACCTTATCCTTTGTCTCTCCAACATATTCTCTTACCTTTCCATACAACACCTCAGCTCCCATAGAATTTGTCTGAAAAAACGAAAACGCCGATATTTTAAAATTCAGCCCCAATATCTTTTCCACAATGTAATCCCTTCCATGTAAAATCTCCGTCTTATCACTCTGCACCACATCCGCCAGACTGTCATTATAAGTATGTAAAATCCCCACTATTTTTCCAAAATAATCCCTCGAAAGCAATTTTTCTGAAAGCTCTGAAAGCATTTTCTGCTCATCTTTGCTCTTACTCTCTCCACATTCACCATACTGTGAAGAAGTAACCAGATTCACCAGTATCTCTCCTGTTCGAAACGCCCTCCTTACCACAAGATGCCTTAAATATCCCGTATGCCTCATCTTATGATAATACGAAACCTCCTTGTCCTGAAAAAACTCCAAAACGCAATGCAGTACTATATTATAATCCGAAGGCACAATCTGACACTGGTCCACCGTTACAATATCATAAAATCCTCCCTTTTTATGCAGCCCCAATGCCAGCGGTCCATCCTTATACTCATCTCCAAAGGAAAACTCCATCTTATTTCGATACCCGATTTCCATAGGACTTCCCGATATTCCTTCATACAGATACTCCCCACAGACATCATCCAGAATACTCTTCACCATATCCCCTTTCAGCTTCAACTGAGTATCATACGACATATTCTGCAACGAACAGCCTCCACATTCCTCAAAATGCGGACACAAACTTTCCCTGTCCTCCAGTGCTGATTTCTCCAAAACCTCCAAAAGCCGCCCCTCACATCTTTCACCATGTTTTTTGGAAAGCCGGAAACGAACCGTCTGCCCTGGAAGTGCCCCCTTTACTGTCACCTTACTCTCATTCTCTCCTTCTTTGTATGTCAAAATTCCCTTATTGGGAAATTCCATTTTCTCAACTTTACCTTCATACAATTCTCCTTTTTTCATCTATCAAATCTCCTGTCATATCCTTTTATATATTTTATTCCATGCCATCCTTTACCAATTTACCACAAACAAACTGCCATATTTTCATTTCACTGTTCCTTTCCCTTATCTATAAATCAACCTCTTTTCACACCACATCTTCCACTCTCCCCTCAACATGAAACGAGCTGTTACATTTTTTCTAATGCAACAGCCGTTCATTATCTGCTATGTTATAGTCAGTCAACGAAAACATTTCACAGAGCAGTTTCCCAAAAACCAAAACTTTTTCGTGCCAGTTCCACTACTCATTGTCTTCTTCTTCAAAAAAATCATCCTCAAAATCATCTTCGAAGTCGTCTTCAAACTCATCATATTTATTTTTACATGTCTTTTTATAAATAAAATATGCTGCAAGTCCTACCGCCAGCACCACACCAACTGCTGCAAGCACACAGACAATTGTATTCTTTTTCTTCTCATCTGCCTGCTTTTTCTGCAGCAGCTCTCCCAATTTTGATGCAGCGATGATTTCTTCCATTTTGTTCATGAAAAATACCTCCATTTCCGGCCACCCTGTATCCCCTTAATCATTGGCTGCCACTTCAACAGATATGAATAAATCGGATACACATATTATATATGTACAGGTGTGCTCATTTTTATTATATAGTATACCATATTTTTCAAAAATTACTACACTTTTTTTAATTTTGCAAACTGCGCAAACAGCTTTTTCACTCCATAGCTTTCAAACTGTACCGTCACCTCATAATCTCTCCCTGCATCCGTTATAGACAGCACTGTTCCAATGCCGAACTTAATATGTTTTACGGAATCTCCTTCCTCATATCCAAGCCCATAAGCTCCGCCCCCTGTCGCTTTTTCATCCGCCGTATTCCTTTCCATTATGCTATTTCCAATCCCTTTTTGTACCAGCCCCGAATTGAGCAAATCCTTTGCGGACATTGCTTTTTTTCCAAATCCGCTCATGGCAGTACCTGAAGTTCCATAGGAATTTCTTGAAAATGCCGCCTGGGCCGCGGCACTTCCCATTCCATAAGAGCGCCTGCTGCCCTGTGCCTGCCCGTCACTGTGAAACGACAAATTCTCATTTTTCCCTCTTCCAGCACCATATCTTCCGCCCTGCTCATCCAGCACACGTGGAGAAATTTCCTTTATAAACCTTGAAACTGTATTATACTGCAGCTCTCCCCGTATCATGCGCGATGTTGCATAAGAAAGTGTAAGACTGTTCATCGCCCTTGTAATTGCCACATAACACAGTCTCCGCTCCTCCTCCAAATCCGTAGGGTCCTCGGAAGAAACTGACATATAACTTGGAAACAATCCTTCTTCCATACCGCTTAAATATACTTTAGGAAACTCCAGCCCCTTTGAACTGTGAATCGTCATAAGCACCACATAGTCATTGTTTCCCTCATAAGAATCAATATCCGCCACCAGTGCCACTTCCTCAAGAAAGCCCGACAATGTAGGCTCTTCCTCATTATTTTCATAATCTGCAAGTTTTGACAGAAGTTCCTCGATATTTTCAATCCTTCCAAGTGACTCCTCTGTATTCTCTGCTTTCAGTTCTTCGATATATCCGGTTCCCTCTATAATATCATCAAAAATCTCTGTAAGCGGAAATATTCCCAGTTTGCTTCTGTATACACGGATAGAATTTACAAAATCTCTGATTTTATTTTCTGTTCTTGCTGCTATGCCAATCTCCTCTGCCCGTTTTAGTGCCTCAAAAAAACTGATGTTATTATTATCTGCAAATGTCTGCACCTTATCCAACGTAGTCTGCCCGATACCGCGCTTTGGAATATTAATAATTCTCTTCACTGCCACATCATCTCTCGCATTGTCAACAGTCTTTAAATAAGCAAGAATATCCTTTATTTCCTTCCGCTGGTAGAAATTAATGCCGCCAAATATTTTATAGGGAATATTTCTCTCTATCAGTTTTTCCTCCAGAGTTCTTGACTGAGCATTTGTGCGGTAAAGACATGCACACTGGCTATACTGATATCGTCCCTCTCCAACTGCTTTTTCAATATCTCTGACGATACCATCTGCCTCCTCATAAGCATTGTTGTATTTTCTTAATGCAATCCTGTCTCCGTCTTCCTTTTCTGTCCACAGAGCCTTATCTTTTCTTGAATAATTATTTTGGATAACCTGATTTGCCGCTTTTAAAATATTTCCCGTAGAACGATAATTCTGCTCCAGTTTTATCACCTTGGCATCTGGAAATACCTTTTCAAAATTTAAAATATTGGCAATATTTGCACCTCTGAATTTATAAATAGACTGGTCGTCGTCTCCCACCACGCAAAGATTCTGATATTTTGAAGCCAAAAGGCTGACAAACCGGAACTGTACCGTATTTGTATCCTGATATTCATCTATCATAATATATTGAAATCTTTCCTGATAAGACTCCAGCACATCCGGCCAGCTTTCAAACAGCTCGACTGCTTTTACCAGCAAATCATCAAAATCCAGCGCATTATTTTTTTTAAGCTGCTCCTGATATTGTTTGTATACATGCCCAATCCGGCTCTTTCCATAATTATCCTTATTATTCTTTATATATTTTTCGGGAGAAATCATCTCATTTTTTGCCGAAGAAATTTCAGATAAAATCGCCCGTTCCTTAATAGTTTTTGTATCAATATTCAACTGCTTGCAGATTTCCTTTACTACTGTTTTCTGGTCATCTGTATCATAAATGGTAAAATTATTTTCATAGCCAATCCGGTCAATATATCTTCTTAAAATTCTTACACAGGAAGAATGGAAGGTCGCCACCCAAATCCGGTCCGAGCCATAACCTACCAGCTCATCTACTCTTTCTCTCATCTCTCCCGCTGCCTTGTTTGTAAAAGTAATCGCCATAATATTCCATGGCATAACCCCTTTATCCTCAATCAGATAAGCGATTCTGTGGGTAATTACCCTCGTCTTGCCGGAACCCGCTCCCGCCAATATCAAAAGTGGTCCCTGTGTATGCAGAACCGCCTCTTTTTGCCTGTTATTTAAAGTATCAAGTAACATGTTTCCTCCTGTTTTTTATATTATAAGCAATGGAAAAACAGATATCCGTATATGAACGGATATCTATCAAAATATATTTTGTATTTTTTTTAAATTGTGTTTCACTTATTTTCTGTTTCTTAAGACCGAACCTTGTTATCCATATCACCAATCTCTTTTACAGCCTTCATAAAACAGGAACTTTCTGTTTCACCTTTCAGCCTGTCAGCATAATCAACATACCATAAAACATCAAAAAGTATATTATTTATCCGCGACACACAAAAATTAATATGCCAATCTCTGTCATTATCGCTGTCGCCGCTCTCATCTACCATAAAATAATCTAAAAAATAAAAATAATTTTCTAAAATATGATAATCACACAGTGTAATTACTCCATCATCTGGTTCCTTTTGTTCCCGTTCTGAAAAGTATTCTTCTCGCAGAGTTTTTATCTCTTCATAAGTAAGCTCTGTCTCTTCATCATCTTCTCCCACAATTGGTCCTGTATTATAACACATATGAATATAACATTCCATTTTGGGATATGGTCTTTTTTCATGATTTTTCCAATTCTCTAACACATACTGATACGAGTTTTTCAATTCAGAAAATCTGTTGAAAGCCTTAAAGTCCAGCAGCTTATTAATCACCGGCATTATCCATGCCACCGCCATAAACAGCAGCTCCTCAAGAACAGATATTGTATATTCTTTATGCTCCAGCATATTGTAAAGTTCAAGATGTATTCTATCTTTAAGCTCTTCAATCTGTTCTTCATTTAGAAAATCTATTTCTTTCGGGTAAAAATCAAACATTCCAAATCTCTCCAATGCTTCAAATATGCAGTAAATCGCTAAAATACAATAAAACACATAATACTATAAGATATGTACAACACTTTAGACTAATCTCTGCCCACAATTCCCACAGAAATTTGCTCCATTTGTTGGAGTTCCACAATTTGGACAAAACCTAGGAACCATACCGCTTCCTTGTGATTGACTTCCTTGTAGCTGATTTCCTTGTGATTGACTTCCTTGTAGTTGATTTACCTGCTGCATCCCATTCATATTTGCCGCCATCTGATTTGCCATCTGCTGTCCCATCATCATACCCATTTGCATGCCTGCCATATTTGCCGCCATATTTCCACCGCTGCTATTATTTCTCGACATAGAATCTAGCATGCTCATCTGCTGATATCTTCCCATATCACCGACCATGCTCTGAGATGCTGCTCTGTTCTGCATTCTCTGAACTTCTTCCGGATAGGAAAAGCTGGAAATATTAAACTCAGTAATCGCAATTCCTATCTTACAGAGCTCCATATCCAAATCTTCTTTTATGCCCTTTGAAATATCATAGGCATTCGCCTGAAGATTAAACATATCCCTGCCTTCCTTCGCAATCCATTTCATCAGAAGCTGGTCTAATACTGCAAGAACTCTTTCCTTGATATCCTCCACAGTATACTGCTGCTTGATACCTGCCACCTTGTCAATCAACGCCTGATAATCGGACACTTTACAGCTAAATGTGCCAAAAGAACGAATCGGAAGACCACCCGGAAGATTGAGCTGCGGCGCCGGTATATTAATCGCATTTTTCGTTCCCCACTTAATTGTAAATTCCTTGGTATTAATAAATAATACCTCTGCCCGAATTCCGCTGTTAAAACCGAATTTAAAGCCTTTCAGCGAAGAGAGAAATGGTATAATATCGGATTCAATATCAAAACTTCCCTCATCGCGAAACACGCCCTCGGTCTTTCCGTTATACATAAAAATGGCATCCTGTCCGGGCCTTATAATCAGCCGGCTGCCCTTCTTAATTTCATCATTGCACCATTTCCAGAAAATAATATCATCCCGATATTCCTGCCACTCTACTACATTTGACAACTGATTTCCAAAAAATCCCATTGTCAGACCTCCTTCCAATATCTTTTTCGGATATCTATTCCTTACCCATAGACGCCTTTAATGCTGCAAGCTCGTCATCAACATCTGACGAAGGCGACTGGTCATATTTCTGCGCAAGGCTCTCAATGGAATCTCCCGACTGGTTCAGCTCTGCCATAGCATTTGCTTCGTCCAGCCTCTTGTCAATCTTTGCCTCCAGTTTATCAAAATCTGCAATACTGCTTCCGGCATTTCCCATTTTAGATGTCATCTTATTCATCTTTTCCTGTGTTTTTGCCACAGCAAGCTTTGCCTTCATCGCATCTCTTCTGGCATTTAAATCATTGATATCACTCACCAGCTTATCATGCATCTGCCGCATTCTTGCCGCATTCGCTGCTGCTAAATCATACGCCTGCTGCAAAGCGGTTTTCTTTTCCTCAAGCTGCTTCTTTTTTGTAAGAAACTGACGCGCATCGTCGTCATTGCCCGCCTCTACTGCCTTCATGGCATATTTCTGCATCTTTGCGATTTCCTCGTTACATTCATCTAATGCGCGCTTTGAACGTGTCTCCTCAGCCATTACAGAAGCTGTCTCTGCTTTTACTTTTCCAAGGTCACTTTCGGCATTTCTCAGATACTGGTCTATCATTTTCTCAGGGTCCTCGCACTTATCCAGAAGTGCGTTTATATTTGAAGCCATAATATCCTTAAATCTTGTTAAAATTCCCATTTTAAAATCCTCCTGAACTTCTATTTGTTGTTCTCTAGTATATCATATGAATTTGCTTATGTCATTAAGTTTTTTACAGGAAATCAGGGGAAATAACAGAAAAATTTATTGGGAAAATAATAATTTATCCCAATTCCAAAAAAAATATAGACATCACCACTTTAATATGATAAAATTTTACATAATCATGCAACCAACGTCTGCTCTGTAACCAGTCGAAAACTGATTACTTCTGATTGCGTTGATTGCCCAATAAAAGTATTCACCGCGAATGGAGTGTAAATGTTATGGCAGATAAATTAAGAACTGAAAATGTAAAGGAATTATTTGAAGCAATTTTGACTCTTGAAAATGTAGAAGAATGTTATCAGTTTTTTGAAGATGTATGTACTATCAATGAAATCATCTCTCTTGCGCAACGCTTTGAGGTAGCTGGAATGTTGCGTGAAAAACAGACCTATAATGATATCGCTCAAAAAACAGGTGCCTCTACCGCCACTATCAGTCGGGTAAATCGTTCTTTAAACTACGGAAATGACGGCTATGATATGGTATTTTCCAGAATGAAAAAATAAGGGCAGATGCCCTTATTTTTCATTCCATATACTGTCAAGTCCCGTAGTTTGTGCTGATTTATCCCGCCACCTAAAGAGGTCGGAGAATTTTTGACAAAACTGATTAAAAATCTGCAAATACTTTCATCTGTTTTTTCAGTTCTTCTACAATCTCCCGATTTGTATCCATACGGCCCGTAATATCTGCCATATCTTCAACCAGACTCTTAGTGCTATCCGCAGCTCCGGTAATCCCGACAGCGCCATCATCAATCGCCTTTGTAATGCTTTCAATAGAATCGGCTATCTCAATCATGGAATTTCTAAGCCGGTCTGTCCTGCTGTTAAATGCGTCAATCATTTCTTTTACATAATCGGCATCTTCTTTATATTGTCTTCCGGAACGGACAAATTCCCGAAATTCCGTCAAAATAGTCTCACTCATATAGTCCGCCATGTCCTGAGAATGTTTTGACAGGTTATGTACTGCATTGGTAACGACCTGATTGACCTCCTGAATACGCTCAGCAGTTTCGCTACAAGAGTTTGCCAGAGATTTGATTTCCGTTGCAATGACACCAAAGCCTTTTCCGGCTTCGCCGGCACGCATAGCTTCTATGGAAGCATTAAGAGCAATCAGATTGGTTGTTGATGAGATTTCTACAATATCTTTTGTCAGTTTATTTACCTGACCTACACTCTTACTGTCTTCAATCGCCTCTTCAAGTACCTCCAGAATATCGGCGGCCTTCTTTTGAATTATTTCCGCGTTTGTCTGTGCTGCCGACTCCATCTCATTTGCCCGTACCTTCATCGCAGAAGAATAATCTGTAATGACACTGCATTCTTCTGCCATATCATGAACATCCCCTTTGATGTCTGAAGCGCTGCTGTTAATAATGGCTGCATTATTTGCCACCTTCTGGATTGCCGTGGACAAAGAATTTACAAGAGAGGAAAGACCTCTGGCACTTTTTCCCGACGTGCGGGTATGCTTCAATACCTCACCTGTCACCTCATCAAGTTTTTGTGAACTTTTCTGAAGCGTATTCACTGTGCCTTTGATTGGTTTTATCACGTATTTTTTGATAATCCAGATAGCAGCAAATACTAATGCCAGGCATGCCATAATAGATACAATAGTGATAATCAGTGAAATGATATAAATATTAAAAAGCTTCTGTCTTGCACTGGCGGTTCTTGCGCTTACCACTGTATACAGCTCATTGATACTGCTTTCTATGGCAGAACTAAAGTAAGCAACATCACCATTGGCATAAGCATAGGCATCTTCCGTCTTGCTGTCCGCACTTGCACATACAAGATAGACCAAAGCATGCTTAAAGGAGTCATAATTTTCCAAAAGCTGTGCATAGATTGTTTCTTCCTCTTTTGTAACATAGTTTTTATATTCTTGTAAATATGTCTCCAATGTTTTTTCTTCTTCTTTGATTTGCGCTACGACGGTAATCATGGTAGTATAGTCCGTTGCGACGATATGGGACAACGCCATTTTATGAATATTTGTGGTTGTGTGGCGTATATTTTGCAGTGTTTCCGAACCTACCATATAGTTATCTACGATTTTCGAAGCATTGGAATTTACGTTGTTGATACTGAAAACCGACAGGACATTTGAAATCAATGCCACAATTCCCAGAAGAATAATCGGAAGTATCAAACGCTGTTGTATGGTGAGTTTTTTCTTCATCTTACATTAATAAATCCTTTCGATATATCTATCTTGCAGAAACTCCTTCTGCCATCTCATCTAACTGCTCCTGCAAGTCCTGGTTGGAAGGATTTCCTGCCGCCATACTTTCTGAAAATTTTGAAACAGGGTCCCAGAACTTGCCACCTATTCTCTGAAGCTGGGAAAACTCAGACTGCTCTAAAAGAGCAGCGATTTCCGGTGATTGCTCGATTTCTTCGGAATCCGCAACTGCGATGTTTGATGGACCCTGCCCGCGCATTTCAAAACGGAGCCGCTGATTCTCTTCATTCGTAATCCATTCGGCGAGCTTAGATGCCCATTCTGGATGTTCAGAATAAGCATTTACACCAATCAGTTTGCATCCGGAAAACGAAGCCATCTGTACCTGACTGCCATTACAGCTATAAGTCGGCAGCTTGGCAGCTCCTGTATTCTCTCCCCAGACTTCCTTTATCGCAACAGAATTCCATACACCGCTGACACCTGCAATCACTGAACCATTCCTTACTCCGTCAAGAAATTCTTCGTCTGTATGACTGGCAAATCCCGCATTTCCTGCAATCCGGAGCATTGCCTGAGCTACATCAATACCCCGAATATTCCCATCAGTCTGATTCCATGTGCAGTAGTTTGTAATTCCGTCGTCGTTAAGCCCAACCTGAAGCCCCGTATTTCCAAAGAAAGAATATACATACCATGCCGAGGACCAGTCCATGGTAAATAATTTACCGCTTGCAGCCGCGGCTTCCAATATACCATCCAAAGTTTTTGCCTGTTCTTCTGTGATATATTCTTTGTTATAATATAAGAAATATCCGTTATCTGCGGTCAATGGATATGCATATAGCTGATTGTTTACTGTGGCTGCCTGCGCTGCGCTTGAAAGATTTCTATCCCTAATCTCAGCCGCATTCTCAATGGGGTCCAATGCTCCGGCCGCTGCCAGAGCATTTAACTGGTCATCCGCAAAGGTAAATACATCCGCACCATCCTCCAATCCTCCAATCAATGCGTCTTTACACTGAGATTCCCCCTGTACTTCAAATAAAATCTCAAAATCTGCTTCTCCCTGATAGTTTTTCTCAAAACTCTGGATGATTTGGCTCATCAGTTCCGTATCTTCCTCAGCTCCCCAGACTACCAGCTCAACTTTTTGAGGTTCTGTATTTTCCAAAACCGTTTTTTCTGCCAAATCACATCCCGTAAGAGTTGTTGTACATAGAATACCCAGAATCAATCCGCATATCCTTTTTCGCATATAGATTTCCTCCTTTATGTTCTTCCCATCTTATTTGTAAGCTATTATAGCATTGATATGAGCTGTTTGCAATTTTCTTCTTTTTTGCAGCAAAAGATGCAACCAACGCTTGCGCTGATTGCCTAAATAAAAACTATAAAAGAAAATTTCATTGCCCCTCAAAAATTCTGCTGTTTTTAACTTTCGCCGGCTGCATGATTTGTTTTCTCTTTTGTCTTTTCCTTTGCCTTTTTGTCCCGTCTGTCACGCTCCTGAAGCTCTATCTTATCAATTACAGCTTCAACTAAAGTTTTCTTAAGATACACATCAAAGCTCAAAAAGCATAGCAGAGAAAACAGCCTGAGATATTCCGTATCCTCTGGCAAATCTGTAAAGGATTCCCTTGCAATCTCGGTTTTTTTCTCCAAATCTGCTTTGACCATTTCGATAATATCCGGCTGAAATTGAAGAATCTCATTGTATATTTCTTCCATTTCAGGTTTGCTTCCCTCTTTAAAATGTCCTGCTGTAATTTTTCTCATAAGTGTTTTGATATCACTGATAGATAGTACATTTTTAAAATAATAAATAAATGTAAGCATAATCACATGGTTTTTCGAATACTTTTTCTTATCTGGCGAAGGCAAAAGCTCTGTTTTTGCATAATTATTAATCATGGTTTTTGTCAGAACCTTATCCTCCGGATTCCTTTTCAGATTTCCAAGATGGCTTTCCATAAAGGTTGTCACCTGGTCCATGTATAAATCTATATTTGGTATCTCGTCAGCTTCAATCAAATCCATTTTTTCTATAATGGATTCCAGTAATTTTGAAATATCTGCTGCCATTTTATACTCTCTTTCTCGGCTTTATATAATACACGCCTGTTCTTTATCTAGTTTCTCTAAATGCATTATATAGTATTTAAAACCAGATATCAAGAGCTTTTTACATTAATATATTCCTTTAATCTCTCCGGATACAGATTCATCACCAATTCCATTGGAAAATCTATGTCTTTCATCAGCTTTTCTGCATAACTATGCGCGCCGACTCTGGTGTAAAAATGCGCATCGCTTCCAATCAGCACCGGAACCTTCTTCTCTTTGCATAAAAACAGCATTTCCATTGTGTTCTCCCATGTATTTTGTCTGAAATTTCCGGCAAGAGAGTTATTATTTACTTCAAGAAGCGTGCTTGTTCTCTTTGCAGCATCTGTCAGAACATCATAATCCACCGGATAATAGCTGTCGTCAGGGTGTCCGATAATCCTGATTAGAGGGTTTTCGCAGCATTTAATATATGCATGTGTATTCTGCTCCTTTGTTCCCGGCTGTATACATGGAGTATGCATGCTGGCAATTACAATATCCTGTTTTGCAATTAGCTCTTCATCCATATCTACGGTTCCGTCATAATCCATAATATTCAGCTCTACGCCAAGAGCCAGCTCCACATCTCCGATTTTTCTGTCCACCACCCGCAGATTTGCAAAATAAATATCCTGACAGGAGCCGGGCATATTTTTGGAATGTTCTGTAATTCCAAGAAGCTTAATTCCTTTTTCCTGTGCCGCCTCTGCCATTTCCTTAATCGTACTGTATGCATGTCCGCTGGCAATTGTATGTGTGTGCATATCTGCAAAATAATTTTCCATTTATTTTTCCTCCAGTTCTCTGATTATTCTTATAATATCCTGCGGCTGTTCTGCGATATAATCCGCTCCAGCCTCTTCTAACTCATTTTCTCTGGCAAAGCCGTATTTTACACCAAGCGTTTCTATTTCTGTCTGCTTTGCCCCTATGATATCATGCTTTCTGTCTCCTACCATAAGAACCTCTGACTTTTTATAGATAGTTCCCACTCCAAGCTGTATAAATGCCTCTTCAATCACCTCTTTTTTTGAACTTCTTGAATTATCCAGAAGACTACCAACTATTGTAACAAAATATCTGGAAAACTGAAATTTTTCCATAATCTGTTTTGCGAAAACCTCCGGCTTTGAGGTAGCCACTGCCAGTTGATACCCACTTTCAAAAAGATATCTCAGGACCTCTTCTATTCCGGTGTAAGGCTCACATTCATACACTCCGATATCCCTGTATCGCTCTCTGTACACAGAAGCCGCCTCTGCCGCCTTTTTCTCATCAAAGCCGTAAAACTCCTCAAAACTTTTATGCAGCGGAGGACCAATAAAAAAATCCAGACTGTCTAAATTCTCCACATGTATGCCATAATGTTTCAGGGCATATGCAGCACATTTTGTAATTCCTTCCTTTGTATTCATAAGTGTGCCGTCTAAATCAAATAGAATTACTTTTTTCATATCTGTATCAATCCTTCTTTTATCATATCTTCAAATATTTCCACTGCATCTTCTATACAGCCGTCACAGCTTCGTATCATTTTTCCTGTATCCAGTCCCTTTAATTCATTACAGGCAAGACTCTGATTTTTTTCTGCAAATCTTTTGGTATATTCCTTTGCAGTTTTCAAAGCCCTTGCCTTTTGGGTAACATCCTCGCTGTCACCATTATTCATTATCAGACCAATCAGGGCTACACCTGCCGATACTGCCCCACAGGTTCCCTTCATTCCTCCCATTCCAACAGCAAACCCTGACATAAGCCGATACATCAGAGTTTCATCAATCCCTGCAATATCACAGAATACACAGCCTACTGCCTGACTGCAGTTATATCCATGGTCATATTTCTTTGCTATTGCAGCCTGTTTTCTTTCCATAATTTACCTGCCTTTCTGCCTGTCAGCTATATTACAAACAGGTTTTATTATAACATAACGAAGCACGCAAATGCGTGCACAGGTCATCAAACCCTGTTTGATGACATTATAACATAAATTCGTTAAAAGATATAGTTCTAAAAAATAAATTTGGCAAAAGTATATATTAAAATCCTGTTTTGCACTGATACCTTCTTACTATATTATTATATTTCAGCCGTCTTGCTTTTTATTCCATATAAAATTCCCACTATATCCGCAAGTGCCCATCCAATTGGAATGGCAAGCCATATTCCTGTCACTCCGATTTTTGCAAAAGAGGATAAAAAGTATGCAAGCACTACGCGTGTTCCAAGCGAAATCACAGTGAGTACCACTGACATTCCCGGTTTTGTCATTGCCCGATAATATCCATACAGCAAAAACAGAATGCCGATTCCAATATAACAGCTTCCTTCTATACGGAGATAGTTTACTCCGATTTTAATCACTTCCATATTTTCGCTGTCCACAAAAATCCCCATAAACTGTTCTGCTGCCATAAAAACCATACTGCTTATAAAAACACAGAATATTGCCACCATAAGCCCTGCTGATTTTATGCCTGCATGGATTCTCTCCTTCTTTCCCGCCCCATAATTCTGTGCAATAAACGTAGAAAAAGCATTTCCAAAATCCTGTACCGGAGAATACGCCAGCGTATCAATCTTTACTCCTGCTGCAAATGCAGCCATAACCGCTACCCCAAAGCTGTTTACCAGCCCCTGCACCATTAAAATCCCAAGATTCATAATTGACTGCTGTATACAGGTCATAGCAGACAAGCCAAAAATTTCCCGAAAAACAGAACGGCTCCATTTCATATGTATTCTTTCAACTCTCAGACTGCGACAGCGAAGAAAATAATAAAGCATAATACCGATTCCCGAAAGATACTGTGCTATCACAGTTGCCACTGCTGCGCCTTGAACTCCGGTATGAAAATATAAAATAAACAACAAATCCAAAATTACGTTTACCACAGACGAAAGTGCAAGAAACAGAAGAGGAATTACCGAATTTCCTACTGCCCGCAGAAGATTTGCAAAAAAATTATATAGAAAAACCGCAAAAAGTCCTGCAAAAATAATATTTAAATACTGTCTAAACAGCAAACGCACCTCCTCCGGTATGCGCATAAAAGAAATGATTCCATTTAGCAGAGCATAGGCAGCCAAATTCAACACAATGGTTACAGATAAGATACTGACAAAAGAAATAAAAAAAGACTGTTTCATTTTATCCACTGCTTTTTTTCCAAACTGAACAGAAAAGAAAACGCTGCTTCCCATACAAAGTCCGCTAATAACAGAGGTTAGAAAAATCATAAGCGTATATGCAGAACCGACAGCAGCCAGAGCATTTTCGCCAAGATATCTGCCTACAATCAATGTATCGGCAATATTGTAAAACTGCTGTAAAACACTTCCAATTGTCAGGGGAAGCGCAAAGAAAAGAAGCTTTTTTGAAATAGCTCCTTCTGTCAGATTCTTTGTTTTATTCTCTGTTTTAAATAATGATTTCATGGTTTTCTCCTGAACTGACAGATATAATCAAATAATTTTCAAATTTAGATAACAAGAATACTTTGAATATTATAATTCTCCTGTCAGAATCTGTGTTTTTATATTTCTTCTGACAGGAGCCTTTATAATTCAGCCAGATATTATTATATTTTTTATTTCATAGGAAATCACTTCACCTTTCCTATAACTTTTTCTATCATATAACTCTTATAGAGCGGCTATTATTGAGCAAAGTGCAGGGAGGTTATTACAAACTTATAAACCACAGGCACTTTGTTCCAAATCCCTTTTACTTATAAATCACAGGCATAGTAGCGAAGCCTTTTTCAAGTTCTTCATCGGTCGGAATATAATCTGACATTTCCCCGTCGTTATATTTCTGATAAGCCACCATATCAAAATAACCGGTTCCGGTAAGTCCAAATACAATCGTTTTTTGCTCTCCGGTTTCTTTACATTTCAATGCCTCGTTTATTGCCACCTTAATTGCATGACTGCTTTCCGGTGCCGGAAGAATACCCTCTACCCTTGCAAACTTTACAGCAGCTTCAAAAACTTCTGTCTGCTCTACGGATACAGCCTCCATAAGTTTATCCTCATAAAGCTGTGAAACAACAGAGCTCATTCCATGGTATCTGAGTCCTCCGGCATGATTTGCAGACGGGATAAAGCCGTTTCCAAGAGTATACATTTTTGCAAGAGGGCAGACCTTTCCGGTATCACAGAAATCATATGCAAACCTTCCTCTTGTCAGACTTGGACAGGATGCAGGCTCTACGGCAATAATGCGATAATCTGCTTCTCCTCTTAATTTTTCTCCCATAAAGGTTGAAATCAGTCCGCCAAGATTTGAACCTCCTCCGGCACAGCCGATAATAATATCTGCCTTTTCTCCAATTTTATCAAGCGCGGTCTTTGTCTCAAGACCTATCACACTCTGATGTAACAATACCTGATTTAATACAGAACCAAGCACATAACGATAACCCTGCTTTGAGGTAGCTGCCTCTACTGCCTCGGAAATCGCACAGCCAAGACTTCCTGTTGTTCCCGGAAATTCTGCCAGTATCTTTCTTCCCACCTCTGTTTGATTTGACGGTGAAGGTGTAACTGCCGCGCCATAGGTTTTCATTACCTCGCGGCGGAATGGCTTCTGTTCATAGGAGCATTTTACCATATATACCTCACAGTCCAAATCAAAATATGAGCATGCCATTGACAATGCTGTTCCCCATTGTCCGGCTCCGGTTTCTGTGGTAACGCCTTTTAATCCCTGCCTTTTTGCATAGTATGCCTGTGCAATCGCAGAATTTAACTTGTGACTTCCAGAAGTATTATTTCCCTCAAATTTATAATAAATCTTTGCCGGCGTATCCAGATATTTTTCCAGAAAATATGCACGTACAAGCGGTGAAGGGCGATACATTTTATAAAAATCAAGAATTTCCTGCGGAATATCAAAATACGGGGTAGTATCGTCCATTTCCTGTTTAATCAGCTCATCACAGAATACAGGTCTTAATTCCTCAAATTTCATAGGCTCCAAAGTAGCCGGATTTAACAGCGGCGCAGGTTTGTTTTTCATATCTGCGCGTACATTGTACCACTGCTTTGGCATCTCGCTTTCTTCAAGATATGTCTTATAAGGTATGTTGTTTTGTGACATTTGTCTATTCTGCTACTAAAACATATAACATATATGTCAGATGATTTGCAACAATCGCACATCATCTAAATAGCTTTTCCTTTCCTAATTTTTTATATTTTTTAAAAACTGTTGTGCCTTTGATTTTCGGGACCTTATCAGCGCTGCAAACGCTTTATTCTTTCTTCCTGCCCTCTAAAGGCTTATACTGCCAGCTGTAAGAACGGCCTCCTGTTATTTTGTGGCTCTCTTCCGAAACACATTCAAATTCACTGATATCAATAAATTCTTTCATTGCCTCTTCCAGCTCACTCCTGTCAGATATCCGGTCACAGTTAGCGTAAATTCCGTCAAACGAAAGCCAGTCCTCAAATTCAAACGGAACATCCCTGCCATACTCATCATCCCAGTAAACATCAGCGGTTCCAGTCCATCTTACAAGAAATTCACTGCCTTTTCTTTCTAAAAACTCGATTTTTCCACTGGTAACAGGGTCATGTCCAAAAATATACAGACAGCCTGCCTCTTCCTCTTCTTCGTTATATTCTTCTTCCCATGTTTTAGACATTCCCTCAACAGACTTCCATGAGTAGACATTTAACGAAAAACCATTATTATGATACAAATTCGGCTCAACGCTTTCATAATCATCTTCATCGTAATCATCTTCGTCATCATAATCGTCTTCATCATAATTGTCATCATCTTTATAATGATTTTTCGACTGTGTAATTAAAGACCCCTCTTCCATATGGATATCCAGATGCCATGAAAGCGAATTTTGGGGTTCATAACACATTCTTATATTCATCTTATCATCTAAAAATGCTGCATAGAAAGAGCCATGTCGAAGTTTAAATTCAGAATTTCCAATTTTAAACATAACTACCTCCATAATATATCAATTCATTCCCTCAACACCATCTACTGGCAGAGATAAAACCATTCCGTTTGCTTCTGTCTGCATTCCGCATTTCTGTGCAATCGCCTGCATAATCGGCAGCTTTGATTCTTTTTTCACAAGAATCAGAACAATTTCCTTTTCCTGCTGTACGCTGATGCTCCAGAATTTCATAGCCTCTTCATTTCCGACTCTTCTACAATGGAATGCGGTACCTCCTGATGCTCCTGCCGGTCTTGCAGCATCCATTACCTCTTCACTGAATCCCTGATTTACAATTACCAGAATCATATTGTATTCATTTTCTGTCACTTCATTTTCTTCCTTTCTTAGAGTTCCTTGACTTTCCTCTGGCGGCAGGCTTTCGAGCATCTTAATTGTGCGGGCGCTGGCGCCGGATATCGCTACCGTAAATGCAACTCCGGTATTCGGCATACCCAGATGAAGCTCCTTTCGCAGTTTTATCAGCAACTTATCTGCAAACAGCTTTGGTATCATGCTCATAAGCACAGTCTTGTCAATACTGCCAAGTCCGAGTGTATCCATGATTTCACTGGAGGCAGTACCCTGCGCATAGAATAGATACTGCAATGGCACATTGTCTTCTTTGAACAGATTCGCCGCTTTATTTGCCAGCTTCGGAGTGGCAATCAGGAATAACATTCGCAAAGGTATTTTTTTATTATTCGCACTCATTTTTAATCTTCCTCCTCAAAGTCAAAGATATCATCCTCAAAAATCTCATCCTCAATAACCTTATCTTTTATATCCTTGGAAACTGTATCCGGCACAAGAGCATGAGCTTTTTTAAGCTTCCATTTATACTGCATTCCCATAATCTGAACAGCGATTAACGGAGTCAGCGCCACTAATGCTACTACGCCGAAAGCATCTGTCATAATATTTCCTCCGACAGCCTCACAGGCCCCAATACTCAAAGGAAGCAAAAATGTGGTGGTCATCGGTCCGCTTGCCACACCACCAGAGTCAAACGCAATACCGACAAACATTTTCGGCACAAGCCTTGACAAAACTAATGCAATGACATATCCCGGTATAATAATCCAGTAAATCGGAAGTCCTGTCAGTACCCGAAGCATGGCAAGCCCCACGCTGACAGCTACGCCGATAGAAAGGCAGCGGTTCATTGATTTTGCAGAAACTGCGCCGTTTGTCACATCTTCTACCTGATGATTTAACACCTGAATTGCGGGCTCCGCCTTTACAATATAATATCCAATCAGCATACCAATCGGTATCAGAAACCACTTCCAGCTCTCAGAAGCAATGTCGTGTCCAAGCGAGGAACCAACCGGAGCAAAGCCGACATTGACTCCGCATAAGAATAATACAAGTCCAATATAAGTATATGCAAAACCAACGATAATACGCTTTCTCTGACGATGTTTATAACGGTGGGTAAACAACTGAAAAATAAAAAACACTGCGGCCACCGGAAGCAATGAAATCAAAACCTCTCTGACATATGGCGGCATATTGATAAAAAACTCCCAGACAACATCACGGGTGGTATGTACATTCGCAACTGCCGAATTTCCATATGCTGCTTCCGTCGGATGAAAGAAGAAGCCAAGAATCAAAACAGCCAGAACAGGTCCTATACTTGAAAGGGCTACCAGACCAAAGCTGTCGCTTGAGGCATTTCTGTCTCCTCTGACGGAAGCAAGACCGACACCCATAGCCATAATAAAAGGAACTGTCATAGGACCTGTGGTTACACCGCCTGAATCGAAGGCAACCGCCAGAAAATCTTTTGATACCAAGAATGACATTCCGATTAATGCGATATATAAAATAATTAAAATGGTGGAAAGATGAATCTGAAATAATATTCTTAAAATCGCAACCGCCAGAAAGATTCCAACACCGGCGGCTACGGTCAGAATAAGAGTGTAATTGGGAATAGAGGGAACCTGCTCCGCCAACACCTGTAAATCGGGCTCTGAAATTGTGATAATCGCTCCCATAAAGAAGCCTATCAGTAAAATCAGAAAAATCTTACGGGTTTTTGATATCTGTACGCCGATGCCTTCTCCCAAAGGCGTCATGGACATTTCCGCACCAAGCTGAAAAAATCCCATGCCGACAACCAAAAGAACCGCACCAGAAATAAACATTACCATTGTGCCGATTTCTACTGGAACCAAAAGGATACTGAGCAAAAGAACAATACCTGTAATAGGAAGAACTGCGGAGAGCGATTCAAGAATATTTTCTTTTAACTTTTGATTCATATAATACCACCTTTGTCAAATGCTGTTTGAAATATTTCATTGTTTTTTGCACTGTTTTTATTTGATGTATTATATCATTTTATCTGAATGTGTGCAATATGATTATGGAATTTATCTGAAAGCTGTATTGCTTAATATTCATACGCAACAGCCCTATTCCATAATAATTTTATCTCAGGCAAGAAAAGTCAAAACATACTGTTCTTCCTCAGCCGCCTCCTGAAAAAATTCTTTCATCCACACAAAATAAGACCACACATAAGAAAAAAATTCTTCTTCCTCATCCTGTCCCTCTATCAATGGATAAATTTCTTCCTCAAACATGCCTTCCATATTAAAATTTTGCCGAAACAATGTTTCATCCCATTCTTTTAATACATTATTTAATAATGCAACCTGCTCTTTCGTAAAAAGCCTTGCAGGGCCATATCCCATATCTTCATCGTCAACCGGCACTCCGCCTAATATAAGATGTCCTATGTCATCATCTCCTTCTATTTCATACGCTGTCCCTGTCAAAGTATAATGAATTGCGTGCCATGTTTTATCTATATCCATTAAATAGTTGCCATTATTTTCATCAAAAACAACGGCACTGGTACCCTCCTCTCTGATTTTTTTCATCATATCCTCATCTGCTCTGAAATAATAACCTGTCATTCCCATAAAATTTCGTTTCCTTTCTATTTTGGATTTCTATCATTTTAAACTTCCATATATGAATCCTTATAATATTTTTATCTTATTTAAATAGTTTTCAACCTTTTCTATATCTCTGATTTCATCTTCTCTGTTATACGTATAATTTTCTGGAACTGTATCAAAAAATTCTATTCGTTCCATCTCACTTTCTGGGAGCTTTCCCAAAGAATTTACTTCTGCATAAAAGACTCTTCCATTATTACTTCCCTGACCATTTCCCCAAATATATTCATAATCCCACAAAGGTATTATGTTACAATCTTTAATTCCAGTTTCCTCAAATAATTCTCTTTTTGCAGCTTCTATGGGTATTTCATTTAACTCAACATGACCTGCCGGATGCTCAAAACTCTGTCTGTGTCTATGCCAGCAGTAAACCCATTTCTTCTGATATCTTGTAAATATAACTACGAATCCAATATTATTCAGTTTTCCTGCCGGATACTCTGTTATCGCCATTTTATAATTTACCTCATATATATTTTTTTAATATCTATATTTGCATCTTACTTTCCTATATTTTAACAGCCAAGCTGTTATGGATATATTAATAATCTATGAGTTTAGAATACATGAAAAAGATTTCTCCAAAATCTCTATCATGTCATCTACATTTTCCTCTGTAATAATAAGCGGCGGTACAAGCCTTAATACATCTGCTCCTGCCGATATAACAAGCAGTCCGTTTTCAATCGCGCGGTTTATTATCTGAGATACCGGCTTTGTCACAACAAGTCCTTGCATAAGTCCTTTTCCACGTCTTTCCGTAATAAATTCATACTTTTCCACAAGCTTATCCAGCCTGCTTTCAAGATATGCAGATACTTTCTTTACATTTTCAAGAATATTTTCTTCCTCAAACAGCTCAAATACCTTATTTGCTGCCGCACATGCCAGAGGATTTCCACCATAAGTTGTTCCATGGTCGCCTGGAACCATTGCATTTGCAACTCTTTCCTTTGCTGCAAATGCGCCTATTGGAATTCCGCAGCCAAGAGCTTTTGCAACAGTTACGATATCCGGCTCTATTCCGTATGCCTCATAAGCAAACATGGTTCCGGTTCTGCCCATTCCACACTGAATTTCATCAAGAATCAAAAGAATATCATTTTCATCACAAATTTTTCTTACTCCCTCAATAAACTCAGGTTTTGCAGGATAAATTCCCCCTTCACCCTGTACAGTTTCCATAATAATCGCACAGGTCTTTTGGTTGACAAGTGCTTTCACACTTTCAAGCTGATTATATTCGGCAAATTGAATCCCTGACATTAACGGCTGAAACGGAATCTGATAATGTGCGTTTCCAGTTACAGAAAGAGCACCTATGCTTCTTCCATGAAAGGAATGTTTCATGGCAATGATTTCATGGTCTGCTGCCCCATCTCTGTTATATGCATATTTTTTTGCAAGCTTTAACGCACCTTCAATCGCTTCTGTTCCGCTGTTGGTAAAAAATACTCTGTCCATACCTGAAACTTTTGTGATTTTTTTTGCTGCTTCAATGGCAGGTACATTATAATAAAGGTTCGAAGTGTGAATCACTTTATCAATCTGGTGTTTTAAAGCATTATTGTATTTTTCATTGTGATAGCCTAACGCAAACACTGCGATTCCTGCCGCAAAATCAAGGTATTTTTTTCCGTTTACATCATATAGATATACTCCCTCGCCTTTGTCAAGAACGATTCGAAATCTGTTATAGGTATGAAGAAGTACTTGTTCTGCCTCTTCCATATATTTATTTTCCATTTTGTTCCACGCCGCAAATTTTTGGTATATAAAGTCATTTTCTGCAAAAGAAATACGACTGCCCAAAACCTGTGGTTTGCTCCTTATATCACATATTTAGGTTATTTACAGGAACACCTATAAACCTGTTTTTATTTTTCAGACATATAATTGAACAGCCAGACCTCGACTGCATTATTGAGCAATCAACCTTCGGTTGGTTGCATTATTCATGATAAAATTTATCATCTGTATCATTAATAATCGCTGTTCCAATTCCCTTATTCGTAAATATTTCCAACAAAAGACAGTGAAGAATTCTTCCATCCAAAATATGTACTCTCGAAACTCCATTATCAATTGCATCAATACAGTTATTTAACTTTGGCAGCATACCGCCTCCAATATTACCCTGACTTATCAGTTCTTTTGCTTCTCTGACACGAAGCTCCGAAATAAGAGAACTTTTATCAGAAGGATTTTTGTAAACTCCTTCTACATCTGTAAGAAAGGCAAGTTTTTCTGCTTTGACTTCCCGTGCAATCGCACAGGCGGCATCGTCTGCATTGATATTATAAGAATTAAACTCCTCATCCATGCCAATGGGACTGACAATTGGAAGATAATCCTTTTCTATTAAATCATAAAGAATCTTTGGATTTACTTTTGTAATTTCTCCTACAAAACCGATATCCTCGCCGCCGCTGTATCTTTTTTTGCATTTAATCAGCATGCCGTCTTTGCCGCTTATGCTTACTGCTCGTACACCAAGCTCCTCCACATGTCTGACAAGCTGCTTTCCCACTTTTCCAAGAACCATTTCCGCAATCTCCATTGTAGCTGCATCTGTAACACGGAGTCCATTTACAAATCTTGGCTCTTTTCCTGACATTTCCACCCATCTGCTGATTTCCTTACCTCCACCGTGTACAATAATTGGCTTAAATCCAACCAGCTTTAAAAGAGTAACATCTTTAATTACATTTATTTTCAGCTTTTCGTCCGTCATGGCGCTTCCGCCATATTTTACAACAATAATTTTTCGATTAAATCTCTGTATATAAGGAAGTGCTTCAATCAGCACATTTGCCTTTTCCTGTAATGCTTCTACTGACATGTTCTTACCATGCCGCAGATTTTATAGTATCACTCTGCCATATCACATACATAAATCCGCGGCCTATATCCTTTCTTTTATATTCTTTTCGCAAATATCTTTACACTTTATCCAATCAGCTTCTATAATCCGCATTAATGCTTACATATTCATGTGTAAGGTCACAGCCCCATGCCGTAGCTTCTGCCTCGCCCATTTTTACATCAATGAACGCAGTTACTTCCTCACAGGAAAGAATTTTTGTGGCCTCTTCCTCACTGTAACCGGTAGATACGCTGTTTTCTGTTATCTGAATTTTTCCCGCGCTGCTTTCAAAATAAAGGTCCACTTTTTCAGGGTCAAACTGAACGCCTGAATAACCCATTGCGCACAAAATCCTTCCCCAGTTTGCGTCATGACCACAGATGGCACATTTTACAAGACTGGAAGTAACAACTGATTTTGCCAGAGTAACTGCGTTTTCTTTTGTATCTGCATGAATCACATGAACCTCAAATAACGCAGTTGCGCCTTCTCCGTCTCCTGCCATTTTCTTTGCCAGATATGTATTTACTTCCTTTAATACCTTTGCAAATTTATAATAATCCTCATTTTTTTCTGTAATTTCAGGATTGCCCGCCAGACCATTTGCAAGTACCAGCATAGTATCATTTGTCGAGGTGTCGCCGTCTACGGAAATCATATTAAAGGTATCTTTGACATCTTCCTTGACTATTTCTGTCAGCATTTCCTTTGAAATATTGATATCTGTGGTAATGAACGCCAGCATGGTACACATATTTGGATGAATCATACCAGAACCTTTGCACATTCCGCCAACAGTTACTGTCCTTCCGCCAATTACTGTCTCATATGCAATCTGCTTTGGTATGGTATCTGTTGTCATAATCGCCTGTGCAGCGGATAATGCATATTCCGGCTTGCTTCCAAGCTGTCCGGCAAGCAGATGGATTCCTTTTTTGATGGTATCCATTGGAAGCTGCGCGCCGATAACGCCTGTGGAACCGATTAAAACCGAATCAGCAGGAATGTTCAAAACTCCGGCTGTCTCCCCTGCTATTATCTTACAGTTTTTCATACCTTCTTCGCCGGTACATGCATTTGCAATCCCGCTGTTTACCACAACTGCATGAACACCAGAGCTGTTTTTTACAATTTCCATATCATATTTGACAGGTGCCGCCTTTACAATATTGCTGGTAAAAGTTCCCGCTGTTTTACAACTGGTTTCGCTGCATATCATTGCCATATCTTTTTTTCCGGCATGGCCCGCTTTAATCCCGACTTCAACGCCTGATGCCTGAAATCCTTTTGCGGCTGTTACGCCACCTTCTATCTGTTTCATATTTTTCTTCCTTTCTATTTCCATGTATATCATTTTTGAGACAGACCACCTATGACACTATGGAGTTGTATATTGTAAAAAGATTCACCATTTCCATTTCCTGAATAGTATCATTATCAAAAACAAATTTGACAATCCACGGCATAAGCGATTTAATCTTTACAAAATCCTCATATCCAAAGGTGTGGTCAAAATAATTTATAATTGTACTGAGGGCAGTTCCATGGCTTCCAATAACAATATTTTTATCTTTATATCTTTCAAGCACATCCTTTAATGTGCGGATATTTCTCTCCTGCACCTCATATAAAGTCTCTCCGTCAGAAAGCTTATATGAAAAATCTTCCCATTGATGTCTGTTAAAACCATTAAAATCTTCAATCCAAGCACTGTCTATTTTACGTTCTCTGAAATCATCAATGATTTCGATTGTATAATTATTATTATCTGCAAAATGCCTGACTGTATCAACAGCGCGCTTATATGGGCTGGATAATATAATATCAATATTTTTATCTTTTAAATATTTTGATACTAATTTTCTATCTTCTAATCCCTTTTCTGTCAGCTCTCTTGTTTGGTCATCATGGTTTTCATAATTTGATTGTGCGTGTCTTACAAAATATATAGTTGTCATTTTCTTGGTAACCCTCCGTTCCGTTTATAAATTATAATTTTTTGATATGCATTTTTTCATAAAATTTTTTAATTTTGTTCTATTTACGGAAACATTGGAACCTGAAGCAAACCTTCTGTTTCTTCTAATCCAAAAATCAAATTCATATTCTGAACTGCCTGTCCTGCAGCTCCCTTTACAAGATTGTCCATCGCTCCCATCATAATAATTCTGTTTGTGCGCTCATCTATCTGAAAATTCACATCCACATAATTGCTGCCTTCTACCCATCTGGTCTCCGGACATACACCCTTATCCAACACGCGGACAAATTTTTCTTCCTTATAATATTTATCATAAACTGATTTTATTTCCTCATAAGAAACCGATTTTTTTAAGGATGCATATGCAGTAACCAAAATTCCTCTGTTCATCGGTACAAGATGAGGTGTGAAGTTTAATGTTACTTCTCTGCCAGACGCATAAGAAAGCTGCTCCTCTATTTCCGGAGTATGTCTGTGTGTTGTAACACCATATGCTTTGATGTTTTCATTGACCTCACAATATAAATTATTTACTTTTGCACCACGACCGGCACCGGAGGTTCCTGATTTGGCATCGATAATAATCGTATCTGTATCAATGATACCCTCCTTTGCCATTGGATAAATGGATAAAACAGAGCATGTCGGATAACAGCCAGGATTTGCGATTAGTCTTGCGCCCTTAATTTTTTCACGGTTTATCTCGCAGAGACCATAGACTGCCTCATCAATAAACTGTGGACTTTTATGCTCAATTCCATACCATTTTTCATAAATATTAACGTCTTTTATTCTGAAATCTGCGCTTAAATCAATGATTTTTACTTTGTTTAATACCTCTTCATTGACAAGCGAAGCACATAAGCCCTGCGGAGTAGCGGTGAAAATCACATCTACTGCACTGCTTAATTCCTCCATATTGTCATCAAGACATTTGTCATCCACAATCTCAAACATGTTTTGAAATACTTCATAATATTTTTTATCAATATAGCTTCTGGAGCCATACCATTTAATTTCAGCATGCTTATGCTGCATAAGAAGTCTTACAAGCTCTGCCCCTGCGTAACCCGTAGAACCGATAATACCAGCTTTTATCATTCTTTTGCTTCCTTTCCTTTTCCTAATATCTCTGCTTTTTGCTGCTGTTTCAATAATATACAGCTGCAACCAGTGTTATAGTGTATCTTATTTTTGCAATAATGTAAACATATTTTTACACCATTCCCATATCTTGCTTATAACCCTTGTGAATAGTGTTTATTCATAATTTTTATAAGCAGTTCTTCAGATTTTTATTATTGAACAACTTTAAAGCTCTCTTAAAAATCACTTATTTTCTTTTCAAAGCAGATTTTATAATTATACAATTATATTGAATATTATGCAAGTAGTTTTTCTATATATTTTTATTTTTTTAAGTATATCAATAAATAAAATTGATTTTATTTTATATCCTATCTTTTTTGCATAATTATTCAAAAATCTTTATAAATTCTTCTACTGCATTTATAAATTTTTCTGCACTGCTTTATTTTGAATATATATCTCTCTTTATTTTTTAGTTTATTCTTTCTATTTTCTATTTTAGCGCTTTTATCATAGCTATTTTTCTCCCCATTTTCAACCCCTTTTTCTACTTTCGTTTCTTTTTTATTATAAACTGCCCGACAGATATCCATCTCACTTCTATAATTATTCATTCAGATTGTATATTATACATTTTTTCGTCTCATAAGTTTATGTTTTATTACTGTTTTATAGTATTTTTTGTATTTTCACATATATCTCTGCTTTTATAAATATTCATATTTTTTTATATTTTTCTATTGCATTTTCTTACTATCTGTTGTATACTTCTCACTGGTAAAACGATTTTTATTAGAAATCGCAACAAACAGAAATAATACATATATTATGGAGGAATACCCAATGAAAGACAAAGTTATTTTAGCTTACTCAGGCGGTCTTGATACCACTGCTATTATTCCATGGTTAAAGGAAAACTATGATTATGATGTTATCTGTGTATGTGCAGATGTAGGACAAGGCAATGAAATTGACGGACTTGAAGAAAGAGCAAAGCTTTCCGGAGCTGCAAAACTGTATATAGAAGATTTGACAGATGAATTTGTAGATGATTATATTCTGCCTTGCGTAGAGGCAGACGCCGTATACGAAAACAAATATCTGCTCGGTACTTCCATGGCTCGTCCGGTAATTGCAAAGCGTCTGGTGGAAATCGCAAGAAAAGAAGGTGCTGTCGCTATTTGTCATGGCGCTACCGGAAAGGGAAACGACCAAGTACGTTTTGAGCTTACCATTAAAGCACTTGCTCCTGATTTACAAATTATTGCTCCATGGAGATGCAACGAAACATGGAAGATGGATTCCAGAGAAGCAGAGATTGAATACTGCAAGGCACATGGTATCGACCTGCCTTTTGCAGCAGATTCCAGTTACAGCCGCGACCGTAATCTGTGGCATATCAGCCATGAGGGACTTGAGCTTGAAGACCCTGCCAATGAACCGAATTTTGACCACCTGTTAGTGCTTGGAACTACACCGGAGAAAGCGCCGGAAGAGGGCGAATATATTACCCTGTCCTTTGAAAAAGGAAAACCGGTTGCATTGAATGGTGAAAAAATGAAGGCCTCTGATATTATTGTGAAATTAAATGCGCTTGGCGGAAAGCATGGCATCGGTATTGTTGATATTGTAGAAAATCGTGTGGTAGGTATGAAATCCCGCGGTGTTTATGAAACTCCAGGCGGAACAATTCTTATGGAAGCTCATATGCAGCTTGAAGAACTGATTCTTGACAGGGATACGCTTGCATTTAAGAAAACGGTTGGTGATAAATTTGCAGATGTTGTATATGAAGGAAAATGGTTTACTCCTCTTCGCGAGGCACTTCAGGCATTTGTGGAATCTACACAGGAATATGTGACTGGCGATGTAAAGATGAAGCTGTATAAGGGTAATATTATTAAAGCTGGTTCCACCTCGCCATATTCTCTGTATAATGAGTCAATCGCAAGTTTTACTACCGGTGATTTGTATGACCATCATGATGCAGAAGGATTTATTAATCTGTTTGGACTTTCATTAAAGGTTCGCGCTATGAAAATGGCTGAGACAGAGAAGAAATAGAAATTGAAATTTGGGGAGGAGAAAATAATGAAAATTTTAGTAATAGGTGGTACTAGATTTTTTGGCATACATATGGTAAATGAACTTTTAGCAAAAGGTCATGATGTCACAATCGCTACAAGGGGAAAAGTATCTGATGAATATGGCGACAGAGTGAAACGGATTACTATTGAAAGAACAAATGAAACAAGCATGAAAAATGCGTTGAGCGGCAGGTTGAGCGTGCTTTATGGCAGGAATATTCTGATAGAAATTGGATTGCAGTGAGATATCCCTTTGCAATAGGCAAAGATGATTATACAAAAAGATTGTTGTATTATGTGGAACATACCATGAAATCTATCCCGATGAATATAGATAATCTGGATTGTCAGATGGGATATATCCGTTCTGATGAAGCCGGAAAATTTATGGCTTTTTTGGTTGATAAAGATGTCAGAGGTGCAATTAACGGAAGCTCAGAAGGAACTATTTCCATAAGAGAAATAATTGAGTATGTTGAAATAATGTGGTCTTAACCCACTGGCTTTAGACGGTGGGTTAAGACCACAAAATTAACTCTTGCAATAATTTTCACTTTATGCTATAATTTACTCATACATGAACATTGATAACTGTATATATATGGTTGTGCTGGGAAATATTATGCGAAAACCAAGCTTTCCTCCAGCACGTAAAATATACAAGGTACTTTAGGTCATACATTTTCAATGTATGACGTGATGTATGGTATAAACCGTTATAGGGCTGGTGCGGCCCGAATTTACGCCTGTGGAATAGGGTAGCAGCTTCAAAGGAGCTGCCATTAGATAGTAGGTTACGAGGTCGATGAAGCAGGAAGCCCATTGGCTTTAGACAATGGGTAGTTCACAACAGTGCTATTTATAAGGAACTTACCAAAATATTATGTAAAATGCAGTTAGATAATCTGGAGCGATGTGAAGATTGCACACAAGTGCAGGACAGAATAGTAAACAAATAATTAACTGAACTTTGTCAACTTGTTAAACGGACCAAATGAAAAGGGACTGTGCATTAAAAAGATTGATACAATATATAATGATTTTTAATTTTCTGATATACTATATATTGTATGTATTCTGCTTCATGCGACAGCCCCTTACTTATATATTTATTATTTTATAAACAGTTATTTTGGCAGCAGTCATTATATTTCTTAATTTTAATATAATGACAAATCGCACATAAAACTCCAGTGGTCCACTTCACCCTCAAGTGCTCTTGCATCCAATATCTGCATAGTATTCCGAAAAGGCTCGTAAAATTCATCATGGTCAAAAATATATCCCAAATCTCCATCTGCCTCAAGGTATTTTTTCTCAAATTCAGGATAAAAACTCTTCCAGCATGCCATAGATAATACAAACTGCTCTATGCTGCTGTTGACAAACTGCAATCTAAGGTCACTATCTGTAAAATACCAGATATCTCCCGTCTGCTTTAAATAAAAATAATCTACATACCAGATAGTTCCGTTACTGATATCTATCAAATATTCTGCTTCATATGTATTTTTCAACTCTTTGCATGTACCATTTTGCCGTATTTCACCAGATAACTTGTCTTCTGTTCTCCATCCTCCGAAAGACAAATATTCTGATTGCTCTATTTTTCTTATGGCAAACTTATCTGGTGTAAAATAAATCTCCGGTACATCCTCTTCTTCCGGTTCCCTGATAAACTGTATGTTTGACGGAAGCCCCACTTGGGTAAAAAACTCTTTTAGGTCTTTTGAAATATTTAATCCACTCAAGTCCTCTTTTGGAATTTTTTTCAGAGAAGCAAGAAACTCTGAATCAGGAACTACGCCGTTACTTATATGCTGAATGGATTTCAGTAAATCATGATATTTCATTTTTATATCTCCTCACTGTTTTACTTATTGTTTTTCATTTTTAATCTCTGAACTTTTATTTGTCAAGACAATTTTTGAAACTTTTGTATTTGTCAACTCAATCTCTGAAACTTTGATATTTGCAAACTCAATTTTTTAAATTCCGATTTTACAAATCTACAAAATGGAACGACGTATTAAAATACCTTTCATATACTGACTCTTATTATGTACTTTATATATAATTTCTTTTTCTTCTTCGGTGCAGCCAATTAATATTTTAATTTCTGAATCTTTTTTCATCAAATCAACCGTACAAATAATCGCATCTACATTTTTATCTTCTTTCGTGCCAACCCATACATCTATCCCTGCACCGTCCATAGATGCTGTGTTTTTCAAATAGCCATAATCAACTTCATAAATCATATGAGGAAAACGTGGATGTGCTGTACCTTTCGGTCTGTCAATAATAATTTCAGAACCAGAAACCAATTCATCTAATGCATTCCAAAATTCATTATCAGCTTTATTCATATGTTTTTTTATTTCACAAACATTTGCCTGCTGTATTCTTTTTTCAACCTCTGCAAACAATAAAGGCTGTATTTGCGGATAAGTCCATTTTTCAGGCAATTCATCAAACAGTTCAACTTTTTCTATTTCATTATGCAATCCATAATCAAAGCGTTTAATATCGGCATAATAAAGCATTCCGTAAGATTCTTCTCCCGATTCATTCAATCTGGTTTTCCCAATGACAGAGTATACACAGATTGGTTTTATATGGAATTCGGATGCACCTGTTTCCTCTCTCAATTCTCTTTCTGCTGTCTGAAGTATTGTTTCCTCTTTCTCTCTATGCCCGCCCGGACACTCATAGGTAACTCTTTCTTTATGCTTGCAGAATACCCATTTGCCATTTGATTTTGAAACTATTACTGCGAATTTTAATAATTCGTCTTTTACATTTTCGTAAAATTTTACCTGCATATATCTCCTTTTTTAATCACAATCTTCTCGCTTTGTTTTCCAACGTCCAATTTGTTTTCCAACCTCATTTTATACGTATCCTCTTTTATACATAACCCTTATATGCAGCCCACTTAAATATCTTTTATCAGTGAATACATCTTCATATCTAGTATTTTACCATTTTTAATCGCATTGCTTCTAAGCAAACCTTCAAACTGAAATCCTGATTTTTCAAGTACACGGCACGAAGCGATATTATATGAAAATGGCTCTGCAAATATTCTCACAATATCAGTATGTTTAAATACATAATCACAGGTCTGTTTTACCGCGCTTGTCATAATTCCCTTTCCCCAATATGCCTCCCCGATATAATAACCCATTTCCGCCGTTCTGAAATGAATATTATCACACCGAAAAACGCCGATACTTCCTGCTACTTGGTCATTGACAGTAATTGCAAAGGCAAAAATTTTTGTTTCATCTGCTGAAAGCATCTCCGTAATAAATTCCCTTGCATGTCCTTCGGTGTATGGATATGGTATTCCATCGCGCAGATTGTCCAAAACCTTTTTATTATTTAACATTTGTGCCAGACTTCCGGCATCTTCTATTTTCCATTTTCTAATGCATATTTGCATAGAATCTGCCTCCTTTTAGTATGAATAAAATATGTTTATATTATATATGTTATCTAACATGCTTATATAGATTCGACCTTATTTTTATTAATGAGATATATTTACAGTATTTAGCGTGTTTGTGGAATCATTTTGTTTATTGCCATCTTCCAGTATTCTTCCGGAACATCCGGCCAGTTACATTGTCCTGTTTTTTCCCGACACAAAAACATTGCGCGTGCCAGCACACTTCCATGAGAAATTTCACCTGTCCTAAGCAGATATTCGGAAACAGCAGACCACCCTGGAGCTTTATTATATAATCCAGAAGAATGTAAATCATCAATTACCTTTTCTACATTATAATCCAAAGATACAAACTCACTTTTCCATGTGAAATCTTCTGTTGAGCTTAATATCAAAAATTGAGCCTTTCCATTGCTGTAAAGCGGAACGCCCACGGAACCGGGATTCCACACTACTTTTTGATTATGTGTAATAACACCCTGAATATGAGTGTGACCGCATAAAATATAATCAGCTTTATTATTATCCATAATAGAAAAAGTATTTTCATTATCAGGAAGCAGCTTTTCATTTACTCTGTTAGGTGAACCGTGACATATGGTTATGGACGGCAAACCGTTGAACGAAAGCTCCTCTTTATCATTTAATTTATGAAAAAAATCCATATCTATATCAGTAAGATTATGATATGTATAATATAATGCGCCTGTTGTTGAATCATTTTCTTTCCATGTCTGGTCATAATTTAACCAATAATTTTCTTTATTTCCTTTGATAAACCAGCATTGATATTTTTCTTTTAATGAATATAAAAATTTCATTGTTTTTTGAGGATATGCAAGCTCTCCCAGATAATCTCCAAGAAAAATAAAAGTGTCTATTCCTTTGTCTAATGCATAATTTATACATTCTTCCAGTGCTATATAATTTCCATGTATATCGGATAATACTGCTATTTTCATGTTTTTTCTCCTTTTTTCTTTTAAATTTTTACTTGTCCAAAACTATTCTATTATAAAAATTTTATTTAAGCTGTAATAAACTATCAAATATATTTTTTTAAATTATTTTGAATACTTTTTAAAATTTTCCGCCTGCTCCAACACCTCTTTATATACATCATCAATTGTAACTGGCGGATATCCATATTTATCAAGCAAAAGAATTAAATCTACTTCAAGATTAGCCTTAATATCTTCTCTGGTAGACCAATCTGTATATTTTATCTTATCATCTACCACTATCTTTATTTCTTTAGATAACTCTATCATCTTGTCTTCTGAATATTCAAATTCATACTTTTTTGACACAGTAAACAAAATATCATAAAATGCTTTTTCTTCATAATCAATACCCATATCATGAAAAGAATTTTTTTCTGATTTTAATTCATGCAATAAATCTGCCAACTGATTTGACAAGTCATCTAACACCTCATTGGCAAAAGCTTCCTCTTTTCTGCGATTATTATAAATATCAACAACTTTCCTCATTCGCTCAGAAAATTCAATACTTTTAATTTTATTTACTCTCCGAAAATCTTCAATTGCATAAGCAAGCAGTCTTTGTAAAGCCTTAATCCTAGTATTTGGCATATTTATTTTCTCAATGCGGGCCACATATTCATCACTGAAAATATCTACATCAATATGTTTTCCTGTTTGAAATAATTCTTCTATTCCATCAGACCGAATTGCTTCTTCCAGAAGTTTACTTACTTTCATATTCATTTGTGTTATATCTGGTGCATCACCTTTTGTCAGCTTAAATAAGACAGAACGTACTGCCTGATAAAAATGTACTTTTTCTATCTCAATACCACTAAACTGTTCATTATAACTGCAAAGATTAAACGCCTGCTTCATTTTTTTCACTGCTTCCATAAAACGAACTTCCAAATCCCGTGTCAGCTGCACATATTCAACTGCATTATTTAAACAATTTAACTGTTCAACCGGATTACCTTTATAAAAGTCTTTTGAATCAAAATGACAGAACATCTTATCCAGTACCTCCAACTGGTCTTTTACAAGAATTACAGCTTGGTGTATATTATCTAACTCCTTTTTTTCAAAATTAGTATATTTGCGAAGCGCTATATTCATATTCTTTTTAATGCCAATATAATCTACAATTAATCCCTTATCTTTTCCTGCGTACACACGATTGACACGTGAGATTGTCTGTATCAGTGTATGCTGCTGAATAGGCTTGTCTATATAAATTGTATCGAGACAGGGAACATCAAAGCCTGTCAGCCACATATCTACAACAATGGCAATTTTAAAATTAGATTTTACATTCTTAAATTGTCTGTCCAGTTCTTTTCTGTGTTCTTTTGTTCCAAGAAGATTATATAATTTTTTCTCATCATCTTTTTCACGTGTCATTACCATACACACTTTTTCGATTGGTTTTAATTCCTGTTTTTCTTTTTTTGATAATTTTATTCCTTTTGCAGCTTTTCTTTTTTCTTTCCAATCGGGACGCAATTTCATCAGTTTTTTATAAAAAGCATAAGCAATTTGTCTATTGGCACAAACAAACATTGCTTTCCCTTCCACAGTTGCACCCTCTGCTACTCTTGATTCATAATGAGCAATAAAATCCTTTGCTACTGCATCTAAACGCTTTGGATTACCAAGAATGGTTTCCAAATGGGCCAATGTTTTTTTACTTTCTTCAAGTTGTTCCTCTGTTGAACCGAGAGCCTCACACTTCTCATAATATTCCTCAATCTCTTTCAGTTTGTCCTCCTGTAATGTCACTTTTGCAGCTCTGCCATCATACACCAGATTAACAGTAATTTCATCTTTTACAGCCTCTGTCATGGTATAAGGACGTCCTACAATATTTCCAAAAACTTCTATTGTTGCATCGATTGGAGTACCTGTAAATCCTACATATGTGGCATTTGGCAATGAATCATGAAGATATTTTGCAAAACCATAAGTCTTGTTTACACCTTTTTCTGTCACTTTGACTTTCATATTAAGATGAACCTGTGAACGGTGTGCTTCATCAGAAATACAAATTATATTTGTTCTGTCTGTTAGAAGTTTTGTATCTTCCGTAAATTTCTGAATCGTAGTCAGATATACTCCACCGCTTGGCTTTCCCCGTAATTCTTCACCCAATTTTTCACGGGAAGCAATACTGATTACATGATTATCTCCTATAAATTCTTTTGATGATACAAATTGTCTGGACAACTGGTCATCTAAATCTGTTCTGTCAGTGATAATTATGATAGTTGGACTTTTAAAATATGTACTTCTCATTAACATTCGTGTTAGAAAAAGCATGGTGTAACTTTTTCCACAGCCTGTTGTTCCAAAATAAGTCCCACCTTTTCCATCACCATGTGGTTTCATATGCTGTTTAATATTTTCATATAGGTTATTAACTGCAAAATATTGCGGATAGCGGCAGACTATTTTTAAATTTTTATCTGAAGTATCAGGAAAATAGATAAAATTTTTGATAACACTTAAAAGTCTCTTTTTTTCAAAAAGTCCGTCTATCATTGTGAAAAGCGAGTTAATTCCGCTCATTTCTTTATCGTCGTCATTTACTTTTCTCCATGAATAGAAAAAATCATATTCTGAAAAGATAGAACCATATTTACTGTTTGCGCCATCACTGATTACTGTAAATGCATTGTATTTAAATAGTTCCGGAATGTCTCTTTGATATCTTACTGTAAGCTGTGTATAGGCATCCAGAATGGTTGTATTTTCCTGAACTGCTGTTTTAAACTCAAGAACCACTAGCGGAAGTCCATTTATATAAATAATGGCATCCGGAATACGAATTTGAGAATTATATCCTTCTATTTCCAACTGGTTTACAATTTTAAAAATGTTGTTGTCTGGATTATCATAATCCAGTAATTCTATATAAATATCTTTCTTTTTCCTGTCCCCACGATTAAAAACAAAGCCATTAATAATCTTGGAAAGAATTATTTTATTTGCTTCATATAAACTTCCACTGACTATGCGCAGAGAAAGAAGAATGCTGTCTATTTCACTGTCAGTAAGTTCGTCTGTTTGATATTTTGTATGTAAATATTCTTTAAAATCGCTTATTAATAGTATTTCTGACTTTTCACGGATAAGTTTGCTTCCTGCTATATGTGTATATTTCTTATTTTCCAAAAGTTGTATAATGGACATTTCTAAAGTGTGTTCATTAAATGACATTACATTTCATCCCCTTCTGTGTATGAACTTCTATAAAAATTTATATATGAACGCTCTAACTCATTGCAACATAAGTTGTAAAAATATTCAAAAATACAATATCCCAAAACACCTAAATATGATTACATGTAAAACATTTCTTTTGTAAATGATAATTTAGTAACGTGATAATTCTCCAAGAATAATTGTTTGTAATTCATTTAGATATTCAATTTCATTCTGATTTTGAAAAATGGCTTCAAATATTTTATCTATTACATTAACAAACGAATTTGCAATATCCTCAGAAGCGATTATTATTGGTATAGGAGCCAATATCTTCATCGTAAGAAACTTTGTTGCAGTACCAGAAGATATACCTTTAAACTCATTTAACTGTTGCTTTAGAACAAAATATAATTGCTTATTTGAAACAAATTTATTTTTGGAAGAAATTACATAGGTACGTTGATATGCATCAAATTTTCCGGAATATATTTTTAACGGATAAATTGCACTTGCATTATTTCCAGCCAATAAAACAGCCTCTTGGTCAAAGGAAAAGGTATTTGTATGATATGTTTCTTGTGAACAAGTAAAAAATGGATACATTCCATTCGCTACTGCTGCTTCAGAATTTAATTTTCCAGTTTTTATTATGCTTGTTTCTTCCAAAGTGGATATTTCACAATTTGCAGAATTATTTACAATCATTTTATTATAGATAATTTCTGCTTGTGCTTCTAAATTATCATTTATCTTTTGTTTCAAGACAATTCTATCAGCTATTCTTTTGTAAGCTTTTACAATATTTCTCTGCTCCTCAATTGTTGGTACAGGAAGTTCTATCATACACAATTCATTCCAATCAAATATCTCTCTTACACTTCCATGTGACTTATATCGTGCATATCGGTCAAACTCTGGTCGGCTGAACCAGAGCATAAGATATTCAGGATTAAGTTCTTCCTTATTTTCAACCTCAAAAACAGTATATGAACTTGAAATTATACAATCCTCACCTTCTAAATAAGCAATAGAGATTTTTTCTCCATTACGGGAAGTAACAGGACCATACGCAAATTGTCCTGTTCTTACTATTTTATAATTTGATAAATCTGTTCCTACAATATTAGCAATAGATGGAATAAATTTTTTTGTAATACTAACTCCTTGTAGATTTGTAATAGATAAATTTTTGTTTCTTTCATCAATAACCCGAATATAATTGCCTAAAACTTTATAATCTGTTTTCATTTTAATCACCTTAGTCAATGTATTTTCTGTGAACAATTTTGACATTACTCTGCTTAACCATTGTATATTGCAAAATCGTATCTATTTTTTATGTCCTAAGCTCCTTTGATTTCTCAAGGAAACGACAGTAACGGCAGTCCCTATAATTTCAGCTTCCACCGTGAACAAGGCATATGCGTCCCACAATAAATCACATAAACCTTTTTATTTGTTCAATTAATACAGGTAATTCATCAAAAATAACTTCCACAATAATATTCCAATTTGTGCCATCATAATCATGAACTAAACGATGCCGGAGTCCAGATATCATTGACCACTGAATTTCACCGTGGGTCTTTTTATACTCGCTGGATAGGTTATAAACATGTTCGCCAATGTTATATAATGGAGTTGTGACAAGCCACTGCAAATGAATCTCCGTCAGTAAATCCTCTTTTTTAATATTATTTTCAGTAATATATTCATTCAGTTTCAAAGCAGTTTCATAGATTTTTTAATACACTGTTCGTCAGAATATTTCATGATACCAGCAACCTCTCTTTCATAATTGTATAATAGAAATCACTGTTCTTATTGATTTCTGTTATTTCAAACACATCAACATCTTTTTTCAGAATTTCCCGCAGATCCTCGGCAAGTAAAAAAATCATTGTGAGTTTAAAATTTTTCCCGCCAAAAACCAAAAAATCCAAATCGCTACTTTCAGTTGCCTCTCCTCTTGCATAAGAGCCAAATAAATAAATCTCTTTTACCTTGTATTTTTCAGCAATCGGTTTAACTAAATTTACAATATCCTTGATTGTGAATATAGTTTTATTCATACTATCCAATTCCTCCTAATTTATTATTGTAGCAAAATAACAATTTATATTACAGGTTTTAACATTATCAAAAGTTATTCGAAATTTTCGAATAACTAAATTCCTATAATTCAATCTCATACCCCAACTCTTTAAATACTTCCAGCAAATCTACTTTAGACTTTTCTTCCTCAATCAACAGTTCCTTCAACTCACTCTGCAACTCTTTCATCTTCGTATCAAAATCCACATTTTCGTCACGATTTACAAACTCAATATACCTGCTTGGCACAAGTGTAAATCCTTTTTCTTCAACTTCTTCATATCTTGCTGAATAACAAAACTCTGGAATATTTTCATAAGTTTTTTCATATCCCACCTGCTGCCAGTTATGATATACCTCTGTAACCTTTGCCCTATCCTCTTCTGTCAACTCTATATACTTTTTTTCATAAGGACTTCCCATCTGGCGTAAATCCATAAAAAGAATTTCATTCTCTCTGTTCCGATAATGCTTCTCCACTCCATTTTTCAAAACACTATATTCCCCCTTGTTTCTATTTAAAATCCACAATGTAACACTGATATCCGTTGTATAAAAAAGGTTTCTTGGCAAAATAATAATTGCCTCCACTAAATGATTTTTAATCAACTGTTTTCTGATTTTTAATTCTGTCCCGTCATCAGATAATGCCCCATTTGCAAGAAGAAAACCAGCCACACCATTTTGTGACAGTTTTGATACTATATTTAATATCCACCCATAATTTGCATTGCTTGTTGGCGGTACATCATAGCCTTCCCACCTTGGGTCATCAACCAGCTCATCGCTTGCTCTCCACTCTTTTTGATTAAAAGGCGGATTTGCCATAATATAATCTGCCTTCAAATCTTTATGCTGGTCGTTGCTAAATGTATTTGCGGCCATCTCACCTAAATTCGCAGATATTCCTCTGATTGCAAGATTCATTTTTGCAAGCTTATAGGTTGTATTTGTATATTCCTGTCCATAAATAGAAACCTTCTTTTTATTTCCATGATGTGCTTCAATGAATTTCATAGATTGAACAAACATACCACCTGAACCACAACATGGGTCATATAATATTCCATCATAAGGTTCAATCAACTCCGCAATAAGGTTTACAATTGTTTTTGGCGTATAAAACTCTCCTTTTCCTTTACCCTCCGCAATAGCAAATTTACTTAAAAAATACTCATATATACGCCCAATAATGTCATTCTCTTTATCTTTTGCTGTGTCTATTTTATTAATTTCATCAAGAAGCGAAGCCAGTTTTACAGTGTCTATCTGCAATCTGGAATAATAATTATCCGGCAATGCTCCTTTTAATATTGGATTTATTTTTTCTATTGTATACAAAGCAGTATCTACTTTCAAAGCTATATCGTTCTGCTTTGCATTTTCCATTATATAAGACCATCTGCTCTCAAGTGGAAGATAAAAAACATTGTCCTTTGTATAAAATGCCACATTGTCTGAAAATTTTTCTCTGCCTTCTGCAATAATCTTCTCTCTCTGTTCCTCAAATTTATCACTCGCAAATTTTAAAAAAAACAGACTCAGTACCACATGCTTATACTCTGATGGTTCTACGGAACCCCTTAATTTATCTGCTGATTTCCAAAGTGCTTCCTCCATAGAAATCTCTTTTTTTATTTTTGTTTTGGCCATTTTATATTCTCCTTCTATATTGTTAAATATCAAATCTATTAGCTATTTTTAAATCTCTCGAACCAATTTGCAAGAGGTATCAAACCAGAATCTATAAAGCTCATTCCCCTTTCACGATAAACAAAATTTCCTCCCTTTTCAAATAACCTAATAATTGGTTCATAAACATTCATAAATAAAATCCTTTCGGTTGCCGTAGGCTGAAACCCACTTCCTTTAGGAGGTGGGAGGAGCCTTATGAATTATTAGCTATTATCCTTGGCTCTCGATATACTTTTGTATAGTAACTGATGACACTTCTCCAATACTACAAGCAAAATAACCATCAGACCAAAATATACGTTTTTTCCAATACTGTTTGGAAAGAAAATTATTATACTTATTCCAAAGATAATGAGTTGTTTCTTGTTTGATGGTTTTTACAATATTGCATACCCTATCCATAGCTTATTAAGAAATGTATATGGTCTTTGTCAGTTTCCATAGCGATAATTTCCCAATGATTAGAATTACATATATCGGAAATCTTCTGTTTTACATCATTAGCAATGCAGCCGTGCAGCAATGCTTTACGATATTTGGTTACTAAAACGATAGGTACTTTGAGGCTGTATTTACGTCTATTGTGCCGGTTATATCCATTATCCATAATCTTTACCTCTAAATAATTGACTTTCACTAATATTTATTATATAATATATTTAATGAAATATCAATGAAAGGAGTATATGTATGGAACAAATCACTATCACAGCTAAAATACAGGTAGTTCCCAGCAGCCATGATAAAGTATTGCTTAACGCTACTATGTCTGCGTATACAGATGCGTGCAATTATGTTTCAAACTATGTATTCCAGACACACAACTTAAAACAATTTGCACTTAACAAGGTCTTGTATTTTGATTTAAGGGATAGGTTTGGTTTAAAATCCCAAATGACCCAATCTGTTTTAAAAACTGTTATAGCAAGATACAAAACTATTCTTGAAAACCAGAACGAGTGGATGAAACCTAATTTCAAAAAGCCGCAATATGACCTTGTTTGGAATAGGGATTATTCTCTCACAAATAATTGTTTTTCAGTAAATACACTGAATGGTCGTGTTAAGTTACCATATTTCGCTGAAGGTATGTCTAAATACTTTGACCATAGCATTTACAGCTTCGGCACAGCTAAACTTGTAAATAAGCATGGCAGGTATTTTTTACACATACCTGTTACTTATGAAGTAGAAGGATGCTCTGATGCTGAAATTTGTAATGTCGTTGGTATTGACAGGGGTATTAACTTTGTTGTTGTTACTTACGGCAGTAATCAGAAATCAGGCTTTGTTAGCGGTAAAGACATTAAGCAGAAAAGAGCACATTATTCTAAACTTCGTAAAGAGCTTCAAATGCGTCAAACTCCATCCGCCAGACGAAGAATGAAAGCGATTGGTTCACGAGAAAACCGTTGGATGCAGGATGTTAACCATCAGGTATCGAAGGCACTCGTGGAATCTAATCCAAAGCATACACTTTTTGTCTTAGAAGATTTGAGTGGGGTCCGTTCTGCTACAGAACGAGTACGTACAAAAGACCGCTATGTTTGTGTATCTTGGTCGTTCTATGATTTAGAACAGAAGTTAATTTACAAAGCCAGACAAAATCAGTCTCTTGTATTAAAGGTTAATCCTCGATATACAAGTCAATGTTGTCCTGTATGTGGGCATATCGAAAGGTCTAACCGCAACAAAAAAATACATTTATTCACTTGTAAAAACTGTGGTTATAAATCAAATGATGACCGTATCGGTGCTATGAATCTATACCGTATGGGAATAAACTATCTAGCCGATAGCCAAGTACCTGGTATAGTTACAACAGAGTAAACCTTTGTTGTAAAGGGTGCTGTCAGCCACCCTGTGATGTAACGCCACTTTAGATAGCAATATCTATCGGGGATGAAAGGTCGAAGGCGTAAGCTGTTACTACGACTGGGCAGTTACAAACCCACTACCTTTAGGTGGTGGGTAGTTGACACAATCAACATATTTGATATCTTTATCTGCTTATCCAAATATTAACAGCCTGATTCTTCCCGCACTTTCCTTGCCATTTCCTCTCTCTGCTTGCACATCTCTTCCCAGTGCGGTATTTTCTCCAACATTCCAGAAAACTCTTTCATAGCCTCCGGAATATCAATTTTCTGCGGACAGACCTTTGCGCACCTGCCGCATCCAATACACGCCGCCGGCCTGCTGTCGTACTCCATACTGTCAATTGTCATTCCCACATTAAAACTTGGCGAAAACCTCATCTCATTATATAAAGAAAGCAGCTTTGGAATATCCAGCCCCTTTGGACAGTCTCCGCAGCAATACCGGCACGCTGTACATGGTACAGAGTTCTTCATACCTTCCGCAATCTCTAGCAATACAGCTTCTTCTTCCTTTGTCAGCAGATTTAATGCCTCAAAAGTATGTACATTGTTCCTGACCTGCTCCATATCTGACATTCCGCTTAAAATCATTTTTACATCTGTCAATCCCTGAATCCAGCGAAACGCCCATGAAGCAGCGGATGCGTCCGGTCG
>CAJTOU010000021.1:0-15388 GCA_910577835.1 uncultured Lachnospiraceae bacterium | reverse complement strand
CTTTTTTGATTCTTCGTCCAGATTCGCAAGTTTCCCGCCTCTGACCGGTTCCATTACCCACACCGGAATTTTTCGGCTGGCTAAAAGCTCATACTTCGCCTTTGCATCCTGAAGCGTCCAGTCCAGATAATTCACCTGAATCTGACAAAATTCCATAACATCCCCATACTGATTTAAAAAATCCTCCAAAATATTCTGCATGCCATGACATGAAAATCCCAAATGCTTAATACGCCCAAGCTGCTTTTGTTTCACAAAATAATCTACAATACCCCATTTTGAATCAGTATAAGTACCTATGGAATTTTCATAAACATTATGCAGAAGATAGAAATCAAAATAGGTCACATCGCATTTTTTTAACTGTTCCTCAAAGATTTCCTCTGGATAATAACTCTCGGAAATCTGATGTCCCGGATATTTTGTCGCCAGATAATAACTTTCACGTGGAAACTGTTTTAACGCCTTACCGATGATAATTTCTGACTTTGCATTATGATATGGATAAGCAGTATCATAATAATTCACACCATGCTCCATTGCATAACGTACCATTTCTTTCACAAGCTCCTCGTCAACCTCTCCACTTTCATCAGGCAAAAGTGGCAGACGCATAGCGCCAAATCCGAGCAGTGACAATTTTTTTCCCTTAAAATCATTATAAATCATAAATCTGCCTCCTGTTTTTCTATGTATGATTAAAAAGTATTATTCTATAATCAAAAACCAAGTGTCTAATATATTGATATCCTCCGTTTCATACTCAAACACTTGATAATATTTTCCATAACCAGTCAAAAACTAGGCACCTGATAAAATCACCTTTTATGCAACCGGATAATACTTCACATCCTGCGGTCTCTCATCAATATCTTTCAACATATTATAAAGCAGCAATACCGTATTATCATTTCTTCCATCCAGCCCGATATTCTGTCCACTTAAAATTTTATTTAAATATAAAAGTGGCGCATTGCAAAAATTTTCTTCCGGCGAAACCACACCAAACATTGTATCCTCTTTACTGGCACCAAATATCTTCCATGTCCAGCCATACCCATAACACAATGCCTGTCCGAATAATACTCCAAGCGCAACTGCAACATCTACCATATCTTCGTATTCCTCTGGAAACTCTCCTGTTTCTAAAATATTATCCACAATCCCTAAAAGCTGCGTCGCAATTGCTTCCCCGTTCTTTGGATGGCTGATTTTAAATACCCGAACTGCTTTTTCAAAGGTTCCCTCAATTTCATTTTTCACATCTTCAGGCATCTCTGCAAAATAACTATAATAAGAATCCCTTTTTGGAAGAACCTCTACCAGACTTTTTAATTCCTCCAAAGTAAGCTCCCGAATTAAAACAGAATCCTCATCAGAATCCAGAATGAACTTTTCCAGCTTGTTCAGCGTCGAAAAATAATCTGCATGACCAATAGCTACATATCCGTCCTCATCTTTTCTGATAAAAATTATCTTCCAGTCCAATACAGTTTTTCCATTGACCTTATATTTATTTTGAGGCTTTAAGGGAAGAACTGTCTTCTGGCCATTTGTAAGAGAAAACAAACTAAGTTTTTCCTTTAAATCCGGTTCTGCATAGCAGGCTTCTTCCCAGTCTCCAATATTCTTTTTTCCATTCTTTTTAAATAATCCCATTCTCATTTCCTCTCAATTCTAATTTATTTCACAATCACCACAAATATGAACTGTATGATTTACAGCAAAAATAACTTCCTGATATTTCTGCTTTTATTTCTTACAGTATAGAACACAATTTCTTATGAATCAAGTGCGATTTTGGGAATCTTATCCAACTAATTTTATAATTATTCTCTCACACTTTCTCAAGTGCCATTATCATTTATGATATACTTTATTTTAAAGAAAACCACATGAAAACTTTAAAAAATTATTTTTCAGGAAAACACAAATATAATTCTCTGTTGAAATCATTTCCGTGTTATGATATACTGCAAATATCAGCTTATTTAAAAGTTACATATTTATAAAAGGGAATTTATTTACTATGAAAATTCTTTTCACCGCTTTTAAGGGAATCCATAATTCATCCAGGCAATTAATATCTGAATTAAATATTGACAAACTCTATTTAACCAATTCATTTGACGGAATTTACCGCGATATTGAAAACTTTGATTTTAGCAGTTATAATACTGTAATTATGTTTGGTTTGGATTCAAAGTTAAAATATGATATTCGTATCGAATCCTATGCAAAAATTGAAATGGATATACAAAAAACCGTTTTTAATGTTTATACCCTATCGAAACAATTTCATTTATTTCATATAAATAATTCTATTGCAAAAACCAATACGGAATATCTGTGCAATTATGCTTATTTTTTAATGCTAAAAAAAATGAAAGGCAGAGCAATATTTATTCATATACCACCAGAAAAATATCTTTCTTTGGAATTAAAACAGAATATTATAAAAGCATTTGAAACAATTTTTGATGATATATTTTGAAAATAATATACTTGACCTTACCATAAATGAAAGGAGATTATTATGAGAACAGCTATTGGAACCAGAGAAAATATAAAAGTACTTGAAGAATATACCTGCGGCGGATTAAGAGTGGAGGTGCTTGAATACGAAAAGCTTCTTGGACTCTCCCACCCTGCCATGGCACAGCAGATTTATTTTATGGAAAAACAAAATGTGCGGGTACGTCAAATCGCTCTATATTTGAATAACGAAAAAGTAACCATTGAAAAAGGAGCTATGAGTTATTTTCAGGGAAACCTTCAGATGGTCAGCGGAGTAACTGCCGGAAATGCACTTGGCCGCTTTGTCCGTGGAGCTGTCACAGGTGAGCAGATGGCGCAGCCAGAATATACCGGAACCGGACTTCTTGTCTTAGAACCTTCCTTTAAGCATTTCCTTGTCTTAGAACTTGCAAATAATGAATCCATTATCGTTGACGATGGAATGTTTTACTGCTCTCAGGGAAGCGTTACTGTGAAGGCCGTTGCGCAGCGAAGACTGTCTGCGGCCGTTGCGGGAGGCGAAACTTTATTCCAGCAGCAGTTGACAGGTCCGGGTGTCATTATTCTTGAATCTGTTGTTCCTATGGATGAAATTGATATTATTGATTTAAATAATGATATTTTAAAGGTTGATGGAAATTTTGCGGTACTGCGTTCAAGCAATCTGGAATTTACTGTGGAACGAAGTGCAAAAACGCTGATTGGCTCCGCTGTCAGTGGAGAAGGTCTTGTAAATGTATATCGGGGAACTGGTCAGGTATGGCTTGCTCCTACAATTAAGGTATATAATACACTCAGAAGTGCATACGGACTTGGCTCAGCCAGTACAGAAAGCCTGAATATGAACACAAGCCGTTCCTAAATTCAGAAAAACAGCTATACTTCCTGTAACAGTCAGAGTATCATTTCACAAAGTTTGATAATACAACTTTTCTAATTTTTATCTTTTAGTGCTCTAGTTCTGTGAAATAAAAGGCGCTGTCACATTAAGAAAAAGCAGTACAAAATATAGTGATTTTTAATTTTCATATATACTATATTTTGTATGTATTTTGCTTAATGCGACAGCCCTTTTTTATATAAACCGATAGAAAAATCTTTACAACAGCAGATTTATTTTAAATTCATATTTTTTCACAATAATAATCACAAAATTCCAAAATCCGCTGCATCAAATCATAATCAAATTCGTAACATTTACTTTTATCCAGACGCCCTTCCATAAACTCAGCCTTAATATCATCATTATATTCTCCACCATTTGCCTCTACATAATCCCCATACTCCTCATATAATTGTTCCCTGTAATTCCTCGCCGTTTCCGAATAACATATATAACTATGTCCTCTGTCCTCATATTCAATAAAACAAAAACGGGAATCATCGCCATACCTGTCATAAAACACATCATATCCATATTCGGGAGGAACCTCCGTATCATCCTTACTGTGAAGCACCATAATACCCGCATCTGAATCCGCAAATCCATCTATCGCGCTGCAAGCGGCATAGTTTCCAAACTTCAGCCGTTCATATATAGAAACATAAGGCATAAATAATTGAATCCCAAGGCCTATCCCAGCTTCACCATAATGCTCAAACAAATCGCCTGAACGGTTAAACCCTGCAACAATCACCACCGCACTCACATCCGGATGATAATTCAGCACATTCCCGACAGAATAACCTCCCCAACTATGTCCATACAATACGACAGGCAAATCCCTATATTCCTCAACTTCCCTGACATACCGCAAAGCATAATCAAGGTCAACCACACCCTGCGGCAAACCTCCCAGTGAATCGCCTTCACTTTTATCATTTCCAGTTGCATCATAAGCAAAGACAAGATAACCATTCGAAGCAAAATAGTCCGCAATATCCATATATGTATTCTGTCCGCCGCTTCCAAGACCATGGGCAATCACAACTACGCCTTTTATCTGCTGATTTTTCTTTGAGTATTTATAACCTGCAAGAAGCTGTCCCTTATCTGACGGAAAAGTACATTCTGAAACCTCAAGACCTTCAAATTCATCTATTGTATAAAATATCCATTCTGAAGTTTCGTACCTTCCGCCAAAATTATCCTGATAAACAATCACAGTCAAAACGGGCATTATAATAAGAAAAAATGCGGCTAAAATACAAACAATTGTAATCCATATTATTTTCTTTTTACTCTTATGCTGCTTTATTTTTTCTGATTTTATTCTTTTCACTTCCTATTTTCCTTAATCATATTCCATATACAATTCCGGTTTTCCGGCTATTCCTGTTCAGCCTATACCTAAAACAAATTTACTCTTTGCCATTCCAACAGTAAGTACATAACTTGCACTTCTCTATTCCCACAGCTTCCAGCATATCATCCAGTCTGTTAAATCTCAGTGAAGTAAAATTCAGTTCCTTTCTGATTTCCTCCACCATTCTCTTATATTTCTCCGACTCCGGGTCTGCATATTCCGAAAGCACCTCATCTGTAATTTCCCCATCTTCAAGCCTTGCAATTATCCGCCTTGTAATCAAATCCATCTCCGATGTCATCCGCGAAAATCCCAAATACTTACACCCATACAACAGCGGCGGACATGCAGGCCGTATATGTACCTCCTTGGCACCGCTCTGATATAAAAATTCCGTAGTTTCACGAAGCTGTGTACCTCTCACAATCGAATCATCTATCAAAAGCAGACTTTTATCCCTGATAAGCTCCTCCACTGCAAGCAGCTTCATCTTGGCTATCAAATTTCTCTGACTTTGTATGGTCGGCATAAAAGAACGAGGCCATGTAGGTGTATATTTGATAAACGGCCTTGAAAACGGCACACCCGACTCATTGGAATATCCAATCGCATGTGCGAGCCCTGAATCCGGTACTCCCGCAACAATATCAGGCGTCACATTATCCCGTTTCGCCATCTTCTCTCCACAGTTATAACGCATCTTCTCCACACTTACTCCCTCATAGGAGCTGGAAGGATAACCATAATATACCCATAAAAATGTGCATATTTTCATTTCTTTTCCGGCATTGACAAGAGTAACACAGCTCTTATCTGTCAAAACGGCGATTTCACCCGGTCCCAACTCTTTATAATCCGTATACCCCAGATTTTTATAGGCAAAATTTTCAAAGGAAGCACAAAAAGCTCCTTCCTTATGTCCAATCGCTACCGGAGTACGCCCATATTTATCACGGGCGGCATAAATCCCCATTTCATTCATCAGAAGCATTGAAAGTGAACCGTCTACTGCCTCCAAAGCATACTGTATTCCCTCTATCAGATTTTCCTTCTGATTAATTAACGCCGCTACAAGCTCTGTCGCATTGACATCTCCGCCACTCATCTCCAAAAAGTGTGAATGACCATTTTCAAACACCATTTTTGTCAATTCCTGAGTATTGTTAATTTTACTGACAGTTGTAAGTGCAAATGTGCCATGATGAGAACGTATAATCAATGGCTGCGGCTCATAATCCGAAATACAGCCAATGCCGAGCCACCCCTTCATTTCATGTACATCTTTATCAAATTTTGTTCGAAACGGTGAATTTTCAATATTGTGAATCGCACGGTCAAAACCATTTTCTCCATATACTGCCATTCCTCCGCGTCTTGTTCCCAGATGGGAATGATAGTCTGTCCCAAAAAATAAATCAAATACACAGTCCTGCTGTGATGCAACGCCAAAAAATCCGCCCATTTCTTTATCCTCTTTTCTTTCCTTTTTGTTTTTTCATAAAATTCTATAAAACCAGTAAGAGCTTTCCATCTTTCAACTCAATCCTGCAAAAACCGCCTTTTTTCAGCTTTCCAAACAAAAGCTCCTCCACAAGAAGCGGTTTTATCTCTGTGGAAATCACTCTGTCAATCTCTCTTGCACCATATTCATTTGTAATTCCCTGTTTCATCACATATTGGGCTGCTTCATCTGAAATTTCAAGCTCCACAGCTTTGACCTGCAGCTTTTTCTTTAATTCTTCCAGCTTCTTTTTTGTAATATTGACCGCCATCTCTCTGTCCATACTGCGAAACAGAACAATTTTACTCAGACGATTGCGAAATTCCGGTTGAAATGTCTTTTTTACAGCCTCTTCAATCGCGGTGTCATCCACCTTCCCGCTTCCAAAACCAATCAGATTTTTTCCTACGCTTGCCGCTCCTGCATTAGATGTCATAATTAGAATAATATTTCGAAAGTCTGCTTTTCTTCCCTGATTATCTGTAAGCGTCGCATAATCCATAACCTGAAGCAGAATATTATAAATATCCGGATGTGCTTTCTCAATTTCATCCAGCAACAGCACCGCATAGGGGTGCTTTCTTACCTCTTCCGTAAGAATCCCGCCGTCTTCATATCCCACATATCCTGCCGGAGAGCCAATCAGCTTTGCGACTGCATGCTTTTCTGCATATTCACTCATATCAAACCGAATCAGGGAAATACCCATTTGCTCTGCCAGCATCTTTGCTGTCTCTGTTTTGCCGACACCCGTAGGACCCACAAATAAAAAGCTAGCAACTGGCTTATTCTCTTCATTCAGTCCAGCCCTTGAAAACTTAATCGCATTTGCTACCAGCTTTAATGCCGTGTCCTGACCAAAAACCTGTTTATTTAAGTGCTTTTCCAGATTTGCAAGCTTTTCAATATCATTTTTCTCCACACGCTGCTTTGGAATATTGCAGGTCAGAGACAGCATATCATCAATTAAATCTTTGCTTATGGATTGCGCATTTTTCTCCAAAGGGTGAAGCCTTCGGTACGCACCAGCCTCATCTATCAAATCAATCGCCTTATCTGGTAAAAAACGTTCATTAATAAAACGCCTGCTGACCTCCACGGCATATTCCAGCACTCCTTTATTGTAACGCACTCCATGAAATTTCTCATAACGCTGTTTCAAACCATATAATATTTTTACCGCATCACTCTCGGAAGGTTCTGCGATATCCACCTTCTGAAATCTTCGCAGCAGACTTCTGCTTTTGGAAAAGTGCTTTTTATATTCCTCATAGGTCGTTGCACCGATAAATCTTATTTTTCCATTTGTAAGATAAGGTTTCAGCAAATTGGACATATCAAGACTTCCCTCTCCTGTCGCTCCTGCGCCGATAATATTGTGTATTTCATCAAGATAAAGAACCGGTTTTTCCTGTGTCTCAAGTCCTTTCATCACAGTTTTAAATCGCTGTTCAAATTCGCCTCGGTACTGAGTTCCTGCCACCATTGTACCCATATCCATGGAATAAATTTTTGCTCCTTTTAATTCGGAAGGAATATCCTCTTTTTCTATTTTCTCAGCCAGTCCGTAAATAATCGCCGTCTTCCCTACACCCGGCTCCCCTACATGAAGAACATTATTCTTATCCATTCTGCATAAAATCTGAATCGTTCTTTCCATCTCGGTTTCTCTTCCAATCAGAGGATTCTTATTTTTGCAGGTATCATTCATACACTCTACATACTGCTGCCATTTTCCAGTTTGTTTTTTTTGACTTTTTTCATCAATCATCCAGCCGTCTTCCTCATTAAAAAAGAAATCATCATCTGCATAATCGAAGGTCATTTCATTCTCTCTGTCTCTTCCAATACTTTCTCTTGACATACTGCCAAGGATTTCAAGAATGTCTGTTCCCTGACGCATAACATAATATACGGCAAAGCTGTCCTCCAGAGACAAAATAGCCGAAAACAAATGTGTCACGTCTACTCTGTCTCTTCCGCTGGCATGAGCCTGAATCTCAGCATGCGTAAACACATCTTTAAAATCCTCACTCAGCTCCATTCCTTCCTCATTTTCAGCATGACCGGCATTTTCTTTTAAAAACTTTGCAAGGTCTTTTTGCAGCTTTTTTATACTTCCTCCGTTTTCCTCAAAACAGTCTGCAAAATCTTCATTTAAAGTCAGCGCATATAAGATATGCTCCGGCAGAAGATATCTGTTTTTATAATCCGCAGCAACCGAAAATGTATCCTCCATTAATTTCTGCACATCTTCGGAATAATTATTAAAATCCATATCTCTGTACTCCTTCTGTCTATTCTGCGACTGCCTCCACCTTTAAGGGGTATCCTTCTCTCCTTGCCCAGTCTGTTGCATGTTTTGCCTTTGTTCTTGCGATATCTCTTGTATAAACGCCAACAACTGCGCAGGTACTGTGATGTATTTCCAGCATAAGTTTTACAGCTTCATTATAATCCTTCTCAAAAATTTCATTTAATACAAGAACGACAAATTCCATTGGGGTGAAATCGTCGTTATAAAATAGTACTTTATAGCGTTTTGGAATTTTTATTTTCGTCTCTGAACGTTCTTTTACCGATTCTCTGGGCATAATTATCCCTCCTTGTGGATTTACTCCTTATGAATTTTATCTTTTGCGAATTGACTTTTTAATTTACATGTAGAAATCATTATAAAATGTTTTATTTTGTTTGTCAAGGAACAAAGTGCCTGCAATACCATAAGATTATGAAAACTTTCTTGGCACTTTGTTCGAGATAAAGCTGTCCTTTTAAGGACTGCATTATAGGAAATACGGAGTAATTTCCTATAAAGGAACAAAGTGCCTGCAATACCATAAGATTATGAAAACTTTCCATAGATTTCCCATGAAATGAAAAAAGCCTGCCCATATTTAAAGATATGGGCAAACTATATTACTGGTTTCGTCTTTCATATGCAAGAAGGTCTGAATAATTTGTAACCTTCGCTTTTGCAGCGCTGCCCAAATGGTCATAAAGAGCCCTTGCATACTCCGCTGGTTTCGCCGGCCTTGATGAAGTTGCTATTTCATTTATCGCATCAATAACCGATTGCGCCTTTTCTTCCTCTGATTGTATTGTTACCGAAGTTGATTCCGTACCTGACAGATTATAGCAGATAACTGGCATTCCTTTCTCTACATAGCTAAACAGAGATTTTGCAAAATTGTACGGAAGATTAATACACCCATGAGAACCCGCACTTTTATAAAACTGGCTTCCAAACTGCGTTTTCCATGTGGCATCATGCATGCCGATATCTTCATTAAACGGCATCCAGTATGTTACCGGTGTCCGGTAGTTCTCTCCTGTCAAATACGCATATTTCTGAGTATATGTAACTGCAAAGGTTCCCGGAGGCGTCAGATGTTCTCCCGGCAGTCCCGATGTAAAATCCGATTCCATAACCTTCTGGCCGTCTACATATAAAAACAAATGTTGGGCCGTAAGATTAATTTCCACATAAGTATTTCCATAGTCAAGGTCTCCATATGCGGCAGCTTCCTGATAATATACCGGTTTTCTCTCTCCGCTCTGTCCTGCCTCAATCTGTGCTGTAAGTCCGGCCACCTCCTCAGCCTTATTCATCCACCAGCCATAATCTCCGCCTTCTATCGTAACCTCTGTCCCATAGCTTGTTTTAAACTTTCTTGTTCCAAAAATCGTGTCATAATTCCACCGCAGATAAGAAACATATTTATCTACTCTCTCTGCATCCAAAGATACCTGATAATTTTCAAAATCAATAATCAGCCAGTTACAGATATCCTCTCCTGTCAGTTCTTCGATGTTTTCTCCAAAGGTATATTTAATGTTTGTATTTGCATACTGATTTAACTTTTCATGGAAAGCCTTCAGGCTTTCTGTTTCTGTTGTAACCTCCGGTTTTTTATAATAGTCCTCTCCAAAACTTACATTTTCCTCCAGCTTAACCACTGCCGCTGTCATAAGCTGTTCTGCTTTTTCTCTGTCTATCTCATTTCCATTTACTTCCTCGACAATCGGAAAACTTTTGCTGTTTTGGTCATATTCTTTTACATAAGCGTTCTGAGGCTTTACTATATGTTCCTCAGAAAAACATTCAAGACCATCTATCGCCTTTTTCCAGAGTTCCTCGTCATACTCAGTCAAATTACTTACAGAATATTCCTTGCCGCTTCCCGATATCCATTTTCCACTCTGCTGCCCATCGAGAACATTTTGAAGGTCGCCGTCAGAAACTACTTTCAGTCCAATCTGTGAGCCGGTGATTTTTTCCTGACGTTTTTGACCCTGTGAATCTTTTGTCTCGACTGTCAGCGTATATTGCTGAATCCTCTGCTCAAGCTCCTCCACAGTCATATCTGACACGTCAATTCCATTTACCGTTGTTCCCTTCAAAAAATGACTTCCATAATAATTTTCACCGATAAAATATCCGATAAATCCGGCTACAAGTAATAGTATAATTACAATAATAACACAAAAAATTACCTTTTTTCTTATTCCCCACTTCTTCTTTGATGTTGTATCTGCTGTATTCATTTATATCTATATCCTCCCAAACATATGTAATTTTTAATTATAATGTATTAATACATCGCATAATATAACATATCCGCCGAAAATTGCAAGACCTGATTATAACCGGTTTTATCCTTTTTACAAAAATCTGCAACACTGTAAATTCGCTAAAATCTTCCTGCATTTTGTTTATTTACTCTTCAAATACATTTAATCCTTTTTTATCCAGTTCCTGTGTAATATGTAAAATATCGGCAAAGTCCTTCTGCAACTCATCTGATAAACGCTGTGCTTTTTCCATCATCTCACGGGTATCTCCGTCACTCTTTATCCGCTCAATGACAGAGATTGCACACTGATGAAAATTGCGATGCTTCTCCTCAAGCTTATTCCAAATATCAAGGATTTCCATATTTTTTGGAATAATCGAATAATAAAAATGGCCAAACCCGCATTTCTTTTCATTTGTCTGAAGTGGTTTTATTTTTTGTTCCTCCGCCATCAGTTTTAAAGAGTCAAGCCATCTTTCATGTGCTTTGGCACCGCCCTTTATACAATCTGCAAATATTTTGTTTTCAATCATATAAAATGTATCTTGTGACATTATTCCAAGAAGCTTCACTGTCTGGTCAAGACCATTTTCAATACGTTTAATTGGTTCCAAAATATCAGAAAGCGAATTGTCTATATTATTCAGTTCAACAGACTGACGGTAAATGCCGTCACTTTCCTCTGAAATAAGTCCAATCTGAGTTTCCAGATTGATAATGGCATTGCATACCTCATGGCTCAAAGCTGCAAAGGTATGAAGATATTCCACAATTCTGTCAACATGTTCTTCATTTTCTCTGTTCTGTACTCCGATTACCTTTAATCCCCGATTCATGCTTTCCAAATCTGATACTGTAATATCCACACTTGACAGACTCTTTTTGGAAGCTGAATGAATTGACACAAGAAATGAGCCCATGGAATCTGTCAGATTTTTCGTTTCATCTGCCAGATTCCGTATTTCTTCTGCAACAACAGCAAATCCTCTTCCGGCTTCTCCTGCCCTCGCTGCCTCTATTGAAGCATTTAGTGCAAGAAGATTTGTCTGACTGGAAATAGCGGTAATCTCTGCAGTTACATCATTCATATGGCCGATAATCTCCATCAGGTCTCCCATATTCTTCTTCATCTGGTCGGACTGATGAATCGCTTGGTCGGACACCTTTAACATATCATCCAATGTCTGTCTGCCGCTTTTTATTCGTTCAATTACCTGGTCTGCCTCTTCTTCTGTTTCGCTTACTGCTGTTGTAAGCTCCTCATGCTGTGTGGTAGCTTCGCTTCCCATACTTACTGCTTTTTTTACAATGTTTTGTATTCTGTCTGTTGCGTCGGAAAGGTTTTTGGTCGTCTCTTCCAGATGATTCTTGCCATAAGTAAGCATCAAATCAAGGGAACTCACATCCATTGTGGATTGTAGAGTTCCCGTAACAACCTTTTCAAAATTCTTTTTTCCTTCTGTCAGTCTGCCCTGTATTTCGAGCAGACCTTTACTGGCTGATTTTCCCAGTGGGCGCATTTTTCCCAGCGAAGCTAATTCTTCCTCCATTCTCTTTTTTCCTGACATTTTTTTCTCCTTACATTCTGGCATTACAATATTTGCAGTACCTTTTTGAAAGGTCCTTCCTACATATAAATTATAACAGCAACGAGAGATTTTGCAATAGTTTTTTCTTAAGTTTATATCTCTTATTATCTTTCCTGTTATTTAAACATTCTTACAGTTCCAGCAGTTTACAGTCCTCATACCACTTTTGATATTTTTCATCACCTCTGTGGTCTGTAAGCTCAAATTTCTCACTGAGATATTTTCCAATATATTTTGTAACCTTCTTTGCTCCTGCAAAATTCAGATGGTCTCCTGCATCCTTTGTATCAGTTTTCCAGTCGATTCCGATTTCTTCTACAAGATTCAAATCAAGATACAGAATTTTATTTTTATCTGCGAGCTCTGCCACACCGTTATGTCTGCTGTAATCCCAGTTTTTAGCAGAAGGAACACTTACCAGTATCAATTCTGCATTGTTTTCCTGACAAAGTTTATTTATTTTTTGCAAATATTCTCCTGCAAGCTTCGGTACCTCCTTTATTTCATTGGTTTTTTTCATATATGGCAGCGAACCGGTATAGGGTTTTACTGACTTACGCAGACGAAAGCCTTTCATTCTGCGGTCCTTTATAACCTCCTGTTTTGTTGAGAGAGAAAGAGGAATATAACCCTTCCAGCGGGAATGATACTGAAAAACCGGAAAATATTCTGCTACCAGCTTCAATGATTTATCATCAGATTCTTTTGAAATTCCTGCTTCTCTGTACAGACAGTTTGTTTCCAGCACTACAAGCTTTGGCGACTGTTTTTCAAATACATGCTGAAGCAGCGAATAAGTATCACACAATCTCTGCGCAGTTGTTCCGCATACATAAGAAGTATTCCCATACTCTGCCCATATCTGCAAAGGAGAAAAGCCGGAATAGCTCTCACTGTCACCCATAAAAATAACATCCAGCGTATTTTCAGGCTCCGCATTGATAGACTGCTCCTTCGCATCTACTGCGATGATATTATAAGCTTCTCTTTTTGGTGAAAATATCATGGAGGACAAAGTTAAAATAAGAACCAGTCCTGTCATAAATCCAACACTTCTGACTATTTTTCCATTTAATTTCTTCATAGTATTATACCTCCTAATATCCGGCATATATCATGTCTACTACTGTATATCCGGCACCATAGGCCCCGAAAATCACAACAAACATAATTGCTGCATACCAGAAAGCCCATCTTACCGGTAAAGCCCATTTTGCGATAATATCTCTCAATGAAATATTTTTTTCATGCATAATATCCACTGCCAGTACAACCAAAATTCCTATCAGTGCAACTACTGAATCATACTGGTCCATACCCAAATCAAAAAACTTATAAGTCAGTTTATGAATATGAAAATTCATAAACATATTTTTCAACATTATAAACCCTGCGCCGACACTTTCTGCCCTGAAAAACATTTCTCCTATATTTACAATTACAAGCAGCTTGCACAGACGGAATACATAATAGCCTTTCCCTTCTCTGTTTATATGCAGCTTTGCCGTAAGCTTTGATACCGGCTCTTCCAGAACATTTTCCAGAAAAATCAGCACAAAATAGTACATGCCATAGAAAATATAGGTCCAGTAAGGTCCATGCCACAGTCCATTACAGGACCATACACAAAACAGCGCCGCAAAAGGAGCTACAAATTTACTTACATTTCTTCCAAACCTGTTCTTTACCTTTTTTGCAAAATTTTTCACAGGCTTTGCCAGCGATATTGGATAAAATATGTAGTCCTTAAACCATGTTCCAAGTGTAATATGCCATCTGTGCCAAAAATCAGAGGCATCTTTTGCAAAAAACGGCTGTCTGAAGTTTTCCGGCAGTTTTACCCCAAAAATTTGTCCGCTTCCCATAATAATATCCATACAGCCTGAAAATTCCATATAGAGCTGAAGGGTAAAACAAATCACTGCAAATACAATAATTGACCCATCATATTCTGTATAATTTCCAAAGACCTTAATCACTACCGGAGCGACTCTGTCCGCTACGACAATTTTTTTAAACAGACCATAGATAATACGCTGGTAGCCAAATTTTATATTTTCAAACTCAATCATTTTTCCTGCATAGAGGCTCTCGGCAGTTTCATGAAATCTGCTGATTGGTCCCTCCATAATCTGCGGAAAGAAGCTGAGATATAATGCAATTTTAACGATATTTTTTTCAGACTTTATAGTTCCCCTGTATACATCTGTCATATAAGAAATGGTCTGTAATGTATAGTATGAAATACCGATAGGCACCATAAAATTAATTGTTTTATACTCCCAGTTAATAGACAATACATTCATTAACGAAGATATGTTCTGTCCAAAAAAATTAAAATATTTCAGTACAACTAATACAGCCAGATTTATTAATATTCCAAATGCCAGAACACGCCTTTTCTTTTTGGTAATCTGTTTGGCAGAACCTTCTGCTGTCAAAGAAACATTTTCAAGCCATATGCCAATATAATGTGTGATAACCGTGGCAAACAAAAGGTATAAAATCAGTTTTCCACTAATCAACCAGAAGAAAAGATAATTTGCCGACAGGAGCACTAACCACCTGAACTTCTGCGGCGTTAACTGGTATACCAGTATAACCGCCGGCAGAAATATCGCAAAGTATGCAATCAGGTGATAAGACATCCTATTCCTCTCCCTTCAGACGTTGAATCATTTTCCAGAGTCTTTCTGCCGAATTAAAATTATCCGGTACAAGCTCGGCTGGAGATACTTCTATATCGAAAGCATCCTCAATCTCCGATACAAGCGATAAGATTCCGAAGGAATCAAGAACATGGTCATCAATCAGTTTTTCATGTGTTTTATAATCTACCCCCGGCTGGATGTCCTCCAGAATTTCAATCAGTTCTTCCATTATTAAATGTCCTCCATTCGTAATAATCTGTCATCATGCGAAGCGTGATGACCTGTGCACGCATCCGCGTGCTTCCTT
>CAJTOU010000020.1 GCA_910577835.1 uncultured Lachnospiraceae bacterium | reverse complement strand
TATAGTGGTTTTTAATTTGTATAAATGCTATATTTTGTATGTGTTCTGCTTAATGCAACAGCTCTTTTTGATTTTTTTCTTTATAATAAGTTTGCATTTTTTATGATGTAGCTCTTACAAAAAAGTTATTTATCAATAAAGTGCAGAAAAGATTTTTACAAATTTATGGTATCACAAACACTTTATTATTCCAGACAGCCTGATAATCAATATTTCGTCTATTGACAAAGAAGAAATTTCCATGTATAATCTGTAACATAGACTAAAACCTATAAAAAATATAGGAATTAAAAAAGATTTAATGAAATGGAGGCAATCAATTATGAGTCAAATAAAAGAAAGTGCGCTAGAATTAATAGGCAGCACACCGATGTTGAAACTGAACAGATATACAGGAAATGCAGATATTACAAATGCGGTTATTCTTGCAAAGCTGGAATATCTGAATCCTGCTGGTTCTGTAAAGGACCGTATTGCGCTGGCAATGATTGAGGATGCAGAAAAGAGAGGCATTTTAAAAGAGGGAGCCACGATTATTGAGCCTACAAGCGGCAATACAGGAATAGGTCTTGCAGCAGTAGCGGCGGCGAAGGGGTATAGAGCTGTTCTTACGCTTCCTGAGACAATGAGTATGGAGAGAAGAAATCTTTTAAAAGCTTATGGAGCTGAGCTGGTACTTACAGAAGGCGCCAAAGGCATGAAGGGTGCAATTGCCAAAGCGGAAGAATTGAAAAATGAAATTGAAGGGGCAGTTATTTTAGGACAGTTTGCAAATCCTGCTAATTCTGCCGCACATAAGACAGGTACAGGACCGGAAATCTGGGAACAGACAGAAGGAAAAGTTGATATTTTTGTGGCAGGGGTAGGTACAGGAGGTACTATTACTGGTGTTGGTGAATATTTAAAAGAAAAAAATCCGAGTATAAAAATTGTGGCAGTAGAACCAGCGGACAGTCCTGTTCTTTCTGCCGGAACGTCAGGTGCCCATAAGATTCAGGGGATTGGTGCCGGATTTGTTCCGGAAGTATTAAATACAAAGATATATGATGAAGTGATTACAATTAAAAATGAGGATGCATTTGCAGAAGGAAAGGCATTTGCAGTAAGTGAGGGTATTTTAGTAGGGATATCATCTGGTGCAGCGCTTAAAGCGGCTGCTATTCTTGCAAAAAGACCGGAAAATGCAGGAAAAACAATTGTAGTACTGCTTCCGGATTCTGGTGACAGATATTTATCTACACCACTATTCAGTGATAACTGATGATAAGCAATCACTGACAATCATTCACAGTTTTTTCTTTTTTAAGGGCTGCTGAGAAATAACATTTTTGCAGCAGCCTGTGTTTTAATAAATAGTTTAAGAGAGTGTTTCAAGTTTTATAGAAACTCAAAAATCTGACATAACGTATAAGAATGATATATAATAAGTAAAAAATAAATTATAGCAGCTTTATAAAAGTATCAAAAATTGATAGAAGAGAGAAATTGATAAAATGGACAAAATTATTTTACGAGGGCATCATCTGTTATGTACCCGACTTTTTTCTGGAAATGGGTATCATCAGACTTTTACAGAACATATGAAGGAAATAGTTGTAAGAATAGGAGCAGATAAGTATAAAAAATTTGGTGCCTTTCCACAGGCAAAAGAGCTTCAGATTATTTGTGGAACAGACGACATTTGCGGAAAATGTCCAAATCTTTCAGGAAAAAAGAAGAAGTATTGTATACTTGGCAATGAAGATGTACAGAAAAAGGACAGATTGACGCTGGAATATGCAGGACTTTTGGAAAATGGTTTATATACGCTTGAAGAAGCGGAGAAAGGGGTTAAACGAATCAGTAGAGAACAGTTTGAAGAAATCTGCGGCAGTTGTCGGTGGTATGGGGAATATTGTAGATATGAAGAACTGTTTTGATATATGAATTTTGCAAATTAATTCAGGCAGAAAAAATATATCAAAATAATAGTTACAAATACACATTGAAACACCAAGTTAAAATTGTGAAGTTTACCTTAAATCTTCTATCGTGTACATTTTTATATATGTATTTGGCAGCAGAAGATATTTATTGTATTACAATTATTGGACAGTTAAAATTCTTGTTTCCGAAAGGGTCGCTGAAATTTTAACTGTTTTTTGTTTTGTATAATATTTATTTTATTCTATATATTCAAAAAATATTTCGTATATATTGACATATATGTAAAAATTATGTATAATAAGTAAAAATAAGTTGTAAAAGTATTTGGCAGAAAAGTTTAGATATGATATATTTTATAAAAATTTAGGTAGAAGAATTTATAGACATCGGTTATAATAATGGCATTAGAAAATAGTATTCGTATACCATATGGAAAGAGAAAATAAAGAGGAGACAGGTTTATGCACAGAATTATTTTGGCAAAACATGCGGTAGAAACATTGGAGTTTTTTTCCATGCAGATGGCAGAGACATTTCAGGAAGCAGGTATGGAAGTATGGTTTTGGGATTTAGAAAAACCGGAAGAAAGCAGAAAAGAATTTCAAATTTTTTATCAAAAGGAAGAAACCATATTTTTGACTTTTAATTTTATTGGATTGAGTGAGGAATCTCAGTTTGAATGGACTGGGCATAAAAGTGTCTGGGAAATTTTTGAAATTCCCTGCTATTGTATTATGGTAGACAGTCCTATCTATTATTTTAAACAGCTTTCCTCGGTACATAAACACCTTACTTTGCTGTGTATTGACAAACAGCATATAAAATTTGTGGAAGAATATTATCCAAAATATGGAAAAGTATATTTTCTGCCGCTTGGCGGTACAGAGCTGTCACAAAATCTTCCATATAATGATAGAAAATATGATGTGGTTTTCGCAGGAAATTATGTGGCATTACCAAATCTTATGAAACACTTAAAGGGAGTGGACGAGGAAAATAAAGATTTTTATTTTGAAATTATACAAAAGCTGAAGGAAGAACCAAATCTGCCTCTGGAGCAGACTATGATTTCATATTTAAAAAAGGAAATTCCAAAAATCACAAGACATGAAATACTTGCCTGTCTATATGGAATGGTTTTTGTAGACTTATATATACGTTCCTATTTTCGCAGAGAAATCGTCTGCTCACTTGCAGAAGCGGGAATAAAAGTTGTGGTATTAGGAAAGGACTGGGAGCTTTCGGAATGTAAAAATATGGAAAATCTTATTATGACAGGTCAGGTAGATTCAAAAACCTGTCTGGAATATATGAACAATGCAAAAATATCCCTGAATGTTATGCCATGGTTTAAAGAAGGAGCACATGACAGAATTTTTAATTCCATGCTTCAGGGCTGTGTTTCTGTGTCAGACACTTCCAAATATATTACTGAAAAGCTGACAGATGGACAGGATTATATCAGTTTTTCGCTTGAACAAAGACAAGAGCTTTCCCAAAAGATAAAAAAGCTTTTGTCAGAGCCGGATTATGCTGAAAAGATTGCTTTGCAGGGCAGCCAGAAAGCTGTGAAAGAGCATACATGGAAAGAACGGGCACTGACTTTTTTAAAAATTGCAGATAGAAAGAATATGAAAGAAATATAGAAAATTATGTATCTAATATTTAATATTGGTAATTACAGGCTGATTATCTAAAATATCAGTTGACAGAAAAACAAAAAGTATATATGATACAAAATATATTACAGAAGGGGACAGGATATGAAGAAAAAAGAAACAGAAAATATTTTTCAGATTATAAATAATAAATTTTCCAGTATGAGCAGAGGTCAGAAAAAGCTTGCCCGTTTTATTATGACGGATTATGACAGAGCGGCGTTTCTTACTGCTTCAAAGATTGGATATGAGGTGGGCGTAAGCGAGTCTACCGTGGTGCGCTTTGCTGCTATGCTTGGATTAAAGGGCTTTCCGCAGCTTCAAGGTGAGCTGGAAAAAATGGTTCGCCGAAGAATTCATGAACCTCCCGCGGTAGATATTGATAATGAAAATATTTCCAGACAGGAGGTTTTGGAGCAGGTTTTAAAAAGGGATATGGAAAATATCCGCTATACCATGGAGCAGATAAACCGCAATGCTTTTGAGGCGGCAGTGGAGCTGCTTTTAGCTGCAAGAAAAGTTTATATTATCGGAATCAGAAACAGTGCGCCGTTGGCTGCCTGTATGGAAGCCAGTTTAAAACTTATGCTTAATGAGGTAATTTTATTATCTTCTGATAATTCCAGCAATTTATTTGAAGATATGCTTCGCATGAATGAGGAGGACTGTATTGTGGGAATCAGTTTTCCAAGGTATTCTATTCGAACCTTAAAGGCAATGGAGTTTGCGAACAGCAGAAACTGCAGGGTAATTACGATTACAGACAGTGAAACATCTCCCATGAATTTATATTCCTCCTGTAATCTGATTGCAAAAAGTGAAATGACATCGGTAGCGGAGTCCCTGACAGCTCCGTTAAGCGTTATCAACGCTCTGGTCACGGCTCTTATGGCAAAACGTAAAAAAAATCTGGTAAATCGTCTGGAAATGCTGGAAGATATCTGCAATGAATATGCAGTTTCGGGAAATGACGAATTAAACTGGGTAGACGATTCGGATTTGGCAAAAAAGCCCTTGTAAAATTCAGTTATATAACGCAGATAACAGGAAATCCGTAAATTATTTCCTGAAAAAATATATAAAAAGGAACAGATAAAGTGAAGAAAATAGCAATAATAGGTGGTGGTGCAGCAGGAATGATGGCAGCTATATCCGCGGCCCAAGCAGGAAAAGAAGTCCATTTATATGAAAAAAACGAAAAGCTGGGAAAGAAACTTTATATTACCGGAAAAGGAAGATGTAATCTGACAAACGCCTCCGATATAGATGAGGTAATGAAAAATGTTGTTACAAATGCAAAATTTCTTTACAGTGCATTTTATACAATGTCCAATGGCGATGTTATACAGATGTTTGAAAAGGCAGGAGTGCAGACGAAGGTAGAAAGAGGGAACCGTGTATTTCCGGTATCTGACAGGTCTTCCGATGTGATATCGGGATTGACCAAATTATTGAAAAAACATGGGGTATATATTCATTTAAATACAGAAATTCAGGATATAGAGATTCGAAATGCTATGGAAGAAGAAGGGGATGAGAAACCGAAGGTAAAGGGGATTTTTTTTACAGACGGCACAAAGGAAATGTTTGACAGTGTAATTGTTGCAACTGGAGGCTGTTCTTATCCGTCTACCGGCTCAACAGGTGATGGATACAGGTTTGCAGAAAAAACAGGACATAAGACAACAAGGCTGTTTCCAGCACTTGTACCAATGATTGTGAAGGAAGAATTTATCAGAGATTTGCAGGGACTCAGTCTGAAAAATATACAGGTGGATTTTTATCAGGAAAATAAAAAGTTGTATTCGGATTTTGGAGAACTTCTATTTACTCATTTTGGAGTAAGCGGTCCTGTGATTTTGAGTGCAAGCAGTATTCTGACAAAAAGACTTCATGAAGGAAATACCCTGCGGCTTGTGATAGATTTAAAGCCGGCGCTTTCGGAAGCTGTTTTGGATGAACGGATTTTAAAGGATTTTCAGAAATTTAAAAATAAAAATTTCAGAAATTCATTAAATGAGCTGCTTCCAAAAAGTATCATACCATTAATAATTATGTATTCCGGTATTGATGAATTTAAAAAAGTACATGCAATTTCAAGAGAAGAACGGAAAAATCTGGTGCATGTTATAAAAAATTTTACACTGACTGTCACAGGAACAAGAGGATTTCAGGAAGCAATTATTACACAGGGTGGAGTGGAAGTAAAAGAGCTTTCACCAGCAAGTATGGAATCAAAAAGGATAACAGGGCTGTTTTTTGCCGGAGAAGTAATTGATACAGATGCTCTGACAGGCGGATATAATCTTCAAATTGCATGGTCTACCGGATATCTTGCAGGTTTTTTTGCATAAATACTTTGTTAAAATACAAATTTTGTTGTATAATAAAGAATAGGAAATGTAAGGTAATTTCCTGTGAAATAAAAAAGCCGGTTGTCGGCAGATGGAGGAAAAAATGTTTCAGGTGGCTATTGACGGACCTGCCGGCGCAGGTAAAAGCACAATCGCAAAAATACTTGCGGCGGATTTGGGATTTATTTATGTGGATACCGGCGCCATGTATCGGGCGATGGCCTTGTCTTGTCTGAGAAATGGAATAGATGTAAGAGATAAGGAGGCTGTGGTTGGACACTGTGAAAAGATTGAAGTCAGCTTAAAATACAAAAACGGTGAACAGCAGGTATTGTTGAATGGGGAAAATGTAAATGCATATATTCGCACGGAGGAGGTCAGTCAGGCAACTTCGGCAATTTCAATATATGAGGGAGTCAGGGAAAAGCTTCTAAATCTTCAGCGGCAGCTTGGACAGGAGCACAATGTAGTAATGGATGGCAGAGATATTGGTACAAATGTACTAAAGGATGCTCAGGTAAAGATTTACCTGACAGCAAGCGTTAATACAAGAGCAAAACGAAGATACGAGGAGCTTGTCAAAAGGGGAATTGAATGTAATCTGAAAGAAATAGAAGAGGATATCAAGGAAAGGGATTACAGGGATATGCACAGAGAAATCGCACCGTTAAAGCAGGCGGAGCAGGCGGTTTATCTGGATTCTTCCGAGCTTGCGATAGAGCAGGTGGTTGGAAAAATCAGAGAAATGATAGAGGACAGGAAAAGCTATGAAGGTAACAGTTGCTAAAAGCGCAGGCTTCTGCTTTGGAGTAAAAAGAGCAGTGGAAACTGTATATAAGGAAATTGAAAACAGAAAGAAACAAAAGGAATATAACAGGGAAAGCAACAAGGAAAGTAACAAGGAAGGATGGGACCATATTTATACTTATGGTCCGATTATTCACAATGAACAGGTAGTTGCGGATTTGGAAAAAAATGGAGTAACAGTGCTAAACAGCATGGAAGAACTTTTGGCAATAGAGCATGGGACAGTCATTATCCGCTCGCATGGTGTAGACCGGAAAACAAATGATTATATACGGGAACGGGACTTAAAGCTTGTAGATGCTACCTGTCCATTTGTAAAAAAAATACATAAGACAGTAATGGAAAAAAGCCGCGACGGTTATGCGATATTGATTATAGGAAATGAAAAGCATCCTGAAGTTCAGGGAATAAAAGGCTGGTCAGAATCAGATACTTTTATTATCAATACAGAGGAACAGGCGGAAAAATTTGAATATGACAGGGGTAAAAAATTGTGTGTTGTGGCGCAAACGACATTTAATTACAAGAAATTTGATAAAATGGTTGAAATTATTGGCAAAAAGGGGTATGATATAATAGTTGTTAATACTATCTGTAACGCGACCAATGAACGACAGGCAGAGGCAAGGCAGATTGCCTCAGGATCAGATGCCATGATTGTGATAGGCGGCAAAAGCAGTTCAAACACACAAAAGCTTTATGAAATATGTAAAGAAGAATGTAAAAATACTTACTATATACAGAAACTAAAAGACTTGGATTTAAAAAAGCTGCAGACCTGTAGAAATGTAGGTATTACAGCAGGGGCTTCAACCCCTAATAATATAATAGAGGAGGTTTTGGCAGAATGTCAGAATTAAGCTTTGAGCAGATGCTAGAGGATTCAATTAAAACTATAAGGACAGGAGAAATCGTTGAAGGAACAATCATCGACGTTAAACCGGATGAAATTGTTTTAAATATAGGTTACAAGTCAGATGGTATCATTGTCAGAAATGAATATACCAATACACCTAATGCAGATTTAACAACAATGGTAAATGTTGGCGATAAGATGGAAGCAAAAGTTCTGAAAGTCAACGATGGAGAAGGTCAGGTATTGCTTACCTACAAGCGTCTGGCACAGGAAAAAGGAAACAGAAGATTAGAGGAGGCCTTTGAGAACAAAGAAGTATTAAAGGCTAAAGTTACACAGGTAATGGCAGGCGGTTTAAGCGTGACATTAGATGAAGCCAAGATATTTATTCCGGCAAGTCTGGTATCTGATATGTATGAAAAGGACTTAAGCAAATATGCCGGTCAGGAGGTTGAGTTTGTAATCAGCGAGTTCAATCCTAAGAGAAGAAGAATTATCGGTGACAGAAAAACTCTGCTGGTAGCAGCTAAAAAAGAGAAGCAGGAAGCATTGCTGGCAAGTATTCAGGAAGGTCAGGTTATTACCGGAACTGTAAAAAATGTTACAGATTTTGGTGCATTTATTGACCTTGGCGGAATCGACGGTCTTCTTCATATCTCAGAGATGTCATGGGGAAGAGTAGAGCATCCAAAGAAGATGTTTAAGGTTGGCGATAAGGTAGAAGCTCTTATAAAGGAAGTCAATGGAACCAAGATTGCTCTGAGCCTTAAGTTTGATGAGACAAATCCATGGATTCATGCGGCAGAAAAATACGCTGTTGGCAGTATAGTAGAGGGAACAGTGGCAAGAATGACAGATTTTGGTGCATTTGTTGAGCTGGAGCCGGGTATCGATGCACTGTTGCATGTATCACAGATTGCAAGAGAACATATCGATAAGCCTGCTGATGTGCTGAAAATTGGACAGAAAATTGAAACAAAGGTAGTGGATTTTAATGGAGAAGAAAAGAAAATCAGCCTGAGCAGAAGAGTTTTACTTGATAATACAACAGAACCAGAAAAAACCGCGGAGGAAACAGCAGAAGAACAGACAGCCGAATAAAAACAGAGGTACAGGGCTTGAGTGTTTTGAGCTTAGGAATAAAGCAGCACAGAAAATTTAAGACCAGTTTTCTGTGAAAGAACAAAGTGCCTGCGGTATATGTAACCAGCCAAAGGCTGATTGCCCATTATAGATTTTTAAGAACCTTCCCTGCACTTTGTTCATAAATAGCTGCCTGTAAGAGCAGCATCATGGGAAATACGAAGTAATTTCTTATGATAGAAGAAACGAGTAGGGGTCAAAAAAGATGAACTCCTACTCATTTTTTTCAATAGTGCGAAGAAGTGCGCTTCCTTTTATAAATAGTTTGTCTGAAAATAGAATATGAGGTGGAAATAATGGATTATGAACAGTTTAAAAGTCAGATTTTGTCGCTTACAAAAATTGATTTAAACGCTTATAAAGAACGGCAGATGAAGAGAAGAATTGATGCATTAATAGCAAAAAATAAATATCCGGGTTATAGAGAATATGTGGATGCAATCAAAACAAACAATCGTTTATTTGAGGAGTTTGTAAATTATCTGACCATAAATGTATCCGAGTTTTGGAGAAATCCTGAGCAGTGGAAGGTTTTGGAGCAGGAAATATTTCCGGAGCTTATCAAAAGCTTTGGAAAAAATTTGAAAATATGGAGTGCGGCATGCTCAACGGGTGATGAGCCATATTCGCTTGTTATGCTTTTGTCAAAATTTGTTCCTCTCAATAAGATTTCCATTATCGCAACAGATATTGATAAACAGGTTTTGGAAAAGGCGAGAGCCGGATTGTACAATCAGAAGAGCATCGCAGGACTTCCACAGGAATTTAAGGACAAATATTTTACAAAGATTGGAATGAGCAATTATCAGATTTCTGATGAAATAAAAAAATGTGTGGAATTTAAGCAGGGAAATCTGCTGGAAGATAAATATCCTGTCAATATGGATTTAATTGTATGCAGAAATGTTCTTATTTATTTTACAGATGAAGCAAAGACAGAAGTTTACAGAAAATTCAATGCATCCCTGAAAAAAGGAGGAGTTCTTTTTGTGGGAAGTACAGAGCAGATTATTAATTATCGGGATTTGAATTACCAGTCCTGTCGTTCATTTTTTTATAAAAAAATATAATTGGTGCAGGTTATGAGAGTAATTTCAGGGAGTGCAAGAAGAACCCTTTTAAAAACTGCCGAAGGACTGGACACAAGACCAACCACTGACAGAATCAAAGAAACACTTTTTAATATGCTTCAGGGCAGTCTTTATGATTGCCGGTTTCTTGATTTATTCAGCGGAAGCGGAGGGATAGGTATAGAAGCGCTCAGCAGAGGCGCAGAGAAGTGCTGGTTTGTGGAGAACAATGCAAAAGCAGCGGGCTGCATCAGAGAAAATCTGAAAGCAACACATCTCGAAGACAAAGCAGTTTTGATGGAATGTGATGTCAACACTGCAATTGAAAAGCTGAGAACAGAAAAACTTACTTTTGATTTTATATTCATGGATCCGCCATACGAGAAAAACCATGAGTTTTATGTTCTGAATGAATTAAGGAATACAGAGCTGGCAGATGAACATACAATCATTATTGTAGAAGCATCAAAGAATACCTCATTTGATTATCTTGCAGAATTGGGGTATGAAACAGTTAAAATTAAAGAATATAAGACAAATATACATATATTTATCAGAAAATATAAATAGTATGCAGCCAATATGGCATGTAATCAGCCAGAAAATGACTGCTAAAAAGGTCATCAAACTCTGTTTGATGACATATTAACAGAAAGGTATGGTATAGAATGATAAGGGCAATTTATCCGGGAAGTTTTGACCCGGTGACTTTAGGTCATCTGGATATTATTCAAAGAGCAGCGAGAAATTTTGATGAATTGATTGTAGGTGTTCTGAATAATCAGTCAAAATATCCATTGTTTACCGTAGAAGAAAGAGTGAAGATGCTGGAAGAGGTTTCCGGAAAAATTTTAAATGTAAAAATTATGTCTTTTTCCGGACTATTGGTAGATTTTGCCAGAAAAGAGAAGGCAAATTGTATTATCAGAGGTCTAAGGGCAATTACTGATTTTGAGTATGAGCTTCAGATGGCACAGACAAACAGCATATTGAATAGCGATATAGATACAATGTTTTTAACTGCAAGCAATGACTATTCTTATCTGAGCTCAACTACAGTAAAGGAGATTGCAAGCTTTGGAGGTAATATTGAAAAGTTTGTACCAGAAGAAATCTGTAACAGAATATATGAAAAGTATTCGGGTAAAAGATAAGGAAGGCGGATTTAATCATGAACAATAATATAGAACAAATTATCAATGAATTGGAAGATTACATTGATTCATGTAAATATTCACCATTATCTACTACCAAAATTTTGGTGAATAAAGAAGAAATCGAGGAGCTTCTTGGAGAACTGAAAATGAAGACTCCTGATGAAATAAGAAAATATAAAAGGATGCTGGCCAATAAAAATGGAATTTTAGATGATGCAAAGCAGAAGGCGGAAAATATTATTACCGAAGCCACAGAGCAGGCAAGTGCTCTGGTAAATGAGCATGAGATTATGAGACAGGCGTATATTCAGGGAGAAGAGCTTGTCACTCAGGCAAATGTCGAGGCACAGAGGATTATTGCCGAGGCGAACGCTCAGGCTGAGGAAATCCAGTTAAATGCGATTCGTTATACAGATGAGCTGCTTGCAAATATTCAAAATACGATTGCGTATTCTATGGATACGATTGCCACACGGTATGAGGGATATATGAAATCTCTTCAGAATACTTTAGAGACAGTAGTTTCCAACCGAAATGAATTGAATGTTCCTCAGCCGCCGGCACAGCAATCAGCTCCTCAGCAGTCGGTATCCCGTTCTGCCGCGGTTTCACAGGAACAGGTCTATCAGGAAGAGAATGTTGATGAGGATTTTGAGGATTACAGGGTAGAGATTGAGGATATGGATGAATAGACTTTATTAATATTATGGAAAAGGGAGATTTATAAAAATCTTCTCTTTTTTTATAAATTTTTATACCTTATTCACATTCCTTTCATACATTTTTGGTATGATATTATAAATTTATTATGACAGAACTGTGTGTGGACAGAGCATAATATAGTATAGGGCAATATAGAAAAAAGAGGATGGATTTTTATGGAATCAGAACAGAATAAGGATTTTTACAAAGATGCTCAGGTTCTTTTGGAAAGTGTGCTTCAGGAGCTGTTGCTTCGTATCAATCTTTTGCGCCGATATCAGGTACTTTTGGGAGAACGGGACCCTGTGGAACACTGTAAAGGCAGAATAAAATCAGCAGAGAGCATGAAGGAGAAGCTTGTCAGAAAGGGACTTCCGGTAACGCTTGAATCAGCTTTAAACAAGGTGTACGATGCAGTTGGTATCCGGATTGTCTGTCAGTTTGTGGATGATGTATATAAGATGGTAGAGGTTTTAAAGCGTCAGGAGGATATGACTATTATAAAAGAAAAGGATTATATTCAAAATCCGAAACCAAGCGGTTATCGGAGCTATCATCTGATTGTCCGGCTGCCGGTTCATCTTCTGGACTGTACCAGAGAGCTGTATGCGGAGATTCAGCTTAGAACGATTGCGATGGACTGTTGGGCGGCATTGGAGCATGAGCTTCGGTATAAACATACCATTTCCAATCAGGAGCTTTTGCAGAAGGAATTGAAACGCTGTTCAGATGAAATGGCTTCTACGGATTTGACAATGCAGACTATCCGTCAGATGATAAATCAGGATGGACAGGATAGCAGACATAAGGACAGATAGTGAGGTGAAGTATATGAGATTATTATTGGCGGAAGATGAAAAAGAACTGTCAAATGCGCTGAAGGCGATTTTAAAAATAAAGGGGTATCAAATAGACACTGCAGGTGACGGAGCAGAGGCATATGAACAGGTATTGACTCAGAGCTATGATGGAATTATTCTGGATATTATGATGCCAAAAATGAGTGGTCTTGAAGTATTGGAAAAAATGCGTGCTCAGAATATAGTCACGCCGGTATTGCTTCTCACAGCAAAAGCAGAGCTTGAGGACCGGGTGGAGGGGTTAAATCTCGGTGCAGATGATTATCTTGCAAAGCCCTTTGCGATGGCAGAGCTTTTGGCAAGAGTAAATGCGCTTGTAAGGCGTGGAGGCGAATATTCCATGCAGACCTTTAGTGTGGGAAATACTGTTTTAAAAACAGATGGCATGGAGCTTTCCGTAGGAAGTCATTCCTTAAGGCTTGCGGGAAAAGAGGTGGAGATGCTTTCCATGCTGATGAGAAATCCGGGAAGAACAATTCTGGTATCTCAGTTTATAGAACATTTAAGCAACGAAGGGGAAGTAACTTTGGAGATGATTCGACTGTACATATCATATCTGAAAAATAAACTGGATTCTTTGCAGGCGGACGTCTTTATTGAGGGGACTATGGAAACCGGATTTAAACTTTCTGAAAAAGGAAATGGGTGAATGTATGATACAGAAGATGCAGAGCAAATTTGTAGCAACTGTAATGGCAGCATTTTTAATTCTGACAGGAATTGTAGCAGGCAGTATTAATCTGTTTGGCTTTATACAAACAATACGCAGATATGACCAGATGCTTGAAATTTTAATCAGCAATAATGGGGAATTTCCTGAACCGGAGGAATTTAATAAAAAGATTACCGATGATTTTGGTCATGAATTTGAAATTACCGTAGAAACAAGGTTTGAAAGCAGGTATTTTCTTGTTTCTCTCGACAGCGAAGGAAATTATCTTGACAGTGATATTTCGCATATTGCGGCAGTCAGTGGAGAAGATGTGTTTATTTATGCAGAAAAGGTTTTTAAGGAATTAAAGCCGGGAAAAGTTTCGAAAGGAACCTGTAATCTTTACCGATACCGGTTGGAGCAGACAAACAGGGGCTATGAAATTGCTTTTATTGATATGACGCAGCAGATGGCAAATCTGGAAAATATTCGTACCATATCAGTCATGATTTCTGCTGTACTGTTGGTTTTATTGATGATTATTGTATCATTTTTATCAAAACGAGCGATTCGGCCTATGGTGGAGACAATGGAGAAACAGAAGCGGTTTATTACGGATGCGGGACATGAGCTTAAAACGCCGCTGGCAGTGATTTCAGCCAATGCAGATGTGTTGGAGCTGACCGGTGGAAAGAATGAATGGATAGAAAGTATTCGAAATCAGACAAAGCAGATGGATGTTCTAGTAAAAAGACTGCTGTTTTTATCCAAGATGGAGGAAGGGGAGCAGATGGTCTTTGCAGAGTTTGATTTAAGCAAGGCAGTCCTTGAGAAAGTTTCCCAACTTTCAACGATTGCGTACAGCTCGGAGAAAGAGTTTGAGACAGATATTGCAGAAAATATTCATTACAAAGGGGACATGACGGCAATTGAGCATCTGGTTTCTGTTCTTACGGAAAATGCGATTAAGTATTGTTCAGAAAAGGGTAAAATACAGGTAAAATTATATAAATCAGGAAAAACGATTCATTTTGAGGTGCGAAATGAGGGTGACCCGCTGGAGGCATCAGAAATGAGCCGGCTGTTTGAACGGTTTTATCGGCCGGATTCTTCCAGAAGTAAGAATACAGGCGGACATGGTATCGGGCTTTCAATTGCGAAGGCGGTAGTAACGGCGCATAAGGGAAGGATTTATGTAAAAAATGAGAAGAATAATGTAGTGGCTTTTTGTGTGGAGTTATAAAATTTACAGAGACAGCGGAGGAGGAAAATGCCGAAGTTGTCTTTTGCTAATAAGTTACAGAAAAAATAATGTTACAGAAAAATAATGTTACAGAAGAAAATAAAACAAAATCATACAAACAAAAAAAGTAACAACACCTGTCAGAAGCTTGGCAAAAAAGTACAGCCGAAGGCTTAATCCGCTGCCTTTTATCATGCTGTACGTCTGCATAAGACAGCACATTCCGCCAAAGGCTGTAAAGGCAGGACATTCTGTCAGCAGAATATAAGGCGGGCAGGCATTGCCTGCATAGATATTTAATCCTGAAGTAATTTCAAGTACAGCACAGATACGATTTTGCAGAAACGGATATGCAATTAGTACATTTCGAATAAATTCGCTCAAAATTGAAAATAAAATAATATATCCGCCAAGCCGGAAACAATTTTCAAAGCTTGATGTAATACAGGAATCGAAGGAGCCGTTTCTTATAGGTCCAGACTGTCTGTTTAAGGCAATATGAGCAGATGACTGCATAACTGCTGCCGTTTTGCCAGTTTTGTTTCTTTTTGTCTTTTTTTGTTCCAGATACAGGGAAACTCTGGAAAAGACAATGCCAAGAAACAGAGGAACTCCAAGCATAACTGCCAGAAGCACAGAGGAAAAGGCAGGAATACCGATAATGCCGCCAATAAGAAAGGTAATCATAAAGGCAGGGCTTACATTATTGCAAAAAGAAATTAATATCTGCCCTTCTCTGACTGAAATTTCATTTTTTTTCACAAGGTCTGCGGACAGCTTGCTTCCAATGGGATATCCGCATAAAAAGCCCAGAAGAATTATATATCCACACTCTTCTGATAATCCAAATACATGTTTTGTAACGGGAGAGAGAAAACGGCACAAAAATCGAAAACTCCCATTTTCGGTTAAAAATGCGGAAATAATCATATAGGGTAGCAGAGACGGGACAACGGTGAAAAGCCACAGATTTAGTCCGTTTAGCGCTCCTGTCATCGTCTCAGATGAATGAAGTAGCATAAGAAAAAACAATGCAGTTAAAATGCAGGGAAGAAATGTTTTTTTCATTTTATGTATTGAAATATAGGAATTGTCTTAATATAATATATAAGAAGTGCAGGAAAATTATGCATTTTATTAAAATATCTGCCAAAGTGCAGGGAAATGGAGCAAAAAATGACAGAATTACAATTGGAAACAGTATCATCGCAAACGGCATTGTCGAAGATGTCGTTGTCTGACAGAGTATTTTACTATTTTGAGGAAATATCCAAAATTCCAAGAGGTTCTGGAAATACAAAAGAAATCAGTGATTATTGTGTGGAATTTGCCAGAAAAAAAGGATTTTTTGTTCGTCAGGATGAATGGAACAATGTAGTAATAAGAAAACCGGCATCATATGGCAGAGAGAAGGAAGCAGGAATTATTATTCAGGGACATCTTGATATGGTGGCTGAAAAGCTGCCAGATTCTCTGCATGATTTTCTTAAAGATTCAATCGAGCTAATCACAGAAGGAGATTTTCTGACTGCAAAGGATACCACCTTGGGCGCAGACGATGGAATTGCAGTGGCTATGGGACTTGCGCTTTTGGAGGATGACAAACTGTCTCATCCCTGTCTTGAGGTGATTTTTACTTCAGATGAGGAAACAGGCATGGACGGCGCGATGAATCTGGATATGTCTGATATTACAGGAAAATATGTTTTAAATCTTGATAGTGAAACAGAGGGAATCCTTACCGCGGGATGCGCGGGAGGAGCAAAGGTGAAAACAGTTCTTCCCCTTGCAAGGACAGAATATCGAGGACTGTGCTGTGGTATTGTAATTACAGGTCTTAAGGGCGGTCATTCCGGTGCGGAGATAGACAAGGAACGTGCAAATGCGGATATTTTAATGATAAGGCTTCTGCGAATGCTCTATAAAGAAGAAGGAATTAGACTTTTTTCTCTGTCAGGAGGCGGCAAGGATAATGCAATTCCAAGAGAATGCAGATGTCAGATTATACTTGACTCAGGTCATTTTGATAAAATTAAGGAAAAGATATCATGTTTTGAAGAACTTATAAGAAAAGAATATGCTTCTTCCGATTCGGATATATCTGTGCAGATGATAAAGGAAGAAGAGGGAATTTTTCAGATTCTTGATGAGCAGTCATTGAAAAAAGTGTTATTTTATTTTTATAATATTCCAAATGGAGTTATTTTTATGAATCAGGATATTAAGGGACTGGTAGAAACTTCGTTAAATCTTGGTATTCTTACTGTAAATTCACATAAAGCAGAGTGTTATATTTCAGTGCGAAGTTCAGTTGCATCCAGAAAAAAACTGCTGTTGGAAAAGCTTGCCGATATGGCAGAGCAGGTGGGCGCAAAAATGTCTGTCAGCGGAGAGTATCCGGAATGGAGCTTCAGGCGGGAATCAAAATTAAGAGAAACTATGATAAAACTTTACTATGAAATGTATGCAGAGGAATTAAAGGTGGATGTAATCCATGCCGGACTGGAATGTGGATATTTGTTGCAGAAAAAGCCAGAGCTTGATATAATATCCTTTGGGCCGCAGATGTATGACATACACACAACTGAAGAGAGACTTAGCATTTCTTCTACAAATAAAATCTATGCTTTTGTAAAGCGGCTTATAGAGACAGGGATAAAGGAATAATTCTCTGGCAGAAATAAAGGCAGGAATGAGGTAACTTATGAGAATATGCAGTATAGCCAGCGGAAGCAGCGGAAATTGTATCTATATCGGGGATGAAGATACACATATTTTAATCGATGCCGGAATCAGCAGAAAGGCGATTGAAGCAGGGTTAAAAGGATTAGATATAGAGGGGAAGGACTTGGACGGGATTTTTATTACACATGAACATTCCGACCATATTAAAGGACTGGGAGTTATGGCAAGAAAATATGCAGTACCAATGTATGCGACAAAGGAAACGATTTGGTGCATAAAGAAAATGGCATCGCTTGGAAAAATAGAACCAGAACTTTTCAGTGAAATAGAGCCGGACCAGAAGATGAAACTGAAGACACTGAGTCTCTGTCCTTTTAAGATTTCCCACGATGCGGTGAATCCGGTGGCGTACCGCGTGGAATCTGGTGAAAAAAGGGTGGCAGTAGTTACAGATTTAGGAGTATATACGGATTATACAGTGGAGAATCTAAAGGGACTGGATGCAATTCTTTTAGAGGCAAATCATGATATAAGGATGCTGCAGACCGGAAAATATCCATATTCTCTGAAGCAGAGAATTCTTGGAAAATACGGACATCTTTGTAATGAAATGTCCGGAAGACTTTTGGATGCCATTTTGTCAGATAAAATGAAACGGATATTTCTGGGACATCTGAGCAAAGAGAATAACTATCCGGAGCTTGCATATGAAAGTGTGCGAATGGAAGTGAACATGAGTGAAAGTGAATTTCAGGCAGATGATTTCTGTATATCGGTGGCCAGAAGAGATATGGTATCTCAGTGTTTCGAATTTTAAAAATGAGAAGATGAAAAATGGAAAAAATATGATAAAATTTTTACAGCTTATTTATGTCTTGGAAAGGAATGACAAACAATATGAAAAAAACAATTATTACAGTAGTAGGCAAGGATACAGTTGGCATTATTGCAAGAGTGTGTACTTATTTGGCAAATAACAGAGTAAATATTCTTGATATTTCACAGACAATTGTTCAGGATTATTTTAATATGATGATGATTGTGGATGCCAATAAATCAGAGAAAAAATTCAGCCAGCTTGCAGATGAGCTTGCAGAGCTTGGAGAAACGATTGGAGTTCAGATTAAAATGCAGTCGGAAGATATCTTTAAGGCCATGCACAGAATTTAAGACTTCTAAAGTAATCAACAGAATCAGTCCTTGACTGATTACATTTTACAGAAAGGATTTTGCAATGATTAATATATTTGAAGTAAATGAAACAAACAACATGGTACAGCACGAAAATCTTGATGTCAGAACGATTACAATGGGAATCAGCCTTCTTGACTGTATTGACAGCGATTTGAACAGACTGAACGAAAAAATTTATGAAAAGATTACGACAAAGGCAGAAAAGCTTGTAGAAACAGGGAATGAAATCAGCAAGGAAATCGGAATACCAATTGTAAATAAAAGGATTTCGGTTACACCTATCGCACTTGTGGGTGCTTCTGCGTGCAGAACGTCAGACGATTTTGTAAAGATTGCAAAAACGCTTGACAGAGCGGCAAAAACAGTAGGCGTCAACTTTTTGGGCGGCTATTCCGCGCTGGTTTCCAAAGGAATGACTTTGGCGGAGGAAATGCTTATCAAATCTATTCCACATGCACTTGCTTCTACGGAGTTTGTATGTTCTTCTGTTAATGTAGGTTCCACAAAGACCGGACTTAATATGGATGCCATCCGCCTTCTTGGAGAGAAAATAAAGGAAACAGCAGAGCTTACCAGACAAAATGACTGCCTTGGCTGTGCAAAATTTGTGGTATTTTGTAATGCACCGGATGACAATCCATTTATGGCAGGAGCATTTCACGGAGTAACAGAGGCGGATACGATTATTAATGTGGGCGTCAGCGGACCGGGAGTTGTAAAAAATGCATTAAGCAAAGTGAGAGATAAAAATTTTGAAATACTCTGTGAAACAATTAAAAAAACTGCCTTTAAGGTAACAAGAGTTGGTCAGCTTGTGGCACAGGAGGCGTCAAAAAGACTGGGTGTACCTTTTGGTATTATTGATTTATCACTTGCGCCTACACCTGCAATTGGCGATTCCGTAGCGGAAATTTTGGAGGAAATCGGTCTCGAAAGAGCAGGTGCTCCGGGAACAACGGCTGCCCTTGCGCTGCTGAATGACCAAGTGAAAAAGGGCGGTGTTATGGCTTCTTCTTATGTAGGTGGTTTAAGTGGTGCGTTTATTCCTGTAAGCGAGGACCAGGGCATGATAGATGCAGTCAACGAGGGAGCATTGACCCTTGAAAAACTAGAGGCAATGACCTGCGTATGTTCTGTGGGACTTGATATGATAGCAATTCCGGGAGATACGCCGGCTTCCACTATCTCCGGTATTATTGCAGATGAGGCGGCTATCGGCATGGTGAACCAGAAGACAACCGCTGTGCGTCTTATACCTGTGATTGGAAAGGGCGTAGGGGAAACAGTAGAGTTTGGCGGACTTTTGGGCTATGCGCCGATTATGCCGGTAAATCAGTTTTCCTGTGCTTCCTTTATTAACAGAGGAGGAAGAATTCCTGCACCGATTCACAGCTTTAAAAACTAAAAGATGCGAATATAAAATTTATTATATCAAAATTTTCTTATCGTTTTGTAAGAAAATTTATAAAACAAGCAGTTTTTTATTAAATTCATTTGGCAGATTCTGTTTGAATTTAGTCATAACTGTCATTCTATATAATTCATCCGCATGAAGATTTATTTCAAAAATCTCTCTGTCAACAGGATTTGTGAGCACTTTTTGATATCCGGCGGTTCTGATAAGCGGTATAATATCAGAACGGATATGAGAAAGCAGCTCACTTCCTTTTTTGGTAAAGCCCAATATTCTGATATATCCCGGCAGGTCCTGAATAAGCGCATTCCTGACAATATCTGCGCGAATATTAAGCATAATATGCAAAAGACAGCGGCAGATTCTTGTATATGTCAGGCTTTTGTTTTTCAGCAGCATAGCAAAATCATGAAATCCTGTATAGTAAAACAAATTTTTTCGTATTGCGTTTTCAATATCATTGCTGATATCAGAAAAAATGATAAGACCGGAAGCACAGGCAGACAAAAGACGCTGTCCCAGTATTGTATCAAAATCCTCCGTTTGAACCGGACAGGAAATATGAAACTGTTTTGTATATACAGAATCAATTTCTTTTAGTGCAGATAAAAGAATATCTGGATTTTCCAGAGAGCGAAGGGCAGAGGCTGAAAAGAAACGATGTTCAAAAGAGCTGTCATGATATCCGGAATGAATACGTGGAATACAAAGAGGAATGATATTGCTGTTTCGCCGAATAAGCGTTTTTAAATATTCCACAGCAAGAATATTATTTGGCTGATTGATGATATCTTCTGTAAAGTCTTTGTCAGAACCTGCAAATATGCACAATGCTCTGGCTCTGGCAGCAGGAAAGGAAAGCCCTTTTTTCAGATTTTCTTTTAAAGTATCTTGAAATTTTTCAGGTTCTGATGCAAGTATCTGTGCTGTTTTCAGAAGCTTTTCCATCTCTGTTTCCTCTGTACCAAAACAGAGGAAATCTGTAACTCCGATTCTGTCAAGAATTGAGACAGCTCCCTGTGCAAAAATTTCTGCACTTCCCACAGCAAAAATCAGAGGAAGTTCGATTACAAGGTCGGCACCATGCTTTAATGCAATTTCTGTGCGGCTGTATTTGTCCAAAAAGGCCGGCATGCCCCGCTGCACATAGTTTCCACTCATAACTATAACTGCAAGGTCAGCACCGGTTTGTCGTTTTGCTTCTTTGATATGATATTCATGCCCCTTATGAAATGGGTTATATTCCGTAATTAATCCAACTGTTTTCATAATCTTTGTTTCTATATCTTTCCAAATTATCTATATCTTTCCACTTTTATTTATTCTTTCCATTTTTTATTTACAGGATTAATGTCAAAAGTCTGTTTTTCTAAATTTACAGTGCTTTAGACACTCTGTTGTTTATTTGTAATGATTTTCCTATTTTGTTTATTTGTAATGATTTTCCTATTTTCCTATATTTTTATTTAAAAGTCAAGAAAAACATAAAATCCTATTGACAAATTGTATCTAAAATGGTATTGTAATTCCTATAAATCAAATAGGATATAATATCGGAAAAATAGAAAAATTTTCTGACGGATATCCACAACATTGTAAATTCAGAAAAAGAAAGCAGGAAAAATATATGAAAGTATACGCAGATAACGCAGCTACAACAAAAATCAGCGATGCAGCTAAAAAAGAAATGCTGCTTTGCATGGATAAATTTTATGGAAATCCATCAAGTCTTCATACAGAGGGACAGGAGGCAGCAGAAAAATTATTTGAGGCAAGAAAAACTATCGCAGACTGTCTGAATGCTGATATCAAAGACATTTATTTTACATCAGGAGGAAGCGAAGCAGATAATCAGGCGATTATTTCCGCAGCAGAAGCAGGAAAATCAAAGGGCAAAAAGCATATTATTTCAACAGCCTTTGAACATCATGCAGTTTTGCATACATTAAAAAAGTTAGAAAAGCAAGGCTTTGATGTAACTTATCTGGATGTCCATAAAAACGGTATTGTGACAGCAGAGGAAGTTGAACAGGCAATTCGCGAAGAGACAGCACTTGTAACTGTAATGTATGCAAATAATGAAATAGGAACCATACAGCCAATAAAGGAAATAGGAGAAGTATGCCGAAAAAAAGGTATTCTGTTTCATACCGACGCAGTACAGGCCGCAGGTCATATTAAAATAGATGTACAGGAAGATAATATAGATATGCTGTCCATTTCCGCACACAAATTTCATGGACCAAAAGGTGTGGGAGTACTGTATGCCAGAAAAGGTGTAAGACTTTTTAATATGATTGAAGGTGGAGCACAGGAACGTGGAAAAAGAGCCGGAACAGAAAATCTTCCCGCTATCTGCGGCATGGCAGCGGCATTTTTGGATGCCTGTGAACATATGGAAGAAAATGCAAAGAAAGTGTCAAAACTTCGAGATTTATTAATTGAACATTTAAGCAAAATACCTCATTCCATATTAAACGGAGACAGAAATAACCGCCTTCCGGGAACTGTAAATTTTTGTTTTGAAGGCGTTGAGGGAGAATCTCTGCTGCTTCTTCTGGATGCAAGAGGGATAGCTGCTTCATCAGGTTCAGCCTGTACATCGGGCTCTCTTGACCCAAGTCATGTACTGCTGGCACTGGGGCTTCCTCATGAAGTGGCACATGGTTCACTGCGCCTCTCAATAGGGGAATATAATACAGAGGAGGAAATACAGTATATTATTGAGACAATACCAGAGATTATAGGTTATTTAAGAAATATGTCACCAGTATGGGAAGAATTAGAGAAGGGAGAAAGAAAACATGTTATATAGCGAAAAAGTAATGGACCATTTTCAGAATCCGAGAAATGTGGGAAAAATGGAGGATGCTGATGGAATTGGAGAAGTTGGGAATGCTAAATGTGGGGATATTATGAAAATGTATATCAAGGTAGAACAGGGGATTATTACAGATGTGAAATTTAATACCTTTGGATGCGGTTCAGCGATTGCGACAAGCTCAATTGCGACAGAGATGATAAAAGGAAAGAAGATAGAGGAGGCGCTGAAGCTTTCTAATAAAGCAGTAGTAGAGGCATTGGACGGCCTTCCGGCGCATAAGGTTCACTGTTCAGTTTTGGCCGAGGAGGCGGTCAAAGCAGCGGTGAAGGATTATTATGATAAAAATGGGATTGAGTATAACAGAGAGGTATTTGAGGGAAGAAAAGGGGAATGTTGTGGGTAAGGGACGCTGACAGAAGTGAGAGGAGGTCTGCCGTTCCCATTACACAGTTTAAGAATCTCTAATCTCCTGAAATTCTGCTAAAAGCATCTGTATCAAGAGGATAACTCGCCTTGGTATTTTTCAAAAAAATAAAGGTTTTGAGGCTCAGACAATCCTCTTAATACAGATAACGCAGAATTTCAGACAATAAGAGATTCTAAAACTGCTCCATAGGGAACAGCAGACCTCCTCTCACTCCTGTTTGCTGTGCTTCGAAATCTTTTACAATTTTTAGATTTACTGGTACTTATTGGTTTGCCTTTTTCAAAATATGGATAAGTAAAAAGGATGAGATGATTTCATTATTGAATTTATTCAGTTCTGATTTTTTAATTACAGATAGGTAAAAAGAAAGGAATGGTTTTATTATTGAATTTATTCAGTTTTTATTTTTTAATTACAAACAGGTAAAAGAAGGAAGTAATTTAATTCCCCATTTTATCAAATTTTTGTTTTTCAAAAATATAACTAAGCAAAAAGAATATATACAAACGAATAGATTACTAAATTGTGATGCACAGAAGAAGGAGGAGTATGGTGTCTGGATTCCCTCTGGAATGGCCTTTAGAGGTTCTTGGTTTTCGGGATTTCGCGTTATTTCTGTCAAGGGGACTGTTTGAGCCATGAAAAAGTTTAATTTATGAAGTTCTTCAAGGCGAGTTGTTCCCTTGACAGAAATAACGCGAAATCCCGAAAACTTAGAACCTCCAAGGTCATGCAAGGGGAATCCAGACACCATACTCTTCCTTCTGCGTCATTCCTCATCTCTTCCTCCCCCTTCTTTCAACAATATCCCCTATTTTTCTAGTTTCACGCCTATTTTTTGTCAAAAACTCTCTTTTTCTTATCTTGAATTCACCCCTTTCTTGGTGTATACTATCATGCAGGAAACAACCAAACCTTCGTTCCTAAAAAATAATACCATAACAGTAAGAGGAGAAATAACATGGAACCACAGGAACATATTATCAACAGATATTTGATTATTGGATGGACTGCTATTGTTGTAATACTATTTGTTGCTTACACCGGCGAGGTTTTAAAGGGTGAACGTACACTGTCTTATTTGATTGTTTTTATGCTGTTCACAGGAATACCTGCATTGCTTGCAATATTGCTTTACAAAAGGAATCCTGTCTCTGACAATTTAAAATACTATATTGTCATTGGATATTTTATAATGTATACCTTTGTTATGATTACAGGAAATACCTCTCTTGTATTTACCTACATATTTCCAATGCTTTCTCTGATTGTTCTTTATCGCAGGAAAAATTTAATTGTTGGTATGGGAATTGCAGCTTTTTTGATAAATCTTTTATTTATTATTATAAGGGTATTTCAACATCAGATAAATACAGGTAACAGCAAGGATATTGAAATACAGATTGCTCTTATTTTTTTGTGTTTTTCAGGCTCTTATATAGCGGCTGGACTTTATGGAAGTGTCACAGAAAAAAATAGAGAATATACAAAAATGCTGGATGAAAAGACAAAGGAAATCCAGAAAATGACTTTTCAGGCAATTACAGTTATTGCAAATACAATTGATGCAAAAGATGAGTATACAAAGGGACATTCTCAGAGAGTTTCGGAATATTCCTATGCACTTGCAAAGGAACTGGGACTGGAGGAAAAGGAAGCGCAGGATATCAGGAATATTGCTCTTTTGCATGATATTGGAAAAATCGGTGTGCCTGATTCTGTTTTAAATAAGCCGGGAAAGCTGACTGATTCAGAATATGAAATTATGAAACAGCATCCAATTGTGGGAGCTGATATTTTAAAAGATATCAAGATGATTCCGGGACTTGATATTGGTGCAAAATATCATCACGAGAGATATGACGGAAAGGGTTATCCTTCAGGACTGAAGGGCGAGGATATTCCTTTTATTGCACGTATTATCTGTGTGGCGGATGCCTATGATGCCATGAGCAGTAATCGTGTATACAGAAAACGTTTTTCAGAGGAAAAAATATTAGAGGAGCTTGAAAGAAGCAGGGGCACGCAGTTTGACCCGCAGATTGCAGAGGCTTTTATTCGTCTGTTGAAGGAAAAGAAAATAAAGCCGTTAATTCCGGGTATTGTAGAAAGAAGAGAAAAGCCGGTTGAAATGATTATACCAGAAAGCCTGTTAGAGCCGCAGCAAAAGAAGAATCTGCTGGATGAGCTGTCTGATATAAAAAGAATTAAGAGTGTGGAAAAAAGTATCAGTGCAGAATTGGAAAGAGGAGACGGGTGTCTGCTTTTGATTGATGTGGATAATATTGGAGAAATTAATAAAAATTATGGATATATAAGGGGAGATTACTGTCTGGTTACAGTAGCAAAAGCATTGACAAAGCAGAAAAAGAATCTGCTTGTGTCCAGAGTGGGTGGAGATGAATTTTTATGCTTTATTCCGGAAATCAGCTCTATTATGGATGCAGAAAAAATGGTAATGAATCTTTTGCATATGATTAATACAAGAATATCCAGAATAGAGGAATTAAAGGGAATTACGCTGTCAGCAGGTGTCGCTTTATCTGTGGTCAGTGGAAGAGAGTATTCCAAGCTGTATATGGATGCGGATAAGGCTTTGTATCATATAAAGCAGGAAGGCAAAAACGGATTTTATATTTATAATGATAATGGGAAAGAGAATGACAAATATATGAGCAGTCAGGACCTTGATAATCTTGTACATATTATACAGAAGGAATATTCCTATCAGGGGGCCTTTAAAGTGGATTATCCTGAATTTGAAAAGGTATATGAGTTTATCCGGAATATAGGAAAAAGAAATGCGCAGACGATTCAGCTTGTGTTATTTACAATTAAGCCGGTGGATGAGAGAACTTTTGCGATGGAGGACAGAACCAATGTTATGCAGTATGTGGAAAGTGCGATTGTAAATACCGTTCGTACAGTAGATGTTACAACAAGGTATAGTAGTACACAGCAGATGGTTATTTTTATGAATGTTGAAAATGATTCAATACATATAGTAATTGACAGGATTTTAAAGGAATTTTACAAGATGTATGACAAAAGAGATGTGACTCTGACTTATGATGTAGCGAATCTGGATTTTGACGGTGATGAGGAAAATGAGAAAAAGGAAATAACGAAAAGGAAACGAGATGATGAAAAGAAATTATAAGATGACTGTAAGTTATGATGGCAGCAGATATTATGGATGGGAACATCAGCCGGACAGAGATACCATACAGGGAAAGCTTGAGGCTGTGCTCGAAATTATGTGTGGAGAATTTATTGATGTGATTGGTGCAGGAAGAACAGATGCCGGAGTACATGCAAGAGCAATGACGGCAAATGCTGTTATTGATACAGAAAAGTCGCCGGAGGAGATACGGGATTATATGAACAGATATCTGCCGGAAGATATTGCAGTGGAGGAGGTGCGAGAGGCATCACAGCGCTTTCATGCAAGGTATAAGGCAGTAGGAAAAACCTACTGTTATACCTGCTGTGATGGTCCTGTAAAGCCTGTATTTAACAGAAAATATGTCACAAGGCTGGATACTGCTGTGGATGTGGAAAAAATGAGGCAGGCGGCAGTGTTTTTAGAGGGAGAGCATGATTTTAAAAGTTTCTGTGGAAATTCGAAAATGAAAAAATCAACTGTTAGAACAGTTGACAGTATTGAAATAAAGCGCAGTCGGGGGTATATTTATTTTACATTTCATGGAAATGGATTTCTGCAGAATATGGTACGAATTCTTGTGGGAACTCTGCTGGAGGTAGGAAAAAATGCTATGCCGCCGGAGAAGGTTAAAGAAATACTAGAAGCGAAGGACCGAAAACTTGCAGGACCGACAGCACCGCCGCAGGGGTTGTGTTTAATCAAGGTGGATTATTGACAGGTTTAAATTCATCTACTTATTGAAAGTTATCAAATTATAATATAGACAAGAAAATACATTAATAAAACAGATAAAAATCTATTGCTAAAGAAAAATATATAAAATATTGTTTTGAAGGTAGATAGCAGGTGGGAGAAAAATTCAATGATTTGGAAATGGAAAAGAAACGTGACCACAAAATAATAATAACAGATGAAGCTATTGCTAAAGTACCATATATAAGATATCAAGAAATTCCTGAAAAAAGAGTACTCTATTCTTCAAGGATTTGCAAAAGAAATTTTAATAATTTCAAAAGAGCAAAATAATTCAAATGAAGTAGCACTTACATATAGTCTTGAAAGTGAGGATTTATTAGGTGAAAATCTGGAATTATGTCAGGCTGCTGAATGGATTTTGAAACAGGAAACTATACAGGAAAAAAATAATAGAATTAGTAAAGAACTTATGAAGAAATATACACCGCTGATTCTTCATAGACAAACAGAGAATATTTTGCAAGAAACTGAGTAACAAAAAAGAATGAATCGATGATTTTGATGAATCATAGATTCATTCTTTTTATTTCAAAAAAACATTGCCATCGCCAGATAACCGCAGCTCCAGTGTAAAAACGCACAGCCCCAGATATTTTGTTGTTTTTCATAAACAATGCCAAGTGCAATGCTTAAAAGAAATGCTCCCATCATAAATGGAAAGTCAAACGGCAGATGCATAAGCGCAAATAGCAGAGAAGTCAAAAAAATACTGAAAACTTTCTGATATTTTATCTGCATAAGCGCTTTTACCGAGGTCTGTATTACGCCTCTTGACAGAAACTCCTGAAGAATGGCGGTAAAGATATAAGTATATGCGCCGCCAAGAGAACCGCCGATAAAATAAGGCTTGACAGGATGACCTGTGATGCGGAGCAGAAAATTAAGCAGCAGCAGAATACAGCAGACCGCTGCTGCAATCGGAACGGATGTCAGAAAGGTTTTTAATAATTTCATCGGTTTTACAAAGATTCCGATATCCTTAAATGTCATACTGGTAAAGAAAATAATCTCCAGAAAAAGCAGAAATGCGATTCCCTCAATTATCAGAGTATATACAGAGGTTTTCAGTTGTATCTCAAGTGTAAATCGTAGAAGGCTCCATACAAACAAATATACACAGATGCACGTAATAAGTCCTGCAAAAATCATGGCACAGTCACGTTCGTGTTTTTTCAGATTATGTGTAGCAGTAATGTCTTCCATCAGTACCATAATTGCATCAGGGCCTGTCAGACTGATTCTTATATTTAAAATTCTTTTTTCCTTTCCATTTTCATAACTTACAACAGCAGTATCAGATTTATGCTTGTTTTTTAATGCCTGTAATAAAAGTCTGTAAAATGGCTTATTTTTTTTATTTAGAAGAAAATCCTGCATAACCAATGTTTCATTGTACAGGTTTAAAATCGCTTCGGCAGCGGGATTGATATAAGTAATTTCCTGATTACTGTTAATAAGAAGAACGCCGTCACTCATATTCATAAAAATCGTTTCTTTTTGTTTTGATGTAATAGTATCTGACATATTTTAAACTCCCTTTTGATAAGATATAGAAGAAAGCATTTTCATCGCTATAATATCATTTGCAAATATTTAACATAATACAATAAGAGTCACGAGAATGTCAAGGAAGAATATGATATCTTCTTGCAATCTTAAAGTGAATGTTGTAGAATGTATGAGGATTTCCTGAACAAAATATAAGAAAGGCTTTTACAAGTTTATTGGTGTTGCTGGCATTTTGTTCTGTTATTCCATAAATTGTTCTATATAGAAAACAAAATAATATAATTATTGAGGTGAGAAGAAGTGCAGAAATACAATACCATTATATTTGATTTGGACGGGACTTTGTTAAATACTCTTGAAGACCTTGCAGACAGCGTAAATTATTGTATGAGAAAATTTTCCTGTCCAGAAAGAACATTAGAAGAAGTCCGGCAGTTTGTCGGAAATGGAATTAGAAAGTTAATGGAAAGGGCAGTTCCTATGGGAACGGAGAATCCAGAATTTGAAAATATCTTTGAAACCTTTAAATCCTATTACACAGAACATTGTCAGATAAAGACCAGAGCTTATCCGGAAATAGAGGAGTTATTATCCAAACTGGCAGAAAATAAGTGCAAAATGGCCATTGTCTCAAATAAAAATATAGATGCGGTAAAGGAATTAAACAGACTATATTTTTATAATTATATCAAGCTGGCAGTGGGCGAACAGCAGGGGGTAAGAAAAAAACCATTTCCTGATTCTGTCAATCACGTAATCGGTGAACTTGAAGCTGATAAAAAATGTGTGCTGTATGTGGGAGATTCCGAGGTGGATAAAGCCACGGCAGATAACGCGGGAGTTGACTGTGTGCTGGTCAGCTGGGGATTTCGGGAGAAAGATATGCTTCTGGAGCTGAAGCCGCTTGCAGTTATTGACAAACCGCTAGAACTGCTTCAGTTTGTATAGGATATATTTTTATTATGAAGCCTATTATGCAGATTTGTCAAATTTTCTGGCTTCTGCTGAAATAAAAGAAAAGAAAGGATAGAAAAAATGGATGTATTAAAGTCAATACTATTTGGTATTGTGGAAGGTGTTACGGAATGGCTGCCCGTGAGCAGTACCGGACATATGATTCTGCTGGAGCAGTTTGTCAGCTTTAAAAATGTATCACCAGATTTTTTTGATATGTTTGAGGTGGTAGTTCAGCTTGGAGCGATATTGGCAGTGGTAATTCTCTACTGGAAGGACATATGGCCGATTACAAACAGCGAAGGGAAAGGTTATACAGAAGCAGGAATACTTTCACATTTTGACAAAAAAATTATGACGCTGTGGTTTAAGATTCTTGCGGCATGTATACCGGCGGCAATTGTCGGAATTGCGTTTGATGATTTTCTAAATGAACATTTTTACAACCCTTATGTAATTGGCGGCGCATTAATTGTTTTTGGTATTGCTTTTCTTATTATTGAGAATCATAATAAGAATATGAAGCCTGTTACAAAAAAAGCAGCACAGATTACATACAAACAGGCGTTGATTATTGGTATTTTTCAGCTTCTTGCAGCAATATTTCCCGGAACCTCCCGTTCAGGTGCCACGATTATCGGCGCATTGATGATAGGAATTTCAAGAAAGGCAGCGGCAGATTTTACCTTCTATCTTGCTATTCCGGTTATGTTTGGTGCAAGTCTTTTAAAGGTAGTGAAATTCGGCTTTCATTTTACTGCAATGGAAGCGGCAGTGCTGCTTGTCGGTATGTTTGTGGCGTTTATTGTTTCTCTGGTAGTAATAAAAATGCTGCTTGGATATATCAGAAAGCATGATTTCAAGCCGTTTGGATGGTACAGAATTGTGCTGGGTATTATAGTATGGCTGTATTTTGGCATAAATGGAGTAAAATAAGAGTATTAATTTTCAAGAAAATGCCATATGCTTAAAAAAGCACATTATATCCTTATATGGGAAATAATGTGCTTTTTTGTGCAGTGAACCAAACCACCATTTAGCTTCGCCTGAAGTGGGGCTTCTCGTTTCACACGCTACTGTTTATCAGTGCGAAACTGTATTGGCAAGTCTTATACAATGTGCACAAGCTTAAAATCACATTAAAAAATTTAAAAAACTCTTGACAAAAACGTTATTTCTGATAATATATTTAAAGAACACTCGTTCATAAACCATATATATTCTATATTTGACAGCTTTATATTTTTGCTATATACTACCGATTGTCAATACTACCGATTGTCAATACTACCGATTGTCAATACTACCGATTGTCAGTACTGCTAATTGTCATATACTACCAAAGTCGAATGTTGTATTAATACAAAGATAAAAGAAATGGAGAATAAAATCACATGATAGAAATAAAAGAAAATACATTGGATTTGAATACATATCTTTCGCTCCGCGCTTCTGTACACTGGAAGCTTTTGACGCAGGAGCAGGCAAAAAAGGCTCTTTTGAACAGTCTTTATACTATTACAGCCATAAATCAGGGAGAGTCTGTGGGTATGGGAAGAATCGTAGGAGACGGGGCAGTAATCTGTTATATACAGGATTTTATTGTAAAGTCAGAATATCAGGGTCAGGGAATTGGAAAACTTATGATGGAAAAACTGATTCAACATGTGGAAAGTTTCAGAACAGAAAACAGTGAGATAATGCTCTGTCTTATGTGTGCAAAGGGCAGAGAAAAATTTTATGAAAAATTCGGTTTTGTGGGAAGACCAACGGACAGCCTTGGACCGGGCATGATTCAATATTTGAAATAAAAAATGTAATAAAAAGGAGCAGAAGAATAATGACAAAGGCAGCAAGTAATTATGATGCAAACAGTATATCCATACTTGAGGGGTTAGAAGCAGTACGAAAAAGGCCGGGAATGTATATCGGAAGTGTATCTACCAAGGGCTTAAATCATCTTATTTATGAGATTGTAGACAATTCGGTAGATGAACATCTTGCCGGTTACTGTAACCATATCCATGTGACGCTGGAAAAAGATGGTACAGCAGTAATTACGGATAATGGAAGGGGAATTCCAACAGGAATTAATGAAAAAACAGGACTTCCGGCAGTAGAGGTAGTGTTTACCATGCTGCATGCAGGGGGTAAATTTGGAGACGGAGGATATAAAATATCGGGTGGTCTCCATGGTGTAGGTGCCTCTGTTGTAAACGCGCTGTCAGAATGGCTTGAAGTGACGATTAAGCAGAACGGTATTGTCTATAAGCAGCGCTATGAGCGGGGACATGTAATATATCCATTAAAAGAAACCGGAACATGCAGGAAAAGTGAAACAGGGACAAGTGTGAGATTTCTTCCGGATAGCGAAATTTTTGAAAAAACATATTTTAAAGCGGAAGCCATAAAGGCACGAATGCATGAGACAGCCTATTTAAATCCAGAACTTACGATTAGTTTTGAAAATAAGCGATTTTCTGAAGAAGAAAAAATAGAGTATCACGAAGAAGAAGGAATTCAGGCATATGTAAAAGATATCAATCAGGGCAAATCGGTTGTTCATGATGTTGTTTATTTTAAGAAAACAAAAGATGATATAGAAGTGGAAGCCGCTTTTCAGTTTGTAGATGAGTTTCAGGAAACCATGCTTGGCTTCTGCAACAATATCTATACGCAGGAGGGAGGCACACATCTTGTCGGATTTAAGACAAGATTTACTACGATTATTAATCAGTATGCAAGAGAGCTTGGAATTTTAAAGGAGAAGGACAGTAATTTTACGGGGTCAGATGTGCGAAGCGGCATGACAGCAGTGATTGCGATAAAACATCCGGACCCAAGATTTGAGGGTCAGACAAAAACCAAGCTGGATAATCCGGATGCCGGAAAAGCGGCAGGCGATGTGGCAGGCGAGGAACTGGTGTTGTATTTTGACAAGCATCTTGAGGTGTTAAAACAGGTAATTGCCTGTGCGGAAAAATCAGCAAAGATACGAAAAGCAGAGGAAAAGGCAAGAACAAATATGTTGAGTAAGCCCAAGTTTTCCATAGACAGCAACGGAAAGCTTGCCAACTGTGAGAGCAGAAATCCAAAGGAATGCGAGGTATTTATCGTAGAGGGTGATTCCGCAGGAGGCTCCGCAAAAATGGGAAGAAACAGAAAAACTCAGGCTATTATGCCAATCAGAGGAAAGATTTTAAATGTGGAAAAGGCTACTATGGACAAGGTACTTGCAAATGCGGAGATAAAGACAATGATTCATGCCTTTGGCTGTGGATTTTCCGAAGGATATGGCAATGATTTTGATATTTCAAAGCTGAGATATGATAAAATCATTATTATGACAGATGCCGATGTAGATGGAGCACATATTGATACTCTGCTTTTGACCTTTTTCTATCGCTTTATGCCGGAATTAATCAATGAGGGACATGTTTATCTTGCCACACCTCCATTGTACAAGGTTATTCCGAAAAAGGGAAAAGAGGAATATATCTACGATGATAAGGCTCTGGCAAAGTATAGAAAGGCACATAAAGGGAGCTTTACTCTTCAAAGGTATAAAGGACTTGGAGAAATGGATGCAGAGCAGCTATGGGAAACTACATTAAATCCTGAAACAAGAATTTTAAAACAGGTAGAGATTGAAGACGGCAGAATGGCGTCAAAGATTACAGAAATGCTTATGGGAAGTGATGTGTCATCAAGGCGTCAGTTTATTTATGAACATGCTGAAGATGCAGAGCTTGATGTTTAATATAATAATGCGTTTGATATAAGAATGTATTTGATATAACAGAATCACAGATAGATTGAAATAATATAAAAATAGAATAACATGAAAGTAATGGAAAGGTACATAAAATGTCAGAACAGATTTTAAAAACAGAATATGCAGAGGTTATGCAGAAATCCTATATTGATTATTCCATGAGTGTTATATGTGAGAGAGCGTTGCCGGATATCAGAGACGGATTAAAACCAGTACAGCGCAGAGTATTATATGCGATGAATGAGCTGGGGTTGAATTATGACCGGCCTCACAGAAAGTCTGCACGTATTGTAGGAGATACCATGGGTAAATATCACCCACATGGAGACAGTTCAATTTATGAAACACTGGTAGTTTTGTCACAGGACTTTAAAAAAGGCATGGCGCTGGTAGATGGACATGGAAATTTTGGTTCCATAGAGGGAGATGGTGCGGCCGCCATGCGATATACGGAAGCGAAGCTGAAAAAATTTACTCAGCAGGTATATCTTGCAGATTTAGATAAAAATGTGGTTGATTTTGGACCGAATTTTGACGAGACAGAAAAGGAGCCTCTTGTACTGCCAGTACGGGTGCCGAATATACTGATTAATGGAGCTGAGGGCATTGCGGTGGGAATGACTACAAATATTCCGCCGCATAATCTTGGTGAAGTTATAGATGCAGTAATAGCCTATATGGATAACAGTGAGATTAGTACAAAAGAGCTGATGAAGTATATTAAGGGACCGGATTTTCCAAGCGGAGGAATTGTTATTAATAAAAGTGATTTATTAAATATTTATGAAACAGGTGTCGGAAAAATAAAGCTGCGTGGACGTACAGAATTTGAGGAAGGCAAACGAAAGAGCGATAAGGACAGGCTTGTAATTACTGAAATTCCATATACTATGATAGGTGCAGGAATCGGAAAATTTATTGGTGATATCTGTGAGCTGATTGAAAATAAAAAATTAAATGATGTGACAGATGTTTCCAATGAATCCTCAAAGGAAGGCATTCGAATCGTGCTTGAGCTGAAAAAAAATGCGGATGTGGAAAAAATAAAAAATATTCTTTATAAAAAGACAAAGCTTGAAGATACCTTTGGCGTAAATATGCTTGCCATTGTGGATAAAAGACCGGAAACTCTGGGATTAAAAAGTATTATTACTCATAATGTGAATTTTCAGCTTGAACTTGCTTCACGAAAATATCAATATCTGCTCAAAAAGGATTTGGAGCAGAAGGAAATCAAAGAGGGATTAATTAAGGCGTGCAATATTATTGACTTAATTATAGAGATACTGCGTGGCTCCACAAGTCTGAAAGATGCAAAACTTTGTCTGACAGAGGGAAATACCGAAAAAATAAAATTTAAAAATCCAGAATCAAAAATCTATGCGTCACAGCTTAATTTTACTGAAAAGCAGGCACAGGCAATTCTTGAATTAAGACTTTATCGGTTAATTGGTCTGGAAATTTTGGCTCTGGAAAAGGAATACAATGAACTTTTAAAGAGAATTGCAGAGTATGAGGATATATTGAATAATCCAAAATCCATGATGAAGGTAATTAAAAAGGATTTGCTGAAAATCAAAAAGGAATATGCCGTAGATAGAAGAACCTCTGTTGAAAACGGAGCTGCCGCAGTCTATGTGGAGGAGCAGATAATAGAAACAGAAAATATGTTTGTTATGGACCGATTTGGTTATGCAAAGCTTATTGATATGGCAAGCTATGAGCGTAACCATGAGACAGTGGAGAGTGAAAATAAATATGTATTTTCCTGTATGAATACAGATAAAATATGTGTATTTACAGATAATGGCAATCTTCACCAGATTAAGGCGCTTGACATACCGGTAAAAAAGTTTCGGGATAAGGGAGTTCCTCTGGATAATCTTGGAAATTATGACAGCAGTGGGGAAAATATTGTATTTTTATGTGCAGCGGCAGAAATAAAGCAGAAAAAACTGTTATTTACTACCAGACAGGCAATGATGAAGCTTGTGGATTCCTCAGAATTTGAGGTATCAAAAAGGACAGTGGCTTCTACAAAACTGAGCGAGGGAGATGTCATTGTCAGTATAGAGGTGCTGAGTTTTGATGTTCAGGCATACGTATCGGAGGAAAGAAATGATGTCGTATTATCGGGCGGCTTTGATGAGGGGATGGATATCTTTTCAGAAACGAATATGGGCTTTGATATTATGCAGGAGGCAGATTTAATGCCAGAGGAGCATTTATCAGAGCTGTCCATAAACAGTATTGTGACATTGCAGACAGAAAAGGGATATCTTCTTCGTTTTCCTGTTATGGAAGTTCCGGAGAAAAAGAAAAGCGCTATCGGTGTTAGAGGCATAAAGCTTACAAAGGAAGATGCTATTGTCAGAGTTTATGTGACAGATGCGGGAGATAATCCGGAAATTGAAGTAAATAAAGCAAAGATACAGCTTCGTGATATCAAAATAAAAAAGCGCGACCAGACAGGACAGAAAATAAAGTAAAAGATTTATAATTGATAAATGGAAAATTTCTTAGAGCGGAAACTTAAATCGGAAACTTAAATATAGAAGCTATAAAAAGAGAAATGATTGAAGATATTTTAAAAGGAGGGTATTATGGCACAGGAATTGACAAAGAAAGATGTTGAAAAAATTCAGGCGGAAATTCGGCATAGAAGTACAGTGGTTCGAAGAGAGGCAATTGAAGCTGTAAAGGTAGCAAGAGAGCAGGGAGATTTAAGTGAAAATTTTGAATATTATGCGGCGAAAAGGGATAAAAATAAAAATGAGAGCAGAATACGTTATCTCGAAAAAATGTTGAAAACTGCAAGAATTATATCTGATGAATCAAAAGAAGATGAGGTGGGTATAAATAATACAGTAGAGATTTACTTTGAGGAGGATGATGAGACAGAAGTTTATAAACTTGTCACTTCTATCAGAGGAGATTCGCTGGATGGAAGAATCAGTATTGAATCCCCGATTGGAAAAGCAATACTGGGGCATAAATCGGGAGACAGAGTATATGTAAAAATAGATAATTCAGCAGGATTTTATGTTGTGATTAAGTCTATTGAAAATACAGAGGATACAGAGGCAGATACAATCAGAACTTATTAAATTTTGCATATTCGAAAATAACAGGAGAATCAGTATGAAGATAGCATTGACTCAGGTAGATATCATATGGGAGGAGAAAGAAAAAAATAAAGCTATCTGTGAACAGCTTGTCAGAGAAGCGGCTGTGCATCGGGCAGAGCTTATTATTTTTCCAGAAATGACGCTTACAGGTTTTACCATGAATCCGGAAAAATATGGAGAACACAGCTTAAAAGAAGCAGATGACAGCAGAGAATCTGACAGGTCGGAAGAATTTTTTCAATCTCTCTCTGTAAAATATGGTATTGCGATTTTGTTTGGTTATATAGAGGAAAGAGAAAATAATTATTATAATATGCTTGAGTTGACAGATGGCAGAGAAATACTGATGAAATATGCGAAAATACATCCTTTTTCTTATGGAGAAGAAAGCATGCATTACTGTGGAGGGGACAGTATTGTGTATGCCTGTATTCATGATATATGTGTGGGAGGTTTTATCTGCTATGATTTGCGTTTTCCGGAGGTTTTTCAGATAAGTTCAAGAAAAAATGAATTAATCTGTGTAATAGCAAACTGGCCGGAAAGCAGAATCGAACACTGGAAAACTCTCCTGCAGGCAAGAGCAATTGAAAATCAGTGTTATATTGTCGGGATAAACAGAACAGGGGAAGGAAACGGCCTGTATTATCCAATGAGTTCAATGGCCTTTGACCCATGTGGAAAAAGAATTGATTATAAAGAAGTAAATTCTGAATCAGAATCCACACTTCTTTATGCAGATATAAAGGCGGAAACAGTGCGTCAGTACAGAAAGGAGTTTCCTGTAAAAGAAGACAGAAGAGAAAATCTGTACAGAGAATTAAATAAAAATCTGTCCGGTTTTCAGGAATTTTTCTGTACTGCAAAATTAAGCCGGTATTAAATAAATTTATTCCTTTAACACCTTAAATTCAGGGCATGTCATATAGAATGCTTTTTATATTGCAAACATTAAATCAAAAAAGTCAGAATTCTTTCTTGCACATATTGACAAAGTATAGTCTGAAATGGTATTATCTAGTAATGAAAACTACATCTTGAAATTATGATGAAAGAAATAATAGTATTAAAAAGTCATACAATAAACTGTAAAAGTTTGATTGTTCAATAAGAAGAAAGAAGGAAAAAAGGGATGAATTTTAAAATAGTTGCCGATAGTTGCTGTGATTTGAATGATAAGTTTGAATATCGTGAAAAGATAGAATTAATTCCGCTTACGCTTACAGTAAACGGGGAAGATATTGTTGATGACAGTACATTTAACCAGAAAAGCTTTTTGGAAAAGGTAAGCAGAGCCACAGAGGAACCAAAATCCTCCTGCCCGTCGCCGGAGCGATACCGTCAGGCATATGAGGGAGACTATGACTGCGTTTTTGTTGTTACGCTGTCTGCGAATTTAAGCGGTTCTTATAACAGCGCCGAAGTGGGAAGAAATATGTATTATGAAGAGCATCCAAATGATAAAAAGAAAATACATGTTTTTGACTCCTGTTCTGCTTCTGTGGGAGAAACACTGATGGTTTTAAAAATTATTCAGTATGCCAAAGAGGGAAAATCCTTTGAAGAAATCGTTCAAGAGGTAACAAAGTTTCGAACTGGAAGAAGCACTTTTTTTGTGATTGAATCTTTGGAAACTCTCAGAAAAAACGGAAGGCTGACCGGTTTGACCGCAGTGATTGCGTCGGTGTTAAATATTAAGCCTATTATGTATGGCACAACCGAGGGAACAATCGCAAAGCTTGACCAAGCAAGAGGCATGGAAAAAGCGCTTTTAAAACTTGTGCAGTATATCGCAAACACCACAAAAGACGCACAGGAGCGTATACTTGCTATCAGTCATGTAAACTGCCGCCAGCGTGCGGAGTGGGTAAAGGAAGAGATTATGAAGCTGAAAAAGTTTAAGGATGTCATTATTGCAGATACAGCAGGGGTATCTTCCATGTATGCATGTGACGGAGGAATTATCGTCTGTTATTAATAATGAAATAAAATTTTGTAACAGGAAATAAAAAACCTGCCGCATTACATGTTTACTATGAACTGTATGTTCAATGTAAAATAAAAAGGGGGCTGTTGCAAAAGTAGATAAGTAATCTACTAGAGTAATAGCTCTCTGCTTATGTTCGAAAAAGAAACGAAGCGTCAAAAAATAACTAAAAATTAGTTGTTTTTTGACACTTCGTTTTATAAAGCAATCAATACAGGCGTTGGCTGTATATTAAAAAGCTTCCAGTCGGAATCGAACCGGCAACTGGACATTACGAGTGACCTGTTTTACCTTTGAACTATGGAAGCCTGAACAGTATTTGATTATAAGGGATAATTGCAAAAATGTCAATCATTTTTTTCCAATAAGTAAGGAAGTGCCAGATAGCTTATTTGTTAATTGTTTATTTAGATTTATTTTATTGACGTATATGGAAGAATTTGTTAGACTTTATATCTGTAAATATAAACTGTAACAAACTATATTGCAACAGTCAACACAATCAGTTTTTGACTGATTATATTTGCGGGTGTGTTGATTGTATAAAAGGAAAGGAACTATATATGCTTAGTTTGAAAAACATTGTCAAGGAATATCGTTCCGGTGACACAAAGGTTCAGGCATTAAAAGGGATAAGCATCGATTTCAGAGAGCATGAATTTGTAGCCATACTTGGACAGTCGGGGTGCGGAAAGACGACAACGCTGAATATTGTAGGAGGACTCGACCAGTATACCAGCGGAGATTTGATTATCAACGGAAAATCAACGAAGCAGTTTAAGGATAAGGACTGGGATACTTACAGAAATCATTCGATTGGATTTGTATTCCAGAGCTATAATCTGATTCCACATCAGTCTGTACTGTCAAATGTGGAAATTGCATTGACTCTTTCTGGTGTATCAAAGAGCGAGCGAAGAGAGCGGGCCATAGAAGCATTAAAAAAAGTAGGGCTTGGTGACCAGATTCACAAACGTCCAAATCAGATGTCAGGCGGACAAATGCAGCGTGTTGCAATTGCAAGAGCTCTGGTCAATGACCCCGATATTATTCTGGCAGATGAGCCAACCGGAGCACTTGATACAGAAACCAGTATTCAGGTTATGGATATTTTAAGAGAAATTTCAAAGGATAAGCTGATTATTATGGTCACACATAATCCGGAGCTTGCCAAGGAATATTCTTCAAGAATTATTAATCTTCTTGACGGAAAAGTGATAGATGACTCTAATCCATATCATCCAGAGGGTGAAGTCGCTGTAAAACAGGAAACAAAAAAGAAAAAGGCATCTATGTCCTTTTTGACTGCGCTGTCATTAAGCTTAAATAACCTGATGACAAAGAAAGGACGAACAATTCTGACCGCCTTTGCAGGCTCTATCGGAATTATCGGCATAGCACTGATTCTGGCTCTGTCGAACGGTGTGCAGAACTATATTACAAAGACTGAGGAAGAGGCATTATCCAGCTATCCGATTAGTATTCAGGAAACGACAATGGATATGAGCAGTATGATGTCAATGATGATGGGAATTCATATGGATGAAGATGATTCTGTAAAAAATCAGGAAGAAAATCATATTTATTCCAATAATATTATGTCAAATATGCTCGAAACCATGATGCAGGAGACAAAGACAAATAATCTTCAGGCTTTTATGGAGTATATTGAAGATGAATCCAATGGAATCAAGGATTTGACTACGGACGTGAGTTATCGCTATTCCACCCAGTTAAATATTTATAAGGCAGATACCTCAGAAGGTGTGATACAGGTAAATCCAAGTCAGGTATTTAATGAAATCGGCATGGGTGGACTGATGGGAACCGATAACAGTGAGGGTGCTTCTCTGATAAACAGCTTTTCAATGGGAAATACAGGTACAGATGTATGGAAAGAGCTGTCAGAGAATGATAATATTATTTCTGCAAGCTATAATGTAGTTGAGGGAAGACTTCCTTCTGCCTATGATGAAATTGTAATAGCCGTAGATGAAAATAATCAGGTCAGCGATTATTGTCTGTATGCCTTGGGAATCCTTGATATAAATGAATTGAAAGAAATTATGCAGGAGATTTATCAGGGCAATCAGATAGAGAAGTCGGAACAGACAAATTATTCCTACGAGGACATTATGAATCTGAAATTTAAGCTACTGTTAAATACAGATTATTTTGAAAAGGAAAATGGAGTCTGGGCAGATAAGCGGGACGATGTATTATATATGAGAAATAAGCTTGCCAGTGCGCAGGAGCTGAAAGTTGTGGGTATTATCAAACCAAAGGAAGATAATGAGGTACATGAGACGGGAACGATTTTTTATACTCCGGCTCTTATGGAGCATCTGATTACTGAAATTAATGCTTCAGAGATTGTAAAGGAGCAGAAGGCAGATGAAACTACGGATATCTTTACAGGAGCACCTTTTATCTCGGATGAAGAGGAGGAAACAGGAACAGAATTTACACAGGAAGGCTTTATGCAGGGACTGCAGGGTCTTGTTGCAGAAAATGTTCTGACACAGGAAGAGTTTGCTGCCATACAGACAGAAATGGGAGCACTTGCGGCGCAGGGATTGGCAGAAGAAACAGTGATGATGCAGATTGTAAGTGACCATCCGGCAGTTTCAGTATTGTTTCAGCCAAAGGAAACCAAGAATACCTATACAGGCAATATGAATATTCTGGGTGTGGCTTCGCTTGACAAACCAAGTTTGATTAATATTTATCCAAAGGATTTTGAAGCAAAGGATAAGATATCAGATATAATTGATGATTATAACAATTCTGTATCAGAGGAGGATGCGATTACCTATACCGATTATATCGGAATGATGCTTTCTTCTGTGACAACGATTATCAATGCAATCAGTTATATTTTAATTGGATTCGTGTCTATATCATTAATTGTATCTTCCATAATGATAGCGATTATTACTTATATTTCCGTACTGGAAAGAACAAAGGAAATCGGTATTTTAAGAGCCGTAGGAGCTTCAAAGAGAGATATTTCGAGAGTGTTTAATGCGGAAACTTTAATCGAGGGATTTGTAGCAGGTGTAATAGGTATTGGTGTATCACTTTTAATCTGTGTTCCAATTAATGTAGTAGTGAAGAATGGATTTGATATTAATAATATTGCAAATCTTCCATGGAAGGCGGGAGTAGTGCTTGTATTAATCAGCATGTTCCTTACCTTTATTGCAGGTCTTGTACCATCAAGAATGGCGTCTAAGAAGGACCCTGTGGTGGCGCTTCGAACGGAATAGGGATATTTTCTGAATCTGAAAAGGATTAGAGGAATGTGAGCTAAAATGAAGAAAGAGCATAAATTATATATTTATTGCAGTCTGGGAATTTTGGTGATAGCTGTTTTTGTATGTATTATATTATTGATACAAAGAAATGAATTTACCGATGACAATATTTCACAGAAAAAAAGAATGGAAAAAAAGAAGAATGATATTGTTGATATAGTAAAAAGCCAAGAAGAAACTGTCATTGTAAAATCAGGTGAAAAACTAATATACGGTAAAGAACAGTGGGAAAACTTTCTGGATAATACAAAACAGGAACAGAAATCTCATATCATGCTTTGTTTTACGGAAGATGAAATAAATATTCGTGATTATATAGATTTATCATATAATGGAGAATACTTTATTATCAGTAAAGAAGAAACAGAAGAAACAAAACAATATAAGTATATATATAATTTTGAATTTGGAAAAGAAATTCAATATAAAACATATATTTTAATGGATGAGGAAGATATGACTTTCGATAAGTTTGTAAGAAAGAATGCAGATGCAATTTTACAGAATATTCCAGATTCATATGTGCTTTTTACAGTAGAGAAGTAGTATTATATTATTTATGGAAAAATTATAATCCAGTTGAAAAATGAGCTGTCGCATTAAACAGAACAAATACAAAATATAGCATTTATAAAAGTTAAAAATCACTATATTCTGTACTGTCCTTTTCTAGTGCGACAGCCCATTTTTTTCAGCAATTCATACAATCAGCTTTTAATCAGTTAAATTTCAGAGATAATAATGTATTTTGTTATTCAAATCCTTCAGTGTTCAGTTCTTTAAAGATTTTTATTGGAATGCACAAAACATAAAGGTCAGTTTCTGCATAATTTGAAGTATACTTTGTTTCGTCTGCTCTGATATAAATCAGAATATCTTCTTCCGAATTCATATTCGAGACGGATTTTGTATGCTCCTTTAGCAATGCAATACATTTCTTTAAATAGGAATCCTCTGATTCATACTCTGTCTGACTCTCCTTTGCAGTGGAAAGATAAATAGAATCTGAAACTTCATTTACAGAGTCATAGCCTATAATATCCAAGTTTACACTGTCATTGCTTTCATCGTGAGAAGAATCTGCAAATATTTCTTCAAAATTCTGCAAAGAGTTCAGAAAGCTTTCCAAGTCGTCACTATGTGTTTCCATATAATAATCAAGCAGCTTTTGGTATGTTTTTGGTGTGGTAAGGTTTATCGGAACCCTCAGTTCATAATAAACAGAATCTATATATTTATTAACAACAATATATCCAATTCCATAGTTATCTATAACTTCTATCCACTGTTTTGGATGAATCCCGCTTTCAGAAAGCTCTGTTTTTAAGGATTCATACAGTTCTTTTTCAAATGTTTTGTCAATATTATTTTCTCCTGCACTCGAAAAATATATATTGTCTCTTTCTGTCAACTCTGGCAAGTTCATATAAATATTATAAAATTCCTCATTAGAATAGAGAAGTTTATAAAACTGGTCTGAGGTTTTAGCATCTAATTTTAGATAAAAAGTATAATTTGACTTTCCATGAAATTCTACTGTTACAGAAAAATTCATATTATAAAGAGTTTCTCTTTTTCCATCCAGATAATCATTGTGCATATCTGCATAATCATTAAAGGCAGTACATAAAAGAGAAATTAATTCCCGTTCTGTAAAATCATATCTTGCCATCATTGCTTCAAAATAAGAGGCCTGATTATAATTGTAATCATATATGTGTCCCAGAGAAATAATATTTATAGAATCAATTTTTTCCTCATCAAGCCTTAAATTTCTATAATGTCCAAAAGAGCAGATTAGAAGAAAAAAGACAAATGCGTTTAACCCTATAATTAACGGAATGCTTTTTAATGAGCGTAATGCGTTTCTTGCATTTTTTGTAGTGAGAAGCTCATAAAGAAACATTCCCAGAATGACTGCAATGTAAGAAATCACAACATAAAATATCATCATAGCAGTGCTGTCATAACGATATTGATAAAAAACGATATTTCTTTCTGTATAGTAACCAAACAAAATACTGATTGGAATCATACAGAGCAGCATGGTAAATATCGTACGGAAAATAGCCTGCAAAGTTTTATTGTTCATTGAGTTTTCTGCAGCTTCACTCTTTCTTTTTGCAAAGAAAATATATGCCATAACAAATAAAAACAAAGTCATCAACAGAGTAAAGACAGTCGAAGAGTTGATGGAGGTAATTTCTGCATATGTCACATAATCAGAACTTAAACATCTAAGTATAGTATAAAACAGATTGTGTTTTATACTGAATATGGAGTTCATGCTGTTTGCCAGATAGTCAAGCTGGTTTACCATTAAAGTCTGATAAATCGTAATAAATATACGTGGAGTAAAAAATAAAATCAAAAATACAATAAATCCGGTTATGGTATTTCCTGACAGTGTGCAGGCAAGTAAAAGTGCGGCTGCCACAAGAAGAGAGGTGACCAGTATGTTTACTGCAAAGCAGAACAGACGGGAAAACTCCAGTACCAGATAATTTGAAAATATCTGATATAATATGGCAGAAACTACGGTAACAATAAAAATCTGTACAATCAGCCATGTGACAATTGCAGCAAAAAAACTTAAAAGCAGACATTGTCTGGTATGCGGAAGAGAATGATAAAAATCACAATCCTCTCTGCGGTTTAGAAACCTGAACAGAATAATAACCATCAGCGGAGCAAACACAAGAAAAAAAAGCAGATAGTAAACATGATAATCTACTGCATTTATGGCATATTTTGTAAACTGGTCAGCCATGTTGCTGTTTATATAAGAATGATATTCTGCTTTGGCGGAAAGACAGTTTCCTACAGGAATTACTACCGCAATAATAACATTTATGACTATTCCCAGAATTCCAATGACCTTGAGCTGTCGAAGACCTTCCATATAAAGGTTTTTATTAAAAAATCTTTTTTTATTCTTCATTCTGTTCCTCCAATACCTTGTCAAAATTATAGCCCAGAGTTTCCATCTCATAGGTAAATACTTCCTCCAGAGTAAGCGGCAGGATATCCAAAAGCACCGGTGACATTGATTTCAGCATGGCAATTGTAGATTCTCTGTCATTTTTTACAATCATGGAAGCAACAGAGCCAGATTTTCGAAAATGAATATGAGGAATTTCCAAAAAGCGGCTTTCATCAAATTCTTCCCGAAAAGCGATTTGAACTTTAAACTGCTTTGTTTTCAGATTTTCGATATCACTTTCAAGAACAAGTCCACCCTTATGCAAAAGAGCAAGCTGGTCACAGATATCCTCCAGTTCTCTTAAAGAATGTGAAGTAATAATAGCAGTAGTCTCTTTTTCCAGAACATCTTTGCATATCAGGCTTTTGACAAGATTTCTCATCACAGGGTCCAGCCCGTCAAAGGTTTCGTCAAAAAACAGATATTCCGGTCTGCATGAGAGAGACAGTATAATCGCTGCCTGCCGTTTCATTCCTTTTGAGAAAGAATGAATATTTGCTTTCGGATTTAACTCAAGGGCTTTGGTCAATGTTTCAAAGCGGTGAAAATCAAATTTATCATAGACGGCAGCATAGAGCTTTGCCATGCGGTTCATGCTGGCTCCCGGCAGAAAATACAGAGTGTCGGGAACATAAGATATGATTTCTTTTATTTTCGGATTTTCATACACGGATTCTCCATTAATGGAGATATTGCCGGAATCCGGCGTATATACACCATTAATCAATCGTAAAAAGGTGGATTTTCCGGCGCCGTTTGAGCCAACCATTCCATAAATAGAGCCTTTGGGAATGGAGCAGGAAACATCTTTCAGTGCAGTAAAATCACCAAACTTTTTACTGAGATTTTCTGTCCTAATCATTTTTACCTCCATTTTATGCAGCCAACGAAAGTTGATTGCTTCTGTCCGTTCAAAATTAAGAAAACTCCTTCTTATGATTTAAGTCAACCATCTTCGGTTACTGATATTATTTTCGGTTACTGATATTATTTTCGGTTACTGATATTATTTCACTATTAATATTATTCATTAACCTTCGGCTGGCGACTTAACTTATGTTATAACAATTTCCTATTAAAATTCCTTATTAATTTCCCTTATTTATGCAATCAGATTTTAACTGGTTGCAGATTGTCATATACTTCCTCAATACATGAAATAACTTCCTCTTTCCGGACCTCTGCCAGTGCCAGTTCATTTACCAATATTTTCAAATCGGCTAACTGTTCACGCTTCTTGGCACTTAAAATATCTTTGGCAGAGTCTGTGACAAAGCATCCCCGTCCGGGCACAGACTGAATAATCCCTCTTTTATCCAGCTCAAAGTATGCCTTTTGAATGGTGTTCGGATTGATAGACAGGTCTACGGACAGATTTCGCACAGAGGGAATCTGTTCCCCTTCTTTTAAGATTCCATTGAGCACGAAATATTCCAGTTGATTCACGACCTGCTCATAAATGGGCATTCGCGACATTGTGTCAATCTGAAACATGTTCCACCTCCTTGTTATTCTAAATCAATGGAAATACCTCCCTATTTCCATATGTATTACCCCGGACCCCAAATTTTCCTAGGGGGGGGGTGGAGCCTTCTAACAAAATCAATGATGTATAAGCAATACAGGTGTACTATTTATGTTAGTACAGTTACTATATCGTTAAATTGGGAGATTGTCAAGAGGATATGAATAAAAAAAATTTTTTTGAATATATTGAAGCGAGGGTATTTAAAATAGCAAATTAAGGAAGAAAATTTCAAAAAATATTGCTTCTCAGGATAAAAATGGTATAATAAAAGAGCTGATAAGACAAAGTGCTTGCGGTATTATAGGTTTGAGATAGTTTCCTGCACTTTGTTTAGAAATAGCAGCTTTTTTTGGCGGCGTCATGGGAGATATGAAGTAATTTCCTATGAAAGAAAAGCAGAGACATAATTTCTTAATCGTACAAAAAGAAAGGGGATGACAGAAATAAAAGGGAAGAAATTGATTTGTCTCGGACTTGCGATTGTTCTGGCAGCAGGAAGTAGTATAGGATGTGCAAAAAAGAAGGATGAAGGAAAGAATGCTTCTGAATATACGACTGCGCAAAAGCCGGAAGAATCAAAGGAGGATGAGACAAAAGACGAGCCAACAGAAGAAACAAAAGACGAGTCAACAGAAGAAACGACAGAAGAATCAGCCAATGAAAAAGACACAACAGTTAAAAATCCGGTTCCACAGATAAGCAGAGAACAGATTGCTTCTTATTCAAATGATGTGGTAACATGGGGACCGGGAGTGCAGATGGCAGAAGATGGCAGACCTGTGGCATGTATAGCATTTCAGGAGCAGTATTCTTCATTGGGTGCAGATTTTTTAAAGGAAAATGAAAAAGTAATTTATCTTACCTTTGATGAAGGATATGAAAACGGGTACTCAGATAAGATTCTGGACGTACTGAAGGAAAAAAATGTTTCTGCGGTCTTTTTTGTTACCATGCCATATGTTCGAGAACAGGATGCGATAATGAAAAGGCTTGTGGAAGAAGGACATGTAATTGGAAGCCACAGTGTTACACATCCGTCAGGAGGAATGCCTTCGCTGTCAGTAGACGAACAAATAGGAGAATATCAGGAACTCCATGATTTTGTAAAAAATACATACCAGTATGAAATGTATCTTTTCCGTCCGCCAGCAGGAATTTTCAGTGAGCAGTCGCTGGCTGTGGCCTCTCATTGCGGCTATCGTTCAGTAATGTGGAGTTTTGCCTATGCTGACTGGGACCCTGATAAACAGCCTTCACATGAAGAAGCACTAAACAAGATGAAGACAAGGCTGCATAATGGTGCAATTTATCTGCTTCATGCAGTATCTGCTACCAATACGGCTGTTCTGGGAGAGTTTATCGACTATGCCAGAAGTCAGGGATATGAATTTAAAAAATATGAAAAATAAAATTTTTGGCAGATAGTACATTTGTATAGAAAGAAAAAAAGGTGCAATAATAATAAGGGATTAGTCAGCGATTACAATACAGTCAGTAAAAGGCTGATTGCCCAATATTTTCCCGCTTACAGGCGGAGTAAAGGAGAATGATTATGCCTATATTAGATTGTACCGTAACAACCTGCCATCACAATGTAGATGAAAGATGCAGCCTTGACAAAATCAAGGTGGAAGGCGACATGGCGAACACAACAGAAGGAACCTGTTGCAGCAGCTTTAAGCCGAGAAAAGAAAACAGATTTATGAATGTAACAGGAATGCCAGATGCAGAAAGCAGAGTAGAATGTGAAGCACATCATTGCAAGTATAATGAAGACTGCAAATGTCAGGCTTCGAATATCGGCATCAGAGGAAGCAATGCCTGCAACTGCAAAGAAACAGAGTGCGGAACGTTTAATTGTTCCTGTTAGTATTAAAAAATCAAAAAACTTGTTGACATATATAAACAGTTGTGATATTATATCTGAGGTTAAAAACAAAGCAGAGATATCCACTCTCACCCAAAAGCAATTGAGCGTTTGGTGTTAATATAAATTACGGATGAATATAAAATCACATGTGATTTATATATGAAATTATGCGGCTAACACGGTCAGCCTCTGGCTGTTTACAGATTTGTGTTGGTTGTCTGGTTCAGGTGGATAGCTATGCTATCCACTTTTTATATAGTTTATTTGGGAGGTGCCGACTATTAGCGATTTATTAATTAACGAACAGATTAGAGACAAAGAGATTCGTTTGATTGGAGAAAACGGAGAACAGCTTGGAATTATGAGTGCAAGAGATGCGCTTAAGATTGCAAGAGATGCTGAACTGGATTTGGTAAAAATTGCTCCGACTGCAAAACCGCCTGTATGCAAGATTATTGATTACGGAAAATACCGTTATGAGCTTGCCCGCAGAGAAAAGGAAGCAAAAAAGAAGCAGAAAACTTTAGAGGTAAAGGAGGTGCGCCTTTCACCAAATATCGAAGCAAATGATTTGAATACCAAGATAAATATGGCAAGAAAATTTATTTCCAAAGGCAACAAGGTAAAAGTTACTTTGAAATTCAGAGGTCGGGAGATGGCGCATATGCAGAGTACCAAGCATGTACTTGATGATTTTGCTGAAAAGCTTTTGGATATTGCAGTAATCGAAAAACCAGCTAAGTTAGAAGGCAAAAGTATTATGATGGTTTTAACTGAGAAAAAGTAGTTAAAATAGAGTAATTGTAAAATTTAAGGAGGAACAACAATGCCAAAGTTAAAGACGAAAAAAGCCGCTGCAAAGCGTTTTAAAAAGACAGGTACAGGACAGTTAAAGAGAATGAAAGCTTATAAGAGCCATATTCTTACAAAGAAGTCTGCCAAGAGAAAGAGAAATTTGAGAAAAGCAACCATGACAGATGCAACCAATGTAAAGACAATGAAGAAGATTTTACCATACTTATAGGATTCAGGTATAGATTAGGAGGAAGCTGAGATGGCAAGAGTGAAGGGCGGCTTAAACGCCAAGAAGAAACATAACAGAGTGTTAAAACTCGCGAAAGGATATAGAGGAGCAAGGTCAAAGCAGTACAGAGTAGCGAAGCAGTCTGTAATGAGAGCGCTGGCAAGTTCCTATGCCGGAAGAAAGGAAAGAAAAAGACAGTTCAGACAGTTGTGGATTGCACGTATTAATGCCGCTGCCAGAATGAATGGATTATCTTACAGCAGATTTATGTATGGTTTAAAGCAGGCCGGTATTGAAATGAACAGAAAGATGCTTGCCGAGATGGCTGTAAATGATGTGGAAGGTTTTGCAAAGCTGGCTGAAACAGCAAAATCAAAATTAGTATAAAAATAGTAAAAAAAGTACTTGCAATTTTTTTAAAAGTATAGTATAATAAAGAGAGTGTTGAGGCACTCTCTAAGATACGCAGTTGTGGCGGAATTGGCATACGCGCTAGATTCAGGTTCTAGTCCACAATACGTGGGTTCGGGTTCAAGTCCCGTCAACTGCATTCTTTATCTCTTTGAAAAAATGGGATAAAGTATAAATTGCGGAAATGCTGGAATTGGCAGACAGGCTAGACTAAGGATCTAGTGATGGCAACGTCGTGAGGGTTCAAGTCCCTTTTTCCGCACTAAAGAAATTGTGAATTAAGGAAGTTCGAGTATAGTATCTCCTTAATGTAAACAAAATATTATTATTCAGAAAGGAAAATGAAAGATTTTGTTATTCATTTTCCTTTTTTGTGCTAGAATAAGTTATGAATTATACCTCTAATTGTAATTTTTTCATTAGGACAAATAAATAACTTGAAAATAATAGAGATTTTAGTATAATAAAATAAAGATTGTAAGTCCTTTAATGCTTTGTTTGTGATAACAGTGTAAAATATAAATGGATTAAAAATGATAACAGGCGTGTTATTCCTGATATATATTATTGAAAGATATAGAAAATTAGTAATGGTAAATATGCTTTGAAATAATTGATTTATGGAGAAAATAAATGAAGTCAAAATATAATATGACACAAAAACAAAATATTTTTCTTGCAAAGAGAAATATTGTAGACTATATATGGAAAAGTGCTAATCTTGAAGGTATCGGTATAACCTACCCAGATACTCAAGCAATTTATAATGGAATGGCTGTATCTGGATATACAATAGAAGATATTAATGCAGTAAATGATTTAAAACATGCATGGCAGTTTTTGCTTGAACATATTAATGAAGAAATTAATTTAAAATTTATAAAGAAAGTTCATATGCTATTAGGAAAATATACAATAATAAATGCGGGAATACTTAGACGTACAGAAGTAAGAATAGGTGGCACAGAATGGATTCCTGAAATTCCAGATGAGGAGAAAGTGAAACATGAAATTCTTAAAATAGCTGAGAATCAAATCTCTCCCTTAGATAAAGCATTAGATATGACCTTGTATCTAATGCGGTTACAATTATTTTATGATGGAAATAAACGAATTGCTATGCTTATTGGAAATAAAATAATGATTGAAAATGGGGAGGGAATTATATCTGTTGTACAGAAAGATATAAAGGAATTTTATAAATTATTGGTGTCATATTATGAAACCAATAATAAATGTGAAATTAAGCGGTTTCTATATGATAATTGTATAGATGGAATGATGTTTACTGGATAGTATTAAGGTTATAAAAACAATTCAAAAAAATAAAATAGCTGTCATACCAAAGGTATGACAGCCGTTTTGTTTTATAGGAAACTGCTTTATATGCATTTCCTGTTACTGCTTTAAAAGCAGCACTGATAGAAGCTTATTGATGCTTATTTACCAGCCATCTGTCTTTCCTGAGCCTCAATCATCTTCTTAACCATATAACCGCCAACGCTTCCGTTCTGGGCTGAAGTTAAGTTTCCGTTGTAGCCGTCAGATAATGGCACACCGATTTCGTTTGCAACTTCCATTTTAAACTTGTTCATAGCACTCTTTGCTTCTGGAATGTTTGTCTTGTTTGATGAATTAGACATTTTTAATTCCTCCTTAATTAGTCTTTTTTGCAGCACACCTCTGTGCTACACTACTAGTATGTTCACGGAAGAATAAAATACTCTGGTAATATTTTCCTTTTTACATTTTTTTGATTAACTCTAGCACATGAAGGGCATAATCTTTTAGCTTTTTTTCATCAGATAAAAATTCAGGGTCTGCTTCAAAATATAAAATCTTATCATTATATTCCGCCTTAAAATATGGACAGATTATTTCTTCATATTCCGGCAGAAAACAGCCACTCTTTTTGCTGTAACAGGTAGCTGCCTTTGCCTGTGTCCGATAATCCTTATCTACATAAAAAGATACGCTTTTATGAATGGCAAAGTCTTCTTTTGGAAGATAATAATAATTTTTGAAATCAGGATAAAAGAATTTTAATTCGTCTGTGCGAACCAGTACTCTGATTTTGCAGCTTTTTCCATTCATGGAAAAATAAAAAACATCATTTCCACCAGAAATTTTAACAGGGACAGAATGAATAAGCGTAAAATTTATAAGAAGCTCTTTTCTTATATGATTGTCATATCCTTTAAATTCATTCATTATATAGGAATCAAATGTAAAGCCGCCGTGAAATGCACAGGAATAGGAATAAATTCCCAAAAGAGAAAGCATTCCGCGTATATCCTGAAGATTATGAAGAAGCAGAAGCTCTAAAAGAGTTTCTTTTTTGCTGGCAGTCTGTTCTTCTAAAAATTCATAATATAGATTAATTAATTCTCTGCCCGAATATTTTTCTTCCCGAAAAATCCCAAAAAATTCCTCAAGTGTTTTCTGCTTTAAATTTTCTGTTTTGAAACAGCTTTTATATTTTTGGGCTTCTTTATATAAATCATACCCTGTAAAACAGTCAAAATTAAAAAGCATATTATAAGAGCGACATTTTGTAAGAAGATAAGGAATATCAAAACCATTTCCATTAAAATGAACAATATTTTTAAAATTTTTTACAGAATTAAAGAAGTGAAAGAGAACCAGAGCTTCTTCCTCTTCTTTTTCAGCAAAAAATTGTACATATTCAAAAGTTCCATTTAAATCTGTTGCATATAATATACCTATCAGATAAAGCTTTGAGCTTTTTGCTGCAAAGCCAGTTGTTTCAATATCAAAAAAAACAGTTTCCAAAAGAGAAAAAGGGATAGCCTCCACGGAGACATTTGATTGAAATCTGCCCTTCAATTGCTTCATAGCAGAATCCTCCTGTGCTTATAAATAATGTTTGTATAATAAAGTTCATTTTATATGTTCTTATTGAATAATGTTTCTATAATAATGTTCATATAATAATGTTCATATAAGAGTGTTCATATAAGAGTGTTCATATCTTGATAGTTGCATTTTAATATTCATATTTTTAAATTTAGACATATTTATACTCTGAATCATACCATGAAATAGATAAAAAGTATAGAAAAAATAAAAATTTAATTTTTTATTGTGAAATTTGACGAAATGTATTATGATATAAAGAGTAAATAAAATGAGATGGAGGTTTGAAAATGTCTGTTCTTACATTTAAAGGAGGCGTGCATCCTCATAATGATGGCAAGGATTTATCAAAAGCGTCACCGATTGCGGATTATATTCCAACAGGTGAGATTGCCATACCATTAGCGCAGCACATTGGCGCTCCGGCGTCAGCCTTGGTAAAGAAGGGAGACAGAGTACTGGTAAACCAGAAGATTGGGGAAGCTTCGGGGTTTATTTCGGCAAATATACATTCGTCAGTTTCTGGAACAGTAAAAAATATAGAGCCGCGGCTGGTTGCAAGCGGTGATAAGGTACTGTCTATAATTATTGAAAATGATGGGTTATATGAAACAGTTCCGGTTACGGATAAAAGAAGTGCCGATGAGCTGTCAAAAGAAGAAAAGCTGAAACTGATTAAAGAGGCGGGAATCGTCGGTATGGGAGGCGCAGGATTTCCGACCAGTGTAAAGCTTGCTCCAAAGAACGCTGATGATATAGAGTATTATATCATAAATGGTGCGGAATGTGAGCCATATCTTACTTCGGATTACAGAAGAATGATAGAAACGCCGGAGTTGATTGTGAAGGGTGCAAAGATAGCGATTTCGCTTTTCAAAAAGGCAAAGGCAATTATTGCCATAGAAGACAATAAAAGGGATGCAGTGGCAAAAATAAAGGAGGCAGTCAAAGGGGACCCGGATATTGAGGTAAAAACTGTATACACAAAATATCCTCAAGGCGGAGAGCGTTCTCTGATTTATGCAACTACGGGAAGAATGGTAAATTCTTCCATGCTGCCGGCAGATGTTAATTGTGTGGTAAATAATATTGATACGGTCTATGCGATTTATAATGCAGTAGAAAATAAGTTGCCGCTTACGCATAGAATTGTGACTGTTACTGGAAATGCCATTGCAAATCCGCAGAATTTCAGAGTTCCTATTGGAACAAATCTTGCGGAGCTTGTAGATGCAGCAGGAGGTTTTACAGAGCAGCCGGAAAAAATAATTTCCGGAGGTCCGATGATGGGAATGGCATTATATAATTTAAATATTCCCGTAACAAAGGGAACATCGGCATTGCTCTGCTTTACAGGAGATGAGGTAAAGGCAAATGAACCCTCAAACTGTATCAACTGTGGAAGGTGTGTCAGCGTCTGTCCCGGCAGAATTATGCCTGCAAGACTTTCTGTTTTGGCTCAGAATGGAGATAAAGAGGGATTTGTAGCACTAAACGGCATGGAGTGTTGTGAATGCGGCTGTTGTTCTTATATTTGTCCGGCCAAACGACATCTGACACAGGCAATTAAATCTATGAGAAAACAAGTTCTCGCAGACAGAAAGAAAAAGTAGGAGGTTAAGCATGAGTGATTTATATCAGGTATCATCAAATCCTCATATCAGGGATAAGTCAACGACTGCATCTATTATGCGGGATGTGATTATTGCACTTCTTCCCGCCACAGTCTTTGGTATCTGGAATTTTGGTATCCATGCTGCATTAAACGTAATCGTGGCGGTGGCAGTAGCAGTAATCGCAGAAGCAGCATTTCAGCATTTTACAAAACAAAAAATAACTATTATGGATTTTAGCGCGGCTGTCACTGGTCTTTTGCTTGCGTTAAATGTTCCACCGTCATTTCCGTTATGGATGACTGCTCTTGGAGCTGTATTTGCAATTATTGTAGCAAAGCAGGTGTTTGGCGGACTGGGACAGAACTTTATGAATCCGGCTCTTGCGGGACGCGTATTTTTATTTTTGTCCTTCAGTCAGCAGATGACCAGTTTTACATACGACGGCGTAACAGGTGCAACACCATTACGGCTTTTAAAGGATTCCAAAGAAGTAACAGGCTTATCTAAAATGTTTTTGGGTACAGAGGCAGGAACGATAGGTGAAACATCTGTGATTGCGCTGTTAATCGGAACTGTGTATCTTCTGGTGAAAAAGATTATTGATTACAGAATTCCATTGTATTATCTTTTGTCTTTTGTGATTTGCATGATTTTATTTGGCGGACATGGATTTAGTCCTGAATTTCTGGCAGCTCAGATTTGCGGTGGTGGTCTGATACTTGGAGCTTTTTTTATGGCGACTGATTATGCTACTTCACCAATTACGCCAGTGGGAAGAATTGTATTTGGTATTCTGCTTGGTATTCTGACAGCGGTATTTCGTGTGTTTGGACCGAATGCAGAGGGTGTTTCCTATGCGATTATTTTCTGTAATCTTTTAGTTCCGATTATTGAAAAGTATACTGTTCCAAAGATGTTTGGCGCAGTAAAGAATAAGAAGGAGGTATAGGCATGAATCAGATTATAAAAAATACGCTTGCTCTTTTTGCCATTACCGCAGTAGCGGGACTTCTTCTCGGTGCAGTTTATGAGGGAACAAAAGAGGCAAGGGCGGAACAGGCGGCTAAAACACAGCAAAAGGCATATCAGACAGTTTTTGAAGACGCTTCTGATTTTGAAGAGGTTTCCTTGGAACAGGCAAGGGATGCTGTAAAATATTCCGAAAAAGAGGTTGTGATTGAGGGCGCTGTCAAAGCGCTTGACAGCAGTGGTGCATTTCTTGGTTATGTAGTGACGGTTACTGCAAAGGAAGGTTATGGCGGAGATATTAAATTTTCAGTTGGTGTAGATATCACAAACCATGTGACTGGTATTTCCTACCTTTCTATTTCAGAGACTGCCGGTCTTGGAATGAAAGCAAAAGATAAAGATTTTATTGACCAGTATTCAGAAATAGACGGAGATAATGAAAGTGAATTTATTGTAAATAAGGATGGCTCAGATGGTATGGTGATTGATGCCATAGGCGGCGCAACGATTACTTCAAGAGCAGTTACAAAAGGTGTCAACGCGGCATGTCAGGCAGCAAAGGCTCTTGTAGACGGAGGTGTTTAGAATGAAGGAAAACAGTATTACAGAGCGTTTATATAATGGTATTATAAAAGAAAATCCCACGTTTGTTATGATGCTCGGCATGTGTCCGACGCTTGCTGTGACGACTTCATGTATCAATGGAATCGGCATGGGTCTGACTACAACTGTGGTTTTGGCGCTTTCAAATTTGATTATTTCACTGCTTCGAAAGTTTATTCCCGACGGTGTCCGTGTGCCGGCATTTATTGTGGTAGTAGCGAGTTTCGTAACTCTGGTACAGTTTATGCTGGAGGCGTATCTGCCATCTTTAAATGAATCTCTTGGAATTTATATTCCATTGATTGTGGTGAACTGTATTATTCTTGGGCGTGCGGAGAGCTATGCTTCTAAAAATCCACCAGTTGCCTCTCTCTTTGACGGAATCGGTATGGGTCTTGGATTTACCATGGCACTCGCTATTCTGGGAGCTGTCAGAGAAATCATCGGTTCTGGTGCTATTTTCGGATTTCAGTTCTGGGATAGTCCGATTGGAATTTTCGCACTTCCGCCGGGAGCCTTTATTGTGCTTGGAGGACTGGTTATTATTCAAAATAAAATGAAGCTTCGCTCCGGCAAAACTCCGAAAGAAAAATCCTGCGATGGCAACTGCCAGAGCTGTATGGAAAAATGTGAAGAAATTAATGCAGAGGGAGGAAAATAACATGGGCGAATTAATTAAAATTGGAATCGGCGCTGCTATTGTGAATAATGTTATTTTAAGCCAGTTTCTGGGTATATGCCCGTTTCTGGGTGTTTCAAAAAAGATAAAGACAGCCGCCGGAATGAGTGTGGCGGTGCTGTTTGTTATGGCGATTTCCGCTGTTGTTACCAATCTTATCTATGCGTTTATTCTTAAGCCGGCTGATTTGACCTATCTGAATACAATTGCATTTATTCTTGTAATAGCTGCACTGGTACAGTTTGTGGAAATGGTGTTAAAAAAGCTTATGCCTGCATTGTATAAATCCTTGGGTGTATACCTTCCGCTTATTACAACGAACTGTGCAGTGCTTGGTACAGCGCTGAACTGTGTACAGAATGACTATTCCATGGGAACAGGTCTTGTATACTCTGTCTGTACAGCGCTCGGATTTGGAATTGCCATTATTATTATGGCGGGTATCAGAGAAAAAATAGAATATAATAATATTCTTCCGTCTGTAAAGGGAATGCCGATTGTGCTTATTTCAGCAGGACTTATGTCAATGGCGTTTATGGGATTTGCCGGTGTAATTTAAAAACCGGAACAGAAGAAAATGGAGGTTCATATATGAGTATAACCGGAATAGTGTTCGCCTGCGCTGCCGTAGGCGGAATAGGTATTGTTATCGGGGTGCTTCTCGGAATTGCCGGCAGGAAATTTGCAGTGGAGGTAGATGAAAAGGAGGTAGCCATCAGAGAGTCTTTGCCTGGAAGTAACTGCGGCGGCTGTGGATATGCTGGCTGTGATGCGCTTGCAGAGGCTATCGCAAAGGGTACTGCTCCTGCAAATGGCTGTCCGGTAGGTGGTGCTGCCGTGGCTGAAAAAGTGGCACAGATTCTTGGAGTAGAGGTTGAGACAGTAAAGAAAATCGCATTTGTAAAATGTGCCGGAGACTGTGAGAAAGCAGGAAATAAATATGAATATACAGGAAATATATCCTGCAAGGAGGCTTCCTTTGTCAGTGGAGGTCCGAAAGAATGTAAATATGGGTGTATGGGATATGGTTCCTGTGTGGATGTTTGTGAATATGATGCAATACATATTGTAAACGGTATTGCAGTTGTTGACAAGGATAAATGCGTGGCATGTGGAAAATGTGTAAAGGAATGTCCGAAAGGACTGATAGAGCTGATTCCATATGATAATAAATACCATGTGCAGTGTAACTCTAGGGATAAGGGTGTGGAAGTGAATAAGGTGTGTTCTACGGGATGTATCGGATGTTCACTTTGTGTAAAGGCATGTCCAAAGGAAGCTGTGAAAGTGGAAGATTTCCTTGCAAAGATTGATTATGAGAAATGTGTGAATTGTGGACTTTGCGCGGGTAAATGTCCAAAGAAGATTATACAGTAAAAAGTGGATGAGATGGGAAGCACTATTTCAAGTGAAGCTAAGTAGTGGGTAGTTTACATTTTATTTATTATGAATGATAGCCAATCTCCATCGTATGTCCTCAATAAGCTGTTGGAACGCAGGCGGTCAAAAGCTGACGTTAGATAACGATATTTTTGAAAACACTGGAAAATCAAGGTTTTTCGAGCGACAGACAAACAGAGTATTGTACTAAAAACTGAATACGACGCAGAAGCGGTGTTTCTTACTCTCTATACAGGAGAACAGGAACGCCGCTTTTTTCATGCCCTTGTTACGCAGTAGGGGCAGAAAAAGCCTTGCTACAAGCGGTTTTGCGGGTGCGTATCTGGCGCGGCAAGGGATTTATACCTTATCCCGAAACCGCGCTTCTACTGCGTAACAAATCCACAGCAAAAAGGAGTTATTGAATTGATTTCCCTAAATTGTAGGATTCCTGTAATTCAGGTTTTCCGGCAATATCCCCCATAGCCATTACACCGCCGCAAAGCACTTTTCCAATGCTTTTCCACCCTAAATGTTTTTCAAGATGTTCATACCAATAAAGAGTTTCTTCAAAGCCGTAACCCTCGGCTGACATAATGAGAACACTTTCCTTTTTAGGGTTTCGATAATTAGGGTCACATTCCGCAACAGCAAATAAGCGGTCAAAGGCAGTTTTTAACTGACCGCTGATAGTCCAATAGTAAAGCGGTGTTGCAAGAACAACTATGTTCGCTTCCTTGTAAACAGGATAGATTTTATCCATATCGTCTTTTTGGACACAAGGGCTATCCGGGTTTTTACCACCACCAAAACAACCTTTACAACCATTTATGTTCATACCGTCAAGAAAAAACTCTGTCGCGGTGTTTCCGGCTTCCTCTGCGCCTTTCTTAAATTCTGCTGTTAATGCCGTTGTATTTCCGGCTTTTCTTGGACTTCCATTG
>CAJTOU010000019.1 GCA_910577835.1 uncultured Lachnospiraceae bacterium | reverse complement strand
TACAAGAATATCTCCGGCACGCACTTCCGCGCCAATACGGATAATTCCTCTTTCATCCAAATCTTTCAGGGCATCATCTCCGACACCCGGAACATCTCTTGTAATCTCCTCCGGTCCGAGCTTTGTATCTCTTGCCTCTGTCTCGTATTCTTCTATATGAATTGATGTATACACATCTTCTTTTACCAGTCTTTCGCTTAACAGAACCGCATCCTCATAATTATAACCTTCCCATGTCATAAAACCAATCAGAGGGTTTTTGCCGAGCGCAATTTCACTGTTCTTTGTAGAAGCGCCGTCTGCAATTACTTCTCCTGCCTCTACATGGTCGCCGTTAAATACAATCGGAACCTGATTATAACAGTTGCTCTGGTTGCTTCTTGAAAATTTAATCATTCGATAGGTTTCTTTTGAACCATTGTCATCATATTTAATCGTGATTTCTTTTGAGGTAGAACGAACCACTACTCCGGCTTTCTTTGCCACCACACACACACCTGAATCGACTGCTGCCTTTACTTCCATACCAGTTCCCACCACAGGAGCCTCGGCGGTCAGAAGCGGCACTGCCTGACGCTGCATATTACATCCCATCAGCGCACGGTTCGCATCGTCATTCTGAAGAAACGGAATCATGGAAGTGGTGACTGAAAATACCATTTTAGGAGAAACGTCCATCAAATCAATAACTCGCTTCTCAAATTTTAATGTATCTTCACGGAATCGACCAGATACATTATTATTGACAAAATAACCGCTCTCATCCAACGGCTCATTTGCCTGTGCAACAACAAATTTATCCTCCTCATCCGCGGTAAGATAAACTACCTCATCAGTAACACGCGGATTAGCAGGGTCTGATTTATCTACTTTTCTGTATGGAGCCTCTACAAATCCATACTCATTAATTCTTGCATAACATGCAAGCGAATTAATCAGTCCGATATTCGGACCTTCCGGCGTCTCTATCGGGCACATTCTTCCATAATGGGAATAATGCACATCTCGCACCTCAAATCCGGCTCTGTCTCTGGACAGACCACCCGGACCAAGAGCAGAAAGACGTCTTTTATGTGTCAGCTCACTTAAAGGATTATTCTGGTCCATAAACTGTGAGAGCTGCGAACTTCCAAAGAACTCCTTGACTGCAGCCGTCACAGGCTTAATATTAATCAATGACTGCGGAGAAACTCCCTCAATATCCTGAGTAGTCATTCTCTCACGCACTACTCTCTCCATTCTGGAAAGACCGATTCTGTACTGATTTTGCAGCAGTTCGCCGACAGCTCTGATACGTCTGTTACCCAGATGGTCGATATCATCCGCATTGCCAATGCCATACTCCAAATTCAGACAGTAACCGATAGAAGCAAGAATATCCTCTTTTGTAATATGCTTTGGAACTAGTTCCGGAAGATTGTTCTTTATCTCTTCCTTCAAAGACTCCTCATCTTCCGATGCATCGAGAATATCTGCAAGAACAGGGAAAAATACATGCTCTTTCACACCAAGCGCCCTTGCATCAAACTCCACATATTCATGAATGTCCACCATCATATTGGAAAGAACCTTGATATTCTTTGTTTCTGTCTGAATCCAGACAAATGGAACGGCTGCATTCTGAATTGTTTCTGCAAGCTCTTCTGTCACAATGGTTCCCGCTTCTGCCAGCACTTCTCCTGTAACAGGACTCACTACTGTTTCCGACAGCGTTCTTCCAGTGATTCTGTTTTTCAGCGCAAGCTTTTTATTAAACTTATAGCGTCCCACCTTCGCGAGGTCATATCTTCTTGCGTCAAAAAACATACTTGTAATCAGGCTTTGAGCACTGTCCACGCTTAATGGCTCGCCCGGACGGATTTTCTTGTATAATTCGAGCAGACCACTTTGATAGTCTGTGGATGTATCCTTCTCATAGCTTGCAAGAATTTTGGGTTCTTCGCCAAACAGTTCATTAATTTCAGCGTTTGTACCTATGCCCAATGCACGGATAAGTACAGTAACAGGAACTTTCCTTGTTCTGTCAACGCGTACATAGAAAACGTCATTTGAGTCGGTTTCATACTCCAGCCATGCACCTCTGTTTGGTATTACTGTGGATGAATACAGTTCTTTTCCGAGTTTATCGTGGTCTACACCATAGTAAATGCCCGGAGAACGTACTAACTGACTTACAATTACACGTTCCGCACCGTTGATTACAAAAGTGCCGGTCTCAGTCATAATAGGAAGGTCCCCGATAAATATCTCATGTTCAGTAATTTCACCTGTTTCTTTATTGTGAAGTCTTACTTTTACTTTAAGAGGAGCTGCATATGTAGCATCTCTTTCCTTGCACTCTTCAATTGAATACTTCACATCATCTCTGCAGAGCTGGAAGTCAATAAATTCCAGACTGAGGTGGTTGCTGTAATCTTCAATTGGTGAGATATCATCGAAAACTTCCTTTAAACCTTCTGTGAGAAACCAATTGTATGAATTTTTCTGGATTTCAATAAGGTTTGGCATCTCAAGGACTTCTTTCTGCCTTGAAAAGCTCATTCGTAAGCTTTTGCCATTTTTAACCGGACGTATCCTGTTTTTCTCCATTTGACATTTCACCCCTGTTCTATTTATTCTTATACCCTTGGGAGGGTTAAGTGACTTAGGTTGTATTGCTGACAAATGGGCATACTTCTCCCATTAACAACAATAGTGCATTTCTCATAGTATCACCTTTGGAAGAATCTGTCAAGCGGTTTTTCGAAGAAATTTTAAAGGAATTTTAAAGAAAAAAGTCGGAAAACCGTTTATGCGGAATTCCGACTCTGATTTTCTTTTCAATGATTGTTCTAATACACGCTAATACCGGTTATATTATTTAAGAGTAACCTTAGCGCCTTCTGCCTCAATCTTTGTCTTGAGGTCTTCAGCTTCTTCCTTGGAAACGCCAGCTTTTACTACCTTTGGAGCATTATCAACGATTTCCTTAGCTTCCTTTAGACCAAGACCTGTTGCATCCTTAACAGCCTTGATAACCTTAACCTTGTTTGGTCCAATTTCTGTTAATTCCACATCAAATTCTGTCTTTTCTTCTTCTGCTGCACCGCCTGCAGGACCCTGTGCTACAACAACACCTGCTGCTGCGGATACGCCGAACTCTTCTTCACATGCCTTTACTAATTCATTTAACTCTAATACAGATAAACCTTTGATTACTTCAATAATTTCCTGAGTTGTCATTTTTATTTCCTCCTAAATTCTAATCCCGCCGGTATTTCCGGCAAACATAAATACACCTATTTTATGCAACCTCTTCGTTCTTTTCCGCAATCTGCTTGATAACGCGGGCAAAGTTTGCAATAGGCGACTGGATGCTTCCAAGGAATTTTGCAAGAAGCTCCTCTCTTGATGGAACAGTTGCGATTACCTTAATACCATCCTGGTCATAATAGGTTCCTTCTACAACACCTGCTTTTAATTCCAGTGCTTCAGCACTCTTGGCGAAATTAAATAAAATTCTTGCAGGAGCAGTAGCGTCTTCCTTTGATACTGCGATAGCGGTAGGACCTTCCAGATGTGCGCTTAAACCTTCGAAATCCGTGCCCTTGATTGCGAAATTCAACATGGTATTTTTGTATACCTTATAAGTCACGCCGGCTTCTCTTAACTGCTTACGAAGCGCTGTGTCCTGCTCTACGGTAAGACCACGGTAATCTGCAAGAACAGCTGCCTTTGCACCGTCAAGCAATTCGCTGATTTCAGCAACAATAGGCTGTTTTAATTCTACTTTTGCCATGATTTCTGCCTCCTTTTATAATCGATGTCCAAATGGACAAATATGAGAGCTTTCACTCTCTGCCGAACATGCAATCAACACTTGTGTTAATTGCTCATAAGAAGCACTCTACATTATGCAGCCAACTTTATGTTGATGCCTAAAAAACTTCCGGCACAAAAGACCGGAAGTGTTACAATCGATAAATATAATACAATCGACAAGTGATTCACATTCCTCGGCAGGCGCATTGCGTTAGTTGGAAGCAAAGTTCCAAACCTGCTGTCTTCGGCAATGGTTTATTTAAAAAACCTTTGATAAGATATCATATAATCAGGGACTTGTCAACTGTTTTTTGTGAATCTATAAATATTTTAAACATATCTCTAAAAATATATATAATAAAATTGTTTTCTTCTTCAAATTCAATAAATTTTTTTAATCGTATTTAAAAACACTATTAAAATATAAAGGAATTATCTATATTTATTCATGATATCAAAAAGGTCTTTCGTTATTCTTATTGCCTGATTATAATAACCAAATCCCTTTTGTATATGTATTCCAACACATTGATATTTTCCATCATCTTTATAAACAGGAGAACCACTTTGCCCACCAGTTGTATCAATATGATAATTTAATCGAAGTTTAGAACAACCAACTATTTTACCTGACATTGTCCACATTTGTGCATAATATTCTCCTGGATATCCTCGAAGCACCACTGAAGTACCCGATAAATCTGCACTACTATATGAAGCTCCAAAATATCCCGTTTTAGAACCAATATTTTGTGCAAATGTTAATATTCCCCAGTCATAATCATCACTTTCATTTTGTAAATATTGTTCATCTGTATAAAGCACTGTTGCTCGATATGAGCCATAAGGTACTTTACTCCCATTTCGGCCTGGATAGGCTTTTATCCATTCTGCCCAACCACCCAAACTTTTATCATATACACAATGTCCAGCTGTTACTGCCATATACTTACCATACATCCATGCTGTTCCAACATAAATTTTATCTGAATCAGGAAATTTCATTTCTAAATAACAAATTGCTGAATTAGGAAATTCTGTTGTTTGTGTAATACGGGTACGATTATCTTCACCTAAAATTTCCAATGGTTCTACTACATACTCACCTAGAGAATAAGCTATTTTAGACTGCATATCTTCAAAAATCGTTGTTTGCCTTTTAGTAGGAATATATGCTTGCGTTTCCATGGATTGTGTATATTTTTTGTTTAAATTTATTGATTGCAAATTATTACTGTCTTTTTTCCAAGATTGTAAAATAGATTCTTTTTTGATTTCTCCTGTTATTGTATTTTTAGAAACAGGCTGATAAACAATTGTTTCTGTATCTTCTAAATCTTGTGCAAACAAAGTAGTCTTACATAAAAAACAATACATTATTATAAATACTAATACTTTTCTCGAATTTTTCATTTTTATACTCATTCCTTTCACTCTGCTCAAGCACAAAATAGCATAAAAAGATTGTTTTCTTGAGCTTATCCTTTTAATAATAATTTTTATAGAGATATTTAAACTTACTGTAAACTTCAAAAAATACTTTTAATTCAATCTATCAGTTTATTTAGATTATTTAAAAATAGCTTATTTAATATATTTTGATTTGTCAGATTATCCCTATACTTTTCTATTGATTTTTTCTTATATTTTAACTACATATATAATTTTTCTTAATCTTCCAGGATATGTTTCTAATATCTCTCCATTATATATAACAATAACCGTATTCCCTTTTTTCACACTTGATTTTACATAACTTTTTGGTATGCTTAATACAAAATCATCATATGTGATATAAAAAATATCTTCTTCTACATCTGTCACTTTTCCAACTATTACAAAACATTTTATTACTAAAAAAACAAGAACTGCTACAATAACACATATAACAATATTCCGCATTTTCTTCATATTTACATTCATTCCTTTCACTTCACTCAAATATGAATAACAAAAATGGTTTTGTTTCAGTGAGAAATGCAAATTTTCTAAAACTGACACCATTTATCCCACAATCTAAAAACCATGAGTTTTCTGGCTGATATTTTATAAAAATTCCGGAAAACATAAACATTTTCCGGAATTTTTTTATATCCTGATTCTATCTGAACATAACCTTAATTCGCCAGTCTGGCTACATTTAACTTCACGCCCGGTCCCATTGTTGATGTTACCGTAACGCTTCTTAAATACTGTCCCTTCAGCGAAGAAGGTCTTGCCTTGTTGATAGCATCCATAAGTGTCTGGAAGTTGTCCGTAAGATCGGCCTCTGAAAAAGAAGCCTTTCCAATTGGCACATGAATAATATTTGTCTTATCAAGTCTGTACTCGATTTTACCAGCTTTAATATCATTAACAGCCTTTGTAACATCCATGGTTACTGTACCGGCCTTCGGGTTTGGCATTAAGCCCTTTGGTCCAAGTACACGTCCAAGACGTCCTACAACGCCCATCATATCCGGTGTTGCAACCACAACATCAAAATCAAACCAGCCCTCGTTCTGAATCTTAGGAATCAGCTCCTCAGCTCCTACATATTCAGCTCCTGCTGCTTCTGCTTCGGCAGCCTTGTCACCCTTGGCAAATACAAGAACCTTTACTGATTTTCCAGTACCATGCGGCAATACTACTGCGCCGCGAATCTGCTGTTCTGCATGACGTCCGTCACAGCCTGTTCTGATATGAACCTCAATTGTCTCATCAAATTTAGCAGTTGCAGTCTTTTTTACAAGCTCCATTGCCTGCTCTACATCGTAGGCTGCTGTTCTGTCGATTAACTTTGCAGCTTCTACGTATTTCTTTCCTCTTTTCATTTCAATAGCCTCCTAGTGGTAATATCGGGAGGAACCTTTCTGTTCCCCTCCCACGTTCTCTGTTTCCAATATCTGCCTAAGATATTTTATATCTTAGGCCTGTAATTATTCCTCGATTGCAATGCCCATGCTTCTTGCTGTTCCGGCAATCATGCTTACGGCAGCCTCAAGAGATGCAGCGTTTAAATCTGGCATCTTTGTTTCGGCAATTTTCTCAAGTTCTGCCTTTGAAATCGTAGCTACTTTTGTCTTGTTTGGAACTGCGGAGCCAGACTTAATCTTGCATGCCTTCTTTAATAATACGGCTGCAGGCGGAGTCTTTGTAATAAAGCTAAAGCTTCTGTCTGCATATACAGTAATTACAACAGGAATAACCATACCTTCCTGGTCTGCTGTTCTTGCGTTAAACTCCTTTGTAAACTGAGCAATATTTACACCATGCTGACCAAGTGCCGGTCCAACAGGTGGTGCCGGTGTTGCCTTACCAGCAGCAATCTGTAATTTAATATATCCTTCTACTTTCTTTGCCATAATGGCACCTCCTAAATTTGATGAATGCTGCAACCAGCTGAAAGCTGATTGCCTAATTATACAACCAACCGAAGGTTGGCTGCCCAACTAATAATCAATCTTCTTTACTTCTGTAAATCCAATTTCAACAGGGGTTTCCCTGCCAAACATATCAACAGTTATCGTAACACTCTGCTTGTTTTCGTTAATGCTCTTAATAACACCGACTGTATTTTCCCACGCGCCGCCTGTTACCGTAACATTATCACCCACTTTGAAGTCAACCACAATTTTCTGAACATCAATGCCCAAAGCCTTAATTTCCTCCTCTGTAAGTGAAACCGGATTTGAGCCCGGCCCTACAAAGCCTGTAACACCTCTTGTATTCCTGACTACATACCAGGTATCATCATTCATGAACATATGGATAAGCACATATCCCGGAAATAACTTTCTCTCGACCTGCTTTTTTGCTCCATTTTTCATTTCCACGGTGTCCTGCATAGGAACTGCGACCTCAAGAATCTGGTCCTGAAGCTTTCTGTTTTCAACTGTTTTCTCAATATCAGTCTTTACTTTGTTCTCATATCCTGAGTAGGTATGCACTACATACCATTTTGCTTCTTTATCCTGTTCCTTTTCTTCCATATAATCACCCATTCCTTACACAATTATAATAACAAATCAAGGACTGCCTGAATAAGCAAATCTGATACCTTTACAAGAACACTGGTAAAGACTGAAACTAGAACCACAGCAGTTGTGCTTTTGATAACTGTCTGTCTGTCAGGCCAGACCACTTTTTTAAATTCAGCCTTCATTCCCGCAAACCAGCTCTTCTTTTTTGGAGAGTTGTTTGATTTTTTATCAGAAGCTTTTACGGTCTTGTCTGATTCTTTCTTCTCTGTCTTTTCTACTTCTGGAGTTGTATCTGTTGATACAGTTTCGCTCATATCCTTACCTCCATCTTAATTACTTTGTTTCCTTGTGTAATGTGTGTGACTTACAGAACTTGCAGTACTTTTTTGTTTCCATTCTGTCCGGATGTGTCTTTTTATCCTTTGTCATGTTGTAATTACGCTGCTTACACTCCGTACATGCCAATGTAATCTTTACGCGCACAGCTTCCACCTCCACTAAAATTTTTTGTTTGTTTTTCTTTTGCACAAAAATGTGCAAAAAAAAAGGACTTCTTCCATCGCTCACTTACTATAACACAAGGGATATGGAAAGTCAATCCTTTTTAATAAATTTTTCCGGTTATAATTTTCCGCTTTACTATATAAATCCATTAAACATCATTCCACTGTACAGCGAAGAAACATAAGGATTCATAAAATTCCTCAACGGATTCGGATATGCAATCAGTTTTTTATTTACATATTTCATTGGGTCCAGTGACATATCATTTGACTTGTTGACCAGCGCTTTTTTTAAAGAATTGAGCTGCTCCAGACCATCATTAAGTGTTCCGTCCTCTGCAGACTGCACCAAAAGAGACTCATCCAACTCAATATACCCGTCTTCCCTGACCATAAATCCCGAAGACTCCAGACCGTCTTTATAATAATTTGCCACTCTCTGAATCTCATTCAACAGCTTATCTGAATTCTCCGAATCATCTGCGTGAGATTTCGCCATATCAATCATCGAATTATACGCATCAATAAGCTCCGACACATTTTCAATCATCGCATCGAAATCCGGTTTCAAATCAATTCTCACCGGTTCAGATTCGCCACTTTCTCCATTCAGCGTGACTCTGAAATTGTTTGATATAAACACATTTGCGGCAGTTGAATATTCATCTCCGTTTATTGTAAAAACTGCATTTTCCGGCATAATTTCTGTTCTGTCAAGACCCATCATTTTTACAATATCGCCCGACTCGCTCTTATCATTGTTTTGGATTTCAAATGTCTTTACTGCACTCTTTTCCCCAAGTCCTGTGGAATCAGAAACAATCTCAATCACTGTATCTCCGGAAGAGCCTTCTTTTACAGAAGCATGAATTCCGATATCCGCACGGTTAATCAGATTTGTAATCTGCTTCTGAACATCCCTGTTCTTTCTGCCTTCCGTTACATCAAAAGAAAACTCATACGTATATTTCCCGATAGATAAATCAAAGGAATAGCTTCCCTCCTTTATTGACACCTCGGAAGGATTCATAAAATTGCTGACATTTACCTGCGGCTTTGCCATATTTTTAACATAAATATCAAAGCCTGCGCCTTCTTCTGCTTCTTCACTCCCTATATAAACAGCAGAAACAATATTTTCATTACCCGATTCCGCCTTTTTTTTCGAAAATCCAGCAATACTTCCGTCTTGATTTGTAAGGGAAGCTGCAACATTTTTAAAAGCTCTTGCAGTTTCTTTAATATCAATAGCGTACTTCTGCACTTTCGGCATATTAGTAAACTTATAGAGCGGGGACTTGCGATTTACCTTTACCATGGAATAATAAACATCCCTCAGCTCGCTTTTTTTGTGTGTATCATATTTTGAAACTTCTTTATTTGCATACGTAGACAAATAATAGTTATATACACTGCTTACCATATAGTCACCTCCTTGTTTCACAGGAAATTGTCCACAAATCATACCGCAGACACTCTGTTCTCCTGTAAGCCACAGAGAATCCGTTCTCTGCATTCTGTTACTTTTAATATATCGTATCACACTCATAATGTCAATTTAAAATCGGAAAAATTTTTCCAGATTTTTAAAATTTTTATTTAATTCTTTTTGACAAATATTCTTCTATATTATATAATTTGTATTGAAGTATATGACGATAAATATTTTATAAAGAGAGGAGTAATGACCATGAATGATTTTGACATCAAAGCAATATTGGAAAGCCGTCCTGTACAGTGCAGCAAATGCGGAAGCTCTCTTTATTACAGGGGTTCCGGAAAGTATGTCTGTTCTTCTTGCGAAAACATAGAATACGACGAGTTTGGAAAAGTAAAAAAATATCTTGATGAGCACGGTATTTCCACTATGGCTGTTATCGCAGACGAGACTGGTGTTCCCATGAAGCATTTGAATCTTATGTTGAGAGAGGGAAAAGTCGAAATTCCAGATGGAAGCAGTTTTTACATAAAATGTGAAAGTTGTGGCTGTTCAATTCGATATGGACGTTTTTGTCCTGACTGCGTCAGACGCACGGCAAGTGATTTAAGGCAGGCATTTTATGTAGCGGAAATGGGTGAAAAACCAAAGCAGTCTGGAAGTATGCGTTTTTACAACAATGAAAAGGAAAAGGATGTCGGTGCTTCCCAATCATCTAAAAGTTCCAAAACCAAGAAAGCCGGCTCCTCACATACTTCAAAAAAGTAACTTATACCATGGCAACCAGCCAAGAGCTGATTGCCCAATCCAATTGACAAAACAAATCTATAATCAAAATCAAGGAGGAATGTATTATGGCTATATCAGGTATTCAGTCTCAAACAGACTATACTGCACTTGTCAGTGGAAAAAAAATCAACAGTGCAGCCGATGATGCTGCCGGAATGGCGATAGCAAACAAACTAGAAAGCCAGTCAAAAGGTCTTTCTGTCGGCTCTTCCAATGCCCAGACAGGGCAGGACCTTTTAAAAGTTGCTGATGGAGGCTTATCTTCTATTCAGGATTCTCTGCAGCGTATTCGCGAATTAAGCGTGCAGGCTTCTAATACTGCCATTTATTCATCAGGCGATATCCGTTCCATGCAGCAGGAAATAGACGGCTTAAAGCAGTCTATTCAGGATGTCGCAAAAGGCACATCCTTTAATACCATGAAGCTTCTTGACGGAAGTATGGCTGACCTTAATCTTGCAACAAATCCGCAGGGAGGCGGAATGAAGATTCAAATGGTAAACTCTACATTGGAATCTTTGGGAATTGCAGATTATAACGTAACTGGCAACTTCAATATCAAAGATATTGACGATGCCATCAAAAAAGTGAGTGATGCCAGAAGCAGTCTTGGAGCGCAGTCAAACGCTCTGACTCACACAATCAATATAAATGATTACAGTGCATATAATACTACTGCTTCAAAGAGCAAAATTGAAGATACTGATTATGCAAAAGAAGTAACTGAACAGAAAAAGAATGAAGTTCTTGACAAGTATCGTATTTTCAATATCAAAGCACAGGCTGAAAGTGAAGCTTCAATACTTAGACTGTTCCAGTAAATGCAATATGCAGCCGACTGAAAGCTGACTGCATAAACTTATAAGAAAGGCTGTCATAAAATAGATTTTTATTTTATGACAGCTCTTTTAATATAATGTTTTACAGTTTTATGCTTTATATTCACTTCCTTAACAGCTTTCCCATTTCCTTTATTGGTTCAAGAATCAGGTCAGACTTATACTTATCATATTTCAGTCCAATATCAATTATCAGGTAAAATTAATTTGAATATTTTGTGATAATCTGAATAAGTTCTTCTATCATCTCACTGTATTTCTCCATCTCTTCTTTTGTCAGTCCTTCAAACATCTGTCTCATTCTATATTCAATCATGGGCTTTTTATTTTCCAGTACATCTTCAAATATCTCGCTTATGGGAACATTCAGTATTTTCGCTATTTTTGCATAATTGTCCATGGTGGTTCCGGCGTTTCCATTTTCCATATTTCGATACGAACCCTCTTTCATATCAAGTTCTTTTGCCATTATATCTGCTCTGATTCCCCTCTCTATTCTTATCCTGTGTATTTTTTCTCCGGCAAGCCTCGCAAGCTCCTCATTTGTATATTCCTTTCTTGTCTGCTGTTGTTTTTGATTGATTTGTATATAACACTGCATAAATTCCTGAAAGACCTTGACCACTTCCTGAGAAATCCCGCTAAAATTTTCATTGTGAAAGCCATAGTCTGAAATCTCTGTTTTTCTCTCCTGCTTAATATAATCATCTAAACAATACTCGCCGCTGTTTATTAGCTTTATAATTTTTTCCATAGAAAAGCTGGATTTCTGACGTTTTACATTAGAGGTATGTATCGTTGTACATCCCAGTTCCTCACTGATTTGTGACTGATTTTTATTGGAACGCTTTTTTACATCATCCAGAAGCTTTACATAGTCAAAAATTCGTTCTTTTGATTTCATCCATTTTCTCCTTATTAATTTTATATTATAATAATCCATTGAAAAATCTTTTGAATATAAGATTTTATGTTTTTCATTTACTTGTAGAAAGATTTATGCTAAAATTGCAGAAAATATCAAAATTATCTGTCTGCTTGCAGAGCTTATTATTTAAGACAAAAAGAAGGGAATGTTATGACCGATTTATCCATATTATCACAAAAACTAAATCTTCTTATCAACATCACAGAAGAAACCATTCAGAATATCAGAAAACAGTATTTCTGGAAAACTTCACACAATCTCTATTCTCTTACTGCTTCTCTAAAGGAGTTTTTTACCATATCTGCTGAAGTTTTTGACGAAACTGTAACCTCAAATCTGCTTTCTTATCTTCAAGATATGTTAAAGGCACAAACAGACTGCAACTATGTTCTTCTGGGAGATATTTTGGAAATACATCTGCTTCCTTCCTTTTATGAACTTCAGGGAGCTGTTTTATCCAATCTTTCTTTTCCTCAAAAGGACTTCTTTACAGAAAATATTCATCTGCTTTCAGATAAAAACTGCGTAGACTGTCCGAAAGTATCAAAAGCATTAAATAACTGGTATCAGGCAATTTCTGACTCTTCCTCTGCCGAAGCTCAATTTTTTGCCGAAAATTACCTGATAGAGCCAACGAACAATGGCTGTCTCACCCTAAATAAAAAACAGAATGAGCACTTCTACTACTTTCATTCCAATCAGAACCCTCAAAAGGAAGGCAAGCTTTTTGCAGATTCTTATGGACTGGACAATATATTTCAATATACAGTCGCCGGAATGGGACTTGGATATCATATCACCGGACTTCTGCAAAAAGACCAGCGCTACCATGTTACAGTACTGGAGGCAGATATAAATATTTTAGGCGCCGCCTTTCGATATATAAATCTGAACTATATTCTGACCTGTACACGTGCCCGTATTTCCTACCTTCCTGATTTTCATCAGCTTGGAGGCTTTCTTTCTTCTGAAAACGAAGAACTGCTTGTACATTATCCTACATTGCTTACCTTAAAGGAAGGACCTGTCAAAGATTCCTTAAAAAATTATTTTATCAGTCTGAGCACTACACATGAACAGGCACAGCTTTTGAAGGAAAATTTTTATTATAACCAGCAGCAAAAGGATGAATCTGTCGATTCCATAAAATTAAACTTTCAGAATAAAAATGTAATCTATATTGGAGGCGGCCCAAGCGCTGAGACAAAGCTTGAAAATATCAAGCGCTGTCTCTCCTGTCATCCAGATACCATAACAATATGTGCTGGTACAGTTTACCGAAAACTGCTTTCACTAGATGTCATTCCTGATTATGTAATGATTTCAGATTCGCAGGCCTCTTTATTCCGTCAACTGAACAATATTCCCGAAACCCACTCTCGCCTTATCTATCTGTCCACAGCTTCCTGTGGTGCAGTTAAAGTATTTCAGGGGAAAAAATACATTGCATATCAGAGCGGTTTTGATGCCAGTGAACAAATTGCCAGACAAAACAATTATACTTTGTTTTCCACCGGAGGCTCTGTATCAACACTTGCAGTTGACTTTGCAATACGTTTCGGCTGTAAAAAGCTGATTACAGTTGGACTGGATTTATCCTTTCCCCAGAATAAGACACATGGTTTTTCACTGTCCGCAGATACAGACACCGCTTCTCTGTCCGCTCCATTAACCATTTTGGACCTTCATGGCAATGAGGTACAGACCTCACAGCCTTTAAATTCCTACCGAAAATGGATTGAACAGCGAATTTGTACAGAAAATACTGTTGAATTTATAAATATTACAGAAGGCGCTTTTATTCATGGAATGAAAAATATGGATAATCTTCCTCTATAAAAGGGCTTCTGCAATATGTTCACTCCCATTTTTTATTTCTTTACTCTGCATGCGAAGGAAAAACTGCTGCCGTAGCTCTCTGCTTTTTATTAGCCGCTGCAAATATATAAAAACTGTTTCAAGGACTGCTGCTTTATTTCTAGTGATATCTCCGGCATAAAGCAGCAGTCCTTCCTCTGCAAATCTTTTGACATTGTTAAGCTGATTATCTGCAAGTGCTATCGCTATGGACGGTATACCGCAGGCACATAATTCATAAGTAGTAGTTCCTCCCGCGGTAATGGCAATGTCACAGAAAGCCATAAGCTTTGCCATTTCTGTGACATTTTCATGCAGCTCCACTCTTTTAAAGCTGCTGCCAAGCTGTTTAAGCTGTTCCTTATTTTTATTATAAGCACCTGCAACGATATGTACTGTAATATCTTTAAATTCTTTTGACCTCATCACCTTTTCTGCAAGTCTGCCTGCCACATTGTAATGGTCTGTTCCTCCCGTTGTAATCAAAATATTATTTACCTGTTCCCTTACCAGACAGGAAACCTCCCGAAATTCACTGCGCAGAGGCGCATATTCACATCCCAACAGAAATCTTGTATTCATTCCTGCCTGCCGGTATCTCTTCTCATAATCAAAACTATCTGCATATATGCTGTAATTAATAACTGTATCGACCGGATAGAGAAATCTGTCCAAGTCATCAATATAAAAAGTTTTTGTCAGAGAATTTATTCTTTTCAGATAATCTTCTGTCACAAAATAGCTGTCTATCAAAAGTCTTTCTATTCCTCTGTCCCGAATAAGGGCTTCCATTTTCTCTGTCTCATCATCCAGCCGGTTCCATTGGGAATTCAGACAAATAACGGAATACTTCCCCTTTAAAAGTGCTTCCCCCTCACGGTCTGCCATAATAAAAATACAGCGATAATTTCTTCTTTCAAGTGCTTCCGCAATAGACATACAACGCATTACATGACCTGTGGCTATCTGACTGTTTGCATCAGCCCGTATATAAAATTCCTGTGCCATAACATTTCCTCGTTAAGTTTCCTCGTTAAGTTTTCTTGTTATTAAGTTTCCTTATGAAATTTCCTCAACCAAAACTATTTCTAACCTTCCTGAATAACACGAAGCACCTGCTCTATCACATAATCCTGCTGCTCATATGTCAAATCAGGATACAAAGGCAGACTGACCGCTCTCGCATAAAATTCCTCCGCAGTTTTACAGCATACTTCATCATATCCATGATTCTGATAATATGGATGTTTATAAACCGGAATGTAATGAACATTCACTCCTATTCCCGCAGCTCTCAGCTTATCAAATACTTCTTTCCGATTTTTTTTGACAATCTGAATCACATATAAATGATAACTGTTATGACAGCCTTCCTCCTGTTCTGGTATCATAATGTCTGAAACATTTTGAAACGCCTGATTATAACGCTCTGCAAGTGTTCTTCTTTTTGCAACAAATTCATCGAGGCGGTTCATCTGAGAAATTCCCAATGCACATTGAATATCTGTAATTCTGTAATTATATCCCAAATCAAGCTGTTGATAATACCAGTCTCCCTCATTGTTTGTCATTATATCCTCATCTCTTGTAATTCCATGTGTTCTGAAAAGCAGCAGCTTTTTATATAACTCCTCCTGATTTGTCGTAATCATACCGCCCTCTCCCGTGGTAATATGCTTGACAGGATGAAAGCTGAAGGTGGTCATATCTGAAATACTTCCTATCTTTCTGCCTTTATAATCAGCCCCCAGTGCATGTGCTGCATCCTCTATGACTGTCAGATGATATTCTTCTGCTATTTTCTGTATTTCATCCATCTCACATGGCTGTCCACTGTAATGAACAGCTATAATTGCTTTTGTTCTTGAAGTAATCTTTCTTTTGATATCTTCAGGGTCAATATTATAGGTATTCTCTTTAATATCAGCAAATACAGGTCTTGCCCCACAGTATAAAACACAATTTGCGGAAGCGGCAAAAGTAATCGGTGTAGTGATTACCTCATCTCCTTCTGTAATTCCCGCCGCATGACATGCCGCGTGAAGTGCCGCCGTACCATTTGCAATGGCCACGGCATATTTTGCCCCCACATAATCCGCAACCTTTCTTTCAAATTCAGAAACCTTTGGTCCCGTAGTCACATAGTCTGATTTCAGCACATCGACAACCGCCTGAATATCAGCTTCATTAATAGATTGTCTGCCATAAGGTATATACATAAATTATTCCTGCCTTCCGTTTTATTTTATATTCTTATGCTTTGTTCTTTTACAGAAAATAACTGTCTATTTCCTATGATGTAACTTATACAGAACAGCAATTATTTCCCGAAACATATCTAAAACAGCATTTTCTGCCCACTCTAAATAAGAGAAATCAATCTGGTCATCTCTGCAAATAAATTATACCCATCCCATATAAAATCAAAATCCATAGTTTTTCCGACAGGCACTACTCTGTCAATCCCATCCAGACCAGCTTCCAGTAGTGGTCTTATAAACTCCTTTTCCCCAATATATCCTACTGTCTGGCATTTATCAGAAATAATATCTGCCAGTTCCATAATATTATCACAGTCATATTCATAAAAATATCCGCTGTTTCCAAGATATTCCAAAATAGACGACTGCAGCTTTTGCAGCTCTACCCTCACCATTCGATTGTCAAATTCCTTGACCTGACGGCATCCGCATTCACTCGCAGCCAGATACATTTTTACAAGCTTATCTACCGCCTGTACCGGCTGAATTTCATACTGTTTCTCTGCAAGCTCATAAAGAGCATTCCAAAATCTTCTTTTTGCTTCGTAAATAAAGTTTCCTGTCCAAATTACAATTTTAGGCGAAGTACATGCATTCTGGTCTGTCATATAAGTATCATTGTAAAATCCCTGTGCTATTTTTTTTGCATCTTCTTTCTCCAGATAATAATCAGAATCAATAACTGCCAGAGAATACCTGTCCGCAAAGGTAATTTCTCTTGCCCTTGGCGGCAGTGGTGATTTTCGTATTTCTGAAATAGTGGCATCACCTCCCCAGATAACTCTTACATCTGTGAGAGAAGAAAGATAATCACTGATTTCTCTGTTATGCGCATATTTTACAATCATAATATATGGAATCAGCTCGCTGTAACTCTCCAGAACCTCATTTACTGCCCAATTAATAAGCTCTACCTGCCGAAATTCTTTTGAGGAAACTCTGACAATATTTTTATTTCCGGTAAGTAATCCTGCTGTGAGGGAATAGGCATAGTTTACCGGAACATTTGACGGCGCAATATGAAAAACTGTTCCTCGTCCCAGACAAAGTTCATTTTCTTTTAAAGTGCCGCAAAATCTTTCTTTGTAAGCCAATATGGAAGCTTTTCTAATCCAGAATGCCCATGTGACAATATCGGGATATTGCTTTGTCTCTTTCATGGCCAAAAGCTTTTTTGATACTTCGCTTAAAAAATCAATCACTGTCTTTGAAAATGGCGGAAGCACAGGCGCATGAACGAGAGCCTCTGTACTTTCTCTGTTTCCTGTTAAAAACTGTATCTGCTTCTCCAGCTCTTTATTTTGATTGAAACATTTCTGCATAGGTATCACTACACCCCCTTATCTCTGCATTTTTTAATCTTCCCAGTATTTTAAAATATTTGCCCTTTCTTCCACATGGACAATTATCTTCTCCCAGTATCACTCCTTCATCCTCAGTCAGAAGAGAATGTCCCGGATAAGAACGCGGCAGCATGGAAACTACCTGAATAATACCTGTTTCCCCATATTTACAGACAGAAAAGTCATCTTTTTTTCTTGTAATAATATCAGAAAAAACAGAAGCATGTAAATGCCCATATTCACACTGCATATAAATACATCCGGTCTGCTCCACCATACCATAATAATCATGAATCCGATTAAGTCCGCAGACAGCCTGAAGACGGTCGTGAAATTCCTCTGGTGATACCCTGTCATTTATCAGTTTTTTCCAGCCTCCTCCATGTATCAGTATTCCATTTGATAAATCAAAACTTTTTCCCTGCTTTTTCAGCTCTGAAAGCCTGTGATAAAAATGCTGCCAGACCATAAAGGTAAATCCGAACAGCAGAATCTTCTTTCCTCTGTATTCTTCCAGAAATCCTTTCAGAGCTTCTATATCCAATTCCATATTATCCTTCAGCGCATAGATTTTCTTTGCTCCGAAAATAGAAAATCCAAGGATTCCGGCTCCCCTTGCGGAAAACATCTGTCTGTTTTTTACCACAGATGGACAATCCACAATAATCATGGGAAGCCTTGCAGAACCCATAAATTCTGAAACAATTTTTACAAGTGTTTTTTGCTGGTTGGAGGCAGTGGTTCTGTCAAGATATATTTTTGAAACTGCCTGTCCGGTGGTCCCTGAAGACGTCATAACCTTAAAAATCTGCTCATCAGGAATGGATTTCAAATTCCTTTCCTTAAACAGACGCACCGGAAGAAACGGTAAATCATAGTAAGAATGTATATTTTCCCTCTGATAGCCTGTACAATCTGTCATATTTTTATATTCACAGCAATTTTCTCTGTGAAGCTCTGTAAGTTCTGCAAGCTCTTTGGTAAGAAGTGTTTCTTTTTCCTCTTTTTTCATAGAATACGGAGGAATATTCAGGATATCGGTGTATTCCATTTTCTCTCCTTTCTGGAACAAAGTGCCCGCGGCATATGCAGCCTTGCCCATTATAGATTTGTAATATGGAATAATTTCCTGTAAACAAAACGTCTGATAGTATATGTCGCTGTTTCTTTTCTGTACTTTGTTCAATTATATCATGTATCAGCTTAAGATTAGCCGTCTGATATTCCCTAGTTTACCATACTGTAAATATTTTTACAACCTCGCTAATTATTTTTCCTGCATAATCCGATAGATATAGTAGTTTTGAGAAAATAAAATGCGAATAATTTCCTAATAAGAAAATTATTCCGTCAGATAAATAAAAATGTTTTTCAGGAAAAACAAGTATAAAAATCAGGCAAAATACAAAATAAAGAATGGAGAATTTTATGAAAATTTTATATTACTGTTGGGATGAACTGACTTCTGAGGATTTTGTTGAAAGTGCAAAGGAGCTCGGCTATACAGTAGCAGTTTTACGCTGCCCACTGTCAAATAAACTGATAGATGCCGAATTTAGTGATAAATTGGAGCAAATCGTGAAATGTGATGATTATGATTGTATTTTTACATTTAATTATTTTCCTGTTATTTCAAAATTTGCAGATATGCATAAAATAAAATATATATGCTGGCTTTTTGACAGTCCAAATTTAACTTTATACTCAGAATCGGTTTTTAACAACTGTAATTATATTTTCAGCTTTGATAAAATAGAAGTATTACGCCTTAAAGCCTATGGAGTAAAAAATATTTTCCATATGCCTCTTGCCGTAAATACAAAAAAATTGAAAACAATGATTAAAACAGACTTTGCAAAAAGCTATTCTTATGATGTATCATTTCTTGGTAACTTATATAATGACGAATACAATTTTTTTAACCAGATTAAAAATATGCCGGAATATTACAGAGGATTCTTTGATGCAATTATTAAAACACAAATGAATATCTTTGGCTATGATATTGTCTCTGACCTTATCACAGATGAGTTTATGAAACAGATACGGTCCTTTGTCTGCTTTCAGATGATTGATGAAATCATGCTAAGAGAAAAAGATTTTTTTATCAATATTCTGCATAAAAAAATTACCACTGTTGAGCGGTTAGAACTGTTGAGGCTGATTTCCTCTGAATATAAAACTACATGCTTTTCTCCTGCTTCTAATCCTGAACTTAATAAGGTAGATTTTAAAGGCTATGTAAACTACAATACAGAAATGCCATTTATATTTGCACAATCAAAAATCAATCTGAATATTACACTTCGCTCCATTCTTTCAGCAATACCGCTTCGCTGTTTAGATATTATGGGTGCCGGCGGATTTCTGCTGTCTAATTATCAGCCGGAGCTGGCAGAATACTTTGAAAATGAAAAAGAAATGGTAATGTATGAAAGTCAGGAAGATTTGATGAACAAAATTGATTACTATCTGTCTCATGACGAAGAACGCGAGGAAATCGCAAGACGGGGGAGAGAAAAAATCGAAAAAGATTTTTCTTATGAGAAAAAACTGTCTGAAATTTTTCAATATGTATAATTTTCCAATATATATTTTTTATGTATAACCAGACAATATTCTCACAGAGAAGACCGGCAAATTTATGTCGTCTTCTCTGTTCTTAATTACTTCTCAATTTATACCTATACTTATTTTAAACATATTCTTTATATCTTATTGACTATATTTTTTCAACTCTCCATATAAGGTTTTTCCGGCCTCATTTTTAGGTATATTTTCTATCACATACATATGAAAGGCTGCCGGATTCAATCCTGTTTTCTGTGCTGCGAATGCTTTTACTTTATCGGCAGCAGTTCCATTTGTAATAAAAATATCCATATGGTCATCGATTCCACAGCAGGCACATTCCAGTTGACTATAACTGCTTTTTATAAGCTTCTCCACTTCGTCAAGATTTACGCGATTTCCATAAATTTTCAAAAATCTCTTTTTTCTTCCAACAATATAATAAAATCCATCTGAATCTCTCTCCGCCAAATCACCGGTTTTAAGCTTCCCCTCAAACTCATCTCCGTTCAGTAAATCCTCCCGCTTTTCTGCATAACCAAGCGTGACATTTTTTCCCTCATAAACCAATTCCCCTGAAACACCACTGTCCAAAATCTCATTTCCGGAATCATCTATCAGCATAAAATGTCCTTTCGGAATCGCTATTCCCATGGAGCCCTGCTTCTGAAGCGCATATTCCGGCGGAAGATATCCCATTCTGGCAGTTGCCTCGCATTGTCCATACATTACAACAAAATTTTTGCCGCTTTGAAGTGCATATTCTGCAAACTTTTTATGCAGCTCTGTGCTCAGCTTTCCACCTGCCTGCGTCATTGTTTTTAAGTAAGGCAAATCCATTCTGTAAAATCTCAGCTTGTCCAGCATTTCATAGGTATATGGAACACCTGAAAATGAGGTACATTTTTTCTCTTTAAAAAAATTCCAAAATTCCTTCTGCATAATTGTACTGTCAGTAAGACAGACAGAAGCACCCACCATTAAATGACTGTTTATAATGGATAAACCATAAGTATAATTCATCGGGAGAGTGGTAACAGGTCTCTCCAGACTGTCTATTTTCAAATATTCAACTATCTGTTCTGTGTTTGTCTTTATATTTTCATAGCTCTGACGTACAAGCTTCGGGCTTCCTGTTGAACCGGAGGTTGTCAGTAAAAGCGCCAATTCAGAATACAAAGTCTGTTCTTTATCAGAATAATCCGACTTCAGCAAACAGTACCCATGCTTTTCAAATACAACGTTTCCTGTTATTCCTGCTGCCATAATATCCACTTCTTCTGGATACCAGAAATAAGACGGATGATAAGTGTCTGCCAGAGATAACAGCAGTTTTTTATCGAGATGAGCAGACAAAAGCAATGGTACTGTTTTATTTTGAATAAATCCTGTATATCCCACTACTGAACCAATTGAATTTGTACACAGAGAAAAAACCAGACACCTTCCCACTGATTCTGCAAGTTCATTTCCTGCCTGTTCCAGCTCCTCATAGGTCATGCGGGAATCCGCTGTTTCCAGCGCTGTATTTTGGCTGTATTTTTTAAAATTCCACATCATAATTGTTTCCTAATATTTCGATTCCCTTTTCAAAAGAATTAAAATCAATAATATCGTCTGTATCCATCATAATATCAAATGCGTCTTCGAGACCTGCAATCAGCGCCATATGTCCGACAGAATCCCATGCCGGAATTGCTGTATATTGTAATCCCTTTGTCTGTTCCTCGCTAATATCCAATGTGTCTGTAAATACTTTTACATATTTTTCCATATTTGTCATAATGTTATCTCCTTTTAAATTTATTTTATATTTTTTGCCAATATATTAAATGCACTTTCAAATTTTAACCAACTTTTCCACTTTGTACTTCTTTGACTGCTGCTAAATATCTCATAATTAAACAGTCTCAATATAATATGTGTTCCCCCTCTACATTATATCATCTTTTATTTTGCTGTCAATCTTGTGCTTAAATAACCGTCACACCATCTACTCCTAAAATCTGTCCTGATATATAAGCAGATAAATCTGAAGCAAGAAATACACATGCATTGGCGATGTCATCTGGACTTCCCAAACGTCCCATTTTGATTCTCTCTAAATTCTCCTGAACCTTTGTTTCTCCAATACTGCGAAACATATCTGTATCAATCATTCCCGGCGCAACTGCATTTACCCGAATGTTGTCAGATGCCAACTCTTTTGCGGCTGTCTTTGTCATTGCAACTACTGCACCTTTTGAGGCCGAATAAACAAGCTGCCCTGAATTTCCGTTTGTCCCGACAATACTCGCCATATTGATAATACTTCCGCTTTTCTGTCTGCTCATCAGTTTATTTGCCAACTGTATCATCTGCATCATTGCAAACACATTTACCTCAAAAATTTCCTGCATTAATTTTTTATTTATCATACCAATTAATGCATCTTTCATAATACCAGCATTATTTACCAGTACATCCAGTTTCTGCTGTTCCTTTTTTATTGTAAGAAATGCCTGTTTTACAGCTTTTTCGTCTGTAATATCAAAATACAATGGAATAATCCTTCCCTGACAGGTGTATTCTTCACAAACTGATTCAAGACTTCCCTCAGTTCGGGCATTGGCATATACAATAGCTCCTTCTTCAACAAACCGCCGTAATATCGCTGCTCCAATTCCTCTACTTGTCCCTGTAACAAAACATACCTTATCTTTTAACAAATCCATCATTTTTATTCCTTTCCTTCTAAGTATATTTGTTATTTTATACACTTATTTATAAATTCCTTCTCTTATAACCTAGCAATCCTAATAAAAATGCCACTGTTGAAACTGCTATACAAATTATTACCAATTGCACTGGAAAACTTTTTTCCGGATTCAGCCATGACAGCGGAGATATCCAATAACATTTGTCCATCCATAAAGTCATTCCCCTTATTCCCTCTGTCGCTGTTCCTGCCCTTCTCATAGCCCAGAATAAAATATCTCTGAATTTATATAAATTTCCCACAAAAAAAGTTCCAAGTACAAGAAAACTTACATATCCATATTTTGTATAATTCATAGATTTTGTCCACACAGCATACAAAAAAGTCAAGGATACCATCATAATCATAACAAGCATAACCCTTCCTGTCTGTAACTGCAACAATCTGAAATCCGTTTCCTGCTCCCAGATATGATTTCCAATAAAAACTGCTCCCCACAGAGCAAAGGACAAAATAAGATAACTAACCAATGCACTTATCTGCGCCCAAAGGTATTTTGATACAGCCAGCTTTTGTCTGCTGTACATCTGATTGCACATAGAGTATATAGTCTGATTCTTTTCGTCCATATACACAATATGTAATGTTCGTACACATGCGTTCCATATCACCAACGCATTCAGAAACATCATGACAAACAAAAGATAATATGCCATATTTTCCATCCCCTGCCATGAGGTATATCCGAAAAAAGCTGTAATTGCCGTTGATTTCCCAAAAAAACGAAACACATAAACCTGCAATTCATTTTGATTTAAAGCACAGACAGCCATTAATGCAAATAAAAAAATTATCTCAAACACTAGAGACTTTACAAGCTTTTTCCACCAGCGCTTCCATTCTCTTTTCATTAATTTTCCCATTTTTACTCCCATCCAGAATAGTTCTTTTCTAGCTCTTCTTCCATCGTAAGTTCCTCTATTGTAGAATCCTGACATCTTGCAGTATACAGAATATTTGGAAGCTCTTTCATATTGCCCGTATATAGATAAACTCTTGTCCGCTTTTCTTTTACAATACACTTATCCATTTTTTTCTCCAGATATGTATAATCTCCACCTGTTACTGTAACAATTTTTTGACGGTAATCCGGTCGATTGATTCTTCCAAAAGAGATAAGTTGTCCTTGTTTTAAATATGCATAGCAGTTTGCATACTTTGCTGCATTTGGATAATCCCTAGAAGCCAATAATACAATTTTACCAGTTTTCACCCATATCCTTAAATAATGTAAAACCCTTTCATATGTAGAAGAATCCAGATAAAAACCGGGGTTGTCCAAAATCAGTATATCAGGACCAGAACATACTGCCGTCAGGATTTGAATGAGTTTATTTTGTTCATAACTCATCTGGAGCATTTTTTTACCTGTCGGAAGCTGAAACTCCTGCCAAAGTTTGTTTTGCAATTCAAAATCATAGCTCTTCGAGGTGGCAATTGTTATATTGAGATATTGAGCAATAGTAATATTCTCCTCCCATGCTATAGCTTCTGGTACAAATCGCATCTTCATATTTGTTTTTTTGAAAGAATCATTGATTTTCATATCCAACAGTTCTATATTTCCCTGATATCTGGAAGTAAATCCTAAAATAATATGAAGTAACAGAGTTTTTCCAGCATTTTCTGGACCAAAAAGGATACAAAAATCCTTCGTTTTTAAGGAAAACGAAACCTGATTAAGCAGGGAAAACTTTTTGTAATTGTAAGTAATATTTTCTAATTTTATCATTTATTTAACCTTTATATTAATAGTTAGCATATAATTTTTCAAGAATCAACTTCATACCTAGATAACTGTTCTCAACTTATCATAAACATGAAAAAATGACAAGTCAAACAAATGTATGATATTTTACCTCTTAACAAAATACTCTTTTATTTTCATTTTTCTTCACATTGTGATTACATCTAAAGGAATATCTTTATATACTGCTGAAGCCATTCCAATAATTGTTCCTTTTCCAATAAAATTTGTTTTGGAATATATTCATCAGGATAAATTAATGTAGCAAAATCAATTTTATCATATGACAGTTTGTTATATACTTTACTCTTGATTTCAGGTTCTCCAATCGCTATTACAGCTTCAATCATATCTTTAGAGAGTTCTTTTGCTTCTTGATACTTATATACTCTTACATTATTAATTTCCTCTAAATTTTTATTATCATCAATAAATATAATTTTTTCTCAATACTGAAATTGTATATTTATGATACTTGCCAGTTTCAAAACTTCTCTTCCCAAACCACCTGCGCCATAGATACTTAGTATTTTTTTCAAACCATATTCCTCCTCTAATATATATTTTTTAATTATTTCTAATATTTAATTTCTTACAGTTTCACCTAACTTTATAAACACAATAATCGATGCTTAATACTACTTTGCTTAAATTTAAAAAAGCAAAATCTTATTGTATTAATATCAGTATGAAGATAATCTGTATTGTTTTATAACTTTGATTCACTATATATGCATTATAATAAATGCAGCTGTTAAATATTTAATCATAACACTACTGGACATATATAACTATCTATTATTATATAATTCTATTAATTTATTTCACCTCAAATCAAATAGTGCGGTATGGGAATTTTCTCTATATTCTTCTATTGGCCTTATGTTTCTTTCACACATAATCATAATTACAACATCTGGCTGCATTTTTTCAATATATTTTTTTATACTACCAGTAAAAGCTTCGGGATAAATTATATCTATTTCTCCAACATCACATGCTAAATAAGAAGTTAAGTACCAACTAAATGAATCTTGTAACATAAGTATTTTTTTATCTTTATTAGCCGTTGTATTATTATTTTTTATAATAGTCAACGCATCATTTGATATCCCTGCACATTCATATGCATCCTTTTTAATTAGAAAATCCTTGTCTATATAATTTTTTATTTGTAAAAAATCTTCTTCTTCAAATAATGTCTCACTATATGTTCCTGTTTTATCTATTCCTTTTGAAGGAACTGAAATTGAAAAATTAGTATTGAATAATGGAACTATTTTTGTATAATCTTCAGGTTTAGATTCTATTAATGTTGTAGTACGTCCCTGTGCCCCAAAAACATATTTTTTATAATTTGTAAACTCATAAGAAGATTTTGAAAAATAATATTTATCAAATTTAAATCCATTATTTCTATTTAATAATTCGGCAATTACTCCGGCTGCCCAAAATCCGGTTTCGGTTTTCCAGTGGTGATCTGTAATATAGTATGAATTATACCAATCAAGATTATCTTTTATCATATAATCTCGCATATCTATAACATTTACATTTCTTTCACTCAATGCATTTATTAAATTGTCTCCATTCTCATTACTAAATTCATAATTTGTCAAAGAAGTCTGTTTATCATATGGGCATACTTTTGAACCAGCATTTATATAGTAAAAATCTATTCCGTTATCATTTAAATAATTTTTAAATTCAGTAACATTATTTGCTATGTTGATTATATCCTTCTCTTCTACATAAGGCTCTACATATGTTAAATATCCATTATCTAAATGTATAATTTTTGCAGTATCACTTGGATTTAATCCTACCAAACTGGTATTCCATCCAATTAAATTATCATAATTCTTTGCATAAAAAACCAGTTGATTATATCCAAACAAAAAATCTTTAGAATATATCTCTAGTTTATTTTTTATAGAAAAAACAATATTTGAAAATTTCTCAATATAAGAATCAGTATGGCGATTAATAGGCGTATCAATATTATCAAAAGGATACAAATCTTCCCAATTAATCTGAAATATATTAGAATCCTGGATTAAACTATTATCAAACCAAATAAATTCTGTAAATGCATTATTTATTTTGAAATGCTTAATTAAAATTTGTCTAGTTAAGAACCTTACACCTATAGTAACTGTAAAAAATATTAGAATAGCTATACATATACCTATAATAACTTTTTCTATTTTTGTTTTTTTCTCCATGGTTATTTTCTCCTTTTAAAAATTAAAATAGATAAACGGATTATATGTTGAACTTATCACTTGAAGTAATGAAATTATAAACACTAACAAAAGCCATACAGATTCTATCCATTCCATTCCTTTTTTTCTAAAATTTGCAAATATATTTTTTAACAGTGGAGTACACCCAATACAAGCAACTGTTAATATAAATATTGATATTTTTATATATCCTATAAACTCTGAATCAATAAATCCAGTTACACCTATACCAAACATATTTCCAATATATAAAACAGCTTTTTTTATATTATCAGCTCTAAATATTACCCATGTTATAATTACAATCAATATAGTATAAAAATATGAAAAGGGAGTATTTATAAATTTTTTTGCAAATTGTGAAGTCTTTTCTAATAAAAGAAAAACAAAATATAACAATCCCCAAAGCAAAAATGTCCAATTAGCCCCATGCCATATTCCTGTTAAAATCCAGACTACAAATAAATTTAAAATCCATCGGGGTTTCTTTACTCTATTTCCTCCCAATGGAATATATACATAATCTCTAAACCAAGAACTTAGTGAAATATGCCATCTTCTCCAAAATTCTGTAATAGATTTTGAAATATAAGGATAGTTAAAATTTTCATCAAAACTAAATCCAAACATTCTCCCAAGTCCAATTGCCATATCTGAATATCCTGAAAAATCAAAATATATTTGCAATGTATAACAAACTGCTCCTAGCCAAGCCATTAATACAGAAGTGTTTCCCGCTAAATAATCAAATATATTATCTGCTATTTGTGCAACATAATTTGAAATTAAAACCTTTTTTCCAAGTCCATATATAAATCGTTGCATGCCACAAACTACATCATCATAAGTTTCAGACCTATTTGTTATTGACTTTGCTATTTTTTCATATCTTACAATTGGTCCAGCTATTAACTGTGGAAATAATGAAACATATAAACCTACATAAAAAGGGTTTCTTTGTGCATCTGCCTTTTTATAATATATATCAAATAAATACGATATAAGCTGAAATGTAAAAAATGAGATTCCAATTGGCAAAGATATGTTGATGGCAGATGTATCTTTATTGATTAACAAACCAATTTGACTTACTATAAACATTAAATACTTAAATATAAACAATATAATTATATGATAAAAAATAACACTTATTAATATTATTTTTGAATATGTTTTTTGCAATTTTAATCCCGCAAACCAGGTAACCAGAATTGATAATAACATAAGAAATACAAATGCAGGTTCTCCCCATGCATAAAAAACTAAACTGGCAAATAGTAAAAATATATTTTTAAAAGTTCTTCCTTTTATAACTGGATTATAATAAACAATCAAAACTACTGGTAAAAAAACAAATAAATAAATTGTAGATGAAAATACCATTCCTCTTTAGTCTCCTTATATTTATAAACTTGGTCTATATAGTAATAAAATGCATTAGTTATTACAACATAATTCTTCATACTCCTCTATCAAAATTGCAAAGTGCATTTCAGCCTTCAATATTTTTTTTGTATTTTGCTTTCTTCTTATATATTTTTGTAATTGCTTTTATATTGTTTATATGAAAAATACTTATACCTATTGTATTCATAATAAAAAATGCCAACTGACTCAATACGGTTTTTAAATGAAATAATAAAAAACTATCAACACATATAAAAAATAGCAATATGATAATTCTATCATAATTCATAGAATATTTCATAAGCTTATGTGCCACTAAATATCTGGTAAACATTAGAGTTGTACTGCCCATCAGCTGTGCTGTTACAACACCTGCTACTCCATATTTTCCTACTGATAAAACAGCTACTAAAATTGTCACTGTTCCTCCTGCTAATGTTGTTAAAAATGCATAATGCATAATATTTTTTATCTGAAATACACCTCCCACATTTGTTGCAAAGGAGGAAACACAGGCAGACATAATACATATAGGAACGTATTTTAATGATATGTAATATTCTGTATTTTGTATAAAAATATAATAAATACCAATTAAAGGTAATACAAAAGAAAAAACACTTAGAATCATTTCCCATATTTGATTACATTTTTGACTGAAATAATAGTTAATTCCCTCATCATTCATTCTTATATAAAACTCCTCCATTAATGCCATACTGACAACTCCTGTTATCATTGTGACAAGCGTACCAAATTTATTTGCATAAGAATATAGTCCGTTAACTTCATTTCCTAAATTCATATTAATAATAATTTTTCCTGCTCCATTAATTAGCCATCCTGACGCAAGATTCACTGCCATTGGTATAGAAAAATATAAGAGAATCTTTACTGTTTTCCATTCAAAATGTATATAAGATATTCTTGTCCAAAACTTTAATTTTATAAATAATATAGAGCATCCCACAGCCTGTCCCATAATATAAGAAATATATAGCCCCCATAATCCCTTTTTTAATATTACTACCAATAAAAAAATAAACAAAAAATTTATTATTGTAGATATTATACCGGAAACTACATATATGGTATTTTCCTTTAAAGAACGGCTACAATATTGTAATAACATACAATAAGTATATACAATCATCATAATACATACTAGCACAGGATATGGTAATGGCGTAATAAAATGAAAAATAATTATAAACATAATTATAGCAATAGTAGACAACAACGAAAGAAAAAATGAATTACCAATGTATTCGTTTTGTTGGTTTTTATCATCACTGGATATTACATATTTTAATACTGCCTCCCATATCGCCATATAAAGAATTGGTACTGCAATCTGCATAATAGTCTGTGAATAATCATATGCTCCTAAATCATATGCTGATACATAAAATGCATATACAGGGACTAATAATGCTGTCATTATTTTTGATGACATATTTCCGATAAAATATAAACCTGTTTTTTTTATGAATTCCATTCCTTTGTACCATTCCTATTCTATATTTTCCGCCCAGTTTTCTATATCATATTTTTCTAATATTTCCTTATCATAAGGAATTGTATTACTATTTATAAATTCATATAACTTTTCCCACTTATCCTGTCCTATAATAAAAATATTTTCTTTTTTATACAAATCACTTTTTTTAATAGATCCATTTTTTGTAATTAATTTTTTATTAAGAAAAGCACTTTCCAAAACTCTCATCGTAAATCCTTCTTGTCCATTTTGTGGAAAATCCAAAATACATCTGGAAGCAAAAACCCATTCTAAGTATTTTTCATATGAAATCCACGTATTATCTACACTCCATCCTTCCTCCTGTTCCTTTTTATCTTCGCTATATATATAAAATCTACATTTTAGATTATATGTACAAAATAACTTATATAATTGCTTTAATTTTTTCGTTCTTCCCTTATCAGCTCCTATAAAACAGATATCATATTTTATTTTCTTATTTTCTGATAATATCTGACTTGTATAAACAGAATGAAAATATGATATTTGATATTTTTTACAATCTTGTTTATCAAAACTGTAAATATTATCAAATACACTTTTTAATTTATTGATATTATTATGTGAAAAAATCTGCTCTGCTGGATTCCAAATATATAAAATCTTTTTTCCTCTATATTTTGATAAACATTTATTCAAATAACTGTTCCACGCATTATCAAACACAATAATTTTCTTATATTTATCTATCTCCTCATACCATTCACCTAAAATGCTACCATAAAATATTTCCATTCTGCTTACTATTCGATTAAAAATCCTTAATGGCAGAAAATATCTTTTATATGAAAATGCTTTTCTAACATCCAAATACTCTGTACATATATATGGAAAATAGTAAGTAGTAGCAGCATTATTTAAAATCAAAATTCTTGCCCCACCCCTCAAATTATCAGAGTCTTCTCTTTTTTTTATCAATGTGGCAGGAACTCCTGCATATACTCCGTTTTTTTCTGTATTTTCTATTACAACTGCATTATTGCCTATAATGCTATTTTCTTTCACACAAGCATTACCAATAATTTTTGCCCCTGAATAAATACACACATTATTACAAATCCGAGGATAGCAGCTTTGAAGATTATAAATATCAACACTATTCTTTTCTTTTGCATCTATTGTTACATCTTGATATATGGTAACATTATTTCCAATCACTGCACCTTCTCCGATTACAATATTCTGTGGATGCGGCATTATAATATTTTTACCGATTATTGCATGGAAACCAATAATAATATGATATTTTCTCGCCAACCATTTTCTCATATATCTTTTTAAGAATTTATGTTTGATTTTATTTTCAGAACCTATGTATTCACAAAAATATTGTATCTTATATTGTTGATTAAAAAGAAGTTTATAGATTCTTTTTAATAATTTTTTCGAATACATCTAATTATCCCCATTTCTATATTTTCTTTCAAGGTAGTCTCTTTTCTCCTTCCAACTTTTATCTTTTGTAAAATCACATTTATTTTTATTTTTCTTATAATATTCATCAATACTCTCTATTACCCTTGCCGGACATCCCGCAGCTACTGAATTAGAAGGGATATCTCTTGTTACTACTGAGCCACATCCAATAATACAATTATTTCCTATTTTAACATTTGGCAGAATAATTGTATTCCATCCTATAAATACATTATTTCCTATTTTAATTCTTCCAAATAAATCTGCATTCTTAAGCATCTCCATATTTCTTAATACACACATACCTCCATCATGTGTTACAAATCTGACACCATTTGTAATTCTAACATTATTTCCTATGGTAATTAAATATGGTTCACTTCCAAACTCTACATTAGGAAATATTTCACAATTTTTACCTATTACTCCTCCCCTTCGTTTAAACCTTGTAATTGGCGTATATAATTCTATGTTAAAAAAATAATACAACATCTGTTTTACTTTATTTATAATTCTCATCAATTTACCTTCCTTTTGATTTCCTCATAATTTTATTGTTTTTTATGTGAATTTATCCTTAGAGCATAATTTTGCTTAACATTATGGCCAAGTGTTGCTACTTCTTTTACTTTTATCCCATTTTTGTACAATACATATGGAAAAGAAATTTGGTCACGTTTACTGTATATCTGAAATTCCTTCCACCAATCTTCCATCAATTTTTTGCAGCTTTCTTTATTATGTTCTCTAGCAATCACATTACATTCTAATAATCCATAGTTATTTGGCATTCCACCTTCCATAATATGTTCCATATGTTTATCTAAGTTTATTTTTTTATCTAACTTTAATAATCTAACTGTTTCAATTTCATCGTATACACATATTCTATGAGCATGCCAATGCATTGCAACACCACATTCAGGAATCTTATGAATCATTTCCGTTAAATCTGAAATAACCTGTATATTTCCATCTATATAAATTGAATATTTATATTCTGGGAACAATATTTCCGGCTTCATTTTAAAAATTCTATTTTTTTCTATTGAAGTCATTCCTTGTATTATACTTGCTACCTTCTGCATATCATATTTTTTCCACTTAGAATTTTTTTGCAGTTCCATATCAGTCAAAATAATAAATTCACAATTATCTGGTACAAATAAAGGTTCTTGAACAGAATCGTATTTTCCAAATATTACCGTATATACAACAATTTTCTCTTGAGAAAAATAATTAATTTTCTCGGATATTTCTTTTTTATAAATTGGGCTTGGTAATTTTTTATGATTAATTTTTATCATTCTATAATTTTTAAAAAACATCTCTTTTAAACTACATACCTTAAAATTCTTGAGATAACTAAAAATTCTATTTATTCCTATACTTTTTGATGTCTTACCTTCATATTGCTTAAACATTTCATTTAAATTTTTTAAGGCTTCCATACATTCAGATAATATTTTTTCTGATTCAACATCTCTGTTATACATATCACTTCACTCTTTCTATTACATATAATATATAACTTTTTATTTTAATTAATAAATACCTGTTTATGTAAGGAATAAAATACCAATTTTCTTTTACATATAGATATTATTTTAAAATAAAAGAATCCTAATGTATACTCCCAAATACATCTGCAATTTTTAAACAAAAACATGTTTACTTTCCTTATAATACCTGTATCTATATGTAAAAATTTTTTATAATACTCATTATATCTAGAATCAATACGACTACAAATCGATAGTATATCATCACGATTTATATTTTCATGTTTTAATTTATACCAAATTCTTTGTAAACATTTATCATAATCATTTAAACATTTATTTAGAATCTTAGATACAGATTTCTCTTCCATATAAGTGTATAACAAAGCATATGAATCAATTTGATTAAAATAAAATTCACTTAATTTTCCACTATGTGACTGACTGGCAGAAAGTATTCTCTGAATATATAGTATCTCATTAGAAAATTTAACTTTTCTTGCATTTATTAATATAATATTTAATGCAAATACATCTTCAAAAAAAAGAACTGGTATTTTATTTGCATATAACTCTAAATGCAAATTCAACAAAAATTCTTTCCGATATAATTTTCCCCATAATGGTTTCGAAATTTTATATCTTGAAAAATCTATTATTTCCTCTGCTGCTTGTGAACCAATGTATTCCTCTATAATTTGAATTTTTTGATTTATATATAATAACGATTCAATATAAGAAGGAATATTTTCTGACAAAACGCTATCGCTTGAAACAACTACAATATCTGTTTCATCATTCATAATCTCTATTGTAAACTTTAAAAAATCAGGAAGCCATACATCATCATTATCCAAAAATGTAATATACTCTCCCTGTGCTATCTTTAGTCCTTCATATCTTGCGGAAGATACACCTGCATTTTTCTTTTTAATCAATTTAACTCTATCATCTTGTTCAGCATATTTTTTACATATAAAATAACTATCATCTGTAGAACCATCATCTACAATAATCAACTCAAAATCATCATAATTCTGGGCTAACACTGATTGAATACATTCTTCTATATATTCTTCAGAATTATAAACTGGTATAATTACACTTATCATTTTTTCTCCTAATTACTTTATAAATTAATTTAATTCATATAGTCATATAAAGATTTTTTCTACAACAATTTCTCATAATTCATTTTTAAGATACCAAAACTATGCTAAAACCTTTGAATCCACTCTTCTACATTATAATAATTCATAATATCCGCAGATATAGTTTTAAATGGTTTATTTAAAAAGCCAATTAAATCTTTTTCATTATCAGAACCTAAAATAAATATATTATCTGGAGAATAATATTTTTCTCTTTTTATACTTATATTATTAGTAATCAGCTTTTTATTATTTGATAATGCTAATAATGGTCTTTGTGTTTCCCATTCAAATCCTGCATCAATTATTTCTAATATTGCTTTACCTTGAGACATTATATAATTAAAATTTTTTTCATCTAATTTTTCTTTATGATATATATCAAAATCAGCCTTGATACAGGGAGTTACAAGATACAAAAAATATTTTAAATTCATCTTTTTAAATAACTCAATATATTTTTCTAATATTTTTCTTCTATTAACATGTTCAGCTCCTACATATACAATATCATATATCACTTCTACTTTAGATAAGTACATAGTATTTAAATAAAACTGAGGGTTATAATTCATCTTATATTGTATACAATCTTTTTTATTAAATGACCAATTAGAAAAATCTTTTGATTTTTTTATTGGATATTTTGAAATTTCTATTATATCCCAGTAATAATTAATCAATTTCACTTTTGAATTCTTTTTTCTTATCCATTTAAGTATCTTGGGAGAATAGTAAGTGGCATTACAAATAATACATTTTTTTTGGTAAATATCTTTTTTCCATTTATTTAACCATATACCAGTGCCTGGTAAATTACTTTTAAAATGTATGCGTCTAATAATTCTAAAAAAACGATTCACCCATTTAAAAGTACAATCACTCTCAATTTGGGGATACTTATTTAACAAATCTAAAAAAAGATTTTCTTCGTTTGCATTATTAAAAAATAAAATCAAAAAATCTTTACTCTTCATAAATTTTACACCCTCCCAACTTATAACCTTTAATGACTATTGAATTTCACATATATTTATATTTCCACCATCTATATAACAAATATCCAAATGGTAGCATTAAAATAATGAATATATTATATAAATCGTATTCTAATATCTCTTTTATTTTCTTCTTTGCAAAAAAACCGTAACTAGTATATAAAATACTGTTTTTTATTCTGGTTTTTATAGGGTATCCTCTTTTAGTTAATATCTGCGAAGATGCCATCCCCCCTAATGGACATTGTATTCTTAATTTTCTCCCCATATTTGTTAATCCATTAGGTAAATATTCCGTAATATAAATAATGTCATTTTTTACATACATATCATACTTTTCTGATAACTGACACCATACTAAATGCTCTCCGATAAATTTTTCTCCTTCAAATTCTGGAAATGGATATCTTTTTAAATATGTTGTCTTCCAAACTTCTGCTTTGTCTCCGCTAATATGCTGTTTAAATCTAATGCTATTTAAATTTGCATATCCTTCTTTTACAAACTTAGTTCCTATTACTTTTGCTTTATCATATCCCCTTAAATAAACTAACCCACAATACTTTGGAGAAAGAATTTTTTCATAATCTTTTTGTATTAACTCTATTGCATTTTTGGTAAGTATATCGTCACTATCTACAATAAATGTTAATGGTGAATGAATATACTGTATTCCTAAATTTAAAGCGGTATGTTTACCTCCATTTTCTTTTTCCAAATATATAATATCCAACAGTCCTTCATCTATAAAACTCTCCACCTGTTGTTTTGTCAAATCTGTTGAACCATCATCTACAATTAACCACTTAAAATTTTTCACTGTTTGATTACATAAAGAATTATACAATCTTTTCAAATATTTCTTTCGATTATATGTAGGAGTAATTACTGTAACGATTTCATTTTGCACTTGCATAATATAAAATATCTCCAACTATTTTTACTTTATAAAATAAATGTTTTACTTCTTTTTTTATTTTTATGATATTATCTATTTATTTTTTCATAAATCTTTCTCAAATTATCATAATAATTTATCTTTATTTGCAGATTTTTAGCCCTATTTACAGCATTCTTTGATTTTTTCTCATAATATTCTTTATCAAGCATTAAATTCATAATTTCCTCTACGTACTCTTTTTTTAAGTAACATATTTTGCCACATGAATCATTAACAATTTTTGATAATCCTCCTGCACTTGAAGCCACTACTGGTTTTCCCAATACTAATGCTTCTATTGCTGACATTCCAAATCCCTCCCATAAAGATGGAATACACAAAATCTTTGACTGTTGTAAATATAAATAAGGATTTTCTTTAAATCCTAATATATCTATATATTTTTCCATATGCTTCTCATAAATATATGATTTTACATCATCATATAACTCCCCATCCCCTATCATAGCCACTTTTATTTCAAGTTTATTTCTTACGCACTCTTCTATAATATCTATAAATAATTTTGGATTTTTTTGTTGACTCAATCTCCCTAAATTAATAATATCATATTTCTTAACAGAACCTTCCTTTGCCATCTTACTAATTTTATCAAAATCAATAGGATTATGTATAATAACTGCTTTCTTTATTATTTTTTTCCTAAACACATACTCTGATAAAATTGCTTCAGACACAACTAATACTCTTTTATATCTATCTGCAAAAAAATAATATAAAAAACTCTTAATTCCATACTTTTTTATCCAAGGAGGATTATTATGCAAATGTGAAATAATTGGAATTCTATAATGTAAAAAACATGATAATATACTTGCAGTAAAATCATGCGCATGAATAATATCAGGTTTAAAATCTAAAACACATCTTTTTATTTCATTTACAGTAAGCTTATCTAGTAAATAATATTGTATTCCATGTGCTTCCAATCTTTTTTGAATAGCTCCTTTCCTTGAAACATATGCAAATTCATATTCATTCAAATGTTCAATAATAGAAAATACTACATTTTCAGCCCCCGAATATGACCTTGAATTTAATATATGTAAAATTCTTTTTTTCATCAAAAATATATATCTGCTCCTTATATTTATTCATATTGATACGTTTCTACAATCTCTTTGACAATTTTCCTAATATCTTTATCATCCTGATATGCCAATTCCTTTAACTTTTCCAATTGTTTCTTAAATACTTCTTCTTCAATTTCTATTGGTTTTCCAATATATATCAGCTTATTGCTGGTATCCCTCATTCCTTCTTCTTTCATAAGCAGCTCCTCATAAAGCTTTTCTCCTGGTCTCAATCCTGTAAATACAATATCAATATCCTCATATGGAGTATATCCTGATAATTGAATCAAATTTTTGGCAAGGTCAAGAATTTTAACTGGTTCGCCCATATCCAATATAAAAATCTCCCCACCTCTTGCATAAGCACCTGCCTGTAATACTAGTGATACCGCTTCTGGAATTGTCATAAAATATCTTATAATATCTGGATGTGTTACTGTTACTGGTCCACCATTCAATATTTGTTTTTCAAATAATGGAATCACACTTCCATTACTTCCTAGGACATTCCCAAATCGTACTGCTACAAATTCTGTTTCATATTCTTTATCTAATGTTTGAATAATCATCTCACAAATTCTTTTTGAAGCACCCATAATATTTGTTGGATTTACTGCTTTGTCTGATGAAATTAAAACAAATCTTTTTATCCCATATTTTGCTGCCGCTATAGCTGTTTTGTAAGTGCCAAATACATTATTTTTAATAGCTTCATTTGGGCTGTCCTCCATAAGTGGAACATGCTTATGCGCAGCAGCATGGTATACTACATCTGGTTTATATTTACAAAAAATAGAATCCATTCGATGAGTATTTCTTACAGATGCTATCAGCACAATCAACTCCATCTTTGTATATTCTTTTTTTAACTCTTGCTGTATTTCATAAGCATTATTTTCATAAATGTCCACTATAATAAGTTTTTTAGGATAATAAGCTGCTATCTGTCTGCATAATTCACTTCCTATAGAACCCCCGCCCCCAGTAACAAGTATCGTTTTTCCTTCCAAATATCCTACAACTTCATCTAAATTAATTTTAATTGACTCTCTTCCTAGTAAATCCTCTATTTGAACTTCTCTAAGCTTTGAAATTTCCACCTCACCTTTCACTAACTGATAAATCCCCGGTAAAATCTTTAATTTGCAATTTGTTTCTTTACAGATTTCAAGTATTTTCCTAATTTCCTTTTTATTCGCTGAAGGCATAGCTACAATAATCTCCTGTATCTGATATCGTTTCACATACTCCTGTATTTTTTCTCTTCCTCCCACTACTAGATGTCCCTGAATATATTTTCCCTTTTTTTTGTCATCATCATCAATTACACATTGAATAATATTATAAGTTTCAGGACTGCTTTTAAACTCACGAATAAGGGTTCGTGCTGCCTCTCCAGCTCCTATAATCATTGTATTAATACCCATTTCTTCAGGATTACCTGAACGTATTTTGCTTACTCTTAATTTCAAAAGCATATATCGATAAAGAATACGCTCGCTCCCTATCAGTACGCCCATACATATTGGATATAAAACAATATAGCTTAAAGGCATTCTGCCTATAAATACAAAAATTCCTGTCAAATTAATCACTGCTGAAACTATAACCGCAATAATTATATTTACCATTTCCCCAAGTGCGGCATATTGCCATAAAGTACTATAAAATTTAAAATATGCAAATACACACAAAGTAATAATTGTATTAATAAACATATATTCTTTCACATATTCCAAATAATTAGTACCAATATCCATAAATGAAAAATCAAATCGGATAAATAATGGCAACACTGCTGCACACTGAATTAAAAGTATATCCATAATTACCATCAGCAAAATATTCAATTTACTTAACCCATTTTTCTTTAATTTCTCCATAATTTACATGCCTTTTGCAAATATTTTTTCTATTGTTTCCTTTACCACTTTTTCTTTTGAAAATCTTTCTGAAATATATCTATGTGATTCCATACCCATTTTTTGTTTTTCTTCGTATGTCAACATAACAAACTTTTTCATTTTATTATATAAATCTTCTACATCTCTGCACTTTATTGTCATTCCATTTTTACCATTAATTGCTTCCTTACATCCATAAATTTTACTGGCAATTAATGGTCTTCCCATACTTCCTGCCTCTAAAAGTACATTAGCCATTCCTTCATGATAAGATGGTAATACTACACAATGACATTTTTTAATATAAGACTTTACATCTTCTTGAAAACCATAATAATGTATTTCTTTTAACGCAACTAATTTATCTATCTTTTCTTGATATTGCATATCTTCTATGGGTCCTACCATATCCAATATAACACTTTCTTCCTTTTTTAATTTTGAAAACGCCGCCAACAGTTCATCAATTCCTTTTTCCTTCATTATTCTTCCTATAAATAAAAAACGAGTTGAATTTTCCTGTTTTGGATATTCAGCAAACGGATAGTCTTGTGTATTTACTCCTGCACCATTCAATACATATGTGTGCTCTTTTAAAGCTATTTTTTCTGTAAGAAATCTTTGACAATCTCCTTTATTCTCAAAAAAAAGAACCCTTGCTCTCTTACATGCAATTTTATATAAACAAATTACTGTCTTTTTTATTAAATTTTCCTTTTGAAAAGCAGTTCCAAGACCTGTGATATTTACATAATAAGGAATCTTTCTTTGTCTTGCAGCCAAGCCGCCATATATATTGGGTTTTATAGTATATGTAATTATTATATCTGGAAGTATGTTCCTTATAATTTTATGATAACAACAAAACAATTTCATATCTGTAAATGGATTCATTCCTCTTCTGTCAATAGGAGTATTAATAAACTTGCAACCCAATTTTTTTAAGTTTGAAATCAATTCTCCGTTTGGAAGTGAAATAAAAATCTGATGTCCCATTTCTATTAATTTTATAATTAATTCTCTTCGAAATTTGTATAATCCCACATCATTATTTGCCAAAATTAATATTTTCATATTATTTGCTCCAAAGCCTTTTCTACTTCTCTATAATCAAGCCTTAATTAATTTTCATAAGTTATTTGTTTCATTTAAATCTGTCTTGCTGGAATTCCAATATAAACTCCTTTTTGTAAAATATTCTTTACTACTACTGCACCCGCACCTATCATACAATGTTCACAAATCTTTATGTTGTTACTCACTATTGCTCCAATTCCTATCCATGTATGACTTCCTACTGATACTGTTCCTGCCAAATGGCTTCCCACTGATATATGCACATAATCTTCTATCAGATTATCATGATCCACAGACGACATTGTATTAATAATACAGCCTTTTCCTATCTTTGTACCACTATTTATCACTGCATTTGCCATTACTGTTGTGCCAGCTCCAATAACAACATTCTGTCCAATTACTGCACTAGGATGAATCAAAGTCGCTATTCGCATTCCAATTTTCTCAAACATTTGCTGCTTTTTCATACGTATTTGACTATTTCCAATGGCTATGATAATTTCAATATTGGAATGTCCAAACCATTGGACAAATAGTTCCATATCAGGTATAATTGTACCAATCACAGGAAAACTCATAACTTCATGAATATTCTTATCATCATCCAAAAATAAAATTGTTTCATATTGTTTTGACTTTGTTGCAATATCAGCAATCACTTTTCCATGTCCACTGGCACCAGCAATTAATAAACCTTTCATTTCTCTATTTATTCCAACCTTTCTTATCACAGTTTGTTTCTCAAACCTCACTCTCCATTTCCCATAAACTCTTCCATCGTCGCTGCTGTCTCACTGCTGATTCCTTCCCTCTTCAATACTGTCTTAATTGTCCGAAAAATAATTTTCCAATCTTCCAAAAATGATATATGGTCTACATAATACACATCTTTATCAAATTTTTCTTCCCAACTAATTGCATTTCTTCCATGTACTTGCGCATATCCTGTAAAACCCGGCCGTACCTCATGACGTCTTGCCTGATGCTTGTCATATCTTTGCAAATAACGAACTAATAACGGCCTTGGTCCCACAATCGCCATATCACCTTTGATAATATTAAACAATTCCGGAAGCTCGTCTAATGATGTTGCTCGAAGCTTTCTGCCAAAAGGCGTCAACCTCACTTCATCTGACATTAACTTTCCATCCTTATCCTTTGCATTTGTCATGCTCCTAAATTTATACATCTTAAATATTTTTCCATTCAGCCCCGGTCTATCCTGTGTAAACAAAACCGGACTGCCAAGCTTTTTTCTGACAAGTAACGCTGTAATCCCCATCACAGGACTCAATACTACAACCGCCACCAGTGAAAGACAAAAATCCTGTGGTCGTTTTACATATCTTTCATAAATTCCCTTTTTATGACCCATAGATACAATTCTCCTTACCTTATATATTTTTATTTAAAATACGCCTGTATCAAAAATATTTCACTATATTTAATGTTTTTGCATCTAATACTAATTTTTTATATTTTTATATACTTCTTAACACCACATTTTCTTTTTACTTCCACAGATTTTTTATCACACTGCACACCCTTTCCATATCCTCATCATTCATCTTTGTATCACTCGGAAGACAAACGCCTGTATCAAATATCTGTCCTGCAACACTGTTGTCTGCCTGATTTTCTTTATTTATCATTTTCATTGGTTCCTGTATCTGGCTTACAAAATCATATTCTGAAAAAAATGGTTGCAGATGCATAGGTTTCCACACTGGTCTGCTTTCTATATTGTTTTTCTCCAATACATCCATAATATCCATTGGTTTCACTGGACAATTATTATCTAACCGAATCGCTGTCAGCCAACAATTGCTATAAATATTATCCTGCATAGGCATCAATGATACTCCATACAAAGAACCTATTTTGTCCATATATATATCATATAATTCTCTTTTCTTTTCCACTCTTTGCTCCAAAACCATAAGCTGTCCTCTGCCAATTCCAGCCACCACATTACTCATACGATAGTTATAACCAAGCTCTGTATGCTGATACCATCTGGCAGGTTCCCTCGCCTGTGTAGCCCAGTAAAGTGCCTTTTTTGCTTTCTCCTCTGCATCTTTGGTATTGCACAATAGCATCCCTCCGCCAGAACATGTAATAATCTTATTTCCATTAAAACTCAGAATTCCATAGTCTCCCATAGTTCCTAGGCTTCTTTTTTCACCTTTCAGTATAGTTTGTCCATCAGGACCTTTCATATCATCAGTCAATTGATAAAGTGTTCCCAAACTTTCCGCAGCATCTTCAATAACAGGACACTTATATTTTTTGCATATTTTCATAATTGCTTCCATATTAGCAGACATACCATATAAATGTACTACAATTACAGCCTTTGGACTCTTCCCCATAGCCTTATACTTTATAAATGCCTTTTCCAAAGCATCTGGACTCATGTTCCACGTTTTTTCATCGCTATCAATAAATATTGGCTTTCCACCTTCATAGATAATCGGATTTGCACTAGCAGAAAAAGTAAGTGAAGAACAAAACACCAAGTCTCCGTTTTTTACTCCTGTCAATTTCAGCGCAAGATGAATAGCAGCCGTTCCCGATGAAAGGGCAACTGCCGCTTTTGCACCTGTTTTAACACAGACCTCTTTTTCAAATTCATTTACATTTTTTCCCAGAGGTGCTATCCAGTTTGTATCAAAAGCTTCTTTTACAAACTTTTTTTCATAACCTTCTTCTGACATATGAGGCGATGCCAAAAAAATACGTTCTTTTATGTTTTTATCTGCATGCATGAATTACTTCCTCCTAAATCAAACAAATAAATTGTTTTTATGCTTTTTTATACTCTATACCACCTAAATAAAATACTTCAACTTTAAATCCAATGTTTAAAGCTGAAGTATTCATTTAAAAGAAAGCTAACTATTGAAGCAATGATAGAATTCCCTGTGTACTCTGGTTTGCCTGTGCTAACATAGACTGCCCTGCCTGTGCAAGAATATTTGACCTCGAATACTGTACCATTTCGTCTGCCATATCAGTATCACGAAGTCTGGATTCCGAACTCTGTACATTTTCGCTTGTATTATCATCAACAGCCACTGCATACTCCATTCTGTTCATATATGCACCCATATTTGAACGTGCGCTGCTGACCTTTTCAAGTGCACGGTCACATGCTGCAATACTTGCTGAAGCTGTCTCAAAGCTGTCCACACAAACTCGGTCCAATCCTATATTTGCTCTTGTAAGCCACTCTTTTTCTACCATTATTCCACTGAGTTCCAAATCACCGGATTGTATCCACAACCCCCTATCCTCATATGTATATACAGTACCGTCTGCTGCAGTACGATTAACAGTATCTGATGAAACCTGTTCTCCATTTGTTCCACGACCAATCAATTCAAATGTTCCGCCTTTATATTCTGTTCCTCTGTTATTAAGAATATAAAGTTTAGCCGGATTATCCGGTGCGCTATCATTACATGCAAACTGAGCATAACCATTGGAAGCCATACCTGATTCCATTATATCTGCATATGTCATAATTCTTGAGACAATCTCTTGTCCTGCATCAGGAGCAGCACTATTTTCCAAATCACCTATATATATTTTCAATATATTCGAATCACCTTGATTATAACTATACGGCTGGTCACTGGCATCATTTGTAAACATAACACTGTAATATCCTGAATCTCCTGCACATCCAACACTAAATCCCTGATTATATAAATCTGAAACCACAGGTGAACTTCCTGCTCCAACGGTCTGAAAATCCAGTGTCGAGTAGTTATACTCCTTTTCCAGCAATGGTGCTTCTCCCTTTGAAGGTACTAATGTTCCATAATCCTTCACATTACCTGCGGCATCCGTATAGGTGGCAGATGTCAGAGTATAGTTCTGATTTCCCATACCAACTGCCTGCGCATTATAGGAAAGAGTAACCTTTCCAGAACCCACAGCAATTTCAAGTGGATTTTGGCCAGCCAGACCCGGATTTGCACCTATTACGGCTGTATAGCTTTTAGGGTCTGCTCCTATCAGATTTTCCAACTGGGCTAATTTATTATTTTTATAAACTGCTATATCGGAATCAACAGGCGTACCAGTTACACTCCAGCTTCCAGCAGAAGATAAAACACCCTTTGTGTCAGAAGATACATTACCAGCTCCAAGAACTATTCCCAATCCATAATTATTACCTGTAACTGCCTGTATTGTATTCTCTGTTGTTCCATCTGGATGTGTAATTGTAACATTTAAATTTCTTCCAAATACATCTAATGTATTAAATTCTGTATTATCTGTAATATTTCCTATCTCATCAGCCAAGGCATCAATTTCTCTCTGAATCGCCTCTCTGTCAGCATCCGTATTAGTATCATTTGCACCCTGTATACATAATTCCTTTACACGATGAACAATATTGTCTATTTCACCCATAGCTCCATCAGCTACCTGACAGTATGAAATTCCATCCTCCGCATTTTTACTAGCTTTATTCAGGCCCCGAACCTGTCTGCGCATATTTTCTGAAATTTGAAGCCCCGCAGCATCATCGGCTGCACGATTAATACGATAGCCGGTAGATAATTTTTCTGCTGATTTTGCCTGCTGTTTTGTTGTAACACCAAGCTGTTTATTTGTAAACATTGCTGTCAGATTATGTTGTAATACCATCTATCTTTCCTCCTTGAATAACATGAACATTCCTTTGTTCTTACTGAAAAATCTAATATACTATAATACAAGTATCGGCATATTGACAAAAAAAGTTTACCATACATGACAAAAAAGTATCTCAATTCAATTCTTCTTTTCGCTTGCATTTCACCAAATGATTTATAGCAAGACCTATTCCCATCAAACACCAATATATCGGAGCAACTGTAATAGTAGAATCATTAATAATACCTGAAATCAAATATCCAATCACTGCTATCATAATTGCCATTCCCATATACTGCAGAAAATCATTTGCTCTTCTTTTCCAGTAAAGACACAAACACTCCCAAAGATAAATAACATTAAATACCAAAACTGCAATCAACGAAAGCACACCTGTCTGCGTTCCAATCTGAAGGTACAAGTCATGAGGCTTTGTAACTGTCAATTTATCATATCCCATTTTTGAAGCTGCTACATAATCTTTTTGCGGAAATACAACTGTAAAGGTATCTGGACCAGAACCCAAAATCAAATAATCTTTTAACAATGGAATTGTTCTTGCCCAAAGATATCCACGCCCGCTTGCCAGCTTACTGTAATTAGTAAAAATAGCTGTTTTGGCAGTTTCTATCTTGGTAAACTTTCCATATGGTGAATAAAAATAGTAGCCATTATATTCTGTCTGATTTGAAAACACCCACGATTTTTCCTCAATTTCTACTGCAAATCCATAATATTCCGACACTTTTCCAATATTTATTGTAAATGGAAATCTGTCATCTAAAATCTTATAACTAAATCCTTCTGTATTCTGGCGTTCTGTTTCAACTACAATGCCATTTTCATCCACAAGAGCTATCGTTGCTCCTTCTTCCTGTGACAATGCCATTGTAATCACCAAATCATGTCCATCATAAGTAATAGTTACATTTTCATCATTTGTATCTATCTTTTCCAGTTTCTCACTGGTATCCTTTTCCACTTCAAACCCTGCTTCCAGACGTTCTGTCACCATACCGCCTTTTACAATATTAAATATCACAAAAACAGCTACCATAGATGCATAAGAAATTGTAAAATAAATCCACTTTGTCTTTAAATTTTTTCGAAACAGCACAAGCATAAAAAGGAGAGAACAAAATACTGCAATCATACCATTTCTGGCCCCTGACCCCATTAAACAGAGAAAAATCACTACATTCAATACAAAACCTGCAATTTTTATAAACCAGTTCTTTACAAAAACAAACAACGCAGTAAGAATCGGAATGGTTAATGCCGCATAAAATCCCACATAATTCGGATTGTATAAAGTCATATATACAATCCCTTCAGGGAAATTAAAAACAAAATCCTTGGTTTTTCCCAATGCCTTTCTTATTTCCTCCGGCAGTATCAGATATTTTCCAAAATCTGTCATATACAAGTCATGCCCTATTACCTGAAGAAATCCTATCAGTCCTATAAGCGCAATTCCTATCAGCCATGTGTAAAGAATAAACTTTACCGCTTTTTTTGAGTCCGCAAACCAATAGCAAAACGCTACTAACAGGCAGTAAGAGAGCAATACATACACTGTCTCAAAATGATTATCCATACCATTTAATGAAAAATAACGGTACTCAGAAAAGATGGTCGACAAAACAATCAATACTGCATATAAAATCAATGGAATAAAGGCTTTGTGAAAATGATATTTTTTGCTAAATATTAAGCCTGCAATTACTATTATTATCATGATGACAGCAGTTGTCACTAAATATTCACTTTTATAATAGTTAAACATATCTCCTGTCTGGTCATTTGATACATACCATGACATCATGTTTAAATGTGCCTCAAATTCATAATAATGAACAATCAGCGGCAATACTGCCATCACAAATATAATTGGAAATGTCGCATATGGAATCTTCTTTATTATTATCACTAGTTTTTCAAACATATTGCCTCCTCGGCCTTTTATTAACATTCATTAAATGTCTGTTCTTTCCTCTTATTTTACATGTAATTGTGCCTTATCATAGATAACTGTATTTCCAGAATATACAAGTAAATCATATGTACCAGGTTCTATTGAATAATCTGAAACAGCAATTTTATAGTTATTACCCTCTGATTCTATAACTACAAGTCCAAACTGAGATAAGTTATAAGGTTTATTCTTATAAATAATACAAATCTTTGTAGGAGTGGCTGATAAATTTGTTTTGTTGATATACATTGTAAATCCTTGAATATCATCTTTATATTCAACATCATCTTTAACATCCGGAGGTGTTGGAGGTGTTGTTGTCTGACCTGATGGGTCTTTTGTTTGTGTTTCACTTGACGGGTCCTTTGTTACTGTCTGACTGCTGCTTGGAGTAGTAACTCCGCTGCTATCCTCACTACTTGTTTCATCTTTGCTGTTATCTTTAAAAGAATATACTATATCAAGACCTATTGTTTGAGATGTCATACCTGCCCATACTTTTGAATTTGGATTGGCATATCCATCTACAACAAAGTTATAAGCAGAATTTTTTCCAGCTCCAGCTCCTTCCAGAGTAAATTCTTTTTTTTCTGTCTGTCCAATTTGAGTAAACACTATATCTGGTATTGTGTTATTTGTTCCGGAAGAAAGAACTGGTGACATTTTTAAATATAAATCTGCTATTCCTGTTCTTGCCTCATTTTCAGACTTTGCCAGACTAATATTTACGCCAGATGGCAAAGACAGAGTTGCCTCAATTGTTACAGCAACATCTGAGGCGGATTTATTTTCAATTGTAATCGCATCAGATGTTACCAATCCCGGCGGATTTTCCAAAAGCTTATCTAATGTTTGTCCGGATGCACCTATTGTGGTCATACCATACGGGTCAATTGTAAAATCAAAAGCACCATTAGTGCCTGCTGGTACTACTACTCTATAAATCTGTGGTGAATTCGCCTTTACATTTACTGAATTTTTTCCATTTGTAGCATAAACTGATAATGTCAGAAGACATACAGACATTATTGCGAATATGGCCGATATTATACCTTTCTTTTTTTCCATCCTAATTTCCTCCTTGAAAAAAGCAAACAAAACAAATCCCTTCGTTATCATAACAATAATCATTGTTAAATTTATGATACCTTATTTACCTGCTTTTGTCAAATCTAAAATAAACACTGCCGACTTATTTCTTTGTACAGCAGTGCTTATTACCTGTTCCATAATTCATATGGATACCTTTTTTTATTTCCAAATTATTATGATACTTGATAAAAAAATTAAATGTTAATACTTATAATTTTATTTCTCATTCTCCTCCCAAGCTTTTTGCAGGCTTTTTACTACTGTTAAAATAAACTTCATTTCCTCTTCTGAACAATTTTTCACTTCCTGCATAAGTTCTTCTTTCAAATTTGAAACTTCATCCAAATCCTGATAAAAAATCTGATTAAGGGGTAAATTCAATTCTCTTACCAACATATATAAAAGTTCAAATTTCGGATTTGCTGTACCTTTTTCTATATCCATAATAGTTCTTTTGCATACACCTACTTTCTCGGCCAACATCTCCTGAGATATTCTTTTACTTTTTCTTGTTTCATAAACAATTTCACCCAATGTTTTCTTTAACTGACACATATTTACTCCTCTTTTCATTATTTTATTATTTTATTGATATGTCTTCTATTGTATAATATTGTCCAAAAAAAGTTGTCAGGAAGATGTAAACAAATTATAAAATTTTAATAAATTTAATAAATTTTTTCTAATTAACTCTATTGTTTTAGTAAAATACAATTTCATCTAATTTTATCCTTCTTGCTTTGTTCTATATTATGAATGTATTCATTCACTATATGGATAAATTTATCATAATATTTTCTATAATCTTCCATTTCAACAGGAATATCCATATATGAAATGGGAACTTCTATACCTAATTCTTTAAATAAGTCCATATTTTGGCAAGAACTCTTGAACAAGTCCTCTATCCCATTTGTTTTTAAAAATTGCCTGTTATCCAACTCTAAATTCTTTTTTTTTAATTCTAGTTTTGACATGCTCATACTTACTTTTACCTTTGAAATATCGTTTTTCAAAACAAATTCATTCTCCTTAATATTAATTTTCAGATGATTAGATTTAACCATCATTTTTTCAATAAATCAACAAATTTCTTTTAAAATTTCATATTTTAAAATGAAAACTATTGTTTTAAAAATATTATTCGTTAACAGGATAGTGATATGCCTATAAATATTTTTTATCATTAACATAAAAATTAATTTAGGAGCGCAATTATGATTACATATATCGATATTGTAAAAAGGCTAGTCCAATACCGCCAAAGTCATCGAATTACTCAAATTCAGCTTGCAGAAATTTTCTCTGTTACACAATGTGAAGTCAGCAAACTGGAATCAAATGAATATCGTATATCTTACTATGACCTGTTGCAGCTTCATGAAAAAACAGATTTGGATATTGATTTTCTTATCACAGGTAAACCAGCAACAAATACCATTTTTCATACTTTGGAGAAGGACTTATCTTCCTCTGCTAACTCTGCAAAATACAATTATATGGATTTAATTTTATTTAGTTTAAACAAGATTTATGGACAAACACTTGTTGATAATACCGAAACAAATCATTTAGACTATCTACAACGCCTGTTAAGATATTCTTTTCTATCTGGCAACAAACAGAAAAATGATTGTTGGATAAATATCCGAAATGCTTTTGACTTGACACAAATAAAAATGGCTGAAATCATGGATGTTGATATTAAAAGATACAGAAATATAGAAAAAGGGGTACGAACTGCCAATGCAGAATTACTTATGAATATTTATAATGTGTTAGAAATTTGTCCATCTTATTTTATTTATGGAAAAATTGAAAACTATCAACAGTTAGAACAAATATTTAAAAGTTTTTCGAAAGAAAATCAAACTGAGATTATTGAGTTTTTGAGAGCAGGAGTAAAATTTATTAATCGGACAATGGTAATATAATAAAAAGTAATCATGGACAGGCAATCATAGACCTGTCCTTCATAATATATTTTTTCCATTTATTTATGTTGTGACAAGCATTATTTTATCTAAATATTATGTATAGAACAAACTTTCAGATAAGTTTTAGCATATTTATATAAATATAATCTCTTCTTATTTATTTTAATGCTAAAATCTATTTTTTTATCTACTTTTCATATTTGTCAAAAAATTTTGTCTAAAAAGTTATTTCCCAAAACTGATCAGCTATAACCGTTTTATGGAACTTATGCGCTATGCTGCCCTGCCTATGGCTTTATTCACAAAATCTTCTGCTTTTCAGAATCCATGTACTGGAATCAGTTTTGTAGATTCCACCACCCTTGATGTCTGTGATAACCATAGAATCCAACAGAACAAAGTATTTCGTGGGATAGCCATGAGAGGAAAAAGTTCTGCTGGCTGATTCCATGGCTTTAAACTCCACTTTGTAATCAATGAGCATGGGGAAATTCTGACAAAAATCTGTTTGAAGATAAAGGGTATATTTCCCAAAAATTGTTTGAGAAGCTTTGGAAAAAGGATGTGGAACTGATAATGAAAAAAGGAAAAATCCAAAAATAATGCATTATTCTGACAGGATTTCACTAAGAAAGTATGTAGTGATAGAATCTGTGAATGATTTTTAAAAACACCTGCCAGATAAAACATTCCAGATATAATATTACAGCGAACTTTTTAAAAACATAATTTTTTTATGGGATAAATATAATAATAATTTCTGCGTATATAATAACAAACTATGGCTTTCATATTTGTAACAGTATATGTTACTATTCCAAATATTTCCATATAAGGGTTTTTAGTTCCTCAATTGTCATTTTTTTCGTATCTGCCATACAGAGTTCTTCCTTCATCCTTGCACACATCGCTTCACAGCTTGCATTGTCATGACATCTGCCTCCATCACTGTTCATGCTCTGTACAATCCCCCGCGCTTAAGTTCCACTCTGTAAAGTGTACTGACTGCCACGGTCACTGTGGATAACAGCGCCTCTGATTGATGGAAATGCCTTATGGGCATTCTCTACCATGAACATACACAGGTCTGCTTTCATGTTATCTGCCATCACAAGTCCGAGCACACAAAGGTCATAGCAGTCGAAGATGGCAGAGACATAAAGTTTCCTGTCTCAAGTTGGAATCTCTGTAATATCCATCACACATTTTTCAAGCAGTTTCTCTGCTGCAAAATCACGCTTTAAAAGGTCCTCTGATTTTCGTGCATCCCTGTCGGTTTTCGTAATACCATGCAGCTTACAGTTTGGTTTGTGGCTTAACCTTATTTCTTCCATGAACCTTTAAACAGTCCTTTCACTGAGAATATCCTCAGCCAGATATTTCAGCTTTAGTGCCTGATACATTCGGCATCGGCCATAAGTATCATTGCATTCATCCTTCTTCACAATGCTCCTTATTTTTTCTGCAATACCCTCATATTTCCATGGCTCATCTCGGTGTTTTAAATACCAGTAAAACTCTTGTTTGGTTACACAAAGTATATCACAATAAAATGTGATTTTTCTCTTAACCATGCCAACATTTTCCTTTCTATCGATAAATCTCATTCTCAGATTTTTGCTGACTTCTAACGGCTCCCTGCGAAAAAAGCGCTCGCCTCTGCCAAAAATTCATTTTCTTCTTTTAAATGTGCATTCTCCTTTGCTAGGTCTCTGTTTTGCTACTTGAGCTTGTATACTTCTTCTGTAAGGCTCATAGATGTATCTAATGTCTGGGTTCCCTACCCCAAATCCAATCGTGCTTCTTTGGCACACTTATTCCAGCCATAAAGAGTATCTGTATTGATACCCAGCTCTTTTACTGCTTTGCTGAAACCGATTTCTCTCCCAAGCTTCACTGCTTGAATTTTAAATTCCTTGTCATAAACTTTTTTCTGTGCCATTTTCTGATCTCCATTTCCACTTCTTTTTTATAAATCCGTGAAGTCGAAGTGTCAAGTATTATACAATATCACAGTGTCATCCACAGACAGTATACCAGTGCTATTTCCAATCTGATCAGAAAGCAGCTTCTGGTAAGTTTCAAGAATTAGTTGTTCCTTAAATGGAGACCATGAAAAGAACTGCCGCATGGGTCTGACATACTTTTTAATAAAAAAGTGAAGGACGATTGGCTCAATGAATTTACATTCCAGTAGACTTAAAAGAGCATGGATAAATGTCTCAAACAGTTTTCTTTGAGGTTCTGAACGAAAACATAAGAAGTAATTTTGAAGATAGTTTTTCAGTTTTGTCTGAAACAAAAGGTTTATTTTATAATCTGAAGTCCAAGCTTCTAATGTGATTGGATGAAACATGATTGGATTCATAGTAAAACTCCATTTTCTTTATTATATTAGAAAAGCGAAATTAATTCTACTCTAAAATTCACTATAGTTTATGCCTTAAAATCCTGTTTTCTGTAAATACTCTTTCTTAAAATAAATATTATCTCATACTTACCATTTTTTATATTTTTTAAACACCTCCACCATTTCTTTCATCATCTTTTTCATTTCCCTTTTTTCTACAAAATTCATCATAGAAAGAACATTCTCCAATCGATAACTAACCAACATTTCCTTATTTTTCAAACTATCACCTAAAAGAAGTGTTAAAGGCACATCTAAAATTTTAGCAATATGCGCGTAATTATCTATAGTAGTTCTATTTGAGGCATTTTCAATATTTCGATATGTTGTTTCTTTCATATTTAAACATTTACACATCCCTTCTACAGATACTCCCTTTTCTGTACGAATATGACGTATATTTTCTGAAATCTTCTTTATTTTCCCTTCACTAATCAAATCCATCTGTTTTTCTTTTGACTTTGTATGATTAAATTTAATTATAACTTCCACTTGATTTAATATCAATAATTGAAGTTCAACATCAATATCTTGCCTCCATTCATTGTACTCCTCTTTCATTTGCTTTGTCATGTTACGTCCATTTTCTAGATAATCTTCTATACAATATCCATATTTATTTAAAAGTTGCAATGTTTTATCAAATGAAAATGTAGATTTTCCATTTTTTACATTAGAAATGTGGGAGGCTGTACAATCTATGTCTACACTTAATTCTTCCTGACTTTTCTTACACCTTTTTTGGATATCTTCCAATAATTTTGTGTAATTAAATAACTTCTGATTTTGCTTACTCATATTAAAAAATAATTCTCCTTTTATAATTGTTTTTATTCCGATTTTAAACAATAAGGAAGTTTTTATAAATAGTATTTTAAATGTATTTCATTTATAAATTATTTTTTTGATATATTTGTATTTATTACATTCTTTTAGTTAATATCTTCTATAACTCTTCTGGTTTCCTTTTTTCTTTAATAATTTTTTTTATTTTTTATTGATTTTTTTATTTTAAAGGTATATAATGCAAAAAGAATTTTTACAATAAATAGTATAATATATAAGAAAATGAGGAATATAAAATATGAAGAATGAACTTACTATCCTTCTTGTTGAGGATAATCCTGTTGAATGCCAATCTTTAATTGATTGTATCAATAACTCCGAAAAACTTGTTCTTGTTGCAAATACCAATAGTGCATATCAAGCATCAGACTACATTCAGGAGTATTATCCTGATATCATTATTCTTGACCTTGAACTGCATATGGGGAGTGGTACAGGTTTAGATGTCTTAAATAATTTAAAGAACTTACATTTAGGAATAACGCCTTATATTCTTGTTACTACTAACAATACAAGCAGCATTATTCACGAATTTACACGTCAATCCGGCGCAGATTTTATTATGACAAAAAATCAGGCAGACTACTCTGCCAAAAATGTGATTAACTTTATATTGATGTTATATGATGTAATTCAAAATAAATGTTATCCCAAAACAGAACTTCCTATCGTGTCCGCAACAGATTCTCCTCATTTGAAAAAACAGCGTTTAAGACAGAAAATCCATATATATCTTAATAGTGTTGGAATCAATCCGAAAGTATTAGGATATACATACTTAACTGATGCAATAGAATTATCTATACATTCTAAGACCGAACACTTATCTGATACAATTGCTAAAACCTACAGAAAATCTCCTGCCAGTATAGAACGTGCTATGCAAAATGCTATCAACAAGGCATGGTCTACCTGTGATATTGACACATTAGAACAAAACTATACTGCCAGGATTCAATCTGATAGAGGTGTTCCCACCATTACAGAATTTATTTGCTATTATGCAATTAAAATACGAGACAGCGAAAACTTTCTATATTAGGAATATTACTATAATCCTAGCATGTAGCTAAGCACTTCCCAGATTCTCCACATATCTGTTACCTCCTTGTTTTTTTCAATCATACTTTTTTTTATATAAAATACGAATTGGAATAAGGGGGTAGTTTTTTGTTGTATTATGAATATTCAATTTAAGAATTAAGAAAGGATTTTTATGTTTGATATTTTTATAAAGTATTTTTTTATTACTATTTTTACAGTTAAAATTTATTACAAATTACTGAATCTAACAAAACCTCGCAGTAAAACTTTATTTAGCTATTTTCTATTTGCAATAATTGTATCTTTTCTTATCACCTATCTCAGACCATTTCAAGAATATTTTTCACTTACTTTTTCATTTATTGTTCTTCTGATTTTTATTACTATCAAATCTAAAATTCATTATAAACTTGCTTTTATTACTTATATTATATCTTATGTATTTAATTATTCTATCAGTTCATTATCTTATCTATTATCTATACTACTTATTTATCCTTTTGACAAGAAGTTGAACACAGCACCTATCTATTTGTTTTTGATATCATCCATAATCGAATTTCTTTTTTTATTACGAATTTTTAAAATACGAGGTTTATCCAAAGGAATGCCTTTCCTTTTGAATAAATTTTCAAATACATCTGGTATCTGGCTAAGCCTGTCCATACTCCTTTTTGCTATTATTTTAAATAATGGTGGTGAAACTGATAAAATTTATATTATATTTACTATTCTTTTATCTTTTTCAGCTTTCTTCATATTAAAATGGTGGAAAGTATGCTTAAAAAAGTTATATATGGAACATTTAAAAGAAGCTGAACTTATAAGACTAAGCGAAAAGATTAAACATCAAAATAATAAAATCAGTTTGCTTGAAGATAATAATAAATATCTCGCTACTATTATTCACAAAGATAATAAATTAATTCCTGCTATGGAACTGGCTGTAAAAGAATTATTATCATATTATGCCAATAACCATGAAGATGCTACTCGTGCCAGACTTTTGCTGAATGACCTGCAGATTATGAGTCATGAACGTTCAAGAATTATACATACCTACGATGTAATATACAAAACACTACCTTCTACGGGGATGACTTCCACAGACTCTATTCTTTCATATATGTCTAAAAGAGCAATGCAATTTCAGATTCAATTTGATTTATCAGTTTTCGGCAATATAAAACAAATTTGTAAAAATACAATAAGCAACAAAGATTTAAATACTCTTATTGCAGACCTTATTGATAATTCTGTAATTGCAACAAAAGGGATAAATACAGGAAAAATTTTAGTTCATATGGGAATGATAAATAATCTGTTTCAAATCTGCTGTTTTGATAATGGTATCCCTTTCAAACAGGAAACATTACTGAATCTTGGAACTATCCCTTGTACTACACACGCTACGGAAGGTGGAAGCGGAATTGGATATATGACTATATTTAAAATCAAGAACCAGTACAAAGCCAGTTTAATTATCGAAAGTTTTTCTGATAACACTTTGTATACAAAAAAAGTTTCTCTTGTTTTTGATGAACAAGAAAATTATATTGTAAAATAGAATTTCTTCTATAATATTAATATTCGACTTTATATTTTAATAATTAAAAATAAAATAGTGTTTTCTAGATTATTTATTCCCAAAAAGGAAGTTTTCTTATAGGATTTTTTACTGTATACAGAATAATAAATCTTAGGAGAAAAAAATATGGTTGGACATATTGATATTATAAAAAGATTAATCCAATATCGTCATAATCATCAAATCACGCAAACACAGCTTGCAGAAATTTTTTCTGTCACTCAATATGAAATAGTAAACTGGAATCAAATGAATATCGTATTTCCTACTATGACCTATTGCAACTTCATATAAAAACACATTTAGATAATTGATTTTCTTATCACAGGCAAACTGACCAAAAATACAATTTTTCCCACTCTGGACAAAAATCGGTCTTCTATTCCTTCTGCCAAATATAGATATATAAATTTGATATTGTTCAGTTTAAATAATTTCTATGGGCAAATATCTATTCATGATAACAAACTGGAATACTTGAATAATCTACAACGTTTGATAAGATATTCTTTTCTTTCGGGCAGTAAACAAAAAATGATTGTTGGAAAAATATCAGTAATACATTTGATTTAACGCAAGTACAAATGGCAAAAATTATGGATGTTGATATAAAAAAGTACAGGAAGATAGAAAAAGGAGAACGAACGGCAAATGCAGAGCTACTTATGAATATTTATAACACTCTCGAAATCTGTCCATCTTATTTTATTTGTGGAAAATTAGAAGACTACCAGTGTTTAGAAGAAATATTTCAAAAGCTTTCTGAACAGAATCAAGAAATAATTATTGAATTTTTAAATACTGGAATAAAGTTTATTAACCAGACAATATAAAGAAAATTTCAGAAGTATAAAATTTAAATTTGTTATATATTAATATATTTGCAAAAATATTCCTTGATGAAATCAGGAAAATATTCTCCCATTCTTTACAATTAAAATATTGAAAAACTCTAATAATCCTTATAAACACTCAGATTATTGGAGTTTTTTTAGACTTATATGTATGTATTATCTCAATGATTTTTTTATTTTCCTGTTCAGTTGTGCTAATTTGTAATAGGGTCTTCTAGATTCAAAAACGTTAGTTGAATCAGCACATCAAATGCCTTGCTTTTATATCTTCTGCAAATCCCCCCTCCGTTCTATTATTTTATATGCTAAATATATTGCAATTAAATACAACAATAGATTTTTTACATCTAATCCCATTGTCTAAGCATTTTCCTGAAAGCATGAATGCTTCAAAATAGAGAATAGTACAAATATGGATGCCAATTTCTTGTACAGTTCTGCATCCATATAACTACTTCTAATCGAATGAAGTGAGAATTTTTCTTGTTATACACCCAAAACTTGTATCTATTCCAGAAATATACTACTGAAAAATAAACGTCTGCTGTAAAAATCCTTTTCTGCTTTTGTTATTCTTTTAAATTCTTCAAAGTATAGTTTGGAGTAACTCTGTACAAAACTTTGAAATAAATAGTAATAAAATTCTATAGCCTTTGCTGTTTAAAATTAAAACTTAAAGTATGTTATTTCAACTATTCTAATTTTACATCAACGAATATATAAATACAATATGCTAGATTACGTAATCCTTAACAAAAATCAAAATGGCTGAAAAGATAACAATTACTAATCAAACTCAGATATCTGATTTCTTTGTAAATATTCTGTCAATCTTTTCTTGTCATTTTTCTTCCCTGACAAACAAATAAACTGCACAAGTGATACAATCTGTGAATATTTTATCTTATATATTCCTGAATTACATTCCATAGTTATAAGTAATTCATATAAGCTCAAAATGGACCAACATTCTGTTTTAATAATAGGTATAATGGGTTTGTTTTTGTATAAAAAATGAGAAAAGGACAAAAAAAGATCCAAAACTTTTGAATATTCAGCAACTATTTCATTTATGCCATGATAACTGTTATGATATTTTTTCATATATTCATTATCTGTTTTTCCATCCCATTTTTCAGGAAGAGCAGCAGCCAATTCCTCAGAAATTTTCTTGCATTTATCTAAAATTTTGCTTCTTTTTTTCGCAAATTCATCAAGACATTTATAAATATCATTGAAGTTTTCTATCTTCATCTTTCTATAACCGTGAACTTCACTAATTATACAAGTTGCCAAAGTAATCAATAAGGTCAAAGCTGTTACAAATATATTTGTTTGAATAAAATCTATAAAATTCATTTCTTCTTCTTTTTCTTTTCCTCCTCCTTTAGTTTTTTGCTCAACTTCATAATTTCCAGCTTTCTTTCTAAATCCGTAAAATCTGTACTTCGCTCAACTTCTAGTACTGCTCGTTCTATATCATATCCAAACACATCTAAAACTACCTTTTTATACTTATCATACCCTTCCAAATTTGAATATTGACTCTTTTTCCTTTCAATCCATTCTGGATATATTTCTTCTATAATAGCTAATATGATTTTATCTGACTCATTCATTAGAATTCTCCTTTCTCTTATAAGCACAATTATTTAAATACCAACAAGAATAAATCCTGCCCAATAATAAGGATGAATATATGGTTTTTCTTCATCATTCATAAGATTAACTACTGAATCTATATTTCTATCATAATATGAAGATTTTTTTATATCACTTATTGTACTAACTCTAAGAAAATGCTTTGCTTTTTTTAGTGATTCTTCAATTCCTGTACTTTTATTAATATAATAATCATAAAAACACTTCATAAGCAACTCGGTAGCATAATCATCTGTTTTCCAAAGATTTAAAATAATAAATCTCACACCAGCATTGATAAACGCTCTTCTAATTCCCAACCCAATATCACTATATACCCCTTCTGTTTCCATAATTCCACAGACAGAAAGTACAACTAAATTTGTTCCTGAAAGATTTAATTGACTAATTTTTTTAATGGTAAAAAATTCTCCTCCAGCAAATACCAATCCAATCTGATCCATTGGATCTTTATTGCTCTCTAAATAATTATCGCTTTTATTAGAATGTGTAGATATATGAAATATTCCGGTGGGATTGTTCAAACAATCTGATGTTGCATTCTTTCCTGTTATAGGTGTAACCTTTAACATATCTGCTACAGCCTTGACCTCTCTAGAAGATGCTGGCAATTGTGGATACCGTCCCTCAAAATCAATATCTCCAATTACTATTGCACCATGATTCCTTTCAGTTTTTATAGTATGTAATATTTCTTTCCCACTGTTAATATAAAAAATTTGATATTCATCTTCCATAAATCCATCATACCAGTAAAAGCTTGGAAGCATACCAAATGGTATATGAAAAAATTTACCAACTGCCGCAATAAACAGACTATGGAC
>CAJTOU010000018.1 GCA_910577835.1 uncultured Lachnospiraceae bacterium | reverse complement strand
ATGAAGCAATTTTTCTTTTGGCCGTTTTAGGCTTGTATTTTTGGTGAAGGTTAGTAATGAATTTCTCTAATATTTCAGAAGTAACTTCAGAAATATCAATTGGCTGTATATATTCACAAAACTGATTTAAATCAATTCGATATGCTTGTAATGTTTTTAAATTTAGTCTTTTTTGATATTCACAAAACTCTAAATATTTTTCAATGTTCGTTTGTAATTTAATCATAATAAAAATCTCCTTTGTTTTTAATTTCTATAAATAATATTGTACATAAATTTAACTAATCATGCCAAAGAAATTTTCTATTTCTATAAATAGTGAAATAAATTGGCACAGACTGCAGATTAAACAATATAGATTTTATGTTATCATATATTTATCAGGAAATAAATATATTAAATTACAGAAACAAAAGATAAGAGATATGGTTAACAATATAATTAGGGTTTACATTGGCTGTTTAATCGTCGAAGTAATATTAATAAATTAAAATATAAATATAGATAAAAAAGAGAATGAAATGAGATAAAAACATAGATTTTTAAAGAATATATTTTACAAACAGTATTAAGGGTACTTTTTCCTGACGGATATTTAGTTATTAACAAAAAAAACTCTGTCAAAAAAATCGATTGTTTTACACAGTTTCTTATATGATATCAAAAATAAGAATGGATTTCGTAAAGCCATTTTTGAATATATTTTGTTTTATTTGAATGAAAAAATACGTGCATTTGCGAGTAATAATATAAAGGGTTTTATGAATGTGGAATAGTCTGTATCAGTTTTACATCTGATAAACTTAAATTTTTCCAAAGAACAGGTAATAGAGATAGTTAAACAAACTGCTTGTACTTTTGTTGTACAAGCAGGGCTGAAATAGATAAGAAGAATTATAGTTTGAACTTCACAATTGACAGGAAAACCTAAAATCAGCATAACCGGCCATTTAATGACAGCCCCAAAGGGGCTGTATCGCAAAGCAACATGGCAACAAAGTTACCATCCTTTGTTACAGATATTTTTCAATAGTTCCCTGCATTACAACATGTTTCCCTAACAGGGTAATCGCCTGTTTTGGACAAATATTTATACAACGGTAGCACATGGTACATCTGTTTTCAGTTTTGATAAAATTATCTTCTGCTTTTAGATTTTTCATCGGACATAATTTCACACATTTGCCACAGCCAACGCATTTTTCTATATTTATTTTCACTTTATCTGTATAGTGATTTGTTTTATTATAAAAATACAAACGCTGTCCAAACAATCCTGATATATGACTAAGAAATCCAATACCCTCGCGTGGTGATTTATTATTTTTTATTTTTTGAACTGTATTTTCTATCTTTTTTTCAGCCTGCTTTACCAGCATTTTATTTTTTTCATCCGTTCGTTTTAATACTTTTTCATCAGCTATACTATCCGGCATTTTCAAATGTAATCCACCTATGATTTTTGCACCATATTTTTGAAGCTGACGCGCTAAAATACCTGCGCCATCTCCACTGAATAATCCCATTGTTGCGATTACAAAAATTTTTTTATCTTTCCATAAATGTCGGTTGTCATCTATAAAATCCTTTAATATTTTAGGAATATTGCTATATTGTACGGGGTAGCTGAAGATAATTTCTTCATTATTTTTTATATGGCTTGTAATGTTTTTATCTTCTATTGTATAAGCTTTTGCTGTTTTGTCATACTTGCTGAGAAAAAATTCTAAAGCATATTTGGAATTTCCGGTTCCGCTAAAATAAATTCCAACCATTTGAAATCTCCTGCTTATTTTTGGTATTTTTTATTTTCTTATTTTATAATTTCCATAATTTTACAATTTTTTCTGTTTTATAACTTTTTATTTTATTATCTTGTCAGTCTACTGTTTAGAAATTTTAGATTTTACATTTTAATTATTTTACAATTTTATCATATTCTTTCTTCTATTTCTACTACAATCATTAGAATAAATGCAATTTTTGATAGTTGATATTTATTATCAGAATGCTTATAATGAATATACTTCGGTGTTTAGATATCAAGTATACTGACATTAAACTGTACGTAAAGGAGGCGATGCAGATGCAGGAAAGCCGTTTGTTTAAAATTATATATTATCTTCTTGACAAGGGTTCAGCGACTGCCAGAGAACTGGCGGAGAGATTCGAGGTATCTGTAAGAACAATTTACAGGGATATTGATGTATTAAGCGGTGCAGGTATTCCGGTCTATACAGAAACAGGACGAAATGGCGGGATTTATCTGCTGAGTGATTTTATTCTGGATAAAACCATAATATCAGCACAGGAAAAGCAGGAGATATTATCTTCTTTGCAGGGATTGGCAGTTATTAATAGCGAACATAAAAAAGATATCATGGAAAAGCTTTCGGCGCTTTTTCAGATTCATTCTGCTGACTGGATTGAAGTCGATTTTTCCAGATGGGGTGATAAACCGCAGGATAATAAAAAATTTGAAATATTAAAAACAGCAGTCATTCAAAACAGATGTATAAAAATTTTTTATGCAGATTCTTATGGTAAAGACAATGAGAGAATTATTCAGCCTTTAAAGCTGTTTTATAAATCAAAGGACTGGTATCTGAAAGCATATTGCAGATTAAAACAGGATTTCAGAATGTTTAAATTAAACAGAATTTTGAAATGGGAACTTTTAGAAGAACGGTTTCTTCCAATGGATTTTCCACAGATTCAGGACACATCTTGTTACGCCGATACTAAAATAGTCCTTCGTTTTTCAAAAGAAATTTCATATCGTGTTTATGATGAATTTGATATAAATCAGATTCATATAGAGAAAAACGGAGATTTAACAGCAACCGCCCATATGCCGCAGGATGACTGGCTGACTGGATATCTGCTTTCCTTTGGAGGACAGGTCGAAATTATAGAACCGGTATATTTGAAAAATATTCTTGCAGAAAAAGCAAAAGAAATATATAAAAAATATAAAACATGACATAACGTGTCAGTATTTATTCCCTATAATACATCTAACAGTTATTTTTAAGCTGAAAAATCAGAAATGAAAAAGGAGAATAAAATATGGGTAGACCTACATCAAAAACAGATTTAATCAGTGCATCAGAGGCTAATTATATGCAGATGAATGAGATTATTTCATCATTCACCGAAAAAGAGTTATCAACGCCTTTTCAGTTTGGCGATGAAAAGAAAGAAGCTCACTGGAAGAGAGATAAAAATATTCGGGATATTCTGATTCATCTTTATGAATGGCATCAGCTTTTATTAAACTGGGTTTCATCAAATTTAAATGGAGAGTCTGTATCGCTTCTGCCGCAGCCGTATAATTGGAGAACCTATGGAAAAATGAATGAAGAATTTTGGAAAAAGCATCAGAATACAACTTTAGAATCAGCAAAGCAGATGCTTGAAAAATCTCACAGGGAAGTAATGGAATTGGCGGAAACATTTACAAATGAACAGTTATTTTCGAAAGGAGTGTATCAATGGGCTGGCGGAAACGCTTTAGGTTCATATTTTGTCAGTAATATGTCAAGTCATTATGATTGGGCTATGAAAAAACTGAAGGCTCATAGAAAAAACTGCAAAAATATACAGAAGAAATCTGCTTTATCCTGACAAAACAAAATCTACAAGGCTGTTATATTTTTGTATGTGAATACTGGATATAACAGCTTTTTTGTAGATACAAAATAAACAGCTTGTTTATTTTGCGATTTTACAATATAATAAATTGGTTATTATTTGGGCCTTAAGTTCTATTGAAACATAAAGAATATTTTATTTTAAAAATTATAATGAAGAGAATATTCGAAGAGCAGTCCAGCAGGCAAAATTAATTTATATGTTAAAATAAGAACATTATCCAAAGTATTTTTCCATGACTGTATATTTATCAGAATATGCCGTAAAGCCCCTAGCTTTAGCTATGGGGATATAGGGCACACATCAATTTTCTTAAACTTATATATTAAGAGAGGAATTTCCATGGCTGAAATCCAGACTTCCAAGCCTTTGGACAAATAGTTATTTTGTTTCAACAGTTGGCGGCGCCCCGTTAGCTGTAATAAAACAATACATTGAAAACCAAAAAACTGTTTAGGAGGTGAGAGTAATGCAGCTGTCAGAAACAGTAAAACTATATATGACAAAAAAGCAGAAATCACTGGTTGTTATGACTATGAAAGAGTATATCCATACTGTTAACAGTCTTGTTTTTATTGCCATAAATGGTACATCTATCCGTAAATACACGACTGCCGATATAAATTCCGGCCTGCCGTCAGCTCTTGCGAATCAGTGTATTCGTGATGCGAAATCTATTATGAATAAATACAATAAGGAATGCCGTAAAGCTGCATTTAAAAATAAGAAAGTTATGAAACAAAACTCCGCTGTCACAGCAAAAGAACCTGCTGTTTCAGTATTAAGAAAACCTTGTTGTTATATCAATAATCAGAACTTTAAAATCAAAGGAAATTTTATTGAATTTCCCGTCATGGTGGATGGCAAATCAAAAAGGCTGTCTATTTGCACAAGCATGACAGACAGGCAGAAAACTGCCTTTGCACATGCAAAACTTGGTACTATGCGTATTGTCCAAAAAGGAAATAAGATAGTCGTTCAAATCGTATATGATGTACAAGAACCTGAATATTGTGATTCTGGAAATGTTATGGGTGTTGACCTTGGCATGAAGTGTCCCGCTGTGTCTTATATATCAGACGGTAATGTCAGATTTTATGGAAATGGCCGAAAGAACAAATATATGCGGAGGCATTATGCGTATCTTCGCAGGAAACTGCAAACATCTAAAAAGGAGGAGGCTGTTAAGAGAATAAGCGATAAAGAACAGCGTATTATGCGTGACATCGACCATAAAATCAGCCATGATATTGTAGAAACAGCAGCAGCGCATAATGTAAAAGTTATAAAATTAGAGCAATTATCCAATATACGCTCTACGACAAGAACAAGTCGTAAAAACAACCACAGCCTGCATAACTGGTCATTCTATCGGCTTGCACAGTATATAGAATATAAAGCCAGACTTGCAGGAATCAAAGTTGAGTATGTAAACCCGGCATATACAAGCCAAAGATGTCCTGTCTGCGGACATATACATCATGCAAATGACAGAGAGTATCTATGTAAATGCGGGTTCCATATCCACAGGGATTTGCTTGGTGCAGTCAATATTTGCAGCTCAACTGAGTATGTTGGAGGTAACAATACCAGACATACTGCCTAGGGAGCTATATGCTCTGCCCTAGGAAGGGTGATGGCACACCCATACCTTGCACTGCGACCTACCAGAAATGGACTGGTCAGCCGCTAAATAGCGGCAGGTAGCAAGAATCCCTGCCTTTAGGCAGGGGGAGTGTCAATGTTGGAAAAGATAATAGAAATGCTGCCAGAATAATTATTTGAAAATAATTAAAAATCCAATTTATTTACAATTTATATGAAGGAGGAGTTTATGGAAGGAAGAAACTCAGAAGAAAAACAGGGAATTACTTTATTGGGAAATCAGGGAACAAAATATCTGTCAGATTACTCCCCTGAAATACTGGAAACCTTTATAAACAAACATCAGGAAAACGATTATTTTGTAAAATTTAACTGTCCTGAATTTACAAGTCTCTGCCCGATTACCGGACAGCCGGATTTTGCCACAATTACGATTTCCTATGTACCAGATATAAAAATGGTAGAGAGCAAATCTTTAAAATTATATTTATTCAGCTTTCGAAATCATGGAGACTTTCACGAAGACTGTGTAAACATTATTATGAAAGATTTAATAAAACTGATGGACCCAAAATATATCGAAGTGTGGGGAAAATTTACTCCAAGGGGTGGTATCTCCATTGACCCATACTGCAATTATGGAAAAGCTGGAACAAAATGGGAACAGGTGGCATGGGACAGACTGGCAAATCATGATTTATATCCTGAAAAAGTAGATAACCGCTAGATTTTTAATGAAAGTGAGGGATAACCTTTGATTATATATAAAGAATTTGATATTTCTGAAATGGCCGATGTAGTCGCCATTTATGAAAACATAGGGTGGACCATGTATCTTCGGGATAAGGATAAGCTTTTTTCTGCTTTTGAAAATTCCCTGTATCTGCTTGGCGCATTTGACGGTGAGCAAATGGTTGGATTTGCAAGGGCTGTGGGTGACGGCGAACATATTGTGCTTGTACAGGATTTGATTGTTTTATCTGAATATCAAAATAGAGGAATTGGAAGCGGACTTCTTGAAAAAACTATGAAAAAGTTTGCAAATGTCAGAACATTTATGATAATAACTGATATTGAAGATAAGAAAAATCAGGTATTTTATCAGAAATTTGGTATGAAGAAGCTTGATGAATATGCCATGGTTGGATATATCAGATAATATTAATATTGAGAAAGGTATTTTTTAAATAAATTTCCATAAATAAGTTTTTGCAAGTGAATTTCTATCAGTGAATTTGTCATGTCACATAAAATATTTTCAATTTATTATAAAAATGTTTGCTTTATTCTCGATTTTGGGTTAATATATAGAATACAGGAAAAGATTATAGTTAGATTCAGAGAAATTTGGAGGAAAAAGGTTTGGCGAACATAGCAATAGTAACAGACAGCAACAGCGGTATTACACAAAAGCAGGCGCAGGAAATCGGAATATCTGTTGTTCCAATGCCATTTGATATAGATGGAAAAACTTATTATGAGGATATCAGTCTTACGCAGGAGGAATTTTATATAAAGCTTGCAGGTGATGCAAATATTTCCACTGCACAGCCGGCACCGGAATCTTTTATGGATATCTGGAGAAATCTTTTGAAGGACCATGAAGCGATTATTTATATTCCCATGTCCTCCGGCTTATCAGGTTCCTGTCAGACAGCGATGATATTTGCGGCAGAGGACGAATTTGAAGGCAAAGTATTTGTGATAGATAATCAGCGGATTTCCGTTACACAGAGACAGGCCGTTCTGGACGCAAAGGAGCTGGCAGATTCGGGAATGGATGCAGAGGCAATCGCAAAATATCTGATGGATACAAAATTTGAGTCCAGCATTTATATTATGGTGGATACGCTGAAATATTTAAAGAAGGGCGGAAGAATCACACCTGCGGCGGCAGCCCTTGGAACGATTCTGAAATTAAAGCCGGTGCTTCAGATTCAGGGTGAAAAGCTTGACGCATTTGCAAAAGCAAGAACAGTTAATCAGGCAAAAAATATTATGATTAATGCCATGAAAAGTGATGTAGAAAAGCGTTTTGGCGGTGATGTAAATAATGTTCATCTGGAAATTGCGCATACAAATAATCTTTTAGAGGCACAAAATTTTAAAGAAGAGGTGTTAAAGGCGTTTCCAGAATATACAGGGGAGATTTATATTGACCATTTGTCATTGAGTGTTTCGTGTCATATTGGTGCGGGTTCCCTTGCGCTGGCATGTTCAAGAAAATTATCCCGCTCCTGACTGCAATCATAGATGGAAGTTGAGAAATATGAAAACAGGAAGCTGGAATAGAAGTACAGAGATATTAATAAGGAAATCGCAGCAGAGAAATATAAAAAACAGGCGGCGTCGGTCTTTTACTGAAAGATTGGCGCTGTTCTGCATTTTCTATAATGCTGTTTATAAGAGGTGTGCTATGGAGCAGAAATATATAAAATTTATTGCTCAATCGAAGAAAGATTATTTTGATTTGTTAAAAAGTGTAATTTCCATTCCGTCTCCTTCTTATAAAGAAAGAGAAATTGCAGTTAAAATAAAAGACTTTCTTGAGCAGGAGGCAGAGAAAAATCATAATTGCAGAGCGAACATTTATACAGATGATATCTGGAATGTATACTGTGAGATAGGCGGGCCATTTCATACTGATACAGAATGCGTGCTGTTCTGTGCTCATACAGATACAGTATTTCCAGATGATAAAGGGCCTATCCCCGTCAAAGAGGAAAATGGCCGCATTTATGGTCTGGGAGCGAAGGATAACTGCGCAAATGTATGTGCTCTGATGTTTTGTGCGAAGTATATTTTTGAAAATTATACAGATATACAGCAGAATTTACTGCTGGTTTTTGATGTGTGTGAGGAAGGCACCGGAAATCTTCGGGGCTGCCAGAGAATCTTTAAAAAATATTCAGGAATTAAGCAGATGATTGCCTTTGACCTTGATTATAAAAAACTGTTTCACAGAGCAGTTGGTTCAATGAGATATGAAGCGGTGGTAAAAGTGCGGGGTGGACATGCATTTCATGATTTTGGAAATAAAAATGCGATTGAGATAATGTCTGATATTATTCAGAAGTTTTATAAGATAAATATATCTGATATGAAGGGAAGTTCTTCCTGCAATGTCGGAATGATAAAGGGAGGAACTTCTGTCAATGCCATTGCCGAGAAATGTCATGCTTTATTTGAGTGGAGGTCTGACTGTGAGGAAACATTACAGAATATGGATGACCTGTTTAAAAAAATTTTGAAGAAGGCAGAAGCGCGGGCTCAGGGCGAAGCATATGTGGAGAAAAAGCTGATTGGTCTGAGGCCATCTGCAAAAGCATTTACAGAAGAGGCCAAAAGACGACAAAATAAACTGACAGAGCGTATTATGCATATAACGGAAGATGTGACAGGACAACGCCCCTGCTTAATTTGCGGTTCCACGGACTGCAATATACCGCTGTCAGAGGGGATTCCGGCAGTGTGTATTGGAACTTGTCTGGGAGAGGGAGAACATACAAGAGAGGAATATATAGAAATTTCTTCTTTGGAAAAAGGGCTTGTTCTGGCATTGGAAATTGTTTGTGGTTTTCTGACTGAAACGGTCTGAAAGGATTTTATTTATGAAAATATTATTAACGGCGATTAATGCAAAGTATATACATTCTAATCTGGCAGTTTACAGTCTGAAGGCATATGCGGAGAAATATTACGAGAAACTATATTCTCTTAAAAAGTGTGAAGAAAAACCTGAAAGAGAGCAGCCGGAAATTAAAATACGTGAATTTACAATTAACCACAGCATTGACGAAATACTCAAGGAACTGTATCAGGAGCAGCCGGATGTATTGTGTTTTTCCTGTTATATCTGGAATATCACATATGTCAGACTTTTGATAAAGGAGATAAAAGTGCTTCTGCCGGATACAGATATCTGGCTTGGAGGACCGGAGGTTTCTTATGATGCCAAAGATTTTCTTCAGGAATTTTCAGAACCGGAGGGGATTTTGTATGGAGAGGGAGAGCAGGTATTTTCGAATTTGTGCATTTATTATGCCAAGGCAGGTAATACAAGATGTCAGTTGAGAAAAAAGCGGAGATATAATAAAGATGAAAAAACTGATTTCAATGAAATAATTGATTTCAATGGAATTATATATCGAAAAGAAGAGAGCTGTCAAACGAAAGCCGAAATTATCTGTAATCCTCCTGAATCTCCAATTGATTTGTCAGAGCTTCCATTTCCATATGCAGATTTAGAGATACAGAAGGATGGAACAAAACAGCTTATTCCAAACACTTTGATAAAGGATTTGGAGCATCGGATTATTTATTATGAAAGCAGTCGGGGATGTCCGTTTTCCTGCAGTTATTGTCTGTCCTCAGTCGAAAAATATCTGCGTTTTCGGGATTTGGAAACTGTGAAAAAGGAAATACAGTTTTTTCTTGACTATCAGGTAAAACAGGTAAAATTTATAGACCGTACTTTTAACTGTAAAAAATCTCATGCTATGTCCATTTGGAACTATCTTATGGAGCATGATAATGGTGTTACCAATTTTCATTTTGAAATCAGTGCGGATTTATTAGATGAAAAGGAACTGGAACTTCTAAAGAAGCTGAGGCCCGGATTGATACAGCTTGAAATCGGTGTACAGTCTACCTGTGATAAGACAATTCAGGAAATTAACCGTACAATGAAGCTTCCAGAGTTAAAAAGAGCAGTGGCGCAGATTCGGGAGTCTAATAATATAAATCTGCATTTGGATTTAATCGCAGGACTTCCATATGAGGATTTGGAAATATTCAGAAAATCTTTTAACGATGTTTACCATATGCAGCCACATCAGCTTCAGCTTGGCTTTTTAAAAGTATTAAAAGGCTCTTCCATCGCAGAAAAGAAACACAGCTATGGTATGGTACATAAAAAATTTCCACCTTATGAGATTATGTATACAAAATGGATGAGTTTTGATGATATGCTTATTTTAAAAGGTATGGAGGATATGGTTGAAAAATACTATAACAGCGGACAGTTTACTTACAGCCTGAAATTTCTTGAGCAGTTTTTTAAAGATTCATTTGAACTTTATTATGAACTCTCCCTATACGAGAGAGAACATTTTAACAGAGATAAAAAGCATGCAAGAATTGATTTGTATTATATTCTTCTGGACTTTTTCAAAAGCAGACAAAATATCAAAAGACCGGATTTATTTGAGCAGCCGGTTAATCAGCCGTTGGCAGGCTGTATATCAACGAAATCATTTGTTATATTGTTTCAGGAAATTCTTGTATTTGACCTTTATTTGAGAGAAAATATGAAGACAAGACCTGAATTTGCGTCAGATGTTGCATTATATAAAAAGGTATTTCGCAGTATTTCTGAAAATTTTGGACACAAAACAGCGGGACATGTAGAAATTTTTTCTGAAGAAACATGGAAAATTTTACAGAATGTAAAACAGAAGCTACATGATGTAAAATGGAAAGAAATTTTTATAAAATCAGAGTTTAAAATTGAAAATCTCAAAGGAAAAAGGCTGGTTTATTTTGATTATAATACAAGAAATCCTTTCAATCATAATGCGCAGACTTATGAAGTAATTATAGAAGAAAACATATAGACAAAGAAAACAAGAAAAAGAAACAGGAGAGAAGAATGTTAAGAAATTATGTAATTGTAGATTTGGAAACAACAGGTCTGCGTGCAGATACAGATAAAATTATAGAAATAGGAGCAATAAAGGTAGAAAATGGACAGGAGAGTATATATAATTCATTTGTCAATCCGGAAGTTTCTATCAGTGAGAGAATTGTGGAAATTGTGGGTATTACAGATGAAATGGTAAAAGATGCGCCGAAAATCAGTGATATTATCGGTGAATTTATAGAATTTACAAAGGACCTTCCGCTGCTTGGACACAATCTGCTGTTTGATTTTGGATTTTTAAAAACAGCGGCGGTTCAGAATGGGTACAAGTTCCAAAAAAACGGACTTGATACTCTGGATATTGCCAGAAAGTATCTTCCAGAGCTGGAAAGCCGGAAACTGGAATATCTGTGTAAATATTTCGGCATACACGACGAACAGCATCATCGGGCATGGAACGATGCGAAGGTGACAGGACAACTTTATCATATACTTTGTGAAAAATTTGAAAATATGGAAGATAAAAATAAAAAGGTTTTTGAGCCGAAGGAACTGCACTTTGAGATAAAAAAGACAAGTCCGATTACACCGCGCCAGAAAAGTTATCTGAGTTCATTACTTTTAAAGCATGGCATAAAACCGGACTATACAATAGATGAGTTGACGAAAAGCGAAGCCTCGCGAATTATTGACCGGATTCTGTCGAAGCATGGCATGAGCTGATTTCCTCCAGTGTTTTTAAAATATTGTTTTTCATCAAAGAGTCAAGACCTGCGGCACATTCTTTTAAATGAAGAATTTTGTCGCTTTCATTTCTTTGTATATAAAGCTCAGCCAAAAGCTTGTAATTCAGGCTTATATCTGTTAAAATAGCGATGCCGAATTCAAGAACAGTGATACATTCATTATCAAAGCCAAGCTCATGAAGACGGGAACCATAGGCGGCAATTGTTTTTACAAGTTCGGTATAGTTCATATCACATTCATCTAATAACGCCAAATTGGCGGGACCATAAGCAGCTTTCAGTTCTGTGGCTGTCTTTCCGGTGAGATTAAGAATTTTTTTTTCACTTAGAGCAAGCAGAACAGTTTCATATCCGGAGAGTTCAGAGTCCTTGTGTTTTCCAATAGGAAAGGTTTCTATGGGAATGTGAATATAGGGAAGGGTGTCAGGGGAAACTTTTCTTGTAAGATTAGCAGCAGATTCCCGCTCCCAGAAATTTGTTTCGGTGGCATTTGAGTTACGATGACTTTTTTTTAATTCGTAGGTAAGCCAAAGAACAAATATAATAGTGCCAGCAAATATCATAAAATAAATAGGCATAATAATCCTCACAATCTGCCGCTTTTGCGGCTATAATCTGTCATCAGTTAGAAACTGATGATTTACACATGCATTTATGCATGTTATTGTAATATAACAAAAACACAAAATAATGAAACCGGAATGGAGGTAGAAGCATGAATATCTGGAATCCCAAGAATCAGAAAAAAATTGTTGCCATTATAGCCATTATCTTGGTGCTTGCAATGGTGGTTCCATTTCTGACTTATTTAATGTAATTCAGAGTAAAGTATACCTGCTGCTGTGTTATTCGTCAAGAAGCAAGAGCAATAAAATCAGAAAGAAGTAGTATTTATGAAAGCCGGAAAATTATCAGAGCTGATATTGAGCAGGTCTGTATTAAAAAAAATCAGAAATAAAAGAAAAGAAATTCTGTGCGGCGCGAGAACAGGAAACGACGCTGCTGTTATGAAAATAAACGGAGATTTGACCGCTGCCTGTGCGGCAAGTTCTTCATTTTCTTATCTCCCCAGAAATTTTACAGATTCAGATTGTTGTTTGACTTCTGTACTGTTAAATGCAGAGCTTACTGTATTGCGTGCGGCAAACAGTGTATCTGCAGAGTGGGGAGAACCATTTTCTCTAATGCCTGTGCTGTTGCTGCCAGAGGGCTTTGAGGAGTCGGAATTAAAAAAGGTAGTCGATATGTTCGAAAAGACAGCAGAACATTTGAATTTGCAGATAGCAGGCGGACATTCGGAGATATCTGCTTATGTAAAAAGACCGATATTTTCGGTAACTGTTTTTGGAAACAGGAAATGTTTTATATCAGATAATACAAAAGCGTATGGACAGGATATTATAATGACAGGATATGCCGCATCAGAAGCAACCAGAGTGATGACAGCGCTTTGCAGAAAAAAGCTGGAAGAGAGGTTTGCGCCTTTATACATAGAGAAGGCGGCAGAGTATACCTGTGAATTATCTGTAATAAAACATATGGAGACAGCGAGACAAAACAATGCAGCGTGGATGCATGATTTATCAGAAACAGGAGTTTTTGGCGGACTGTGGGAGCTTGGAGAAAAGCTGCATGCCGGAATGGAAATTGATTTAAAAAAGATACCCATTCGGCAGGAAACAATAGAATTCAGTGAATATATGGCCTGTAATCCCTATACTGTGCCGTCTTTGGGAGCTGCGCTTATTACGGCGGAAGATGGGAATGGGCTTGTAAGAGAACTGGAAAGACAGGGAATTCCCGCAGTTGTTATCGGAAAGATAACGGAGGGAAAGGACAGAGTACTTGTTCATCATGAAGAAAGACGATATCTGGAACAGCCGCGGTAAGCATATATTTGTCTTGTATCCACTGATTGGCTTTGCTTGAAGCGGGAATTCCTTCTTAAAAAACAAATTTAGCAGAAAATATTTGCAGGAAAAATTTAATAATTTTCATACAAGATAGGAAAGGAAGTAGTGAAAATGGTAGAATTGACAGAATTAAGAAAACTGATTCTGGGAGTAGTAGAAAAAAACAGCAGAATTGATGTGCATGAGCTTTCGGTTCTTTTGGGGGCCACGGAGATAGAGGTGGCAAATGAGCTGGCAGAAATGGAAAAGAAGAAGGTTATCTGCGGTTATCATACATTGATTAACTGGGAAAACACAAGCGATGAGCGTGTCAACGCCATGATAGAGGTTCAGGTGACGCCGCAGCGCGGAGAGGGATTTGACAGAATTGCAGAGCGTATTTACAATTTCAGTGAGGTAAATGCGGTCTATCTGATGTCCGGCGGTTATGATTTTTTAATTCTTTTAGAAGAAAAAACCATGCGTGCAGTATCACATTTTGTATCAGAAAAGCTTTCTACCATAGAGGCAGTCAGAGGTACAGCCACACATTTTGTATTAAAAAAATATAAGGACCACGGAACTGTTCTTACAGAGAATAAAACGGATGAAAGGATGGTGATTACGCCATGAGAAATCCGTTATCACAGGTGGTACAGGAGATAAAGCCTTCTGGTATCCGTAAATTTTTTGATATTGTAAGCGAGATGAAGGATGCGATTTCACTTGGAGTCGGTGAGCCGGATTTTGATACGCCTTGGCATGTCAGGGAGGAGGGTATTTACTCTCTTGAAAAAGGAAAAACCTTTTATACTTCCAATGCGGGATTAAAGGAGCTTCGAGCTGAAATTGCCAGTTATATGAATCGCAGATTTCAGATTTCTTATAATGCCGACAAGGAAATTCTGATTACAGTAGGGGGAAGTGAGGGGATTGATTTGGCGATAAGAGCGCTTGTCAATCCGGGGGAGGAAGTGCTGATTCCCATGCCAAGCTTTGTGTCATATCTGCCATGTGTACAGCTTGCCTACGGAGTACCGGTTGTGATTGAGCTGAAGGAGGAAAATGAATTCCGTTTGACGAAAGAGCAGCTTTTGGAACATATTACGGATAAGACAAAGCTTTTGGTATTGCCGTTTCCAAATAATCCAACCGGAGCGATTATGCCGCGCAGAGAGCTTGAAGAAATTGCAAAGGTATGTGTGGAAAAGGATATTTTTGTAGTTTCAGATGAAATTTATGCCGAACTTTCTTATTATGGAGAAAGACATGTGTCGATTGCAGAAATGCCCGGAATGAAAGAAAGAACAGTATTGATTAACGGTTTTTCAAAGGCATATGCTATGACAGGCTGGAGACTTGGATATGTGTGTGCACCGGAAAATATATTATCACAAATGCTGAAAATTCATCAGTTTGCGATTATGTGCGCGCCTACTACCAGTCAGTGTGCAGCGGTAGAGGCAATGAGAAATGGAGATAAAGACGTGGCCGAGATGACACAGTCTTATAATCAGAGGCGGAGATTTCTTTTGAATGAATTTCGGCAAATGGGGCTGGAATGCTTTGAGCCGTATGGGGCATTTTATGTATTTCCCAATATTAAAAAATATGGTATGACCTCGGAGGAATTTGCAGAACGGCTTCTTGAAGAGGAAAAGGTGGCAGTTGTTCCGGGAACCGCGTTTGGAGACTGTGGAGAAGGGTATGTAAGGATTTCCTATGCGTATTCTCTGGAACGCTTAAAGCTGGCGCTGGACAGAATAAAGAGCTTTCTGGACAGACACAGGGAGGAGTTATGATAAATATTGTACTGCATGAGCCGGAGATACCGGCAAATACCGGAAATATAGGAAGAACCTGCTGCGCGGCAGGAGTAAAGCTGCATTTAATAAAACCGCTTGGATTTCGGCTGGATGAAAAGTCTGTCAAGCGGGCAGGGCTTGATTATTGGGAGCATTTGGATTATGAGGTGTATGAGGATTATGAAGATTTTCTGTTGAAAAATCCAAAAGCAAAAATTTATTATGCAACAACAAAGGCACCGTATATTTATTCTGAAGTCCGGTATGAAAGTGACTGTTTTATTATGTTTGGAAAAGAAAGTGCCGGAATACCGGAAGATATTCTGTATAAAAATCAGGAAACCTGCGTGCGTATTCCCATGAATCCGGAGATTCGGTCGCTGAATCTGTCAAATTCCGTAGCGGTGGTTTTGTATGAGGCGCTTCGGCAAAATCAGTTTGAGGGGATGCAGACAGAAGGAAAATTAAGGACGCATGAGTGGAGAGAAACTTTGTAGATAATATAAAATACTAAATATATAAAATATCAGGGGCAGAATAGTTCTACCCCTTTCCTTTTAAAAGACTGAATACAAACTGGGTTCCTACCCCTTCTGTACTAATCACATTAATATTCTCATTATGTGCTGTAATAATTTCCTTTACAATTGCCAGTCCCAGTCCGGTTCCTTTTTTATCCTTTCCTCTGGAATCATCCACCTTATAAAATCTCTCCCAGATTTTGAGCTGATTTTCTGAAGAAATTCCCACTCCAAAATCCTTCACGGCTACAAACACCTTTCCATTTTTATTATAAACATTTATAATAATTTCTGAATCATTTCGACTGAATTTAATCGCATTATCAATCAGATTATAAATCACCTGCTGTATCTTCATCTGGTCTGCATGCACCATATAAGCACTGTTTTCGTGATTCAGCCTGATTTTTATATTTTTGGCATTGCACTGTCCTTCAAAACTTGCAATCGTGTTTTTCGCAATTATAAGAAAATCAAAATCTGTCAGCTCCAGCATAGTTCCGTTTGCGTCAAAGGAATTCAGTGTCAGAAGACTTCCTGTCAGTTTATTTAGACGCTCTGTTTCGGAAAGCACAATGTTCAAATATTTTTCCTGTGCCTCCAAAGGGATTGTTCCATCCAGCATTGCCTCCACATATCCTTTGATAGAAGTCAGAGGCGACCTGAAGTCATGGGATATATTTGCGATAAATTTTTTCTGAGCTGCGTAGAGATTCTGAAATGCGCTTGACATAAAGGTCAGCGAATCCGCCAAAATCTTCATTTCATCTTGAGAATGAATCTTAAGACCTTCATATTCATAATTACCCATTGCATATTCTTTTGAAGCTGTCATAATTTTTGTCAATGGTTTGTAGACACAGACAGAAAAAATCACCAGTATTATCATTGAAATCGCAAACATAATAATAAATGTTACATTTATCATATTCATAATCCGTGTGTGGCTGTTTTTGACCACCGGCATAGGTTTATTCAGCATAATATATCCATAATTTTGTCCGTCTTTTTCAATCGGCGAATAAACGGTCAGCCATTCTTCCTCTGTTTGACCAAAGAAATTTCCAACGGCATAATAAGTATTCTTAAAATATTGAGAAAAGTCTGGAAGCTTTTCAGGATTTTCCTCAGGGAAGGAGGAATATAAAATAGTGTTTGCAGGTCCTGTAACCCAGAGCGTTATATCCTGTGTCAGAGGGATTCTGCTCATATCCTTTTGATAATCATAAATGGAATTATCAGAGGAACTATTAGCGGAATTGTTGGCGGAATTGTTGGCGGGATTATTAGTATAATAATTATTTTTTATACAATAGCTGCTGACGGAATCCGCCTGACTGCTGAGTTCCGTTGCCTGCCTCGCAGTTTCCATGTCCATTACCTTATAGGAAATTACAGTATTAATCAGCGTCAGTGACAATGTGGCAAATATAATATATCCAATTAATATTTTATAATAAATGCTGTTTTTCATAAGATTTTCCGCCGGTTTATTTTTTTAATTCAAATTTATATCCAATGCCCCATACAGTAGACAATGCCCAGTGCTCATGTTCGGTCATTTTTTCACGAATCCGCTTTATATGAACATCAACCGTACGGGTATCTCCCATATATTCATACCCCCAGATATGGTCAAGAAGCTGTTCTCTTGTAAACACCTGATTTGGAGAGGAAGCAAGAAAATGCAGCAGCTCCAGTTCCTTTGGAGGCATATCTATCTTTTTTCCCATATAAATTACAGAATAATTATTCATATTAATTTCAAGGTCTGGATGGGAAACAATATTATTTTCCTTTTCCACAGATAAAGAAGGCGGTATGTGAGTACGCCGCAGCACGGCTTTTACTCTTGCCACCAGTTCTTTGGAATCAAATGGTTTAATAATATAATCGTCAGCCCCAAGTTCCAGTCCCAGTACCTTATCAAATACCTCACCTTTGGCAGAAAGCATAATAATAGGAGTAGAGCTGGTTTTTCGGATTTCGCGGCAGACCTGATATCCATCCATTCCCGGCAGCATAAGGTCCAAAAGAATCAGATTCGGCTGAAAAACTGAAAAAGCCTTCAAAGCCTCGTCACCGTCTTCCACACATTTTGTATCAAAACATTCCTTTGTTAAATAAAGAGCAATTAAATCAGAAATATTTGTATCGTCGTCTACAATTAATATTTTTTGTTTGTTTGCCATAGCCAGTACCTCCTTTTATTTAAATTCCACAATTGTTACACCGGAATCACCTTCACCAAATTCACCAAGGCGAAAATCCTTTACATATTTTAATTTTTTTAAATGTTTGTGTACTGCATTTCGAAGTGCGCCGGTTCCACGGCCATGCACTACCCGTACATTTGGCAGATGTGCAAGATAGGCATCATCAAGATATTTATCCAGATTTGGAATCGCCTCGTCTGTGGTCTGTCCAATTAAATTAATTTCGGTAGAAATCGTTGCTGTTTTTGACATCTTGATTTTACCGGAGCTTAACTTCTGCATATTTGGTCCTGTTACTACCGGTTCGTCAATCAGCTCCAAATCTTTAATATTTATAATCGAACGGAGAATTCCCATCTGAACAGCCACATCTCCCTTTGCATTGGGTGTACCAGAAATCGTGCCATTCAGATTCAGGCTTAACACCTTCACGGCATCCCCCGGATGAAAATCTTTTATGGTATATGCCTTGGAGCTTTTCTTAACTCTCTTCAGTACAAGTCTGCTTTCAGCTTCATTCATTTTATTACGAACTTTATGACGTTCATTCTCAAGTTCTTTTGTATGAATATGAGCATCTTTAGACAGTTTATTAACCTTCTTGATTGTTTCATCTGCAAAATCCTTTGCTTCTGCGAGAATTCTTGCAGCTTCTTCGTTTGCTTCGCGCAGGATGCGTTCCCGTTTTTCATCAATTCGTTCCGTTTTATTGTGAAGCTCTGACTGCAAAGCCGCTATTTCCGCGTGTTTTAAGTCTATTTCCGCCTGCTTCTGCTCCATTGCGAGCTTGCTTTGTTCCATATCAGACAGAATATCTTCAAAGGCTTCATTATCAGAATCAATTCTTGTTTTTGCATCGTCTATGATATATTGCGGCAGTCCAAGCTTTGAAGAAATGGCAAAGGCATTACTTTTACCCGGAATACCGATTAACAGGCGATAGGTAGGACTTAATGTTTCTACTGAAAATTCACAGCAGGCATTTTCGATGCCATCTGTGGACAGGGCATAGAGTTTTAATTCACTGTAATGAGTGGTAGACATGGTTCTAACCTTCATATTATGAAGGAAAGAAAGAATACTGACTGCAAGTGCAGCGCCTTCTTCAGGGTCTGTACCGGCACAGATTTCATCAAACAATACAAGAGAATTCTCATCAGCTTTGTCAAGAATTTTGATAATATTTGTCATATGAGAAGAAAATGTACTAAGACTCTGCTCAATACTCTGCTCATCACCAATATCTGCATAGATTTCCGTAAATAACGCAAGCTCGGAGCCGTCATCGGCCGGAATATGCAGACCGGAAAGCCCCATAAGCTCAAACAGTCCCACAGTTTTTAAGGAAACCGTTTTTCCGCCGGTATTTGGACCAGTGATAATAAGCTGGTCGAACATATCTCCAAGATGAATATCAATCGGAACTACTTTTTTTGTATCCAGCAGAGGATGGCGGCCATGTTTTATTTTAATAATTCCGTGGTCGTTAAATATCGGCTCTGTTCCTTTCATATCCTTTGACATGGCAGCCTTTGCAAAAACAAAATCAAGGTGAGTCAGAACTTCCAGATTATTTTTCAGTTCTTCTGTCTTTTCACCTACCAGAGCACTTAATTCTGCAAGAATTCGTTCAATTTCTTCTTTTTCTTTTCCAGCCAGCTCCCGAAGTTCATTATTCATCTGAACAACCGCCATAGGCTCAATAAAAAGAGTAGAGCCGGTGGAGGACTGGTCGTGCATCATACCCGGAACATTTCCTTTACAGTCAGATTTTACAGGAAGGCAGTACCGGCCGTTTCTCATGGTAATTACAAAGTCCCGCAGGTTGTTTCTCATTGTCTGGGAATTTACCATGGAATTTAACTGGGAACGTATTTTATCATTGGTATTGCGGATGCTTCTTCGAATGGAATGAAGTGTGCTGCTGGCATCGTCTGCAAGTTCTTCCTCGGAAATAATGCAGCGCTTTATTTCATTATTAATCGGAGAAAGGGGTTCAATACTGTTAAAATATTCAGTTAAAGAATCTGTTCTTTCTTCATCTCCCTCTCTGCGTCCAAAAGTTTTTACGCGCAGGGCGGTGTCTAATACCTTGCTGACATCAAGAAGCTCTGTCTGTGACAAAGTGCTGCCAACCTCAAGGCGCTTTATCGAAGCGCCAATATCCTTTGTACCTGAAAAAGATAAAGAACCACTGTGCCAGAGTCTGGATAAAGCATCTGAGGTTTCTTTCTGTTCTTTTGAGAGATATTTTAAACTGGTTACAGGCTCTAAAGCTTCACAGAGGGCTTTTCCTTTTGGGGAAGAAGCGTAGTCTGCAAGCAGAGCTTTTATTTTTGTATATTCGAGGGTTTTAAAAACTTTTTGATTCATAATTCTATTTCTCCATTTATTTGAGCAGTGATTGCAGCCGATAGTTGTCTGATTATATGGGGATTACTGGCTGCGGGATTTATATCAGAATTTAGTTTAACATAAGATGAAGAGAGGGGCAAGGCTTAGAAGAAGGAAATTTTGAAAAAATGGGTACAAATTTCATTTTATGTAAGAAAAATCTTTTCGAATCCGGAAGAATTGTGCTATAATATGAGGCACAGATATATTGATATATGTAAATCGGGTGGATAATAAGGTTCAAAAAGAGGAGGTATTATGAATTATTTGAATACAAATATATTGGAAAGATTATATCAGAATGTTTTAAATGATAGAATATTTGTTGATAAAAGTATGCTGATTCATAAGGTATCTGAAACAATGAATACAAAAAGTAAATATATCTGTATTACAAGACCAAGACGTTTTGGAAAAACAGTAAATGCAGCTATGTTAGGGGCGTATTATACGAAAGGGTATGACACTCATCAAATGTTTGATAGGTTGAAAATTTCACAGACCGATTCCTATAAAAAACATTTGAACCGGCATAATGTGATATATTGATTTTAGCCGTATGGATGTTTGCTCCGGATATCGGGATTATGTAATAAGCATTATAGAACGTCTCAAACAGGATTTGACAGAAATTTATTCACAGGTAAGCCGGAAAAAGTATGGGAGAGGTCAGAGAAATTGTAAAGGATTCACAGGAAATGCTGGAAGCAACACTGGCATGTGAAGAAAAGAAAGTGGCGGCTGTCTTAGAGAAAGTGCATGACAGAGAGATTCCATTTTTAAAATATAATGACGAAAATTCATTATCCTGTGTAATTACGTTATGCTATTTGGCAGCCAGAGACAGATACCAGATAGAAAGAGAACAAAAATCAGGAAAAGGATATTGTGATTATATATTTATACCAAAAGAAAACGGACTGCCGGCAATTATTTTGGAATTAAAGGTAAATAGTTCCTATAAAGCAGCCGTTCAGCGGATAAAGGATAGAGATTATATGCAGAAAACGCAGAAATACTCAGAGGTGCTGCTGGTTGGAATTAATTATAACGAGAAAAAACATTATGAATGTTTGATTGAAAAAATCAGCACTTTGTAAAAGTGAATACTCTGAAAAGCATAATGAGAAGATTGAAAACGTAATAAAGAGATTGAGAGGTAGAAAATGAAATATATTGAAACATTTAGAGAAGGTGAAAAAATAGGAGATATTTATTTGTGTAAGTCAAAATCCTCCGCCGTGACTAAAAATGGAAAACCGTATGATTCCATTATTCTTCAGGATAAAACAGGAAGCATAGACGCAAAAATCTGGGACCCGAATTCTATCGGAATTGATGACTTTGGAGCATTGGATTATATTGATGTTGTAGGGGATATTATCTCTTTTAATGGTGCACTGCAGATGAATGTAAAGCGTGTTCGGAAGGTATCTGAGAGAGAATATGACCCGAAAGAATATCTTCCAGTGAGCGATAAAAATATTGATGAAATGTATGCAGCACTTATAGGGTATATTCAGTCTGTTAAAAATATATATTTAAGAAAGCTGCTTGAGAGCTTTTTCGTAAATGATGCTGCGTTTATTAAGTCATTTAAAAATCATTCCGCAGCCAAAAGCGTACATCACAGCTTTATGGGAGGGCTTTTGGAGCATACACTTTCTGTAACAAGACTGTGCGATTATTATGCGGCGAATTATGAGGTTATTAACAGGGATTTGCTTCTTACAGCCGCCATGTTTCATGATATGGGAAAAATAAAGGAAATTTCTCCATTCCCAATCAATGATTATACAGACGAGGGAAATCTTCTGGGGCATATTATGATGGGGTGTGAGATGATAGGAATAGCAGCGGCAAAGATTCCTGAATTTCCAGATAAGCTGCTTATGCAGCTTCGGCACTGTATTCTGGCACATCATGGAGAGCTGGAGTTTGGTTCACCGAAAAAGCCGGCGTTAGTTGAGGCAGTTGCTTTATATCTGGCAGATAATACCGATGCAAAGCTTGAGACTATGAGGGAGTTATTAAAAGGAACACAGCCGGTGGATGGAAGCGAGTGGCTTGGATATAACAGGCTGTTTGAATCCAATATCAGAAGGACAACAATTTAACAGCAATAAAAATTTTACAAAATTGTGCAGAAAGCCCACTCCTTTAGGTGTGGGATGAATAACATTGACATTTTAACGACATTTTGAGGGACATTTTAAAGGAGACTAGAATTGATAAATAAGAATGACGAATTTTTGCTGAAAATAGAAGATATGGGAGTAAATGGGGAAGGAATCGGGCATGTAGACGGGCTGGCGCTTTTTGTAAAGGATGCCATTATTGGAGATATTGTTCGGGTAAAGGTTATGAAAATGCAAAAGAATTACGGATTTGCAAAACTTATCGAGGTAGTGGAGCCATCGAAGGACAGGGCGCCGCTGCGATGTAAGGTGGGAAGAAGCTGCGGCGGCTGTCAGATTCAGGAAATGGAGTATCAGGCGCAGCTTAGATTTAAGGAGCGGAAAGTTCGCGGTAATCTTGAGAGAATTGGAAAAATAGATTTTAGTGCAGAACAGGCGCCTGTTTTTTATCCATGCATTGGGATGGAAAATCCGTGGAATTACAGAAATAAGGCGCAGTTTCCAGTTGGAAAAAGCAAAGATGGAAGAATTATTGCGGGTTTTTATGCAGGAAGAACCCATTCTATTATTGAATGTGAGGACTGTGCAATTGGAATAGAAGAAAATAAAGAGATACTAAAAATTGTGATAGAGCATGTGCAGAAATATGGTATTCAGCCTTATGATGAGAAGACACATAAAGGGCTGATACGGCATGTCCTGATACGGAAGGGCTTTCGAACAGGAGAAATTATGGTATGTCTGATAGTCAACGGGGACAGGCTTAAAGGCGCAAAGGATTTGGCAGAAAAGCTTATGAAGGTGCCGGGGATGACAAGTATTTCTTTTAATATAAATAAAGAGGCTACGAATCGAATTTTGGGAGAAAAGGTGGTAAATATCTGCGGGGAAGGGTATATTCGGGATTATATAGGAGATGTAAAATTTCGAATTTCACCGCTGTCATTTTATCAGGTCAACCCTGTGCAGACGCAGAAATTGTATGAAACAGCGTTAAACTATGCAGGGCTTACGGGAAAGGAGACAGTGTTTGATTTGTACTGCGGAGTTGGAACGATTTCACTGTTTCTTGCGGGAAAGGCAAAAAAAGTAATTGGAGTGGAGATTGTACAGCAGGCAGTCAGAGATGCAAGGGTAAATGCGGAGATAAATGAGATTAAAAATACGGAATTTTATATGGGAGCGGCAGAATCGGTAGTGCCGAAGCTGTATGAAAGAGGGGTGACTGCGGATGTGGTGGTTGTGGACCCGCCGAGAAAAGGGTGTGAGGAAAGTCTGCTGGAGACCATTGTGCAGATGAGGCCGGAGAGAATTGTGTATGTGAGCTGTGATTCGGCTACATTGGCAAGGGATGTGAAAATTCTGGGAGACAGAGGGTATCAAGTAGAAAAAGTGCAGCCGGTGGATATGTTTCCAAATTGTGAGGATATAGAAACCGTATGTCTGTTAAGCCTGAAATAATAAGAAAAATATACTTTTGATTTATTGAAGAACCGTGATTTGCCACCCGTTTGCCACCATGTCATTAAATAATCAAACAGTACCAGTGAAGAACTGGCCTGTGGATTAAGATATTAACACAAAATGAAACAAACAAGCCCTCGATTTGTGGTTGAGGGCTTTTATATAGTTATTATAGTTGGTACAGGATGATAAAGTCGGTTAAATTTGCGGGATTTACCAGGTTAAAAGTAAGTCTTTTTTTATTCCAAAGATAAAGTAAACTAAAAATTAAAAAAATCTCTTGGCTTTTGGAACATACAATATATAATAGAACTATGGGGACAAAAGAAAGGTTCCATAGATAAGATACAAAAAATGATAAACGAAACAGAAGAAAGGAAATCACTTAAAATGAAACTATTTCATATTTCAGACCTGCATATAGGAAAGCAGCTCCACTACTACAATTTGAAAGACCTCCAAACTGAAATTCTCTGCCAGATTGTAAAAATGGCAAAGGAGCATCGACCAGATGTTATTTTAATTGCAGGTGATATTTATGACAAATCTGTTCCATCTGGCGAGGCGTATGAAATCTTTGACGAATTTCTAAACCGTCTTGCAGATATCAACCCTTCTATTCCGGTGCTTATAATTGCCGGAAATCATGACAGCGCAATGCGGCTGAAATTCGCCAGTTCATTTCTTGAGAAAAATAACATTCACATTTCTGTCCTTCCACCACAGAGCGGGGAAGAATATCTGAAAAAAATCACACTTCATGACCAGTATGGAAATGTCAATTTTTATATGCTTCCATTTACCAAGCCAGCTTATGTAAGAAATCTCTTTGAAGACGGAACTGCAGAAGATTATAACAGTGCAGTCAGAGCAGTTATTGAAAGAGAAAAAATAGATACTGCAGAGCGCAATGTCCTTATCGCTCATCAGTTTTTTGTATCAAATACCACAGAGCCAGAAAAATGTGATTCCGAGCTTGCATATATTTCTGTCGGAGGCATTGACAGTGTGGATATAGACTGCATACGTATATTTGATTATGTGGCTTTGGGACATATTCACGGTCCACAGTGTATCGGAGAAAATTATATCCGTTACAGCGGAACGCCTCTGAAATATTCTGTCAGTGAGGAACGTCATCAGAAAGGCATCACAGTAGTTACCTTGGAAGAAAAAAATACTTCTTTGAAATATGACCATATTCCTCTTTGCGCCAGCCGCGATGTACGCAGTATCACAGGGACTTTAGAGCAGGTAATTGCGGCGGCATCAGGCAAAAACCGCTCAGATTATGTCAGTATTACTCTTACCAACGAGGAGAGCCTTTACCGCCCGAAGGACCAGTTGGAGGAGCATTATGACAATATTTTGGAGGTAAAACTTGAAAATAAAAGAACTCAAAGCAGGCTGGAGAATGTCGAGAATACAGAGGAAATTTTATATCCAATAGATGCCTTTCGGGATTTCTATCAGATAATAAACAATCAGCCTGTAAGCTCTGTCGAGGAGGAGCTTATGTCAGAGATTATCAGTGAAATTATTAATATTCAGGAATAAAGAAAGGAACGAAAAGAGAAAGATATTATGAAGCCAATATATATAAAAATGCAGGCGTTTGGTTCTTATCAGGAGGAATGTATTTCCTTTGAGAAGGTGGACCATGGCTTGTTTTTAATTACAGGAGACACCGGTGCGGGCAAAACTACTATTTTTGATGCAATTACCTTTGCACTTTATGGAAAGACCAGCGGCGGTAAACGCGACGGCAAAATGATGCGCAGCCAGTATGCACCTGCGGATATGAAAACAAAAGTAGAATATAAATTTTATTATTGTGGAAATGAATATACAATTATTCGAAGTCCTGAGCAGTTAAACTGGAAAAAGATGACAGACGAAGACGGAAAAGAGTATTACAAGCAGCTTTCTACGCCGTTACAGTCGAAAGTGGAGCTTATTATGCCCGACGGTTCTTCATTTTCCGGAACTTCAACGAAAATTAATCATAAGATTGAAGAAATTATCGGATTAAATGCCAAACAGTTTACACAAATAGCAATGCTTGCGCAGGGAGACTTTATAAAACTGCTTCATGCATCTTCTGAGGAGCGCAAGGAAATATTTGCAAAAATATTTGATACAAAAATATATGAAGCAATTGAGCAGGAAACAGCAAAGCGCGCAAAAGCGGCAAATATAGAGCTGGCAGAAAATAAAGCGAATATAGCAAGGGAACTTGAACGGGTGAAATGTATAGAAAACAGCCGTTACGACGAAGAATGGAATTCGGAAAAGTATCAAAAGAGATTCAGTGAAACAGGCAAAGAGGCTTTTTTGGCGCTGGTATTGGATATCTGCAAAGAAGCTGAGGAAAAATGGAATCAGACAGAAACAGAGCGGAAGGAAACAAATACAAAAATCAGCAGTCTGGACAAAGATATCCTGTATGCCAGGAGCACTAATAAACTTTTTGAAGAACTGAATCAATGGGAAGAGAAAAAACGGCTGCTTGAGAAAAGGTCACAGGAAATAGAGCAGCTTAAGCAGAAAATTCAAATGGGCGAGCGTGCTCTTGAAGTCGAACGGGATTACAATGAACTGGAGCAGAGAAAAAAGGAAGCCGGTCAGTGCAGGCAACGTGCAAAAAATCTGGAGCAATGGATTTCTGAAAATCAGAAACAGGCAGAAAAATTAAAAAATGAAGCGCAGCAGGCAGGAAATAAATATGACAGCGAAGCTCCGCAGCTTTATGCAGACGAGGAAGTTATTGGTAAAAGTTTAAATAAATATGATGAACTTGAAGAAATTATCGAAAAGCAAAAAGATACAAAAGAAAAGCTGAAACAGTTTGCTTGTCAGGCGGAAAATCTGGTAAAGGACAAAGAAAATTGCGAAGAGAAGCTGAAAAAACTGTCGGAGAATACAAAAGAATTGAAGGAAAAAACCAGAAATCCAGAGGTTTTGGAAAATGAAATAAAAATAATTGAAGCCAGACAAAAGGACATGGAAGAAATAATAAAAAATATTTCTGTTCTTGACAAGACGAAAACGGAATTAAAGAAAAAAGAAGAATACTATCAGAAAGCTGCAGAAAAGGAATCTGCAAAACAGAAGGAATACGAACAGCTATATCACGAATTTATAAACAGTCAGGCGGCGGCGCTTCGGGCAGAATTGAGGGAAGGAACGCCATGTCCTGTCTGCGGAAGCATTTATCATAATTGTGAAGCAGCCGGAGAAATAAATGAAGAAAAGGGAAGTATAGATGACAAAAAACTGAAAAAGAAAAAAGAAGCATATGATAAGACGGTTCAGGAAAAAGAAACTGCTTATAGAGATATGCTGGATAAAACAGGTGAAAAAAACAGCGTAATTCATGTTTTATATGCAGGCTGTAAAAAATTTTATAATATTTCTGAAAATCGAGATTTTTTTGAAACAAAATTTGAAGATGAGTGGAAACAGAGAATAACGGAAGATAATAAAAGTATTCTTCAGGAACTGAATGAGAATAAGAAGCTTCAAAAAGAGACAATAAAAAATCATAAAATAATTAAGGAAAATGAAAAAACAATAGAAGTGCTTATACAGACAGCAGAAAATATAAAGAAAACAATAGAACAGAAAAATTCGGAAATCAATCGTCTGAAAATGGAAGAAAGCACATATGACACGAAAGTGGAAGTATTAAAACAGCAGCTTGTTTATGCAGATAAAAGCAGCGCCATAAAGGAGCAGAAGAAAAAGCAGCAGGAATTGAAAAAATTGAAGGAGGCAGCAGATAACACCAAAAAGGCATTTTTGGAATTTGAGGAAGAAATGCACAAAAAAACCGGAGAACTTGTTTCCGAGCAGGAGAATATGAAAAGATTTGATGCCAAGCTGCAAGAGGCGAATACATGTTATAAAGAAAGCCTGAAAAAACAAAGCTTTGAAAGCACAGAAGCATTTTGGGCGGCGCTGATAAAGAGAGAGGAAATAGAAAAGCTTCGAAAGAAAATCACAGACTATAAAACTGAACTGGCAGTGGCAGATGATAATCAAAAGCGTTTAATAAAGGAGACGAAAGGAAAAGAAAAATCAGATATTACATATTATGAAAGAGAAAAAAGTGAGTTGGAAAAGTACAGTAAAGTTTTGGATAAGGCTGTAAAACTTTTGTTTAATCTGGTTTCCGTAAATAAAGAGGCATATAAAAAAGCCTGTCTGTTGTATGAGCAGAGAGAAAAGATGCGGCAAAAAGCGGTGATTTTAAAAGGCCTTGATGATACGGTAAACGGCAGACTTTCAGGAAAGCATATAAATTTTCAAACTTATATACAGCGCCGGTATTTTAAACAGGTAATTGACCGGGCAAATAAGAGACTGTATGTAATGTCGGGAAATCAGTTTCTTTTACAGTGCAGGGATGTGGAGAATCTGGGTGCGCAGGGATATGTGGGACTGGACCTTGACGTTTACAGCATTGTAAATGACCAGACCAGAGATGTGAAAACATTGTCAGGAGGGGAATCGTTTATGGCCGCGCTTTCCATGGCGCTTGGAATGGCGGATATCATTCAGAACAGCAGAGGAAGCATCCATATTGATACGATGTTTATAGACGAAGGTTTCGGTTCATTAAGTGAAGAAACAAGGAATCAGGCAGTTAATATTTTAAACGAGCTGTCGGAAGGGAAACGGCTGGTAGGTATTATCTCTCATGTCAGTGAATTAAAATCACAGGTTGAGACAAAACTTGTAGTAAAAAAGAATGATAAGGGCAGCAGCACAGTCTGGGAGATATAGAAAAACCTTTTTTGTGAATATGAATAAAAACAGGATAACCTAAAGAGGTAATTAATAAGACAATAATTAAAACACTGCATTAAGACAGAAATTTATGCTTAATGCAGTGTTTCTTTATATTATTATTGTGAGTCTATTCCAGTGCTTTCTTCTTCTGTGATATTTAAAATAAGCTCCACAGAACTGCTGTAATCATGAGAATCTGTTACAGAATAGGTAACTGTATAGGTTCCTGCTGTTAATTTTTTAACTAAAATTCTTCCTGCTGCCTGTGTGGAAGGATTCTGTGTGATATTATGCAGCATGTCTTGTGCAGTGCTACTCTGGTCTTCGGCAGTAGCGCTGGTGTCTGCTTCCGAAAGAGAACTGGTACTGATTTCGTTATTTTCGGTGGTAGTCTCTTCTACTTCTGTATAGAAATCAGAAGGATAGGAAATAACCACCTGATTTGTAATATCAGTTCCCTCAAAGTCAACACAATGAATCAGATTATTTTCAATCAACGCAATAAGCTCATCATAACTGGTGTTTCGACTGACAGAAAGCTCAGTCTGTCCCAGTGTAATCACTGGTGTTTGTTCTACATACAAAGTTGCGGAGGCAGATGCTTTCTTTCCGGTAAAGTCTGTAACCGAATAGGTAATTTTATAAGTATCTGCCTTTAAAAATGCCTGTTCTGCAGAAACAGCATTTCCAGAACTGTCTGTCAATGTCACAGTAACAGATGAAGAACAATCGATACCGGCAGAATTAAAGCATTTTACATTTTCTCTGAGGTTTACTGCTCTGCCAACACAGGTGTGTATGGTCTGTGGTATTTCCAGTTTAATCGGATAGACATTTGAAGAAGGATTGTAGAAATCCATAAAGGCAATATTCATATCTACATTTCCTGAAATTCCATTTACCCTTCCAGTGCTTGAATACTGCCATATCTGATATGGGTATTTCAATGAAGGAAGTGTATTACCGGCCGAATATCTTACACCGTTGTTTTTATAAGCAGCCGTATATCTTGCCAGCCATGAGGCATATTTTGAAGTCAGATATGCCGCGTCAAAACGCTCAAAGTCATATGTATTTGCATAAACCATTGCTTTGTAGCCGGCGGCTTCCAGCATACTGCAAAAGGTATCAGCCATAGCTGTCATAGTGGCTTTGGAAATTCCGATATTGGTACGATATCCGTCGGAGGTTTCCCAGTCAAAGACTACCGGATAGGAAATATCATATCCCCTCAGTGCATCAATCATCATAGATGCTTCTTCGACAGCTTCCTGTACGGTAATAGCCTGTGAGAAGAAATATGCACCGACCTTTACTCCCGCAAGAGAAGCATTTTTTAAATTTTCTTTATACCATGTATCATAATAAAGCTTGCCGGTTCCATAGCCGCGGCCTGCTACTTTGATAAAAGCGAAATCAATACCATCATTTTTTACCTGTGTCCAGTTGATTTCTCCCTGATATTTAGAAACATCAATTCCATGAACCAGAGTGGCTGCCGAAGGATTTGGAGGCTGAACATTCACTGTGCCGCCAGAGCTTCCGCCCTGAGTCGGAGCTTCTGTTACAGGTTCTGGGGGCTCTAAATCCGGAGCGTTGTTCGCCTCGTTTCTGTTTAATACCTCATCTTGTGTAGATAAATCTTCAGGAGATATTTCCAGATTTTCTACCGGAATAATTTCTGGAACATCAATCACAGGTTCGGCTGATGTTTCCGGTGGAACAGTAGTCGTTTCCGGTGGAACAGTGGTGGTTTCCGGTGGAACAGTAGTCGTTTCCGGAATGGTAGTCGTTTCTGCAACGGTGGTCGTTTCCGGAACAGCTTTCAAAGCATCGGTATTGGTTTCCTCTATGGTTGTAATCTGTTCTGTCGGTCTGCTGGTTGCATATGCCGCCGGAGGTTTATTTATGGCGTTATAAATAGCAGAAGCACTGACTGAAGTAACTGATAGTACAGCAACTGCAGTGACTGCGATTGCCTTTTTCTGTGCAGGGCCTGTATATAAATTTGTAATTCGCCAGCCCAGCCTCGAAAAAGGAGCTTTCCAGTTAAAATTTTTAAACATAGTATTCTCCTATCATATAGTTTGTATTTTTTGCAACATTTTTTGTTTTTTGGAATATTTTTTGTCTGGTAATTATTATAAGCCAGCTTATCCAAGATTGCAAGAAAAGAAACAAAAAAATACTTTCCAATTATTCCCTTGACAGATAAAGTATGAAAAGCTATTATTAAAAATAAAGAAATAGTTGAAATTTTAGGAGGATTTTATGTTATCACAGATTTGTCAGAAAATTTATCAAAAGCCAGTCAAAGAGTGCACAAATGAAGAATTGTATCTGGCGCTTCTTGAAATGACAAAGAAGCTTGCAAAAGAAAAAGAGGAAAATAAAGGAAAAAAGAAGATTTATTACATTTCAGCAGAGTTTTTAATTGGAAAGCTTTTGTCGAACAATTTAATTAACCTTGGTATTTTTGAAGAAGTGAAAAAAGAACTGGAAGAAAATGGAAAGAGCATTTATGAAATTGAGGAAATCGAGCCGGAACCGTCTCTTGGAAACGGAGGTCTTGGAAGACTTGCTGCATGTTTTCTCGACTCCATGGCAAGTCTGGGATTGAACGGCGATGGAATCGGACTGAATTATCATATGGGATTGTTTAAACAGGTTTTTGAAAATAATTGCCAGAAAGAAACTGCCAATCCATGGATAGAAAACAAGGGGTGGCTTACAAAAACAGACCTGACCTACGATGTTTCCTTTGGAAATTTGACAGTAAAGTCAAGACTTTATAATATTGATGTTACAGGATATGAAAACCGAACAAATAAACTTCATCTGTTTGATATTGAATCAGCAGATGAGAGCATTATAGAAAAAGGCGGTATTACTTTTGATAAAACAGATATCGCAAAAAATCTTACGCTGTTTCTTTATCCTGACGACAGTGACAAAGCCGGTAATCTGCTGCGTATCTATCAGCAGTATTTTATGGTCAGCAGCGGCGCGCAGTATATTCTTGACGAATGTAGAAAGAAGGGTTCTGACCTTCATGACCTTGCAGATTATGCGGCGATTCAGATTAATGATACGCATCCGTCAATGGTAATACCGGAATTAATCCGTCTGCTTACAAAAGAAGGAATTAAGATGGACGAGGCTGTGGAGATTGTCACAGATACCTGCGCATATACAAATCACACCATTCTTGCAGAAGCGCTTGAAAAATGGCCGTTGTCTTATTTGGAACAGGTAGTGCCGCAGCTAATTCCTATTATAAAAGAGCTGGATAAAAGGGTAAGAAAAAAATTCTCTGATAAGTCCGTATATATTATTGATGAGGCAGACAGAGTACATATGGCACATATGGATATTCACTATGGACACAGTGTAAATGGTGTGGCATATCTGCATACGGAAATATTAAAGGATACAGAATTAAATAATTTTTACAAAATTTATCCTGAAAAGTTTAATAATAAAACAAATGGAATTACGTTTAGAAGGTGGCTTCTCCACTGCAATGAAGAGCTGACCGCATATATTGAAGAGCTTATCGGCTCGGATTTTAAGAAAGACGCAGATTGTCTGGAGAAATTAAAGAGCTATACAGAAGACGAAGCAGTTTTAACTAAAATACTTGATATAAAAAAGAATAAAAAGACAGAACTTAAAAATTATTTAAAAGCCACGCAGAATATTGATATTGATGAAAATTCTATTTATGATATTCAGGTAAAAAGACTGCATGAATATAAGCGGCAGCAGATGAATGCATTGTGGGTGATTCATAAATATTTTGAAATTAAGAGCGGGAAACTTCCAAAGACTCCAATTACCGTTATTTTCGGAGCAAAGGCGGCGCCTGCATATGTGATTGCAAGGGATATTATTCATTTAATTCTCTGCTTGCAGCAGGTAATTAATCAGGACTCTGAGGTCAGTCCATATCTGAAAGTGGTTATGGTGGAGAATTACAATGTGTCAAAGGCTGCGAAAATTATTCCGGCATGTGATATTTCAGAGCAGATTTCGCTTGCGTCTAAGGAGGCATCCGGCACCGGAAATATGAAGTTTATGTTAAACGGCGCAGTGACTTTAGGCACAAGAGACGGAGCTAATGTGGAAATCGGCGAGCTGGTAGGTGAAGAAAATATTTATTTCTTCGGTGAGAGCAGTGAACAGGTAATCAGGCATTACAAAAAGAGTGATTACAGTGCGAAACAGTATTATGTTGATGATGAGGAAATCAAGAAAATGGTTGATTTTATCATCAGCGTGCCGGTGATGAAGGCGGGGGATGCGGAGAGTCTTTTAAGACTTCATGCGGAGCTGATTAAAAAAGACTGGTTTATGACGCTTTTAGATATTAAGGATTATATCAGAGTAAAGGAAATCGCGCTGAATGATTATGAAAACAGAATGGAATGGGCAAGGAAGATGCTTGTCAATATCAGCAAAGCGGGCTTCTTCTCATCAGACAGAACGATTGCGGAATATAACAGGGATATCTGGAAATTATAACTTTTCACAGAAAATTTGAATTCTATATGTTTTGAAAAAGTGGTAAAAAATAAAGAAGATAAAATTTAATATGAATGAAAGCTGCCGCAATGAGAAAAATCGGTACAATATAGAGTGGTTTTAATCTATACCATATATTGTCTGTATTCTGCTTGATGCGGCAGCCCTTTTATGCTTTGTTTAAAGATTAAGAAAAAATCACGTTTTTTATTGTCTGAAAATCACCGGTTACAAATCCGTTTTTATCCAGAAGAACACTCATTTTATTATTACAGCTAAGAATATATAAATGCTTCGTTTCCTTCCAGTTTTGTATATCTTTATATTGAATCAGAGTTTCTTTTCCGGTGTTTGCAAGAACAGACAAATGATTCTGATAAAATTTTACAGTTCTCTCCGGAATGTCATTTCCACCCTGCATCATTGCTTTATATTTGCTTTTCCGTCTTGTACCAGGAAGCATAACTGTCAGCCAGAAAAGCAGCGCGCCTAGAAAGATGGATTCTCCCAAAAGAAAAATCAGGGACCCTCCAGTATGCAAAAGCCATATGGCGACAGCAAGATAAATAATAAATAGAATCAGCGCCATTTTTCGTATTGCTTTTTTATATGCTGCGCTTTCTGCTGCGCGCATGCCTTCATCAAATAAGGCGCGGGTGATATGGATATGATTTATGCAGTCAACGTTGGCGTTGGTTGCATGATTTTCAGCTATTTGTGTAGTCATCTGCATTTGTTTCCTCCTGTTTTCGTTTTAACCATGTTTCGTCATCTTCATAAAAAGGAACCTGTTCCGGAAAAGCGGTTCCGATTTGCTCTTCTATCTGAAAGCAGTTATTTAAAATATTATAAATCAAAAATACGGCAGTATATAAAATAAACCAGAAGCCTGTCAGCGGCAGCAGAAATACTGACACTGGCAGCAGCAGAACCATCAATATCCAGTATAGCATCTGAAGAAATGCAATTCCTGCGGTTTTTGGAAAAAACCGAATCATAAACAGCAGACTGTTGCGGGCACACTGGCGAAACGGCTGCTCAAACAGGGCAATCTGCGGCCAGCAGACAGAAAAGAACATACTAAACAGCAGCAGCCCGAACAGATAGAGCGCAAGAGTTCCCCAACCCGGAAAATATGCAGACCACCAGAACAGCATTGCCATAAAAATATAAAATCCGAGTATCACACAAAAGAGAATACCGGGCAAAATCCCCTGTTTCCAGTTCTGTTTCCATGCACGTTTATAATTATCCCACCAGTTTCCCGACACGTCGCGAAGACCGCGGAGAATGGCATCGTACATGCAGGAAAGAGCAGGACCGGCAATTATTCCTCCAATCATACATGACGGAATTAAAACCAGTACGCTGGAAGATAAAATCGCCAGTATAACGCCGGCTCCAAACGGGATAAATCCCACCACAGTCAACAGGTTTACCAGCAGAAATTTTTTTATATTCAGTTCTATTACTTCCATATATCTTGGAAATCCTGTCAGCCGTTTTCCATTTGAAATATATGAATTTGGGTGAAATAAAAAAGTCATAAAATCCTCCTAATCTTCTTTAAAATGACAATGGTTTAAAAACTCGGACAGCAGTGGTTTCAAATCCTCCGTATAGTCCTCAACGCAGACAAGCTCCGCGCAGACAGCAGTAGTTTCACACACACCGAATGCGGATACGCCGCGCGCATATGGATTGTCCTCATTGATACAGTTATATGTAATCAGTGTGTAGTTCTGCCCGCCTAGGCTTACGGTATCTTCCGCAAGAATCTCATAATTTTCCTTTGCAGCCGCCAGCCATGCCGCACAGCTTGCTTTTGCCTTTTTTTCACTGACAGCCTCGTTTGTAAGGAAATACAACTGGGCATCATACAAATCTATGGTATCACCTTCACTGTTTTCATAAGAAACAGAGTTGCCCGAAATCCATGTGGCATAATACAATCCGTCAGCCGCCAGCCCTTCTTTGATGTCAAGAAGCGTTAGCTTTGTCGAAGCTTCAACGCCTACACTGGTTCCTATGACAGTCCAGTCATCTGACCATTTCTGCCCGTCTTTTGCTGACTGCGGTTTAGAAGCGCATCCGGTTAAAAATAATATCAGACAGACAGGAAACAATACTTTACTTTTTTTCATAATCCATTCAGTCCTCCTTGCAGAATATTCCAAAGCTGACCGCATTTATCGGCATACTTTGTCTGTTTTTTGTTATAGAAGCAGCGCCGTCCAAGATATAAATCCGATAAAAGCTCCTGATTGCTGCCGGATTCTGTCTGGCCAAGAACGGTCGTAGTATAATTACCAAGTTCCAGTTCTGATAAAAGCCCACAGGATTTCCACTGAAATACCTTGTCTTCTGAAGAAAAATCTGTATCGTCGGGACAGCTTCCGTCAGGCATTGCCAATACCTGAAATTCTTTTTGTACTTCCTCCGGCTTTTCCATTAGAAAAAAATAACTTTCACAGTCATTAATATCGCCCATAAGGGCAATTGTCAAAGCCTGTCGGTAAGAAATTATATCTGCATCTTTATCATTTGGGCTTCCTTTTATAAACTGATTTATCTGCACCAGCGTTTCACCGTCATGGTTATAGTCTCCGGCAAGATATGCAAATGCGTTTTCCAAGGCAGAAACAGTATCGTCGGGCAGACGTGTTTCACCGATATAGGCGATTTGAATATCGGGAGTTTTCTTAAACCAGCCAAAAGCATTTCCGATAAGGTGGATGGAAATACAGAAAAGAACACCTCCACAGATAACATACCATTTATAATAATACCACCAGTTTTTCATAAAAATCATTCCTCCTTTTCCGGTATTTCTTTTGTGGTTCCTCCATATAAATAAGAAACCGGAAGACACACAAGAGGAGGCTTTGACGCCATGTTTTCCTGAAGTAAAAGCTCTACACACATTTCAGCAATATCATGGACAGGCTGTACAATCGTAGAGCAGATATAATCACTCTCATTAATATTTCGGATACCGTCAAAGCCAATAACCTGTACATCATCGGGAACCTTCACATTCAATTTCTTTAATATTTTGAGAATGCGGTAGGCAACCACATCTGTCCCGCAGAAAAGTCCGTCAAAATCAAGTTTTCCATTGTGCATATGCTCTGTGAGAAAAAACTCAAATTCATCTAAAGAATCTCCGTCCCACAGGATTTTTGAAGTATATTGCAGATTTCTCGCCAGACATTCGTTTTCAAAACCGGCTTTTCGTTTGTTTGGCTCGTTGTCAAGTGAAGAACCAATGCGCAGAAAGGCAACATTTTTGCAGCCAAGGTCTGCAAGCTTTTCGGCAGCCATCTGTCCGCCGGCAAAATTATCACTGGCAATACAGGGACTGTGAGAGCCCATAGAGCGGTCTATGGAAACAAAGGGAATATTCTCGCCAATCTGTAAATCCGGATTATAGGTCAGTCCAATGATTCCGTCTACTTTATTCTGCTGCGCCATGGTGACATATTCCTGTTCTGCGCCGTGGTTGTAATCAGTACAGCAGAGCAGCATTCGATATTTTCTTTTTAATAATGAAAGGTTGATTTCATAAGTAAGCCATGCGAAATACGGATGCAGCGTATTTGGCATAAGAACCGCAACTGTATAGGTTTTGCTTGCCTTTAGCCCCTGAGCATAGCTGTTGACCTGATAATTCAGTTTTTTAACCGCCTCCTCAACACGAATGCGATAGGATTCTCCTACGGGCAGTCCGTTAATTACTTTGGAAACTGTACCCAGTGCGACGTTTGCTTCCAACGCCACGTCTTTCATGGTAGGAGCAGAATTTTTATTTCTCATAAAACATTACCTCTTTCTTTCTGTAAATTTAATTACATAAATTCATTACTATATGAAATTCATTACTATATGAAACTTATTATTATATGAAACTTATTACTATACGAAACTTATTACTATATGAAACTTATTACATGAAACCTTTCACTATAAAACTTATTATAGTGCTTTTTTTTGATTTTGTAAAGTGAATTTTCATAAAATTTCATGAAACGATACATAAAGTAAAAGTATACAAAATTCCTATATTTTCTTTGTGAAAAATAGATAAAAAAGTAAAAATCCACAAAAAATATAGAGAAAATACTTGACGAAAAATAAAAATAATGCTATCTTTATCGCAGCGATAAAATAACGTTTCATGAAAAGAGTGGTTTTAAAACGCTGAGCAGACAGAAACGGCCGGCTGGCTGCCAAAAAAATCTGCCGGAAGTACAGAACGTGATTCTGACTGACGGTGTATAATGAGGAAGGAGAGATTATATGAGTAAGTTAAAAACAGCGGTTCCAGCAAACAGTATCAAACAAAAAACGCTGTTGGAACGTATGGGTGCATACTGGCAGTTGTATTTAATGCTTCTGATTCCTGTCGTACTGACCATTATCTATAAGTACATACCAATGTACGGCATTCAGATAGCGTTCCGCGATTACAAATCCGTCCGGGGCATGTGGGACAGCGACTGGGTAGGTATGAAATGGTTTGTGAGATTTTTCAGCTCGCCGAATTGTCTTAGAATGATAAAAAATACAGTATTATTAAGCTTTTACAGTCTGCTTTGGAGTTTTCCGATTCCAATTATTCTGGCGCTGCTGATTAATCAGCTTCGCTTCAATAAATTTAAAAGAACAGTGCAGACCATTTTGTATGCACCACACTTTATTTCAATTATGGTTGTATGTGGTATGTTACGTGTTTTTTTAAGTCCTTCAGGCGGTTTAATTAATCTGATTGCAGGAACCAGCATTGATTTTCTTACAGAGTCCGACGCATTCCGAACTATTTATATTGCGTCTGGTATCTGGCAGGACGCAGGCTGGGGAATTATCGTGTATATGGCTACGCTGGCAAATATCGACACCTCTCATTATGAGGCGGCAAAGATTGACGGAGCGTCTATGTTCCAGAGAATCCGCTATATTGATTTGCCGGAGCTTGTACCACAGATTGTGCTGATGTTGATTATGAGCGCAGGTAACTTGATGAATGTGGGATTTGAAAAGGTATTCCTGCTTCAGACAGATTTAAATAAGGCAACCAGTGACGTAATTGCGGTGTATGTGTATCAGCAGGGTATTGAACATGCGAAATACAGCTATTCTACGGCGGTAGGTTTGTTTAATACTGTCGTCAATATCGTGTTGCTTATCGTTGTGAATAAGATAACAAGCAAGATTTCAGAAGATGTAAGCTTTGTATAGGAGGTGCGACATGGGAAATAAGAAAAAAGCTGGACAGTTACATGGCTTATCGGATAAAACCAGCGATATTATTCTTGTAGTGATTTGCCTTGTAATTGTACTTTTGGTTGCATATCCGCTTTATTATGTGCTGATTGCTTCTGTCTCAAATCCATATGATGTATACGCAGGAAAAACATTTCTGTTTCCGAGCGGATTTACATTAGACGGATATAAAGCGGTATTTGCAGATAAAAAAATTATTACTGGTTATCTGAACAGTATAAAATACACCATCATAGGAACTGCCTTTTCGGTTATTATGGTGTATCTCGCAGCATATCCTCTAAGCATTAAGGAGCTACCGGGAAGAAAATTTTTAAGTATTTTCTTTATCATTACAATGTATTTTGGAGGCGGACTGATACCTACCTACTTAATTGTCAGAGATACAGGCTTAATTGACAGCATGTGGGCGCTGTTTCTTCCAGGCGGAGTTGCGGTAGGCAACATGATTATTGTCCGCAACTTCTTTGAACACAGTATTCCACAGGAAATGATTGAGGCGGCGGAGATAGACGGAGCTTCGAAATGGACCACCTTTATCAAAATTGTAGTTCCTCTGAGTCGTTCGATTATGGCGGTTATGGTGGTATTCAGCATGGTTGCCTACTGGAATGACTGGTTTACGGCACTGATTTATCTGCCGGGAGAGGAAAATGCTCCGCTTCCTCTGGTACTTAGAAATATCCTGATTAAAAGTTCGGCAAGCGCAAGCCAGGCAAGTACGATTTCCGGCGGTTATGCAGAGCTGAACAAATTGACAGAGATGATTAAGTTTTCATCTATTATTGTAGCGGCTGCACCGATGCTTGTGATTTATCCGTTTGTACAGAAGTATTTTGAAAAGGGATTTATGGCGGGCGCAGTAAAAGGCTAATGAGATTCAGGAAGAAGGAGATGATGAAATTGAAGATGTGGAAAAAATTCGTTTCATGTATATTAGCGACCGGACTTGTACTTCCGATGACGGCGTGCAATAAGCAGGAACAGTATATTATGGAACCGGGTGTTGCAAATACAGATACATCGCAGACAGAATTTACCATTATGGGCAGTATCAGCGCATTGAGCAAGGGATATGACAACAACGAGGTTTTGAAAGAAATGCAGGAAAAGGCAGGTATCAAAATCAAGTGGAATGTTATGAGTGATTCCCTTGGCGAACAGGTAAATATCCGTATCGCAGGCAGACAGCTTCCAGATGCGTTTCTTGGAGTTGGTTTTAACAATTATGACATTACAACCTATGGAAGCGACGGTGCCTTTATTGATTTGACTCCGTATCTGACAGAGGAGTATATGCCGAATCTGACAAAGATTCTTGAGGAGAATCCAGATATCCGAAGCGCGATTACCATGAACGACGGCTGTATCTACGGTCTTCCAGCAGCAGAAAAAATGGGAACCGCGGGTATTGGAAAAGAAGAGGATTACAGTATTTATACCATTCCGCAGTTCAGCATGATTAATAAAGCATGGCTGGACGATTTGGGACTTGAAGTGCCGACAACGTTAGATGAACTGCATACAGCTTTGAAGGCGTTTAAGGATAATGATATGAGTGCAAAATATTACGGAAATGACAAGGGAACCACAATTCCTATGAGTACAGGTTTTGACCAGTGGTGCTGGGGACAGAATATTTTCTATGCAGGCTTTGGATTTACAAACTGGCCAAATGACGTAATCAATGATTTGGTGTTGAATCCTGATGGAAAGGTTGAGTTTATCTGTGCTTCGGATAAGTACCGCAAAGCGATAACCTATTTCCATGACTGGTATGCAGAAGGCCTTATGGATATAGAAATGTTCAGCCAGAGCGATACACAGTTGATTTCGAAATGTTCGCAGGGATATGTAGGCGTATCTACATGGTGGTATATTGAGGAGCTTATGGGAGATTATGCTAAGGATTATGTATTTCTTCCGATATTAGACGGCCCTGATGGTACACACAACGTAACAGTACGTACTGGAGGAGCTGCAAACAGCGGCAGTTTAAGTGTTACAAGCGCATGCAAGAGTCCTGCGAATCTGCTGAAGTTTTTTGACCAGTGGTATGAGCCGGAGAATGTAATGCAATTGCAGTATGGACCGATTGGAACCTATTTTATAGACAAAGATGAAAACGGTGTGTGGAATAGTATTTCGGATGAAGAGGCAAAGGACAAATTTGGAAAGAGTGCCGGTGAGTTAAAAAGTGAAAGTGAAGTACATGGACCAAAACTGATTCTTAGCGATTATTATAACACAACATTTAAAATGGAGCCGCGCGCGATTGAAAGACTGGAAGATTTATACAATTTTTGGATGCCATATGTTGACAATACCATTACTTATCCGGTAGACTGTGTATATACAGAAGAGGAACTGGATGTAATCGACAGGTATAAGACGGACTTTGAAAGCAGTGTATCTGAACAGGAAGGTTTATGGCTCAAGGAGGGCGGACCTAGCGATTCTGAATGGAACAACTATATTGATAGGCTGAATGATAAGTGCGGTATGAAAGAACTGCTGGAAGTTTACCAGAACGCATATGACCGTTATATGGAGGCGAAGCAGGAAAAATAATGTAAAAAATTTATTTCAGGACTGCTGTGTAAAAAAACAGCAGAAATAAATGCAGCAGTTCCTGAAATAAGATGTAGGAGGTAAAAATGACAAGTCAAATATTGCGTGAAGCGCGAAAATATGAAGAGGCTTCTGAAAAGTTAATCAAGAAAGAGGAACGTCCTGCGTTTCATTTATCTACACGTACAGGCTGGATGAATGACCCAAATGGATTTTCTTATTATAATGGAAAATATCATATGTTTTATCAGTACAACCCATATGAAACAAAATGGGGGCCAATGCACTGGGGGCATGCCGTAAGCTCAGACCTGCTTCACTGGGAATATCTTCCTGCGGTGCTGGCTCCAGACGAAGATTATGACGGAGACGGAGGATGTTTTTCCGGCAGCGCGCTTACACTTCCGGACGGCAGGCAGCTTCTGATGTATACAGGAGTGCGCAGGGAACATCAGACAAATACGATAGTCCGTGATATCCAGACACAGTGTCTTGCTGTGGGAGACGGCGTGGATTATGAAAAATATGAAGCGAATCCTGTGCTTGACGAAACAGATTTGCCGGAGGGAAGCAGCAGGTTTGATTTTAGAGACCCCAAGATGTGGCAGAATACAAACGGAACCTACAATTGTGTTGTAGGAAACTGCCGAACAGACGGAGACGGTCAGGTTTTGCTGTTTCACAGTGAAGACGGTTTTCACTGGGAGTTTCAGAAAATATTAGTGTCAAATAATCACCGGTTTGGAAGGATGTGGGAATGTCCTGATTTCTTCCAGCTTGACGGAAAGTGGGTGCTTTTGACCAGTCCGCAGGATATGCTGCCGCAGGGATTTGAGTATCATAATGGAAACGGGACACTCTGTCTGATTGGGGAATATAATGAGAAGACAGGAGATTTTACGGAACAGAAAAATCAGTCGGTTGATTATGGTATTGATTTCTATGCTCCACAGACAATGCTGGCTCCAGACGGACGCAGAATCATGATTGGGTGGATGCAGAACTGGGATGCGACAAATCTCTCCGCGCCGGAGGAACGTCTGTGGTTTGGACAGATGAGCCTTCCAAGAGAGCTGTCTATCAAAAATGGAAGACTGTATCAGAGACCGGTCAGAGAACTGGATGAGCTGCGGCGCAATAAGGTGGTTCATAAAAATGTAACATTTTCCGGTATTACCCGTCTGGACGGAATCAATGGAAGAAGGATTGATATGGAATTGACGCTTCGCGCAGAAGATAAAGAGAAGCTATATCAAAAATTTGCAGTCCGTTTTGCACAGAATGATACATATCATACAGCGATAAGTTTTCGCCCGCTGGAATCTATTCTAAAAGTAGACAGAAAGTTTTCGGGCACAAGAAGAGCGATTGTGCATCAGAGGCGCAGTCTGGTGGACAGCTCTGACGGAGAACTGAAATTAAGAATCATTCTTGACCGCTTCAGTGTGGAGATTTTTGTAAACGACGGGGAGCAGGTAATGTCTGCCACTTTATATACAGACCCAAAAATAGACGGAATTTCATTTTTTGCAGATGGAAATGTAACGATGGATGTGGTAAAATATGACTTGGTAACTGAGGAAGATTAATTTTAACTGATTTTGATTTACTGGTTTGAAGGGAGGATTTTTTAAAATGCAGAAATTTGATGTTGTCGCTTTGGGTGAATTGCTGGTGGATTTTACAGAAAATGGTAAAAGCACTCAGAGAAATACCTTGTTTGAAGCGAATCCGGGAGGCGCGCCATGCAATGTTTTGTCAATGCTGCAGCGCCTTGGAAAAAGAACCGCCTTTATTGGAAAGGTGGGAAAGGATTCTTTTGGAGAAATGCTTCGGGCTGTTGTGGCAGAGCAGGGAATTGATACAGGAAATTTGATTGCAGACGAGGGGGTTCCTACAACGCTGGCATTTGTGCATACTGCTTCGGACGGGGACCGCAGCTTTTCATTTTACCGCAATCCGGGAGCAGATATGATGCTTTTGGAGGAGGATATTGATATTTCAATACTGGAAAATACCCGTATTTTTCATTTTGGCAGTCTGTCAATGACGGATGACGGAGTGGAAAAGGCAACAAAAAAGGCGATAGAAACGGCAAAAAAGGCAGGAGCAATTCTTTCTTTTGACCCGAATCTGCGCCCGCCTCTGTGGAAAAGTCTGGATATTGCGAAGGAGAAGATTGCATATGGAATCAGCCAGTGTGATATTTTGAAGATTTCCGACGATGAGATTGAGTTTTTTACAGGAGTATCGGATATTGACGAGGGTGTTACAAGGATTCAGGAAGAATTTCATACGCCGCTTATCTGCGCTACAATGGGAAAAATGGGCAGCAGGGCTTATTATAAAGGAAATCGGGTAGAACATGCGCCGTTTTTAAATGAAAATACGATTGAGACGACAGGTGCCGGAGATACTTTTATGGCGTGTGTTTTAAACGGAGTTCTGGAGAATGGCCTGGATGGAATGGACACACAGAAGCTGAAGAAAATGCTGGAATTTGCAAATGCGGCGTCTTCGATTATTACAACAAGAAAAGGGGCGCTTAAAGTTATGCCGGAGAAAGAAGAAGTGCTGGAGTTTATACAGGAAAGAAAAGGGTAAAAGGCTGAGAATTTTTTGATTTATTTGCATGTTGGAAAGGAAGCATAAGAAAGGTAAGAAAAAATGACCGAAACAGAAGTATTATTGAATAATGTTGATAAGGTGAAAAGCTTTGTAATGGCTGTGTCAAAATTTGATACGGATATGGATTTGGTTTCCGGAAGATATACGATTGACGCAAAATCTATTATGGGTATTTTCAGTATGGATTTGTCAAAGCCGATTGTGCTTAAAATTTATGAGGACGGGGACAAGGCGGCGGAAATTTTGAAGGCGTTAAAGGAATATATGGTATAGTCGGCTGTGTGCCTGAAACAGAGGCAGCAGAGTAAAATTATAAGAAATAGATGTCTGTTATGATAAGAAAAGCAGACAGCTATTTCTTATTTTTATATTATTTGCGCAATATTTCATTGGGATTATAGGCCGGCCTATGTTATAATTGTGATATTAAGTAATTTTACAAATCAAAATTGTTTATATAAAAGAAAGGGTAACTTTATGAATTCTGGTAAAATGTTTTATCAAAATATTGACAATACCAATTTACTTATCAAAACGGACACAATGACTATGACATACTGGCCTTTTTTGGAATATTGGATGTATTCCGCATTTCCACAATGTCATGGCTTATTGAACTGCCTTGTTAGATATTATCCTTATTCTAGGAAGTGGATAAATCAAATGTTTGGTAATGACAAAGAGAAACAGGTTTCTCCTGTCTGCCATACTGTTATTGTAGATGGGAAGAAAATAACAATATTGATGTATCGATATCATGTAGAGTACAGAATAGAAGGCAAGAAGGTGATTTTACCTTGTCTGCCGTATCGTGCAGTGGAGAATCTGAATAATGATACTTTTCTAATGTTGCTGCCTATTGTGGATGCAGGCGCATATGACAAATACGGGTATGAGGAGATGTGTGTAGATTTGCATCGAAGGCTGCCAGAAATGGCTCTTCCGTCAGAACATAGAGAATATTGGATAAAAGAACTGGCATATATTCTCACCACAGGATTGTTAGACGATGACGGCGCGGAGGAGGGGCCTTTGTGGTATATCTGGCAGGAAACGGCAGATAGTCTCTATGGTGCCATGTGGTGGCCGTATATGAATGAACTTGAGTTGTTCCAGCAGAAAATTCCGGATATCCTTTATCGGTCATGTGCCTATATTACAGCTTCAGAAGGAGAAAATGTTTTTTTATGGGCAGAACGTATGCTTTCTGAATGGATTTCTTCGTTGTATGAGAAGTAAAACCGGCGAAGTTCTGTTTGTCGGGATAAATTATGACGAAGACGATATATAGTTCCAATTAAAAAAGTTATATTTTTTCCAACAATCTCTAATTATATGGTACTTAATATTTAGAAAGGCAAAAACCTGCTTTTTTGTTCGCGGACATTATAAAAGGAATAAAAATTAAGAGAAATAAAAATAAGAGGAACATTTACAATGAAACTATCGGAAACGCTGTTATATGATTACACAAAGAAAATATTGGGCTTTGCTTATGAGAAAACAGGCAATTCCTGTGAGGCGGAGGATTTGGCGCAGGAAATTATGCTTCAGCTCATAGACTGCATAAAAAGTGGCAGGGAAATTGAACATATAAGCAGCTTTATCTATACAGTCTGCTGTTATACATGGTCAAAATATCTGCGCAGCAACAAGCGGTACTGGGATTATGCAGACATAGAAGAAGCAAGATATGTGGCAGATATTGTAAACATTGAGCAGGAGGCGGAGAATAATATTTTAGGCGACAGTCTGAGAAAAGCTATATCTCAGCTTGCGAAAATACAGAGGGAAATTATTCTTATGCATTATTATGAAAATAAGACAACAAAAGAAATTTCCCGTATTTTAGGAATCAATGACAGTACAATTCGATGGTATCTTGGAAATATCCGCAGAGATTTGAAGGAGAAAATAACAATGAGTGAACAAAATTTAAATATGCGTCCACAGTCTATGATTGTAGGAATGGATGGCTGGATAGAAGATGTTTCAAACTTTCGTCCGCTGCAAAGTGACCTGCTGGTACAAAATATTGCAATTGTCTGCTATAACGCCCCGCTGTCAGTAAGTGAGATTTCACAGAAGCTGAATGTAGCGGCAGCATATCTGGAAGCTCATTTGGAGCAGATGGTTTATATGGATTTTTTAAAGAAAAACGGACAAAAGTATCAGACCAATTTTTTTATTAAAACAAATAAGGCGCAAATGGAAGAACTCCGTTATGGATATCAAAACGCCGGTATTTATGCAGAAAAGCTATATGATGCGGTTATGGCAAGAAAAGAGGATTTTTGCTCTGTTTCTTATTTTAATAAAGAGGATATCCGTGAGGAAAATCTTCTATGGCATATACTTCTGAAAATTGCACATGAACTTTCGTGTGAGCAGCTAGAGCGAAAATGGAAGGAAAGCGGATTAGAAGAACCAATTAGAAAGGACGGTTCCACATACTGGGTAATTGCAAATATGAATGTGGACAGACCTGATATACCGGAGGAAATGAAAAAATACTGCAAATCCCGTGTGTGTTATGGCTATAAGCAAAATGAAAATAGTTTCGGTACTGTTTATCAGGCAGATACCGCGTTGTCAGACAGATATGATATGACATGCAGCCGTACAATTACAGAAAACAACACACTGCTGAAATTTATGCATGTAATTTTGTCTATACGGGATAAAAAGGAACTGACAGAATATGAAAAACTGCTGATTGCGGAATTTGTAAAGGATGGGTATATTATAATGAAAAAAGATGCAATGAAACAGGAAAGACCGGTCATTAATATACCAATATTTACAGAAAATGAAATGAAACAGATACAGAAAATTATAGATGAAATAAAAGATATGTTAGGACATGATTTTCTGAAGAATTATATCGAGGGCTTTGCTGCAGTTATGGAACCTTTGATTCCTTCTTATCTTGATAAAAATTTGAGAAATTATCACAAATATGCAGTAATGGGAGGAATTGATTTATTTGCACATCTGATAAAGCAGGCAGGGGAAGGCGGAAAATGCAGCTTGAAGCTGCCGGATAAAGATGAAGCGAAATATATTTGTACATTGGTCGTTTTGAAATAAAAAAACGGATAAACTAAAGAACAAATAATAATTGAGTGATGTGTAAAAAAGGACAGATAAATGTCAGTTATAGGAAATTGAGTATAGAAAGTAACAAAATAACATTGACATTTCTCATATATAATGCCTATAATATGAATCATAAAACCTAAGAAATATCTTATAGTATTTATTTTATGAAAAGAGGAAATTAGAAAAGAGGAAATGATATGGCAGGATATTTATTTGTTCATTTTATTGGTGAACAGGAAAATGGAGAACAAATTTATTTTTCCGTCAGCAAAGATGGGCTGCACTGGCATGATTTAAATGCAGGAAAACCGATTTTATATTCTGAAACCGGAACCTGTGGCGTCAGAGACCCATTTTTAGTCAGAAGTCCGCTGGATAAAAAGTTTTATCTGATTGCAACTGATTTAAGAATCGCATCCGGAAACGGATGGGGAGCAGCGCAGGAAGAAGGAAGCAGGGATTTAATTGTCTGGGAAAGTGAAGATTTGGTACACTGGAGCAAAGAACGAGCCTGTACAGTAGGAATACCAGAGGCAGGGTGTGTCTGGGCGCCAGAGGCGGTATTTGACAGAGAAAAACAGAAATTTTTTGTTTTCTTTGCTTCTAATGTGCAGGCATTGGATGAGCAGAAGAGAAAACAGAGAATTTATGGAACTTATACAAAAGATTTTCGGGAATTTTCTGAGACCTTTTTGTATATGGAGCGCGAAAATCATGTGATAGATACTACGATTCTTGAAAGCAATGGGCGTTACTATCGCATTTCCAAAGATGAAACAACCAAGCGGCTGATTCTTGAAAGCGCAGATTCCCTCAGAGGAGAATTTGTAAAGATAGATTCACAGGTTCTTGAACACCTTGAGGGAGTAGAGGGACCGGAAGGATATTTGCTGCCGGACGGCAAAACATGGTGTCTCATTGCAGACCAGTTTGCCGCCGGAAAGGGTTATCTTCCAATGACTACACAGGATTTATCTTCTGGTGAATTTGAGATTTTGTCACCGGAGCAGTATGATATGGGAAAGGTTAAAAAGCGTCACGGAGGAATTCTTGAAATTACAGATAAGGAATACGACAGGCTGTGTGATTATTTTGACAGAGAAAATCCTGTGGTTCAGGGATTGTTTGCAGACCCGGATTTGTATTATGAAAATGGTACTTATTATATTTATCCGACAACAGACGGCTATGAGGGCTGGTCCGGTCATGAGTTTTCTGTATTTTCTTCGCAGGATACAAAGAATTTCCGGAAAGTAACGACAATTCTTGATGTGGCCACGGAGCAGGTGCCATGGGCAACGGGAAGTGCATGGGCGCCTTGTATGGCAAAAAAGGGAGAGAAATATTATTATTATTTCTGCGCAAAAAATGAGCAGGGAACATCCTGTATCGGAGCAGCAGTCGGAAATTCACCAACAGGACCATTTCAGGCTATGCCGGAACCTATGGTGACAATGGATATGATGCGGGAATACAATATCAAAATGGGCCAGACCATAGACCCGTCTGTCTATATGGAAGGCGATACGGCGTATCTGCTGTTTGGAAATGGTGAGGCGGCCGTTGCTAGGCTGTCTGAAGATATGCTTCATATAGAATGTGATACGCTCAAAAATCTGGAAGGTCTGACGGATTTCCGCGAGTCTGTGATTGTTATAAAGAGAGAAGATACCTATTATTTTACATGGTCATGTGATGATACAGGAAGCGAGAATTATCATGTAAATTATGGAATTTCAAAATCTCTGTATGGACCTGTGGAATTTAAGGGAGTTCTTTTGCAGAAGGATAAAAAACGGGATATATTGGGAACCGGTCATCACAGTATTTTGAAACTGTGGAAGGACAAATATTATATTGCGTATCATCGTTTTGGAACCCCGCTGGAAAAATATCCGGAAGGGAAGGGCTGGCACAGAGAGATATGTCTTGCGCCACTCGAATTTGACAAAGAAGGAAATATTTATCCGATTGTAACTGTATAATACATTCTGGGTTATTATTCAGCATAGCAGCAAAGTAAAAATATCCTTTTTTCTGCCTTGAATTTTAGTGTACATTGTAATATAATTATCTTACAAAATGAAAGGAGGTTTTTTATGGATATTGCAGCATTATCAACAGCAATGCAGATGTCGCAGCTTCAGTCTGATGTAGGTGTGGCAGTGCTGGACAATTCTCTGGAACTGATAGAGGATTTGGGAGAAGGTGTGATAAAGATGATGGAAGCTTCTGTCAATCCGGATTTGGGACAGAATATTGATATTTGTGTGTAAAAAATGAGTTTGATTTAATATAAAAACTTACTTTTTATGTATGATGATATTTGAAAATTTTCATATGCAGACCTAAACCCACCACCTTTTGGTAGTGGGTTTAGGTTTATATAAATAGGAGGTTGATTATGAGAGTTCCCCATTTGGTGCAGTATCAAGGAAGTAAGAGAATGATAGCACCAGAGATAATAAAGTTTTTTCCAAAGTCATTTCATAGATTAATAGAGCCGTTTTGTGGAACATGTGCAGTTACTATTCTGGCTGCAATGGAAAAAAAATGTGATAAATTTTGGGTTAATGATATAAATGCTCCTCTTATTCAATTGATGCAAGAATGTGTAAATACTCCCGAAAAACTTGTAAATGGTTACAGTGATATATGGAATGGCCAGTTTTGCGAAGGGGAAAATAATATTGATTATTTTTATAAAATACGAGACGAGTTTAATAATGGAATGAAAGACCCGGCTAGAATGTTGTTTTTGTTAGCAAGAGTAGTAAAAGGTGCAATAAGATATAATGCAGATGGAAGGCTGAATCAATCATGTGATAAAAGAAGATATGGAACAAAACCTGAAATGATAGCTAATAATGCGTATAGTATTTCCGGCCTGTTGAATGGTAAAACGAAATTTTCATCTGTGGATTATAAAGATATATTAGCTATGGCAAAACAAGGAGATTTTGTATATATGGACCCGCCATATCAGGGAACATCTAAAAAAGATAACAGGCGTGATAATCGATATATACAGGGAGTCGAGTTTGATGAGTTTGTCAAAGAATTAGAAAAACTAAATGACAAAGGTATAGACTATATTGTAAGTTATGATGGTAAGACAGGAGATAAAATCATGGGAAAATCGCTGCCTGAATTTCTGGGATTAACACACATATATATAAATGCAGGTATTTCCACACAGGCAACTTTAAATGGAAAAAAGGAGATTACCTATGAATCTGTATATGTAAGCAAAAATTTGATATCCAAACAAGAAGTATATGAGCAAATGAAATTGTGTCTTGCATAGGAGGAGCACTGATGAATTTATCAGAAGATTTTAAAGCAGTATTGAATGCTGTAACCAATAAGAGAGCACGATTTGTAATAGACACAATTTTAGAAAAAGGATTTTGCAGTACAGAAGATTTGAAAAATGGAGGTTACGAGCATGCGCCAAGAGCAGCAAGAGATGTGCGTGAATTGGGAATTCCTTTAGAAACATTTAAGATAAAGGATTCTATGGGAAAAAATATTGCGGCATATAGATTTGGGGATTGGGAAGAAGCAAAAAAAGTTAATCCATTAGCTAAAACATCTGGAAGAACTCAGCTTACAGAAAAATTAAAAAGTGCATTGCTAGATAAATATGGAGCAAAATGCAATTTATATGGTGAAGAATATTCAGCAAGATTACTTCAACCGGACCATAGAGTTCCATATGAAATCGGAGGAGACCCGAAAAATATGATGGATTTAGAGAGCTTTATGCTGTTATCACCATCCGCAAATAGAGATAAATCTTGGGCTTGTGAACATTGTGTAAATTGGATAGACAAAAATGTTGATATGTGTAAAAAGTGCTATTATGCATATCCAGAGAATTATGAACACATTGCTGGTAAAAAGGAAAAAAGACTTAATATTATTTTCAGGGATAAGGATATGCAATTATATGAAAATCTGGTTAAGCAGGCAGAATCACATGGTATATCGTATGAAGATGAGGCAAAGAGAATAATTTCTTATTATGAGAAAATTAATCAATTAAGAGAAGAAAAACAGGAGTAAAAGAGGTTTTGTATATGTATTCTGAAAGTGAACTTGTCGCTATTGCCCGACGGGAAAATAACAGTAAAAGAAACTATCTTGTAATAAACAGGTTTCAAGGAAAGCATATTCCAGTAGCTCCTTCAAAGGCGCTTAAAATGTTCTATGAGCTTGGAGGGCTGGTAAAAAAAGCATACGCAGAAGAAAGACTTTTGATTATCGGATTTGCAGAAACAGCTACCGCAATAGGGGCGGCGCTTGCAGTTTGTACAGACAGCCTTTATATGCAGACTACCAGAGAAAATGTAGAGGGAGCCACGTATCTGTATTTTACAGAATCCCACAGCCATGCGACAGAACAAAAGCTGGTGAGGGAATCTCTGGAATCAGTGCTTGATAAGATTGACAGAATTGTATTTGCAGAAGATGAAATCACAACCGGAAATACAATTTTAAAAATTGTAAATATTATAAAAGAAGAATTTCATGTAACGCTTCCTTTTTCGACAGTATCCATTTTAAACAGCATGGATAAAGAAGCCGAAACAATTTATAAGGAACAGAATATATCCTGTCATTATCTATTAAAAACAAATCATGATATCTACCCACTTCTGGCAAAAAGATGTAAAACAGATGGCACATATGTGGAATTAATCAAAGATTTGGAAGGGGAAGAGTGGAATGCAAATATTTTTGCGGAGCTGGAGGCAGATGGTTATCAAAATGCCAGATGTATTACAAAAGGAACAGATTATCAAAATGCCTGTGAAAAATTCTGGCAGCAGGTAAAAACAGAATTTTTTCGAACTTGTTCCAAAACAGAGCAAAACAGTGAAATTCCTGTATCTATAAATATTGAAGAACACGATGAAATCTCAAATTCAGAAAAAGACAGAAGAATCCTTGTGCTTGGAACAGAGGAATTTATGTATCCCGCGCTGTATGCAGCGGCCAGAATTGAGGAAATGGGATATCATGTAAAATTTCATGCAACTACAAGAAGTCCGATTACAGTAAGCGATTCATATGCTTATCCTCTGCATGAGAAATTTGAGCTTAGAAGTCTTTATGACAAAGATAGAGTTACATATATTTATGAATTGGACAAATACGATAAAGTATTTATTATTACAGATGCCAAAAAAGGTCAGACGGAGGGGATTTCTTCTCTTGTCAACGCTCTTAAAAGTCGCAGAAATACAAATATTTCTATTATCAGGTGGTGCAGAGCATGAGGAGCTCTTATAAAGAAAAAGATGTGGTTTTATTATTGAAAAATATTACAGGGCTGGTAAAGCCGCAGTCTACGGAAGAAAGGGAAAAACTGATTCAGTCGGGAAAGCATTATTGTGAAATGCTCCCAGTCGAATATGTACCTTCTGAAAAATATATGGAGGCATATCGCGATGCGCTGAAAAATTATGCCGGACAGACCGCAAATGCGGTAGGAAGACTGGCAGACAAAATTATTTCAGTAAAAGGCAAAAATGTTGTTCTGGTATCTCTTGCAAGAGCAGGAATTCCCGCCGGTATTTTGTTAAAAAGATATCTAAACTGGAAATATCAGATAAATCCCGCCCATTATTCAATTTCAATTATCAGAGGAATGGGAATTGATAAAAATGCCATAAAACATATTCTGCAAAGACATAAGCCGGAGGATATTTTATTTATAGACGGCTGGATTGGCAAAGGGGCGATTCAAAATGAGCTGGAACAGGCAGTAAAAGAGTTTCAGGGTATTTCACCGGACCTTGCAGTGCTTGCGGACCCCGCGGGAATTACAAAGTTTTGTGGAACACATGAAGATTTGCTGATACCTAGTTCCTGTTTAAACAGCACGATATCCGGCCTTATCAGCAGAACATTTTTCAGACGGGATATTATTGGAGAAAATGATTTTCACGGTGCGGTATATTATGAAAATCTGCGGGAGACGGATTTATCTTATCAGTTTATTTATGCGATTGAGGCAGAATTTGTAAAAGAAAACAGAGAGATAGAGAAAACTTTTGACGACAGAGGCATAGATGAAGTGAAACGAATCGCGCAAAACTATGGCATTGCAGATATTAATCTGATAAAGCCGGGCATTGGGGAAACAACCAGAGTTTTGTTAAGACGCGTACCATGGAAGGTGCTGATTGGAAAGGAGTTTAAAGACGATACAGCTTTAGAGCATATAAAAAAACTTGCAGATGAAAAAGGTGTGGAAATAGAATATTATCCGTTAAGGCATTATAAAAGTTGTGGAGTGATAAAAAAGATAGCGGATATGTAGCATTTTTTTAATTGTATGCTCTTTGAAAAAGAACCCGTAAATATATTGCAATATACAAAAAATTATTGCACAATTAAACATACAAATCAAAATTCAAACTTAGAAAGACAAGGAAAACAAAATGGAACAATATAACAAACAAGTTGAGACACCGCCTGTCCATGATGGAGTATCTCCGATTATTATTACAGAAACCGAGGAAACTGCACAGTTTAATCAGCTTTGGAGTTATCTTGTTCCGTCATCAGGACGTGCAAAAACTGCACAGGGAGAAATTATCCGCATTGCGGGCAGAGTCCAGCATGAATTTCTGGATAACGGCGGTATGAATTGGGATGATGATTTCCGAAAAATGTTACGTGCTTTTCCAAAATACCTTTCTCTTGGTAATGCCTTTAGTGAAGATGATATCAAGGCGGCAGAGCTATTGACAAATCTTTTGATTGCTGCTGGTGATGAAGGCCGTATTATGGACCAGCTATGTTCGGCGCTGTGTGCGTGTGCTGTTACCTGGGTACAGCAAAATCCACAAGTAATCGCGCCTTTGGAAGCAGATTATAACCGATAAATTAATTTAAATGATAAAAAAGAATGAAAGGAAAGATAAAAAATGAGACTCGATAAATTGTGACGTTTTTGACACGTAAATAAAATCCGAGCACCGCCGGTTTATGTGTTTTATAAAAAATCATATAAGCGAAAGGAAAAAAGAGATGGATTTTATTTATGTATTTTACAGATATTGGAAACTTGCAGATAAGAAGCATTTTAAAATATGTATTTATGTTCTGCTGCATACGATTTCCGTTCTGGCTGTTACCATGCAGCCGCTTGCATTTTCCATGGTAATCAATACTTTGCAGAAACAGAATAAAGATATGCTGACCCATGTTACAATGTGGCTCGGCGTCTATGTATTGTGCTTTTATATTTTTGAAATATGTCATAGAATGGCACGGGGAATTGAGATTTCCGTGGCTTATCACAGCAAAAAGAAATTTGTTCTCGACATCTATTTATTTTTGCAGTCACTGCCTTTAGGCTGGCATGTAAATCATCATTCTGGAAATGTAATCAGCAGAGTAAATAAAGCCTCAGATGCATTTTTAAATTTTGGCCAGAGCAGTTATGATTATATAACTATTTTTGTGCAGTTTTTCACATCAGTTGTGATTTTGTGGCTGATTTCTCCCGTTATATCGATTGCGTCCATATTAACCGGAGGTCTGATTATATTTATTACCAGAATATTTTACAGAAAAACGATACCAGAATATCGAAAACTGAATGAGGGGTTTCATGAAATTGCGGGAATTGTGCAGGACGGAATCAGTAATATTTCAACAATTATTATTTTAAGGCTTGGAAAATGTGTTTATAAGGATATTGAGAAAAAATTTGACGCTAATTTCTGTCACGCAATGACAGAAAATAAATATACGCAGTTTAAATGTCATTTTAATTCTCTGTTTGAAATAGTGTTAAATGTCGGTTTGATTTTCTTTTATATTTTTTCCGCTGCAAAAAGCGGAGAAGTAATTATGCTTGGTTTTATTACCGCTATTTTTCAATATTTGTCCAAGGTAATAGAGTCATTCTGGTTTTATGCTTCTGATTATGAGAAATGTATGCACTGGCGGGCAGATATTGAGGCTGTGGATAAAATTTTTACAGATGTCAGCGATAGTTCCAGCATAAAAAAAGAATTTATAAATCCCAACTGGAAGAGAATAAAGGTACATGTTTCAGATTTTTGTTTTGAGACTGGAAAAGCGGCGCTTTGTCAGGCGGACATAAGGCTGGAACGTCAGAAAAAAATAGCATTTGTCGGGGAAAGCGGTTCCGGAAAAAGCACTTTGCTTAAAATTCTCAGAGGAATTTATCAGGCGGAATATGGATTTATTTTTGCAGATGACGAAAAGCAGAAACAGCAAATAACATCGCTTATGGATATTACAACCTTAATTCCGCAGGAGCCGGAGATGTTTGACCATTCTCTGTTATATAATATTGTAATGGGACTGGAATATACTGAGGAAGAATTGCAGCAGGCGATTTATCTGTCAGGGCTTGATGAAGTGCTGCCAAAGCTGCCAAATGGAATTTATTCTCAAATATCAGAAGACGGAGTAAATCTGTCCGGAGGAGAAAAGCAGAGACTGGCCCTTGCGAGAGGAATTTTTTCAATAAAGGACAGCAGTATTGTTCTTCTTGACGAGCCGACAGCAAGCTTGGATGCGGAAACGGAATTAAAGGTATATCAGAGAATATTTGGGAAGTTTACCGATAAGTGTATTATCAGCGTTCTTCACAGATTGCATTTGCTATATCTGTTTGATTATATTTATGTCTTTAAAGACGGAAATATTGTGGAGCAGGGAACTCTGGAAGAATTAAAAAAACAGGGCGGATATTTTGGTGAGCTGTGGGACAAATATATGCGGGCCATTTAGTATATGCTTGATAAAACCAAACAGGTTTGGATTAAAAAATAAAAAAGCATGAAAATGATATGCAGGCAATATGTGCAAAAGACAGCTTTGAAGTATGCTAAAAAAGAGATATCAGTTATAAAATGGCTGATGTCTCTTTTTCATGAAATCGTTATATTGACAGTTCTTTTAGCAAATCCCCCAATCTATGAATCCCCTCCGCAATGGTTTCACAGTCTGCATTGGTGTAGTTAAGACGCATTGTGTTGGCATTTTGGATACCAATATAGAAAGGGTCTCCCGGAACAAACGCAACTTTTTTCTCCAAAGCCTTCGGAAACAAAGACATGGCACTTATTCCCTCTGGAAGCGTTACCCACAAAAACATGCCCCCATGTGGCTTGGTATACTTAACTGTTGATGGAAAATAGTTATCCATAGCCTCTATCATTGCATAAGCCTGTTTTTTATACAACTCCTTTATCTTTGCAATATGTATATCCAAATCGTTATTTTTCAGATAATCCCAAATTAAATACTGAGAAAAAATATTTGTATGCAAATCGCTTGCTTCTTTTGCAATGGATATATTTTTCAGCAGTTCTTTATTTTCGGAAATAAGAAAACCTGTACGCATACCCGGAGTAACCGTTTTTGAAAAAGTTCCAAGCAGAATACTGTTAGGCAGTTTTCCGGCACCAATGTAGGGCAGACGTTCGTCGTCAAAACGCAATTCACCGTAAGGGTCGTCCTCGATTAAAACAACTTCATGGTCTTTCAGAATTTCATAAATACGTTTCCGATTTTTGGCAGAATAAGTGAGTCCGGTTGGATTTTGAAAATCAGGAATTGCATAGATGAATTTAACAGGATTCTGTAATGCCTCTTCAAGCTGTTTTGGATTCATACCTTCTTCTGTCAGTTCAACCGGATAAAAGTTCGGTTGCTGCATGGAAAAAGCCTGTATTGCGGCAAGGTAAGTCGGTTTCTCAACAATTACGCCATCGCCCCTGTTAAGCAAAACCTTTCCTATAAGGTCGAGAGCCTGCTGAGAACCGGTTGTAATAATAATATTGTCTATTGTAAGACTAAGACCAAAAATCCGGTTGTATCTGTCCGCAATATATTGTCTGAGTTCCGGCAATCCGGCTGTAATCGAATATTGGAATACATTACTTCCATAAGTTTTCACAATATGCTCCATAGACTTCAGAAGCTCCTCTTGCGGAAAGGAAATTGGATTTGGAAGGCCACCTGCAAAGGAAATAACGCTTGGGTCCGAAGCAGCCTTTAAAATACCTCTGACAAAAGACGGCGGTGTTGCTTTTATACCTTCTGATAATAAATTTTCTATGCTCATAGTTGTGTACCTCAATTCATTTTAAATATTCTGTGACATATTATTTCTACATTCCAAATTCCTTTGCTCTAAAAAAGAATTATATTTTATTATAATCTTGAACCTGAAAGAAATCAATAATAAAATTGTATGGCAGACAATTTGAAAAATTGAGAGAATGCAATTCAAACAGAAAGGCTTGCTTTCAGCATTCGTTGGCAACGGTACTTATGTTTCTTCTGATGCTACTGCAGAGCCAGTGCTGCTTTGTGGAAAGAACGATTCACATATAGAAGGAGTGAATCGGTTAAAAGAATTACTGTATCAGTAGAACGATATGACAAAAACAGCTAATGCATAAAATTTTTCATATGTTAAGCATTAACTGTTTTTATATCCTGTTATTGTTGCAAACTTATCAATACACCAGTTTAAATTGTATGATATATTACAGGTTATCTTCACATAAATTTGAAATTCCATAAGCCTCAGCAAGAAACATTATTTTTTCAGCCCATTTTCGATGTGTTTTATATTCGTTCATACGCTCTTTTTCTATACTCCCGGATACAAGAGAATGAGAATCCGTATTCCAGTTTAAAACAGCACGGGCATCTTCATAATCCTTCTCACTTACCATATAAGCCTGATTTACAAATGGAATCTGCTTCGGGTGAATCACGGTTTTTCCGACAAATCCATTTAGTCGGTCTTCTCTTAATTCATTTACAAGGCCATTTTCCCATCCTTCTCCATTATAATATTCCCATACAGGACCGGAGATTACATAATCAGTACCATAAACAGTCATAATATCCGAAAAAATATTTGCGACAGGTCTTATATTGTGGATAGATTCAATATTGCTTCTGCGAAAGCCAAAGACATTGCACAAGTCATTTCCGCCAACCCGAATATTTAAAACCAGTTCAGAAATAGTGTCCAGTTTTTCTTTTAATGTATATAAAATATCATACCGTTTTTGCAGATGAATCAGCGAAAAATCTTCAAAAATCGGCATAAACCAGACAGGATGGCGGCCGGATTCATTTAACATGGTAAGAACATGAATATAATTATCCGCATTATTTATAGAAAATTTGGGAGCAATAAATCCATAAATCAAAGCAGCAGCATAGCCGGCTCCTTTTATCAGACGATGCATCTGTTCTGCGTTTCTTACCCGTACAAACAGCTTTGGCATAAAAAAAGTCTTTGTTGCCAAAGCTTCCTGCAATTTATGTAATGAATTTATTAATTTATTTTCTGCTTCTTCCACACAATCATCTCGTATAGTATCTTCAAGGCACATGGCAAGAGAAAATTTTGAGCCGAATTTTTCATTTGTAAGAGAATTTACAATGCTTTCATTATTTGCAGGACAATAGAGCAGAGGGCCAACACGGTAATACAGGGGTGAATTATTCATAGTGGTTTGAAACTCCTTTTATTTTTTACAGCAAATTATGGGTTTTTATTTGTGAAATGGTATTACTTTCTATATTATAGCATACAACAAGATTGTATGTAAACTTTATTCTTTGTAAAAATTTTTGGAATAATTATTTACAGATTGGACAAGTACAGTTTACAAATAACTGCGCAGATTGAAAAAACAGGGTGTCAATATCCGGCAGGAACTGTTCAGCATACAGGAGAGTACCAAAAAAACATATTGAACGAATCGCAAATACATCAGTATAAACACGGATTAATCTTTTATGTTTCGTTCAAATATCTATGATAAGGTCTGGTCAATAAAACCCAAATGTAAATTTATGCTGTAAAAGTTTGATATTGACTTGAATATAATCAAAAAAAGTGGTATACTCACATCATCGAGTAGCAAAGAGCGTAAATCCAGATACGAAGGATTTGCGCTTTTTTGTTTGAGCAATCAATACAAGTGTTAGTTACAGTAAGAACTGTCAAAAGTCATTTTTCATTAAACAATATCGAAATGGAGGAATTCTTATATGAAAAGAAATAATACTATAATTGCTACAATACTTACTATTGTTCTGGCTGTATCAGGAGGGACAGCCGTCTATATAAAACATTTATCCATAGAGTTTAAAAATGAAACCAAAGTATATTTGAATGAAGTAAATATAAATGAAGACATAGCAGAAAATATAGCTGTACAGAGTAATTCTGTAACTGATAAAAATGATAAAGATGCCAAAGATTATATAAAAAGTGCCAAAAAAGATGCCAAAGAAAATAAAATAACAAATACAGATAGTGAAACTATGGGCAGAATCGAAATACCTACATTAAACATAAAGGCAGAACTGATTTCATCTCAAATTAAATATACGGCTGCTGGTCTGAATAAGGCAGGAAATTCTGTGATTTATTTAGAAAATACTGAATATGAAGGAATAATAGAAAATACTGAAATTTATATAAGAAATGCCGCACAGGAAAAAGTAATATATAAAGTATACAATATATATGAAAGCACTCTCACAGACACAAGCTTTTATGAAAACAATACAGAACAAATAGAACTTACTTTAGTAATAAAGCAGAGTGATGATATTTTAGTTATACAAGCCAGAGAAAAGTAACTATTTATTATTTCGGTCCAACTTTTATAAGATATTCAAGTATATCAGAAAATTTTATAGTATATATTTTTCTGGTAATTAAATGTGATAGAACTGTTCAAATATGTCGAAACTACAATAAAATCAAATGTTTTTGTAAAGGCTTTGAAATTGGTGCCTTTATCATTTGATTATCGCGAATAAAGTTGTAAAGTGGTGTTATATACGGTAAATTTGAGGAAAATGAAAGTGTTACAAGAGATATAACTTGTATAAATTCAAAAAAGTGCTATAATTTGAAATAATGGCTACCGCAATCCCACTGGCTTTAGACGGTGGGTTAAGGTAGCCAAAAGTGGTGGTTTGTGTTATACTTATGGCATGGGAACATGGAAATCTAAAAACAGACATAAATACTTGCTGCAGTACCACATAATATTTGTGTGTAAATACAGGAAGAAACTGCCTGCATCAAAGCAGATAT
>CAJTOU010000017.1:12058-62848 GCA_910577835.1 uncultured Lachnospiraceae bacterium | reverse complement strand
GTATAAGAGACAGGATGTGTTCCATGTATGCATGTGACAGTGACCAGTCGTCAAGGATAGCTTGTAAATCATCTGTGCGCAAATCTTTAAAGATACGATTATGGAGAGAGGCACATTTCTTGAATGACATCTTTGTACAGTTTATAGAGCTGGTGGAATACTGTCTTTTTCCCTTCAAGTATTTTCTTTCAAAGTATTTTTCATATACATCAGCGAATGTCAGTTCGTTAATACGTAGGTCATATGGATTCTGGTTATAGGAAATGAGGGCAGCAGTCGCTTCATCACGGTCTGCATATCTTCCCAGTACGTCATAGATTGGATAGTATCTATCGTCCATACGGGTATTTACTCGCACTTCATAAGGACACCTGCGGCGGCCAGACAGCTTCACTACTGTTCCCTTGCCGTTGGCCCTTCTCATTGGTCTGCCTTTTGACATATTACATCACCCTTTCTTGGTTACTTGCGACGTCGCAAGAAATTTTTTATATAAAAATAACACCTACTTGTCAAGCAGATGTTTTGATGATATAATATGACTTGTTTAAGGTGAATATTATATCAGGCATCCGCCTGAAGTAGTATCTATGTGAAGCCGTTCAGTGTTGGAAGCACTGGGCGGTTTTTCATTTTAGACTACTTCGATATTATCGAAATAGGTGCCGAATTTTCGGCGGTGCAGTTTTTCATAAAAATCTGAAAAACCGGTTCTTGACAATCAGCAATCAAATGCATATAATATACTTAACAAGACAGTCGGCAGGTGAATACACCTCACCCGCTCCGGCGCAAAATCAAAAAACTATAAGAAATAGCTGTCTGACCATGACCAGTGAGCAGGACGGCTATTTCTTATTTTTCATATTCAGGATTGAAACTACAAGTAATGCGAATGTGAGCAAAACCATAAATTCTTCATATGTAGTCATAAGCATTCCCTCCTTTCCGCAAGACCCGGAACGGATGGGGAGCACGTCCTCCGACTGCCATGGTAAGTATATTATATTGTCAAGGTGCAAAAGTTACAGTGTTAATCTGGATAACAGAAAAACCAAAATAAGTTTTTTACTGTTGCCAGAGGAGAGGTTTTTCTAAAAAATAGAAAACGCTGCTTTCGGTTTTTGCTCAAAAATGAGCGAAACTTCTGGTTTACTAAAATTTTAGTATAAGCAAGCCGGATAAATTTGACCAGCTTCCATTCTGTTTATTCATTATTTCTTGATATAGTTTTTTTTTGGCAAGTATCATTAAGAGCAATTTCAACATGTTCCGATTCAGACAAAATTAATTTATCAATTTCTGTATCTTTATTTATCCAATCATTTAACATGTCATTTTCATTTTGTGCAATTAATTCAATAGAGGCTTTAAGGTTACTTTTTACTTGTTCTTTGATTTTTTCAAAATCACATTCATTGATTGCTATTTTATATGGTTCATTTCCTAATGAAAAATAATTACTACTATATTGCAATTCATCTTTATTATAGGCATTAACTTCAATTATTTCAGCACGATTATATAAATCTTCCAAAATTTTGATTATAGCGTATGTTGTATTAATACCCTTTTCAAAAGATTTCCATTCTTTAGTTTGCCTATAATTAGGGCTTGTGAACAGTTGTGGCATAATGTCAATAATTTGTACATTAAGTGCATTTGCAATTTTTTCTATGGTTTCTATTTTTGGATTCTGTTTTCCATTTTCATATTTTCTGATGTTTGATTCAGAAATACCACATAATTCACCAAGTTTTTTTTGAGTTAATCCTTTTTCCTTTCTAATTCTTTTGATATTTTCACCTGTTGTCATATTATCACCTACCTTTTAACAATAGTATAACATAAAACTTTTTAAAATAACAGCGTGAAAAATATCTATTTTATACTTGACAGCGTATTTAAAAGCTGTTATATTAATTATATCAGCTTGATATAAAGCTGTCAAGAAAAAAATTTAAAGAAAGTGAGGAATCAAAATGGCAACAGTAATGACAAACTTAAAAATCAGCCAAGACAAAGTACAACTTAAAATGGCTGAAAAGTGTATGAATCCATATGATTTATGCAGTAAGGCAGAAATTAGCTATGCATCATATCGCCGGATTATGACAAAGGGCGGTTGTAAGATTGCAACACTGGGAAAAATCGCCAATGCTTTAGATGTCAATGTAACAGACATTCTTGAATAGGAGGGATAACGATTCGTTAGGTCGCCCAGTAAATGTAGATGTGACAAGTATCATTGAATAGGTTTTACTAAAAAATTAGTAAACGCCAGAAAGGAGATGCGCTATGGGGAGAAAAGTTGAAATCATTCAAAGACAGCAAGAAATTATTGACGAACAAAATGAAATCTGGAACAGAGTATTTGAATTAATGGGAGAAAATAAACTTGCTGCAGCGAATCAGTTGGTACACAGCATTGACAACAGTGAATTTGATACTCTTCAGAGTGAATTTGAATCACTGGAAGCAGAAAAGAGTGAACGAACACCGAGTGAACACCGAGAATTAGAAAGGAGTGAAGAAAAAGATGCCAATGCCAAGAGACAAAAGCATGTTAAAAGTAAATTCAAGAGAGTTTCTTTTAGCAATGGCGAGACTGGAACTAGAAGCAAAGGAGCTTGCAGAGAAGGCAGGCGTATCGGCAAATGTGGTTTACAAGGCCCGTCGGGGCTGTTATGTAAAACCTAAGTACATAGGCAAGATTGCGAAAGCCCTGAATATGGAAGTAGAAGCAATCACAGAGCCAAACAGTGCAGAGGTATGATATATGGCAGCAGGACAGGCTATATCTTAGCTGCTGCCAATATAACGAATCATCAAAATGATGATTGGAAAGAGATTAAAAGAACCAGCGCACGGTTGCGCGGATATGAGAGATTGGAGGAATATGCGAAGTGTGGGCAAGAAGAGAGGAGGATATGGCTTGACATATAGCGAAGTATGGGACAATGAAGATTTGACAATTGAAGCTAAAGCAATTTATGGTATGTTATGCACATATGCTGGTTCAGGAAGCAAAGCCTTTCCCAGTGTAGATTTGTTGTGTACAAAACTCCAGATAAGCAGAGACAGGTTTTATAAGCATATGAATCTTCTTATTGGTGCCGGAATTGTAAAAAAAGAAATGGTCAAAACAGAAAATGGAAAATACAAAACCAATATATATACATTGGTTCCTAATATCGGAAAAACGAATTTTCCGTATACGGGAAATCAGTATACGGATATTCCAGATACGGGAAATCAGGACAATAATATTAACAATTTAAATATTAACAGTTTAAATAATAACAGGGGGGAATATAAACAGGATATAGTAGACTATCAGGAGATAGTCAACCTGTACAATGATACTTGTGTATCATTCCCCAAAGTCCTTGCATTATCAGAATCCAGAAAGAAAGCTATTAAAGCAAGACTGAAAAGCTATTCTCTGGAAGATTTTAAAAAGCTGTTTGAAATGGCAGAAAGCAGCAGATTTTTAAAGGGAGGTAATGACCGGAACTGGTCCGCCAATTTTGACTGGTTAATTAAAGATTCTAACATGGCTAAAGTCCTTGAAGGGAATTATGAGGATAGGAACAGCACTAAACCAAAGCAGACAGGTACTGGAAATATATTTCTGGACATGCTTCAGGAAGAGGAGGAAAAGGAGGCCAAATCCGAGAGTAGTGTCCGCCTCTGGTAACTGGATATGCTTTAGAAAGAGGAGGAAAAGGCAAAAAATGAACAGGGCAGAAACACTTAAAATTACATCTGTTTTATGTGCTGCTTATCCCAAGCATTACAGCAGTATGACAAAAACGGTAGCTGACAGTATGGTTGAATTATGGCAGGCCTGCTTTGCAGAAGATAACTACAACAATGTAAGTACTGCATTAAAAGCATTTATTGTAAGTGATACAAAGGGATTCCCACCAGTTCCAGGGCAAATAAAGGAACTGATAGCAAGAATTTCCTATGACGCTGCAGTTATGTCTGATATGGAAGCATGGGCAGCAGTGCGGAAGGCAATCAGAAATTCTAATTATCATGCAAGGGAGGAGTTTGACCGTCTTCCAGAACTGATACAAAGTGTCGTGGTGACACCTGAAAACTTAATTGAATGGGCGAAGCTCAATTCACAGGAAGTCAGTACAGTGATACAAAGCAATTTCACGAAGTCATACAGGGCAGCAGTGGAAAGGCAGAAAGAACTGGCACGAATGCCAGAGGATATAAAGAAGCTGATGAAAGGCAGTACAAAGCAGATAGAAAGCAATAAATAAATGCCCTTAGATAAGCAACAACTTACCTAAAGGACCAAATATATAGCTGGAGCCATACATAATAAAAACCATTTGTATTTTATCATGGTTCCAGCGGAAAGGAAAGAAGAAATTCATGGAAACTGTAAAAAAATCTTATGATGAGCTAGCAAATGAGGTTTTGGAACTTTATGACCTGATTGACACGCTAAAATATAATCTTAAAATGGCAAAACAGATGTTAAATGATAATCGTAATATATACTTTACTCTTACAGGAATGTATTTAGCATATCGTTGTGATGAAGCTATAACAAGAAATGACATAGCTGATGATTACATCTTTCGGTCAATCAATGAAATTAAAGAAACAGAAAACAGGCTTCGCAACAAGGAGGGTGAATCATGAGAGCAGTAAAAGAGATTTGTGATGATTTAGAAACAATCGCTTTCAGGTATGAAAGATTGACAGCTTTAATTGATATCATTCAGGAAAACGAAGCAGAATCAATGTCAGAAGATGAAAGACTTAGTTCAGCACTTTATGAGATATTGAATGGTTTGGAAGAAAATAATAATGACGCAAACAATCTTCTAGCGGAACTACACGGTATTGCAAAAATACAGGAGATAAAGCATGGTAAAGATTAAGATATCCTATGAAACCCCACAGGAGCTTGAAAAGATAGTTACACTGTTGAAACCACTGGAACTTTCAATCAGATATCCAAAGATAGAAAAAGGCGCATATAAGCGGGCATACATAATCATTAAATAACAGGTAGCAGGGAAAAGTAGTAATGCTTCTCCCTGCTGCCTGTTTCCAACCAAAGATAAACTGTCTCCGGTTCCTGCTGCCTGCATCTAAAAAGTGTGCACACAAAATTGAAAAAGGATGCACACAAAAAAGCGAACGTTGCACACCTTAAAATCAATGTGAACCAAGAGCGAAGCAAGAGAAAAAAGGCATCCCTAAAAAAAGGCTGCATCCAGTATAGTATTGAAAATCATGGAAAATTCAGGGCTTTTGTAATCACAGAGGGCAGCAGAATACTCGGAAATACTCGGATAAAATGCAATGCTGAATGCCAACAAATGCTAACATAAAAGCGAACGTTGCACTTGAAAAAGGTTAAGAAATGTTAAGGTAAAAGCAAACGTTAGAGCCTAAGAAAGCCTAAGATGAAATGCAACATTGCATTTGGAAATGTTAGGGTAAAAGCGAACGCTGACTAAGGAATACTAAGGAAAAATGCAACATTGCAAATCGTAAATTTTACAGTCTGTATATGAGACTTCCAAACCGTACTTAAAAGTATAGGTTCAAAAATATACAGCAAACATTATACTATAAAACCACCGTACCCGAAAGTACGCTTGTAAAATTCTTTGCACACAAAACGAACGTTGCACTGTGGAAAAAGGTTGAATATTAAAAAGATAGTGGGGCCACATCTATGTAACCCCCACTATCAAATTGCATATTCTCTAAATATTCTGCCAAAAATTTTTAGCTTTCCTTATTTTCCTTTCTTGCTTTATCCAGAAGTGAAGCAAGAACATCTCTTCCATAAACCTCTATAATATCCATTTGATATCTGATATCCTTTGGAAGTCTTGCAATATCCACTTTATCAGCATCTGATTCTGTAAAGGGTTTAAACTGTCTTTCAGGCTTCGTTTGTGATATATGAGAGGTTTCGTTTTTTGGTTCTAGTGCCAGTGATTCTTCTAGTTTCTGATTGTCACGTTTCATGGTTTCATTTATGGCACGATTGATAAACGAATTGAGGGTTTCACCCATTTTTTGCGCATGAGTTTTTAATTCTTCTTTTTTTCCTTTTGGCTTAACAGTCAATTCTATTCGGTCATAGTTGATTTTCACATATTTATGAACTGCTTTTTGCTGTGCCTTACTGATTTTACTATCTTCTGACATATTTATACCCTTTCTTAATATATTTCAGTGGGGCGGTAAATTATAGATGAACCTTCTCCACTATATCAAAATTATAACATAAAAATCTATTTACGTAAATATACAATTTTCACAAATATATTCACGTAAATATGTGCAAAATGTCAATAGACTATTCACGTGAATAGATATATAATAGGGTTATCAAATAAAGAAAAGAGGAAATAACATGAAGCAGATAACCAAAATCAGGAAAGCCGTATGTACTATGGCAAATGAATTGAGAAAAACAGGATATTCTTTATCACAGGCTTTCAGGAAGGCATGGAAGAGAGTAAAGATGTCTATGACAGTGAGGGCAGCAGGCACTACATTTGAAAACAGGCAGCAGTGTTTGGAGTTCCTGAAGCAGTTCCAGTCAAAAGATTTAAGTGTAACACTGGAAAGAGAAGCAGATAACAGATATGACAGCAGCGCAATAAAAATAGTTGCACATATCCGCCCACTTTCCAAAAAAACAGTGATTGGATATGTACCAAAAGGACTGTCAAAGGAGCTGGCAAAAGTGATTGATACAGGAATACAGATAAAAGCCACCCTGATACAGATAATCGGCGGATACAGCTACAAAGAAACTTTAGGAGCATTAATAAACATTGTAGTATAAAAAGAGCCCTTATCAGAGCCGCAAACTCTGATAAAGGCAGTCACCCGACAATCTGACCAATTGGGGTATGTTAAGCATATCATATCTGCTGCCTGTTGTAAAGATAGGACAGAATGTAAGTTGAGGAACGTAAGTTCTCAATGATAACCTTGCAAATATGATTGACTGCTGGTATACTGTAATTACATAAGTACCACAGCTATAAGATTTTATAGATGTAAGCCTGTGCAGGCATGGGAATAACTGTTATCATTTTGATGAAGGTTATTTCTATGCCTTTTTTGATATCTAAAAAATGAATGGAGTGGAAGCATGAGCAATGAAGAATTAGTCGGCCTGATTCAGAAAGGCATTGATACAAAAAGTAACCTGTATCAGCTCTACCAGCAAAATACAGGCATGATGTTTCACATAGCAAAGAAATTTTCTGGTTATGCAGAGACAGAGGACCTCCTTCAAGAAGCATATTTTGGTATCTGTACTGCTGCCATGCAGTACAAACCGGAAAAAGGGGAATTTAGCACCTATGCATATCATCATATCTATGCAGCCATGAGCAGGTACAGCAAAAGAAACGGCAGCATTACTATAAGTGAGCATACAAAACTTCTGGTCACACAATACAATAAGCTGATATCACACTATGAAAAACAGGGCCAAAATCCACCTTGTTTGGAAGTGGTGGCGGTATATATGGGTATCAGTGAAAAAACGGCAGGAATCGTATCAGAAATCGCTCACAGGGGCATACCAGTCAGTCTTGATACCCCAATCGGAGAAGAAACAGACTGCTGCCTTTCAGATATGATACAGGGAAGTGAAGGAATAGAAAAGACTGTTGTTGATGAAATACAGTATCATGAGATGAAAAATGAGCTATGGCAGCAGGTGGAGCAGTTAGGACCGGAACCAGCCCACATCTTACATGAAAGATATGAGCATGGGGCAACCCTGAAAGAAGTGGCAGAAGGAACCAGAAAGACCTTCAATCAGGTAAGGGCAGCAGAGCAGGAAGCATTAAAAAAGCTGAAAATCAGAATCCGTCACACTGTCATTATGGACTATGTAAATGAGTATATCAGGAGCCACGCCCTTCAGGGGAATGGGGTAGGACACTTCAATCATTCTTGGACCAGTTCTACCGAAAAAGTAGCGATTGATTTGTATAATAATCAAATTTATTAGTGTCGTGCTAGTGACAAAGTTGTGGAAAAGGGCTATAATAAAGCCGTTTGAAATTTTGGCTTTTAAGTATTAATTAATGATGTAAGATAAAAATAACTCCCGGAGGTTTCTGTATTCAGGACCTCTGGGATAAGTTTTTTCACAAAACAAACATGTAATCTCTTTCTGTCAGATATTTAAAACATCAGTTTTTTTTGCTGGTTGAGTTGCCGTATTTTCACAGAAAAAATGTATAGAAAACAACTATGTCTGTTAAAATAAGAAAGATATCCACGAAATACTTGTCTTATCCCTCAAATTATGCTATGATAAACCATGCCTAAAAAGTGTTACATATAAGTGAAAACAGGAAAGAAAGAGGTTACAATAAATGAAAATATCACATAAGGAAACATTATATAAAAGCACCAGAAGCAATCAGACAGCTACTGCATCACAGGCAATATTAAAGGGGCTTGCGGATGATGGAGGGTTATTTGTCCCGACTGAAATTCCTGCACTGGAAAAATCTGTTGAAGAACTGGCAAAGATGAGCTATCAGGAAGTTGCATATGAGGTAATGCGTTTATTTTTTACTGATTTTACGGAGGAAGAGTTGAAAACCTGTATTGCACGGGCATATGATTCTAAATTTGATACAGAAGAAATCGCTCCTCTTGTCAAGAAGGATGGAACTTATTATTTAGAGCTGTTCCATGGAGCGACAATTGCCTTTAAGGATATGGCTCTTTCGATTCTGCCGCATCTTATGACAGTATCTGCAAAAAAAAATAATGTAAAAAATGAAATCGTTATTCTGACAGCCACTTCTGGTGATACTGGAAAAGCTGCAATGGCGGGATTTGCAGATGTTCCGGGAACAAGGATTATCGTTTTCTATCCAAAAGGAGGTGTAAGCCCTGTTCAGGAAAAGCAGATGGTAACGCAAAAGGGAGAAAATACTTTTGTAGTGGGTATTCATGGAAACTTTGACCAAGCGCAGAGCGGGGTAAAGGCAATCTTTGGAAATAAGGAGCTGGCAAAAGAATTGGAAGAAAAGGGCTTTCAGTTTTCTTCTGCAAATTCTATTAATATCGGGCGATTAATTCCACAGGTTGTATATTATGTATATGCATATGCAAAAATGGTTGAAAACAGTGAAATTAAAAATGGAGACAAGATAAATATAGTCGTTCCAACCGGCAATTTTGGAAATATTCTTGCTGCATTTTATGCAAAGAATATGGGATTGCCTGTGGCAAAGCTTATCTGTGCTTCTAATGAAAACAAAGTATTATATGATTTCTTTTCAACAGGAACTTATGATAAAAACCGCGAATTTATGATTACAAATTCCCCGTCTATGGATATTCTGATATCGAGCAATTTGGAGCGTTTGATTTACCGGATTGCAGGAAACAATGATGAAAAGAACAAAGAGCTTATGGAAGAACTGGTTTCCGGCGGAAAATACAGTATTACAGAAGAGATGAAGAAGGAACTGGCAGATTTCTATGGAAATTATGCCACAGAAACAGAAACGGCGGCTTTGATTAAGAAACTTTATGAAGAAACAGGTTATGTGCTTGATACACATACAGCAGTTGCAGCAAAGGTATATCAAAAATACAAGGAAGAAACCGGAGATAAAACACCGGCTGTTATTGCATCAACAGCAAGTCCGTTTAAGTTCACAAGAAGCGTAATGAATGCTATCGATGCAAAATATAATGATATGGATGATTTTGCGCTTGTGGATAAACTGGCAGATATTGCAGACAGAAAGGTTCCAAGGGCAATTGATGAAATCAGAAACGCACCGATACGCCATAATACAGTGTGTCAGGCAGATGAAATGGAGAGCGTGATTAAAGGATTTCTTGGAATATCTGCTGGACAACGCTGAGGGTTTCTGCCATTCTATAAAAATGTTCTCAAAGAGAAACTTTTTCACAGCGGATTTTTAATGGAGGCTTCAGAATTTATACATCGAAACACTTTTCTGAAAAATAAGGTTTAAATAATAAAATAAAAATAATGAGAGTGATGCCGCAGCTATTTTGTGAGTTCCGTCAGGCGGAAACAGGAAATAGCTGCGTTTTCATTAAAGCAATTAACTTTGAATAGCTGTATAATTAAGCAATCAGGTTTTGGTTGGCTGCATGCACAAGAAAGGAATTCTATTGAATGAAAAGATTATTGATAGCAGATGATGAAGAAAAAATCAGACTGATTATAAAAAAATATGCCGAATTTGAAGGTTATGAAATCGAAGAGGCAGAAGACGGGATGGAGGCACTTGATATCTGCCAGAAGAAAGATTTTGATTTAATTATTTTGGATGTAATGATGCCGGAATTAGACGGATTTTCTACCTGCAAAGAAATAAAAAAGCTTAAGGATATTCCAGTGATTATGCTTTCCGCAAGAGGAGAAGAATATGACAGAATTCACGGGTTTGAGCTTGGCATTGATGATTATGTTGTAAAGCCGTTTTCACCAAAGGAACTTATGATGCGGGTAAACGCAGTGATTTCAAGATACCAGAAGACAGAAACCACAACTTCCAATCAGGAAATTCCGCATGAAATTTACGAAAGAGAAGGGCTTCTGGTAGACTTTACCGGTCGTCTGGTTCAAATAGACGGGAAAAGAGTCGACATGACACCGAAAGAATATGATTTGCTTTTTTATATGGTAAGAAATAAAGGCATTGCATTGACAAGAGAAAAGCTGATTACTGAAGTTTGGGGCTATGATTATTTTGGAGATGACAGAACTTTGGACACGCATATTAAACTTCTTAGAAGTAGTCTTGGGGAATATCGCAAGTTTCTTGTAACACTGAGAGGAGTGGGATATCGTTTTGAAGCATAGGAAAAACAGCGGAAAAATCAGTATAAAATGGAGTATTTTTGGCTGCCTTCTGATTTTTATTCTTATTCTTCTTTTCGTTTTATGGATTATGCAGATTGTTTATCTGGACCGTTTTTATAAAAAAAGCAAAGAAAAAGAGCTGCAGAAGGCGGTTTCAAAGATTATGGATATTATAGACGAGGTAGATTATAAAGAGCAAATGAATAATCTTGCTAAAAATTATGATATTCGAATGATTTTGGCGGATTCATCTGGTGAAAGAATCTATACTGCAGGCAGCGCTGCTACGGAGGCAATCAGCAGACTGGACAAAGAACAACTTATAAAATTATATGCGATAGCACTGGAAAATAATGGAGAAGTGCAGATATCAAGTAAAAAAGGTGTATTAGAAAAACCTTACAAAAATGAACAGCCAAAAGAAAGCAGAGAGCCAGAGTCACAGGAAAACATGTCAGAACCCCCGAATATACATAAACGGGAAGAAGTGGAAAAAATGTTTAATATCCCTGAAAACTCTCGTATGGAAACTATGCTGACAGCGAAAATCATTACAGACAGTCAAAGTCGGGAATATTTTATTATTGCAGATTCTATTATTACACCTGTGACTGCAACTGTTCATGCCATAAAGCAGCAGTTTATTTATATTTCATTGATTATGATAGTGTTGTCTTTAATTATGGCGATACTTCTTTCCTTTCATATTTCAAAGCCAATTATCAAAATTAATAATACGGCAAAAAAAATTTCCGAAGGGGATTATAATATTGAATTTGACAACAGTGGATATAAAGAAATTTCTGAAATGTCGGACACGTTAAATTATACAGTAAATGAGCTGACAAAATCAGAGCTTTTACAGAGAGAGCTAATAGCAAATGTTTCACATGACCTGCGTACACCTCTTACCATGATTACCGCCTATGCGGAGATTATGAGAGATTTGCCGGGAGAAAATACACAGGAAAATATACAGGTCATTATAGATGAGGCAAAAAGACTGACCTGTCTTGTCAATGACCTTCTGGATATATCCAAGCTGCAGGCAGGCGTAGATAACGCAGATATGAAAGAATATAATCTGACAGCGGGAATTAAAAGTGTAATGGAGCGTTACGCAAAGCTTGTAGAACAGAATGGGTATAAAATTTTATTTGAATACGACGAAGCGGAAGTATGGGTAAATGCAGATGAGTTTAAAATTTATCAGGTTCTTTATAATCTGGTTAATAATGCAATAAATTATACCGGAGAAGATAAAAAAGTAACTGTCAGACAGCTTGTGAATGGAGGTATTGTAAGAATCGAGGTGGAGGATACCGGAGAGGGAATTCCACGGGAGCAGATAGACAATGTATGGGACAGATACTATAAAATAGATAAAACGCATAAGCGTGCGGTAATGGGAACAGGTCTTGGGCTGTCTATTGTGAAAAATATTTTAAAGCTTCACGATGCACGATATGGAGTGACAAGCATTTCTGGTCAGGGAAGTACTTTCTGGTTTGAACTTAAAATAACAGACAAAAAATATACAGTATAAAAACACCCGATATTCACATGATTGTCACTTTGGGATTATATGATAACAGCATACAAGGTATGATTGATAAATGATAACCACAGAGGAGATGATTTTATGGCGATTGAAGTATTCAGCAGATATGAGAAAAAATATCTGTTGACAGAAGAAACGTATCTCTGGCTTTTGGAACATATCAGCGAAAATATGAAGCTGGATAAGTTTAATCAGGATGGAAAATTGTATAATATAGCCAATATTTATTATGATACAGAAAATGATGCACTTATCCGCGCTTCCATAGAAAAGCCTATTTACAAGGAAAAGCTGAGACTCAGAAGCTATGGCGTGCCGGAAATGAACGATAAAGTATTTTTGGAAATTAAGAAAAAATACAAAGGGCTGGTTAATAAACGGAGAACTACATTAAGACTTTTTGAAGCCTACAATCTTGTGGAGCAGGGAACAGACCCCGGCAGTCAGCCTTATATTAACAGGCAGGTGTTGGAAGAAATCAAATATTTTCTAAAAATATATGACTTAAAGCCGAAGGTATATCTTACCTATGACAGACAGGCGTTTTTTTCCAAAGATAATCAGGATTTTCGAGTTACCTTTGACACAAATATCCGAAGTCGAAGAATAGATGTAGGGCTGGAAAAAGGAAATCAGGGAGAACTGTTAATTGACAATATGTTCTGGCTTATGGAAATTAAAAGCTCGGAAGCAATACCTCTGTGGTTTACAAAGCTTTTGTCAGAAAAGGCGCTTTTTCCAACTTCGTTTTCAAAATATGGAACAGAGTATAAAAAAACAATACAGAAAATCAATGCAGGAGAAGAGAAAGGAGAAATCAAATGTTCACGACAATATTTGAAGCAGCAGATTCAACATCAACCGCAAATGCAGGCATTGGCTTAGAAACAGCGGATATACTGATTAGTTTGGGGGTCGCACTCGCACTGGGAATGTTTTTGAGTCTGGTTTATATTTTTAGTGATGCGAAAAAGAAATATTCACAGCATTTTGCCTTTACACTTGTAATTCTTCCAGTCTGCGTAGCGGCAGTGATTATGCTGATTGGTTCTGATATCGCAAAAGCGATTTCTCTCGGCGGTGTATTTGCGCTGGTAAGATTTCGAAGCGTTCCGGGCAATTCAAAGGATATTGTAAATGTATTTTTTGCGATGGCGACTGGTCTTGCCTGCGGAGTGGGATATATTTTGTTTGCTGTTGTATTCTGTGTGAGTATAGGAGCAGTGTATTTTCTTTTAAACAGATTTGGCTATGCAGTAAAAAAGACACAGACAAAGCAGCTTACAATAACCATACCGGAAAATCTCAATTATCAGGGAGCGTTTGATGATTTATTTGAGGAGTATACAAAAAGCGCAATGCTTGAAAAGGTGAAAACAACAAATCTAGGAACCCTGTATGAGCTTACTTACGCAGTGGAACTGAAAGAGGATGTGAATGAAAAGCTGCTTATTGATTCGCTGAGATGCAGAAACGGGAATTTGAATATTTCACTGGGAATCAGGGAAGAGGACAGCAGTATGATATTGTAAGATGAAGGATATAATCGTATAGTTAGAAAAAGCTGACAAACAGCGTCTGTTTTTAGAGCGCTGTTTGTTATTTTATTATTATATTGTTTGTATGGAGTTTGTATTTCTTTATTATTATCAAATATTAAAAAAACTTCTAATATCATACTTGGTGGAAATATATCCACTTGTCTGTTGAAAAGTGAAAAGTTTTTTAGTATAATAGTCCTCATAAAAAATGAAAGGAAGAATCATTATGTCATTTAAAAAAGAATCATTCGGACAAACAAAAGACGGCGCACAGGCTTCTCTTTACACAGTGAAAAATAAAAACGGGGTTGTGGCAAAATATACAGATTTTGGAGCTATCCTTGTTTCACTCTATGTGCCTGATAAAAACGGAAAACTTGAAGATGTTGTTCTGGGCTTTGACAAACTTGAAGACTATTTTGTTAATGAGCCGAATTTCGGCTCTACGATTGGCCGTCATGCGAATCGAATCGGGGGTGCTGCTTTTGAACTGAACGGCGTGAAATATGAGCTTGATAAAAATGATGGAAACAATAATCTTCATGGAGGTTTTAATGGTTATCATAAGAGACTGTGGAACGCCAAGACTTACGATGAGCAGCGCGGACAGGCAATTGAATTTACTTATGAAAGCGCTGATGGTGACCAAGGCTTTCCGGGAAATCTTAAAATTTCTGTAAAATATATTCTGACAGACGATAATTCAATTATTATTGAGTATAATGCTATACCAGATAAGGATACGGTAATTAACCTTACAAATCACAGCTATTTCAATCTCGCAGGACAGGCATCCGGAACAATTCTTAACCAGACGGCGTGGATAGATGCAGATGAATTTACGTTTGCGGATGAGGAATCCATACCAAACGGCGAAATCAGAAAAACAGCAGATACACCGATGGATTTTACTACCCCTAAGAAAGTAGGACAGGATATCGAAACAGATTATGACCAGTTAAACTGGGGCAAAGGTTTTGACCACAACTGGATTTTAAAGACAAAGAAGGGCCAAACTGCTCTTGTAGCTTCTCTTTATGACGAGGTTTCCGGCAGATATATGGAAGTATTTACAGACCTTCCGGGTATTCAGTTCTATACAGGAAACTTTTTAGATGGTTCTCTGACAGGAAAAGACGGTGCAAAATATATTCAGAGAAGCGGCTTATGCTTTGAAACACAGTATTTTCCGAATGCGATTAATGTATCATCATTTGAACAGCCAGTGACAAAGGCAGGAGAAACTTATCATACAGAGACAATTTATAAATTTTCTGTAAAGTAAGGTATATTTACTACAAGGAAACTAACATATAAAAGTGTCGCAAAATCAGATTTTGCGGCACTTTGTTCTAAAATTCAATTTGTCAGAAAAAAGATTTATCTATATAAAATGTAAAAAATTATTTGATTAGGAGCCCTGAGAATATGAAGGATAAAAATTTTTTTGCAATGCTTTCCAGAATGAAGTATATTAATCGGTGGGGATTAATGAGAAATACGATTAATGAAAATATTGCAGAACATAGTCTTGAAACCGCAATTATCGCACATGCACTGGCAGTTATCGGAAATACCTATTTTCACAAGTCCTTAAATGCGGAGAGAATTGCTGTGCTTGCTCTGTTTCATGATACAACAGAAATTATCACCGGCGATATGCCGACTCCGATTAAATATTTTGCACCGGAAATAAAGAGTGCTTATAAAAATGTAGAAAAATATGCAGGTGAACAGCTTGTCTCCACTTTGCCAAAAGAAATGCAGAATGAATATCGAGGAATGATTATTGGTGGAGAAGAGGAACAGGAAAACCACAGATATGTAAAAGCGGCAGATAAAATTTCCGCGTTAATTAAATGTGTAGAAGAATTTTCCATGGGAAATGCCGATTTTGCACAGGCAAAAGAATCTACTTATCAGGCGGTAAAGGCTCTTTGTATGGAAGAGGCAGACTATTTTCTTGAAAATTTCCTGCCGGCGTACAGCCTGACTTTAGATGAACAGAGCTGAAACAGAAAAGAAAGGAAAAAATATGGCAAAACCGTTGTTTATTGCAGAAAAGCCAAGTGTTGCGGCAGAATTTGCAAAAGCACTGAAAATGAATACAAAACGCTGTGATGGATATGTGGAGTCAGAAAAAGGCGTAGTGACATGGTGTGTAGGACATCTTGTCACCATGAGTTATCCGGAGGTTTATGATGAAAAGATGAAGCGATGGAGTCTTGATACTCTTCCATTTATTCCGGAAACATTTCTTTATGAAGTCATTCCGTCAGTGGAAAAGCAGTTTAAGATTGTGAAAAATCTCCTTCACAAAGAAGATATTGACTGTATTTATGTCTGTACGGACTCCGGGCGCGAAGGAGAATATATTTACCGGCTGGTAGAACAGATGGCAGGCGTAAAGGGAAAACAGAGAAAACGGGTATGGATAGACTCACAAACGGAGGAAGAAATTTTAAGAGGAGTCAAAAATGCAAAGGATTTATCTGCCTATGATAATTTATCCGAGGCGGCTTATCTGCGTGCAAAGGAAGATTATCTGATGGGAATTAATTTTTCGAGGCTTCTGACATTAAAATATGGGAGAAATATTTCCAGTTATTTAAAAACAGAGAAAACCGTTATTTCTGTGGGGCGCGTAATGACCTGTGTACTGGGAATGATTGTGCGCAGAGAAAGAGAAATACGTGTTTTTGTAAAAACCCCTTTTTATCGTGTGCTTGCGGGACTTCATATGGAAGGCTTTTCTTTTGAGGCTGAATGGAGAGTAAATGATGAATCAAAGTATGCCGGTTCTCCGTTTTTATATAAAGAAAATGGATTTAAGCAGAAGGAAAAAGCTGAGGAATTAAAGTTTTTGATTGAGCAGAATATAAAGACTGCCGAAATGATAAAAAAGGATTCTGAGGACAGGGATATTATAGAAAAATGTCAGGTATTTATTATTGAAAGCATTGAAAAGAAAAAAGAACTGAAAAATCCGCCTCTGCTGTTTAATCTTGCAGAACTGCAGAATGAATGTTCAAAATTATTTAAAATAAGTCCTGACCAGACTTTACAGATTACACAGGAACTGTATGAGAAAAAACTGGTGACATATCCAAGAACGGATGCAAGAGTATTATCTACGGCAGTTGCAAAGGAAATATATAAAAATATCAGTGGATTAAAAAATCTGCCAGTATTTAAGCCGTTTTCGGAAGAAATTTTAAACGGAGGAAGCTATAAAAATATCGCAAAAACAAGATATGTCAATGACAAGCAGATTACGGACCATTATGCGATTATTCCCACAGGTCAGGGATTTGGTGCGTTGCAGTCTTTAAATCCTGTATCACAGAAGGTATATGAAGTGATTGCAAGAAGATTTTTAAGTATTTTTTATCCTCCGGCTGTATATCAGAAAATAAATATTATTTGTTTTACGTATTCCGATTTAAAAAAAGACTTGGAAGAAAGATATAAAGAAAAGTTTTATGCCAGTTTTAAGGTACTTTTGGAAGAAGGATATTTAAAGGTTGCCAAAGTATACAAAAAATCGGACAAGGATTCGGGTAATACAAATGAAAATAAGAACGAAAATGGAAAAAGTGAAAGCGGGAATAAAAATAAAAATGAGCAAAACGAGAATGAGAATGGAAGCGAAAATGTTGACATAAATATAATTGAGAGATTGAAAAAACTGAAAAAGAATGATATGCTATGTCTTGACGGTTTGACGATTAAGGAGGGTGAAACCTCGCCGCCGAAGCGCTATAATTCAGGTTCTATGATTCTTGCAATGGAAAACGCAGGACAGTTAATTGAAGACGAAGAATTGCGTGCACAGATAAAAGGAAGTGGTATTGGAACCAGCGCAACCAGAGCGGAGATTTTAAAAAAGCTTATCAATAATAAATATATCTGTCTGAATAAAAAAACACAGACTTTGACGCCGTCGCAGCTTGGAGAAATGATACATGATGTGGTAAACTGCTCGATTAAACCTTTATTAAATCCGGAACTTACCGCAAGTTGGGAAAAGGGGTTGACCTATGTGGCGGAGGGCTCGATTACAGGAGAGGAATATATGAAAAAGCTGGATGATTTTGTAAGCCGCAGAGTACATGCAGTGCTGAGGCTGAACAATCAGACGGAGCTTCGGAGCTTTTTTGATAAAATATCGGAAAATTACAAATAGAAACAGCTGCTTATCATAAGATGAAATTGCAGTTATAATTAATATTTTTTATATTTTGTAAGAATATTCATATTATCAGGAGGAACAATATGTGTGGAATTGTTGGATATGTAGGAGAAAAAGACTGCGCAGATATCTTAATCAGTGCTCTTTCAAAGCTGGAATACAGAGGATATGATTCAGCGGGAATCGCCGTATTTGAAAATGGAAAGATTCAGGTAGAAAAGACCAAGGGTCGGTTAAAGGATTTGGAGGAAAAATTGAAAACCGGACATAAACCTGTGGGGCACTGCGGAATCGGACATACAAGATGGGCTACCCACGGAGAACCGTCGGATATCAATTCTCATCCACATGGAAATAAACGGGTATCTGTGGTACACAATGGAATTATAGAAAACTATATTAAGCTAAAGGCATTTTTAACAAAAAGAGGCTATGAATTTATCAGCGAGACAGATACAGAAATAGTTGCAAAGCTTTTAGATTATTATTATAAAGGAAATCCAGTGGAAACGATTGCTCATGTTATCAGTGAAGTAGAAGGCTCCTATGGATTTGGAATTGTGTTTGCTGATTTTCCGGATAAGGTATTTGCAGTTCGAAAAGACAGTCCTTTGATTATCGGCGCAGGGGAAAATGAAAATTTTATTGCCTCTGATGTACCCGCAATCCTGAAATATACAAGAGACTATTATCTTTTAGAGCAAAATGAAATCGCTGTAATTACAAAGGATAAAATAGAAATATTTGATATCCATGGTTCCACAGTGGAAAAGGAATTGCAGCATGCGAACTGGGATGAGGAAGCGGCAGAAAAAGGCGGATATGAGCATTTTATGCTTAAAGAGATTCATGAGCAGCCAACTGCGTTAAAAACCACGATTACACCTAGAGTAATGGAAAATATGCCATTTCTTGAGGAATGTGGGATTACCGGTGATATGCTGAATAAATTTCGAAAAATTTACATTGTAGCCTGTGGAACTGCAATGCACGCTGGAGTAGTGGGGAAATATGTGATTGAAAAACTGGCGAGAATTGAAGTAACAGTGGATATTGCTTCAGAATTTCGATACAGAGAACCTGTGTTGACAGAAAATGACCTTGTAATATTGATTTCTCAATCGGGAGAAACTGCAGATACAAAAGCAGTACTCAGGCTTGCAAAGGAAAGTCATGTAACGACACTTTCGATTGTAAATGTAAAAGGCTCTTCAATTGCCAGAGAGTCAGATTTTGTGATTTATACCCATGCGGGTCCGGAAATTTCGGTCGCTTCTACTAAGGCTTATTCTGTGCAGCTTTCAATTATGTATCTGTTTGCCTTTCAGCTTGCATACGCAAAAGGAGAAATTTCAAAGGAACGCTGTGGCGAACTGACTAAAATGCTGATAGATATTCCGGCGCTTGTGGAAAAAACACTTGAAGTAGAGGAACAGTGCCAGTATGTGGCATCAAAGCTTGTCAATGCCGACAGCCTGTTATATATCGGGCGTGGACTTGATTACGCACTCAGTATGGAGGGTTCTTTAAAACTGAAGGAAATTTCATATATTCACTCGGAAGCTTATGCGGCTGGAGAATTAAAGCATGGTACGATATCACTGGTGACGAAAACGATGAATATTATTGCGGTTGCTACACAGGATAAGTTATTTGATAAGACTGTCAGCAATGTAAAAGAGGTTAAGGCAAGAGGAGCAAGGGTGATTCTGGTCTGCAAGGAAGGAGTAGAAATGACGAAAGATGTGGCGGATTATATGGTGCATGTGCCAAAGGCAGAGGATGATATTTTAATGCCATTGATTACAGCAGTTCCATTACAGTTAATTGCATATTATACTTCGGTACTGCGTGGGTGTGATGTTGATAAGCCGAGAAATCTTGCGAAATCTGTGACAGTAGAATAAGAAAATTGATTGAGAAAGGAATATAAATTCATGGAATGGCAAATATTAAAGAATGAAGTTCTTTTTGAGCATATGGAGGAAACAATTGCTGCTGAAATTTTTAAGGACAGAACATATCCATGGGAAGTACTGCCCGAAATCGGAGCCTTTATTCAAAAACTTGGAAAGACACTTTCAGAAGAAGAATATGAAAAACGGGGCGAGGATATCTGGGTAGCGAAAAGCGCAAAGGTATTTCCGACAGCCTATATTCATGGACCGGCGATTATTGGAAAAAATGCAGAAATAAGACATTGTGCTTTTATACGGGGAAATGCGATTGTCGGTGAGGGGGCAGTTGTAGGAAATTCTACTGAACTAAAGAATGTAATTTTGTTTAATAAGGTACAGGTACCTCATTATAATTATGTGGGTGACTCCATTTTAGGGTATAAGTCTCATATGGGCGCAGGCTCTATTACCTCAAATGTGAAATCAGATAAATCTCTTGTCACGATTCAGGCAGGAGAAGAAAAGGTGAAAACCGGCTTGAAGAAGATGGGAGCAGTTCTTGGAGATGAAGTTGAAGTTGGCTGTAACAGTGTTTTAAATCCGGGAACAGTGGTTGGAAAAAAATCAAATATTTATCCTCTGTCTATGGTAAGGGGTTATATTCCGCCATGTTCTATTTATAAAAAACAAGGTGAAATAGTAGAGAAAAGTTGACAAAATTTGGTTCTGCTAATTGACTTTTACTGTAATCTTTGAGATAATAGAAAAGTGATTTGCGGAGATTTAAGTTCCCATTGATGAATTAAGCGAATCAGTTTATAATATAACTTCCTTGGAATTCCCGTTTTAAATGGGAATTCTTTTATTTTCCCATAATACATTTTTTGCAGAGCAGTTATTTATGAATAAGTATAAGAAAAGCATTCAAAAGTATGTGGTATCACAGATGTTTTATTCTTTTGGCAATCAACATACACGTTGGCTGCATGGTTTTATAATTTGTTGCTAAGAGTAAATATTTGTGCTATAATAAGCTGGATTTCAGGTTTAGCTGTACTTGGGACAGCATCCACAGAAAAAATTTATAAAGTAATTTCTTGTGAAAACAGAACAGATTGGAGGTTTGTTTTAGGAATGAAGTGTACGAATTGCGGCGCAGAATGTAAGGATACACAGACATTTTGTTTGAATTGTGGAACTCCGCTTCATACAGACCAGAAATTAAATGATATTGAAGCAGAGCTGGCAAATAATGTGGGGGCAATGCTGGATGCATTTGATGATGACGAGGAAGATGATATCGAAGACTTTGCAGTTAAGTTTGATGAGACTGTATTTGAGGAAGAAGCTTTAAAAGTACAAAAGGAGCTTCGGGTAGATAATATTTATTCCGGCAGCAGAAAATCAACTTCAGAGGAAGAGGGGGAAGACGAATGGGAATATGATGAGGACAAATATTTTGATGATATGCAGATAGAGGATGTTGTGGAAGAAGATTTGCCCAAATCTGAGAAAAAAGAAAAGAAAAGCGAAAAAAATACAAAAAAGAAAAAGAAGAGTAAAAAGAAAGCAGTTATTATAACCGTAGTTGTTTTAATTGTACTGGCAATTGGAATAGCCGGAGGTATTTATATTCTTGACAATGTACATTTTAATCTGACTTCCTATGAGGATTATTATAGAATTGCCTCAAAGGAATATGACAAAGAGGATTACAGTACTGCATTAAAGGATGCCCAGTCCGCGCTGAGAAAAGCACAAAAGGCTTATGAAACCGCGGGTGACAATGAAGATAAAAAAGAGACAGCTTCAAAAAATCTGGTACAAATCCGTGAACTTATCAATGATATTTATGAAAAGACAAATCGAATAGATGATACTTATGCAGATAATATGCTGGAGATTGTAAAGCTGGATACCTCACTTTCTGAATATTTTGTAAAGCTTGCAAAATATTACAGTGATAATAAGCCGCCAAAGGTGCTTACCGATTTTCTGCGGACTGTGGATGATAACAATACAGCAGTGCAGGAAGCATTAAAGGATTATATTATACCAGTTCCTGCATCGGATAAAGAAAGTGGTCAGTATTCTGCTCAGTTTGCGGTAACACTTACCTGTGAGGAAAATTCTACTATCAGATATACGATTGACGGACAAAATCCTTCCACACATGGAATTGAGTATACAGAACCGATAAAAATTACAGCATTCAGAACCGCAGATGATACAGATACAGAAAAAGGAATTACAACATTAAAAGCAATTACAGTAAATTCCAATCAGGTAGAAAGCAAGATAAAGGAATTTCATTATGAGATAGTGCTTGCGTCTGCTGAGCCCGTAGTTACGCCGGATTCGGGATATTATACAGATTATACGGAAATTAAGATTGATGTTCCGCAGGGAAGTAAATGCTATTATACTATTGCAGAAGGCTCCGTAAAACCGGCAGACCCGAATGAAAATTCTGAGTTATATATTGCAGATGAAAGTCAGGTGCCGGAGGGACAGAAATATAAACCACTGCAGATGTTAAGAGGAACACATATTATGAAATTTGTAATTATTGATGAATATGGGATTGCAAGTGATATAGCCGTGCGTTCCTATAATCTGGAAATTCCAAGACATGTTTCTTTAAACGAGGCACAGAATCGGGTAAATGACATGCTGCTTGCAGAAAATATTATTAATGCCGAAGGAAAAAATGCGGCGAATAATATTGTAAAAGCAGAGTGGGATGAAACTATTATTGTAGATAATAATGAATACTATGTAGTTTATGCGGTTGAGAGAACAGAAGCGGGAGAAGAGATTTCAAGAACAATGTATCTTGTTGACAGCTATGACAGCGCTAGGAATGTGATTAAAGAAGCAAAATATGAAAATGGTCAGTATATAATTCCGGAAGAAACAACGGAAAATGGGGCTTAATATATAGCTGTGGAAACAGAATAATCTGTGAGATAGGTAAAGAAATAGATAAAAAGTTTTTGCAGTATTTTATATATTGTTGAAGGAATATAATTAAGGCTGTCCTGAAAAGGTTATTCAGGGCAGCCCGATTTTATTTTTAGATTTCTTCGGCTTCAGAGTCAGAAGGATAGAGGTCATTATAAACATCTTCAATCATTCCATCAATAAGAAGCTCATCTGCATGTTCAAAATGTTTAAGAATATTTTTTTTCATATGCTCTGTACGGGAAAAATATTTTTCTTCCTCTGTAAGTTCTTCTGAATATTCAAAGGAGCTGTTTTCTGAATCCTCCGGTTTATATTCTGTGAGAAGATAATTTTTGATTTCTTCTGACAGATTTTCTTCTGTGGAAATAGTTTTCTTTATTCCATTTGCCTTGAGTAGAGAAAATATACCAATTCCAATAAATACAGAAAACATCAGCAGACTGAGTATATAGAAAAAAATATTCATTTGAAGATTAATCAATTTTAAATAAACCAGTGTTACAAAAACGAATCCTATCAGTCCTACAATTATCAAACTGGAAGCGGAGGACATCATATTTTCATATCGGTCCTTTGCATTTACATAAGTTTTTGCTCCTTCATCAGGAAGAATGTCTCCTGCCATCTCAGTGATATATTCGGCTACTGTCTCACGCTCGGATTGCGTTAAGCTCAGGCTGGATTCTTCATCATTAAGAGACAGGAGTATTTTTTGAAGTATTTTGCCGCTTTCATCGGAAGAAGCAGTGATATGGTACAGGTCTGTTTTGGTATCATGGTAATACTGAACAGATGAAAAGCTGTTTTCACACAGATAGTTGAAAAGTTTTAATATGAGTTCTTCGCTTGAAAAGTTAAAAATAACTTCATTTTCAAGATGGCTTCCATTCAAAAGAGCTTGACCACATGTAATGCAGTCTGTTTTATTATCATCAAAATCCTTTTGGCATATAGGACAAAATTTCATGATACACCTCCGTAATATATTTATGGTATAGTTTACCATAGATTTTGAGGTGAAACAAGTCTTTTATTTGGAGGGATATTGTGCCAAGGTATTTTATTCTTCAATATTTAGCTGAAATCTGCCAAATGATGTGCCGAATGAGCCGGCATACCCGTCTTGACCGTTTGTGGTTTCATTGTCATATTGCCAGCTATAATAGTCTTTTCCGATTGGAGCCAGCCTGTATTTTGCCTTTTTATATTTATAGCCTTCAGGAGTTATAAAATATATTTCTATGGCATCTATATCATTTTGGCAATCACCAGCGTATCCGTTTATAGTATCTGACAGATTATAGCCTGTTACATATGGATACCAGCCGCCATTTTTTATATGAACTCTGTATTTTATGGAACCATTATCTGTTTTTATGGCAATTGCTCTGATTGGATTTTTATTGTCACCAGCGTAATCTTCGAGGTTTTTCACTTCGCTGTACCATTTATTTCCGGCAAATACTTTATAGAAAGCATTTACTGCAAGAGTTTTTGTTCTGGAATCTGAAGTGGCAGATTCAGAAACAGATTCAGAGGTGGTAAAGGTTTGTGGGGTATAGATTCCGATAATATCTCCATCATTACAGTATTTTATATAATCTATTTGATATTTAGCTTGTCCATCTATAATAGCTGTAATTTTTCCATGACCTGAGCCGGAAGTGGCGTATGTAATTCCACATGGAAGTGTGGGGCTTGGATAAGATGTGCCAAAAGAAACGTGCTGTCCGACAGAGTATCTATGAGTAACAGAAGTAGTAGTGTATACTATATTTCCCTGACTGTCAAAAACACTGTATCCTGTTTTGCAGGCGGCTTTGGCATTATCCAAATTTGTATAGGCACCGATCTGACTTGAAGTGTCTGACCATGATTTTCTTACTCTGTATACTTCTGTTTTTACAGGTTCTTTTTGAATCATTGTTACTTTATTTGATTTGTTTAGCTCTGCTTGAACCATATCAAGAAATCTTTGCCAGCCCATATCCAATGTGCGATGAGGACAATATTTTCCTGACCAGTCCTGATGTTTTTTTACTCTTTCAATTCCCCAGTTTCTTTCTTTTAAAAGAGCTGCAGTTAAATAAGAGGCATTTTGTTCCGCCTTGACAAATCTGTCCCCGCCAGACTTGGAATAGCAGATTTCAATAGCAATTGTTTTTCTGTTTCCTGTACCTGAACCACCATCTCCAGCGTGCCATGTATTTCTGTCAAGGGGAATTCCTTGTACAGCTCTTGTATCATCTACAGCATAGTGGTAAGACACCTGATTGTTATTCGAAATCATATAAGAGATTTCAGACATTGCAGAAGCATCGTTATAGGTATTATGTACAGTGATATACTCAGGTGCCATTATGTATGGACACTTGATGTTATATTTATTTGATGGGCAGAGTAGTTGCGTAATTGTTAAAGCCATGTTAGTCTTCCTCCTTCTTATTAGTAGTGTCATTAATTCCATCCATTATCTTGTCAGACCAATCATTCTCAGCTAAGTTAGTATCAGCCAATTCCTGATTGTATTCAACTGTTTCAATGATTAATTCTAAATTCATTTAAAAAATCCTCCTTAAATGTTTACTAAAAAAAGAAACCCGAAGGTTTCTTTAAAATTGTTATTTGATTTAATGCTGCAAAATCAATAATATATATACTATTGATATATTATATTTTTTATTTAAGCAATACTTTAATCACATGGTCATTAACCCTTTCAAGAACCATGAATGTCTGTCCATCACGCATGTTCTCTGCTAATGTACCAATGCCCTCATCATCACATTTACAAAACTGTCCCGGAACACATGAACCATCATCTCTTAACGGGAGGACACCCAACATCCCTACATAATCCCATTCCTTTCTATCCTTTCGTTCTACATATTGTCTTGAAGGGTCGTAATTTTTATTTTGTTTGAATCTACCATTCTTAATGATATTTCCAGTTTCAACTATTTTTACTTCACCTGTTTCTTCATCAGTTACTTCTACTGTTTCCATTATATCTTCCATTACAAAACGACTAAATTCATCCCTTTCATAACGCCAATAATAATCCTCATCGCCATTGCCAACAACCGAAGGATTTCCTGATATAACACCAACTATATAATCATTAGATGTGGCTTTATAAAGTTTTTTATTTTTAAATGTGACAAAATATCCAACTCTATCTTCATTGCTTTTATTGCCATCATACCATTCGTATAAAAACTCTGAATAGTCTGCTCCAGATGCTTGAAAATTTGTTAATCCATATACTGTACCACTATAATCTACACGAAAGGCATTAGTTCGGTCAGTATTAGATATACCATTACCAATTATAAAAGCTGAACCTGACTTTGTATTAATTGCACCTCCACTTGCTTCTTTATTGCAATGTCCTATCACATATTGTATTTTATTGGCTATTGTATAATAACCTCCGGCATGAGAATATTGTCCACTTGCTTTTGTCGTTTTGCCTTCTGCATGGGAATATTCGCCTAATGCTTGTGTACCTTCACCTTCTGCGTGTGAACGTGACCCCGAAGCTACCGTAGAACATCCTTCTGCATGGGCTTGTAATCCACTAGCTTCGGTGCTTGAACCTTCAGTATGTGACGAATTTCCCAAAGACTTTGTATTATATCCTTCTGCATGGGCATAACTATTACTACCTGTTATTGTTCTAAATCCTTCTGCATGAGAATAATTGCCTCTAGCCACTGTTTCGTTCCCTTCTGCATGTGATGAAGTACCATAAGCTATATTATCTATACCTTCTACATGCGATGAAGCACCATGAGCCAAATTTATTTTTTTAGAATCCCACGCTGCCTTTATTTCATCATAAGTCCCATTTACTACAACACCAGTAGCATCTTTCCTATTTGAACCACTTCCTTCTGCATGTGAACACGAACCATGTGCTATCGTTAGGCTTCCTTCTGCGTGTGAGCCTTCACTTTCCGCCCACGTAGTATCACCTTCTGCATGAGAATAATCGCCTGTTGCAATATTACCAGCTTCGTTAAATACTTCTCCATGTGTGCTTCCTGCATATGTTTCACCTACGCCGCCAGCAGTTACAGACACCCATTTTCCATCTCCTCTTAAAAATGAGGTTTTATCATTTATGGTAGGTGCTGGCACTAATCCAGATGAACCATTTGATGTTCCTGCTCCAGTCATTACCTTGAGAGTATCTAAATTATATGTTTTCCCATTTGTTCCAGTAATACTAAAATACCATGTAGGTTTTGTACCGTTACCACCAGCAAATCTTACAGCAGAGCTATTATATGGTACTGATATGACACCATGAGTATCAGACCCTCCAAATGCAATACCAGCAGCATAATCTCCATATGCCCACGCAGGAGCATTTTTTTGAAATCTAAGTGATTTTAAAATAAATCCATTATACAAAGAATTAATCATAGACCATCCATTATCTGTTGTAGTATCAGCAACTATAACTCCAAAATTAGAATGTGTTAATCCATGATTATGTTCATTTGTTGCATATCCGCTGTGTGTATGTGTGTTTGCTGCCGCCCCAAGGCTGCTGAGGGTAATTACATTTTTCCAGTTTGAACCAGTCAGAATCCGTGTCCATGGCGCAGCCCATGCTTTACTGTTGTCAACTGCCGAGCCATTCCTAGACCGCACCCATAAATCTGTACTTCCTGCAGAGTTTGCTATCTGTGTCTGCCACATATTAGGACCAGATTGTTCCGAATAAGACATGTTAATAAAATGATGCCATCCAGTCTGCCCATTCGGATTTACATAAGAAGCAGTTCCAGAGGAAGGGTTTGACAGATTTATCATACCAACTGCATTTCTATATCCAGCAGCATCATTCATAGTGCCAGAAGTATTTGCTTTATCATAAACATAGGCTCCATTGTGGTTATGGCTGGAGGCTGCTTTTCCATCCAAAGCACTTTTCACTATTTTATTCTGTATTGGATTTGTGCTTGAATCACTTAATACAGAATCCACAACCGTTTTATTGGCTTCCTCTGCTATGTCATCTAATTTTTTCTTATCCGCTGCACTTAACAACCCATTTGTTGATTGTGTAGCTGTACTGTAAGTAGTATTGTTATCGCTTCCCCATACTGCGGTTCCGTCTGCACTCCATCTTAATATCTGCCCTGAAGAACCTCCTGCGGGAATATGTTTATTTCCTGATGTTGTTGGATGGGTATAATTGTTTGCATTTACTGCTATCCCTGCCAGTTTATTTTTCTCTGTCGTTGTATAGTCATTAGAGGATAGCTCTTTCCCTGAAACTTTATCTACTTTATTTCCAACAGTTGTAGTTAATACCATAATCAGGTCGTTTAGTACCTTTCCCTGTTTTGCCGACAATGGCTTGTTCGTGGCAGAGGAAGTAAGGTTGTCAACAATATCTGATACATTCACTTTGCTTGTAGTAAGGCTGGAAATAAGATTCCTGATATCTGTATGCGCAGTAGAAGAGGAATTATGTGTTTTGACATCATTTCCAGCAGAAACGGCCCTGTCATAAGCTGTTTTGACGCTGTTTGGCGTTGCAGCAGTAGAAGTAGAGACGCTTGTAACACCGTCTGTCAATTGTGTGATTCCCTTTGAAGAAGTAGTAGCTTCATATAATTCGTTGACAGGAACTTTTCTATTTGTATCAAGACTGGGAACACCACCTGCCACATCTTTATCCTCTGTCAAAACAAAATGATGCTGGTCTAATTTATTTTGTAAATTGTCTGCCGCATCATTTGCTTTTTTCGTAGCTTTTTCTGCATTTGAAATTGCAGTAGCAGTATTATTCTGCCGGTTAGTTTCATTTGTTTGTCGAACAGTTTCATTTGCTTTACGGGAATTTTCATTTGTAATTCTTGTATTTTCATTTGCCTGTCTTACAGCTTCCTGATTTTGCCTTGTGGTTTCCTGATTCTGCCTTGCAGTTTCATTTGTATTTCTGATATTTTCTGAAGTGATTCTGTTGTTTTCATTTTCATTTCTTACAGTTTCATTTTCGGTAACTGTCTGCTCCAGTTCTTCTACAATTTTTATACGTTCTCCCTCACGTGCAATAATATCATTTAATGCATCAAATTCATCGCTGCTTTCAATTGCATCCAGCGGATAGGGAACAGAATCTATATTAATAATAAAATTTTTTGTAGAATAAATAATTCCGTTTATGGATGTAAGCTGAATATCACACTGCGCTTTACCTTTTGCAGCAAGTATCTGTTCTGTTAATGTAACTAAAATTCTGCCATCTTCTATTGTTTCACATTCATTATAAACATAAGTTTTATCTGGCTTTTCCAAACGAAGTCTTGCAATTTCATCTGGCCTCACTGCTCTTGGAATTCCGTTTTCTGTTAATGTACAGATAAGATAACGTGAATTATCCAACTGCTTTGACTGAACAGTATGATAAGAATGGTTGAGAAAATCAACAGATATGGCAGGTATTTTATATTTTTCTGATAAACTATCTAATTCTTTTAAAGTCAATGTTTTCTCCTTCCTAAATTTATATTATTATACAAATTTAACTAAATTTCTTCTTTTTCATCTGGCGTCTCAGAATCTATTTCTGTTTTTGAAGAAAGTTCCTTCTGATTTTTTTGGTATTCATTTCTTTCGTAGAAAATCACATTATTTGCTGACAGCTTTAATTCCTTTGATATACTGTCAATAATCAAATCGGCAATCATAACAGGAACATTGTTTAGCGTTTCCAAGATAGATTCTTTTATATCCGCAATCTGTAAATTAATATAATTATTTTCCATAATATTTTTCCTTTCTGTTTTAAAATCAGTCAAAGAAAAGAAGAGCCTATTTTTCAGACTCTTCATTCTCTTCAGATGCTTTCTTCTGATTTAAAGCCATCTGTAATTCTGCTTCAGCACTTGCCTGAATTTGCAGATAGATATCTTTTAATATGACTTCAACCTCACAAGCCATCAATTCAGATTTGCTGATATTTTCAATAATTTTTGCTTTCAAATCTCTCCATAAAATCGGTGTTTGATAAGCTAATCTGTTTATTTTGTGATTCATAAAAAATTCCTTTCTTCTTGTAAAAGAAAAAATTATATTAAAAAAATATTATACTTTGTTTTCTAAATATGTTTTAATCTCTTTTAACTTATTTAAAATCAGTTCATCTCTAACAATAAAAGATTTTCTGTTATTGGAACTTACAATATCTCCACTGTCATTCAGTTCTGAATAAGTATAAGAAATTCTTGTACCTTCCTGTACGATTTGTGAGTTGAAATTTGTTACTTTAATCATTTAAATAATCCTCCTTATTCTCAAAGGTCATTTGATTCATTCTGGAAGTCTCGGTTCCTTTCTGTCTACATTTTATTTCAAAGTTAAATTTTTGACCTTTTTGTCCTTTCACTATGAAATAATCATTGTTTTGTTCCAGTAGAAAAACTGGATTTTCGCCAATTGATTGAAGAAATATATAATATTTGTAATCCTCAATAATAGTTTCTTTAAATATCTCATCCAGATAAATATAACATAGTCCATCTTTATCACAGATACCAGAGCCAATATCTCCAAAATATGGGGTTGTAGTCTCATAGGCATTCATACAGACAGAGCCATAATTTATAGTATCTACAACTCTTGTTTTATTTGCCCCATTTACATACAGATTATTCTTTACATATAGATTATCAACGACTACAGCATAATAATCATTATCAACAAAAGTGCTGCCCACATAAACTACATTAGTGCTGGAATGATGTAATCCAAGCCTTCCATCTACCATTACATCCCCTGTTGAGAGAAAAGAGCCAAAGGCGATTACGTCTTCTGTTCTTCCATTTGGATTCAATCCATAATTAATAAGAAAAGAAGTTGTATAAGAAGAAGTTCCAGATGCCATGCGACCAAACGTAACAAAATGGGCATAATCTTCCAAATGTACTGCTGTGCCATAGGTGGAAGTATCTTCCCAGACAACATCGGAAAAAGCTGCTGTTGCTTTTCCATCAGTATAAAATTTCAGAGAACCATTATCAAGTGTCACATAATTTGTAGAACTACCAGATGTTAATGTTCCTCCACTTGAAATCTTAAAATAGTTTCCTATACTAAGTCCATTTGTTCCAAAATACATGCCATTAGAAGCACCAAATGTTGAAGAATTTCTGTAAATAGAAGAAGAATTCAGATTCCATCCGCCAATTTTCCCATCATCAGCACTGATTTTCCCTGATATATCAGCATTTTCTGCAACTAAATGTCCGTCATGTCCAACTCTGAATTTCGCATTAGAATTAATTTTTCCATGGGCTCCATTTGTTTCACCAGCCCAAAATGCATGGTAACCACCATAAGAACTCATACCAGTATCAGACATATAGATTCTGTTTGCATCCAGATTCCATCCGCCTATTTTTCCGGACTCTGCCATTACCTTTCCTTCAAATACTCCATTTCCAGACGTATCAACTCCCATAACCATTTTATTTGACGAGTTATACACTCCAAAAATATAAGACGAGTTTTTTATTCCCAGAGGGTCAATAATTACACTTCCATATCTTCCGCCTGTGATATTTAAATATCCTCCTCCAATATAAGGAGAAATAATATAATTCTTTGCGATTTCTGTTGTGTATCCCAGACATTTCATTAATTCTCCGCCAAGAGTATTTGCGTTTTCTGCCAGTCTTTTTGCATCGTCTGCTGTTTCCTGTGCTTTATCTGCAGCCTCCTGTGCTTTATCTGCCGCTTCCTGCGCTTTTGAAATATTATTTTTTGTAATTTCCTGAATACATTCAATAATATTTGCTTCTTCTGTATAGTAATCAGCAAAATATTTTTTAAAACTTTCAACCTGAGCAGAAGTAAGAGCAGTGTCGCATGAAACATTTAATTTATATACCCCCGAACTTCCAGTCATATGATGAATCAACGTATTATAAGCAGCAGTATAAGCAGTGCATGAAATATTCAGCGCATTGCAGACAGCCGTGTATTTTGCATAAGCTGCCTTAATGCTGTTTATCTCATTGATTAAATCTCTCTTTTCAGACGGCGTTAAAACACCATCACTTACCGCCTGCATGGCGATTCTGTAAGCCTCATCCGAAAATTCCTTTGCCTTTTCATTGATTTTATTTGTCAGCTTTATATCAGCAATATGATAATTCTCAATATCGCTGTAAATACGCGTATCAATAGAAGTAGAAACAGCCGGATTATTCAGTCCGCATTTTTGAATCTGTCCGGAAAGTACATGATAAAAATTGATATAATCAATTACCGTCTGGTCATCATCTGAAGAATTATTATTATTTGTATAAAGCCCGAACACTTCTGACAGCTCCATATTTTTTTTATATTCTTCCTGAATCACTCTCCAGTTTTCTGACATTGTTTTCTTTTCAAGAGGAGTAAGAACAGAAGCATTATTAAATTCACCAATATCATTTTCTACATCTGTTATACCAAGAGAATCCTTTACATGTTCCATTGCATTATTATCACTGTAATCAATTTCCTCAAAGGTAATCTTGCCTGTGATATTCAGCGCATTTTTTTTGGAATCATAGGTCAGTTTTCCGCCTGCAAAGCTGAAATCGCCGGTATTAAGGTCCATATGTGTTCCGGACTGCCTTCCATAATTTTCAGAATAAATATTTCCGCCAATAATATCATTTCCCATTAAAATTCCTGATATCACAGCATCTGCAATTAAACCATAATTACTGACAGTGGTTTTTAAAACAGGATTATAATATGTTATTTTTCCAAGCGCAGCCTTTGCCGTCTGCCAGCAGTCATCTGTATAAACCAGCAGATTATGATTGATTTTAAACTGCTCCGGTAAATAATCCGAAAGAATATCATCCCACTGTCGTCCAAGAAAACCATGCTCATCAATTTTAAATTCCTGATGTACGCTGTTTGAAATTTGATACAATGCAGTATTTAATCCATCATTTTTAATCTGTTCAATCGCAGTGAATCCTTTTTCACCCTGTTCAGCCTGATGAACTGTATAAGGATAACCAGAAGACATTGACTGAACCTTACTCATCAGGCTGTTTATATCAGAAAGTCCATTGGCAGTCCTTGTGACATCAGAAAATTCTACATTAATTGACTGAAGCTCAGAAAACTGAATAGAATAGTGAATTAATCTGAGCCGGTATAATTTATTATCTATTCTTACCCGAATCCAATTTCCTCCTTCAAATTCATTTGTGAGATTTTTAAATTCAGGTATTGTGAGAAGATTATGCATATTTGCTGTCAGGCTGAATTGAAGAGTAGAAGCTTTTACTGCATGCTTTTCTGCCTCGGAAAAAAGCTGCTCTGCCTTTTTTAAAGCTTGCGAATCATTTAAACCGTCTGAAATATAATTTGGATTTTCATAGGTATCTTCTCTGCAAAATGCACGCAGTTCTTTCCACAGCGTTTCTCCCAGATAATGTTCGAGATTTAATTCTTTCTGAATTTCCTCCTGATTTTTTACAAATTGATTGTATTTATTCTCGGCAGCTTCAATTTCAGCAGTTCTCACCTTTATTTCAGCCTGAATGGCGGAAAGTTTATGGAAGGAAGGGAGATACAGATTGTCATAAATATCCTGATATAAAATATTATGGGAGGCATTATCTGAGGTATTATCCAAGGGATGGTTGGAACATTGTGCTTCTGTAAGCACCTCCAGAACAGACTGATAAGCAGATTCAAAAGAATTGAGTCTGTTCAGACAATACTTTTTTAATTCTGCTTTAAAAGTGTTAAGAGACACATCTTTATCAAAAATATTAGTCAGATAAATATCATCTCTGTCAATTGTTTTTTGTATTTTCTGTTTTACATAGCGCTCATAATCATCATCGATTATTACCGTGATATATGCTGTATTTTCTGCACAGTCGTTTTCATCACTGTAATTTTCCAGCCGAAATTTTCCTCTCCATCTCTGATTCTCAAAAGAAGTACTTTTATCTATCAATGAGACCTTATAAACAGTACTGTTTACAATACATTTTGCCATAGCCAGCACCGCATTGCCAGCGGTAAAAACAGACGCAATACTTACATCTGTTACAGCGACAGGAGACAGAGCAGCAGAAGTTAATTTTGAAAGTTCTTTCTGAGCAGAGGTTTTTGCATGTTCTGTTTTTGGCATCATAAGAGATTCCAGATTCAGCTTTTCATCAATCGCGTTGTACAGTTTCTTTGTTATCTCATTATACAGAGGTTTCTTTTCTTTATATTTCTTCTGATAAGAATTAAGTTTTTCCTGTAATTCATGGGACATATCCTGCTTGTCTTCGTCAGAAAATGCATAGATATAATTGGTACCAGAAGGATTACATGCCCTGATATAAGATGTAATTGTATCATCTCCGCCTATAATTCTGAAATAATTTTTTACCTCTGATGATTTGCCTTCCAGAGAAATAGTTTCTGTCAGATTTTCACTATCAATCAGAATCGCCGTATCTCTGCCATATCCTGTTGATAAATCAGTACTGTTACATATCGGGCATATATCAGTAAAATCACTGCGATATCCGCAGTGATTACAGGTAGTTTTTAAATCATAAACAGAAATACTTCTTTCCACAGAATTAAATAAAAAAAGACATCCGATTTCCTCAGCAATCTCTCCCATCAGCGCATCATAAACAGAACTTCCGTTAATACTGAAGGTTCTCTGAATATTCCAGAGATTTGAAGCGACATATCGTATGGAATAATTCGGCACCTTTTTTAAAAGTCTGTGAAGCAGGGAAGCAGAGGGAACAGAAGGATTATAAAAGACCGTAGGTGTATAGTCTGGTCTTGCTATATCATTTTCGGTATTTACTTCTGTTTCAACAATCAGAGCCTGCGAGAGCTCCGATTCACAGAGCGAGGTTCCTGTAATTGTCTTTTTCAATTCATTTGTTTCATCTGTTTTGACTGAAATTTCAAACCATTCATTAAATTCTTTGACAAAGATTAATCGTCTGTCTTTTAATTCTTCCCAAAGTCTGCATTCTTTTTGATGAAAAAATTTATGTACTGCAAAATCAATTTTATCTGCCGACATCAGGTTATATTCATAAGACAGATTTTCGATATTTGTAACAGAACCAAGCTTATGAAAGTTTCGTTTGCCTAAAATAAGTTCAGGCATGTCAATTTCGTTATTTAAATTAAAATCAAGCTTCATCAGCCTAAACCTACCTTTCGTATTGGATTGTATTCGATATGTATTTCACATGGAATAGAAGTGGTAATGGTATTTATATTATTGTGATAAGTATTTGCCAGCCGGAAATAATTATAATTAAAATCATTATATAGCATATGGTCTGTTTTGCTGGAAGTAATTTCTTTTGTCTGTCCCTGTAAAGTAATAATTTCATCTTTTACGCAGTTTTTAATTTCCGTCATTCTGTTTTCAATGGAATTTGTAATCTGCAGATTTCCGCTGGACAAGCATTTGCAGGTAAATACAGACGGATATAAATGTCCTGTTTCATGAGAAAGATTTACAATTGTATGAGGATTAGAACGGTCCACAGTAAAGTCAAGCTCAACAGTATCCATATAGGCATAAGGACTGTCTGAGAGAAAGTTCATTTCCAGACCATGGATAGAATTTCCCGTTTTTATTTCCTGAATATTATGAAAGCTTCCGATAAAAAACAGTTCTTCATAGTCTGCCTGATATAATTTCAGTTTGTGATATCTGTCTTTTCTGCCAAGCCATCGAAGCATGGCGCTTAATTCCTCCGGTTTTATGGAAATATCCGAAGCATAACATCTGTTTTTACAGATTTGGAATGTAGCTGTCAGAGGTTCTTCATAGGATGTATTTACAAGAAAAAATCTGTCAGAGTTAACAGGGCGGACAGTATTAAAATTCAGATTACTTCCAGCAGATATAGCTTCATTGGAACTTCCGTCAAATCTGCACAACATCATTTGATAATCTGAAAGCCGTTCTCCGGCATACATAAAATCATTTGCAGCATCTAGATTCATATTTTTTCACCTCCTTTACATTTATTAGGCAATTATTAGTTGCATTATTTTTATTTCACAGAAAATTATTATGTATTTCCTATGACACAATTTTTGCTTGTATTTTTATCCTCTGCAATATTTCAATTTTTCTATTGTACTTTTTCCAAGCATAGCATTGTTAATCATAACACACATGGAATTTTCAAAGTCTTTGTCTCTCACCAGATTATTTCTAAATTCCGAATAATTTTTTACATTCGGAAGGTCAATTGTAACATGAATATCGCCAACATTGACATCTTGTCTGCGGTTATCATTTATGCTGCCCAGATAATTCGGAAGGGTATCAAATGCATTTGCTCCTGTATCGAGTCGTTGTTTAAATAACTGTGGATGATTAAACATATCATAAAAATTCTGGGTCGCATTTTTATTTAATACTGCATCCCCTTTGCTTAATGGCGTCAATATAGCCCCGTCGCGTCGTCGAAGAATAATTTCACATCCGTTTTCCTGTGTCCAGTAATAACCACTTCTGCCAACCTGACTGGTTCCGTCTGCATAGCCGTTGCCCTTCAGGTAATTTAAAAGTCTGGCATTTTGTGAAGCACTGCCAATATAAGGGCCACCTTCCGGAAAAAGTCTGCTCCAATAAATACTTCTTGCCTGCCATGAGCTGTCCTTGTTGTTATATTTTAATCTGTCTACAATGCTTGTATTTATACTGAGCTTTGATTTCGGATAGCCGTCATATTTGTCTATCAGAAGTTTGTCAAGAAGACTTCTGCCAGATACAGGAGCAGCAGAAGTAGATGTATTAGTATTTGTACTGGTTTGTACAACAGGTTTTGTAACAGGAGCAGAAGGAGCGGGAGCAGGAGTGACAACGTTATTGTTGTTTTCTGACGGATTTTTCGAGGTATTTGAGCCTGCATTTGTATTTGCTGCGATTGTACCTGTAATATCAGCCACTTTTTTCAGCAGTTCATTGATGGCAGATGTTGTGCCTGCAATACCTGAAATACCAGTAGTTACATTGGAGAATCCATTTGTGAGTGCACTGGTAAATGGTGATTCTGAATGAAAAATAGAAGTAATGGAATCACTGATAATGGTTCCATATTCTGCTCCTACGCTGTTTAAGGTATCCATAATCGCAGAACCCTGTGTATTTATCTGTCCGATAATATCATTTAACAATGCATCCGAGTGGTCAAGCCGCTCATTCATCCATGCTTCATAGTCAGAAGCGAGCTGTTCCAGCATAGTTTCCGTATCACTTAAATATTGCTCATATTCTGTTTCGGCAAGTTCTTCTTTTGCTTTTTCAAGTTCTGTCCGTATTTGCTGAATTTTAGACATGGCTTCTTCGCTGTTGTCGTTTTCATAGGCAAGCTGCTGTTTTTCAAGAGAAGAAATCGTGTCGGTATGCTGTTTTATGGATTTTTGATAGTCATACAGATTCTTTTCTGCCTGCATCTGTTCTTTTTTCTTATCAATCAAGCTTTGCAGTGTGTCCAGTTGAGCCTGATATCCTTCTTCAATAAGGTCAAGAATTGCCTCTTTTTCCTCTTCGGCTGCCAGAACGGCGTCTCTGTGGGCATCCTGCATGGCATGATACTGTTCGAGAACATCTTTACCTGCTCCATTTGAAAGCTGGCTTTGAAGGTCCAAAACCTCTTCAAAATAATCTTTTGCCTGCTGCTTATAAATATCATAGGCAGCCGCATGTAATCCAAGAGCAGCAGAAGCGTATTCAGTAGGTGCTCCGGTTTCTGAGTTATATAATTCTTTTTTGGATAACAGCTCAATCAGATAGTCGGTTTCATCTGTAATGCGGTTGAGAGACTCCTCAAGATACTCAAAAATTTCCCAGTTTAAATCACGGATAGAATTCTGAAATTCTGTCAGGTTGTTCGTCATGGAAGCTATTTCTTCATCTATTTCCATAAGAGAGGTGTACATATCGTTCCATTCTGAAACCCCTTTTTCATATCTGGAATTATTCAAAATATTTTGAAGCTGAGTATGTTCTTTCTGGAGATTATCAAGTTTTTGCTGAGTGTAGGAAATCATGCTGTTATAGTATTTTTCATTTGCAAATAATCCTTTCATTTCCAGCAAATCTATTTGGTCTTGAATTGTTTGTAATTCATGTTCTAAATTTGATGTATCAAATTCAAATGTTTCTTTTATATTATCAAACTGCAAAGAATCAATGCTCTTCATTGCATCACGTGCATCCTGAATTTCCTGATTAATATCCATAATTTGTGAATAGAGATTATTCCATGCTTCTGTATTATGAGGGATATCCAAAGTGCCAAGTGTATTGTTTAATGCATTTCTCTCAGAAATTAAATGATTTATAATGCTTTGTTGTTTTAATCGAAGATTTTCATAATCAAGAGGAGAGGAAAGAAGAGTGATTTGATTTTCAATTAAGTCTTTTTGTTTTTCAAGAAGCTGTATGGTTGATTCATATTCAGACTGAATATTTGTGAATTTTTGACTGTTTAATTCATTGAGAGATAGGGTTAAATCTTCTTGAGTTTTTAAACATTCCTGTGCTTTCTTATACCATTCTTCATATGACTGAATTTGATTTTTTAATGTCTCATCAGAAATAGCATCAATGGATATAGCTCCATTTTGTACAAGATTTTTATAAAAAGAAGAGATGCCAGAGGACTCTGCTTCCTGCATATAGCGCTGATAAGCCTGAGATTGAAGATTGATTGCTTCCTGAGTTTTGGATATTACAGAGGTAAGAGCATTATTACGTGAACACCATGAAGTATAGGTGTTATCCATTTTTGTTTTTAGTTTATCAAGTTCCTCTGTAAGATTGGAGATTTTTGTTTCTATCCAGTCAAAGGTTTCATTTGTACTCTCATTAGAGGAAGTAGTAGAAGAGTCAAAATTTTTGGGGTCAAATACAGAAGAATCAAAAGCATTATCTGTAAAAGTTGCTTTGTACTGTTCCACACTGTCTATTAAATTTGTTTTTAAAGAAAGTAAATTCTGATAGTCCTCTTTTTTATAAGTCACCAATGTATGATAAAGTTCCGTAGCTAATGTATTTGCAATACCTTCATTAAAACCGCTGTGTATCAGTTGGTTGGTCATGCTGCTTATAGAAATATCGGATGTTCCTTTTACATACTGTTCCTGCCATTTATTCCACCATTCATTGGCTGCACGTTTTTGGTCACTTGATAATCCGGCAACAGTAGCGCTTTTGGTAATATCTCCAGTTGTAAGATTGTTTACAGCATTTCTTGCGGTTAAAACATTATTAAATGACTCAATAAGTTTGTTATTAATATCTTCAACAACCTGGGCATAGCTTGTATAGTTGTTGTAGTCAATTTCATACTGTTTTGCAAGGTGCTTAAAGCCATCTCCATATTTTTGACACCATTCTTTCCAGAATTCAGTATCATTGTCATATTTTATACTGTAATATTTCTGATAGTTGCTAATATCAGTCTGATAAAAAGAATTTAGCAGATTTATCAGTTCTTCAAATGAACTACTGCTTCCATTTAAATAGCTTATTACATATTTTTCAAGAGAAGGAAAAGCAGAGGTGATATCTTGAAGTGTAGATAATGATATTTTTCCATTGTCAGAAAGGTCTTTATTAACGCTGTTTATTAACTGTGCATGAGATTGCATTGTACTCATAATATCAGAAAGAGAGGACTCTGCAATTGTAAGGTCAAGAATTTTTTGATATGCTTCTTCGGCAGACAGACCAGTAGCATCCAGCAATGCTTTATATTTTTCAGTAGAAGAAAGACTTTCAGCAGAAATTTGACCAGCAATAGCAAGTTCTTTCAGTTCTTTTGCGACTGATTCAAAATCTTCTGAATAAAAAGCAGCTTCAAATGAAACATAAATAGCATTTTTTTTAAACGTATTTTTCCATTCATCGTACCATGTGGAAAATTCACTACAAGTTGCAATATAACTGTTTATAGCGGCAGAAATATCCTGTTTTGATAGGTCATTATCTTGAATTGCTTGTGAAATAGTTTCATCATTTATAGCTTCTCTGATAAATTGACGACGATATTTTCTTAAAGAGCCCACAGAATCAACAGAAATTTTTGTTAGAGTATCATTTGAGTATTGTGCATTTGCAATCCATGAGTTAATAAGGTCAGTTACAGCATCAGCTTCATTATTTACATATCCCTTATAATTGTCTATGGCTGAAACAACACCTGAATATATACTGGTTTCTTCTTGACCATTTTGGGCAAGATATGTTTTCAAATCCGTTAGTCTTTTTATTTTCTCTTCAATACTATCAATATCGCGAGTATCTACAACAATATTGCTATTAATTTTGCTGTTTCTGACAATATCTTTAAAACCAACTTTTTGATATAATTCTATTGCAAAATCATCATTTGTATTTATGTGAAATACTTCTTTGTTGTATTCAGAAAGTTTCTGCACAAAATCATTTCCGTAATCGTCTGCATTTCCTACTGCTTTTTTTGATGCATTTTTCGCTTTATAATAATTATCTTTACTGTCTTCATAATTATCTTTTGCCTGTTCGGCAGATATTTGTTGTAATTTTCCTAATTCTTCATCAAGCTTTCCATTTACTAAATCAAGATTACTTGCCTGCGCACCTGTTAGCTCTGCAATTTGATATTGAATATTGCAAATTTCTGTTCTTGTTTCAATATCAAATGAATCACTTGATTTCAATTCTTTATATTTGTCAATAAGTTCCTTTAAAGAGGCTGCTTCTTTTTTATTATTTTCTACCCTTTCAGATGATTTTGAGTATAATTCATTTGCTGTATCAGAAGCAATTTTTGAGACTTGTACTATTTTTTTTATACCAGAGGCTATCCATTTAACAATTTCAGAAACAACCATGAATGAAATCATATTAATTGCCATAGATACCATGTTGAGTGCTGCTGCTTGAATTTTGGCTGCCATAGCACTTAGCCTTAAATTCCTTGCCAAATCTAATAGATTTCCATTGTTATGTAAACATTCCATTGCATGGTTTCTTGTAGCCTCAGTACAATTTGTCAGATGTGCTTGCAATTCCTGCGCGCTTATCGAACCAGTTTGCATTGCCCGAGCAATGTTTTCGATTGCTGTTATATCATTCGATGCATTGCCATTGCTAAACAAGCTCACAATTGGTCCATAACCCAGACGAAAATCTTCTCGAATTGCTTGAAATGATTTATTAAATATTCCTGTTTTGTTTAACCATCCATTACTATCATTGTTAAAAGTTCTAAATATCATACAATTATAGAAATATGGAAAACAATTTTCAGATTTTTTAATCTGTATGATACATTTAATTCAGCATTTCCCGTTCTGTTTCTCAGAGTATTGTATATTCTGGGTACTGTAAACAAAAGGGCAGCAGCTTCACTGTTTTGGTTTTTCCCAGTCACAGGACAGTTTTCCTTCTGCGCTTCGACTGTCTCTTACAAGTCCTTTGACTCAAAATCGTTTACAGTCTGTGAACACTTCCATATCTGAATAAATCAGACTTAGGGTATCCGTTGCTGATAGCCTGTTTAGTCTGTATAAAGACTTGTTACTTAGGGTTTTCACCCGTAACCAGATATGTGTTTTTTTACCATTACTGATATCCTTTCGGAGTGCATTCACGTTCGCCGTTTCCAGCCGCGTTGTAGCCACATATCACTATATATAAGGTGTATTTTCTTTCCAGCACTGAGGAACAGTAATCCTCAATTACGATTTATTTTATAGAACCACGCCGATTGACAAATTCGGCACAACCCTGCCCTTGAAATTAGTTTATCTTGGGTATGGCGGGCATATTCAAAACAATTAACAATGAATATTGAGACTTACTTTAAGCCTACCATGGTTCTTGGCGCCAAGTACAGCACCAACACCTGCCATTATGGTAGGTAAACTCCCTATTTTTTCTACAACAGAACTTAAACTGTTTATAGCACCAGTTCCAAAATCAATAAACCATTTTAACATATCAGAATCCATCATAGACTGGGACAATGATTGAAATGCTGCTTCAAATTGTTTTGTTTTGGCAGTCAAAGTTTGCATCCATTTGGATTGTTGTCCATAAGCTGAATCGGCAGCATTTGTAGAAGAATTATAAGCTTTTTCAATTTTACCGGATTGAAATGCTTTAATAATGGATTCACCCTGACCTGCTCTTTCTGTTCCAAAAAGAGCCTGAAGTAAATTTACCTGTTTGGTTTTAGAAAGTTTTTCATAAATATTGGATACATCTTTTAAAATTTTATAACTGGATTTCATGTTTCCAGATGAATCAAAAATATCCACAGAATTATCAGTTAGAAAAGAAATATTTTTTCTTATTCCAGCTTGGGAGTAAACATTTGTGGTATCTTCGCCCATTTCCATTAACTGTTTTTTCATACCCCTTATACGCATGGAAAATATTTTTAAAGTATTTCCTGTATCTGAGGCATCTCCTATTTTTTCTGAGCTGCCGGCGATTAATGCAAGAGTTTCATCAATACTATTACCTGCAGATTGTAAATCAGAAGCAGCAATATTTAATCCTGTTCCAATATCCGCAGTAGAAGTAGAAAATTCATCTCCCAGTTTGCTTAATTTGTCTACAATTGTAATACTATCAGAAGCTTCTATATTAAATGCTTCCATTGCAGCAGAAATATCAGAAATAGCAGTACTATTATCTACACCACTAATATTGGAATAAATAGAAGATGCTTTTGTCAATATATTAGAATCATCAAGATTATATCCCTGTTCTGCCCATTGCGCAGTTTGGTCTATAAAATCTGTAACAGTGTTTCCAAGCTTTTGTGCTGACTTGTTTGCAGATGAAAGAAATTCCTCATATTTTGTATCTGTTTCATTCGTAATTCTATATAGATGAATCATTGAGTTGTTAAGTTCATATATTGTATCTGCCATTCTTCCGGCATAAGAAATAGCATTTGAAAAAATATTAGTAAGTTCGTCTGATTCCGTTAACAGACTTCCCAAATCTGTAATGGTATCTTCAAAACAGCTTTCAAGATTCTCTCCTGAATCACTTGTACTTGTCACTGCATCGGAAATTTGTCTTATAATAGATAATATTTGATTAGATTGCATGGACCATTGTTTTATCTGCTTTTCAAATGTAGAATTATCTGTCAGTTTTTTTATGTTTTTTCCTATATCAGAAGTCTGTTTTTCAATTCCTGATAAGGATTTTGAAAGCTGATTCATGGAAACATTGACATTAACATTGAACTTTTGTCTTGCCAGTTGTTTTTTTATATCAGATAAACTGTTTTTTGCAAGCATTGCTTTTATAATAATTTTAAGATTATCATTCATTTGCTTGAATATCCTCCTTTCATTTTATATTTATCATGAAAATCATTCTACCTTTTCATCCATTTTCTCCTGTATTGCCTGTTCATGTGCAAGCTCTGCAATCGCATGGATAAAGCTTTCTTTTATATCCTCCGGCGAACTTTCCTTCAATGTCTCATACAATTTTCTTCCAAGCCCCATTATCTCTTTTTTCTCATGTAACACCCCTAAAACATACCCATACAACGCCAGCTTAATCTCAATTTCCATTTTTTTCATTTTTATATATCGAATCATATTTCTATCCTTTCTCTCAGATAATAGAATCCTTCTAAAATCCGTTTTTCAGTTTTTCTTTATAAGACTGATGAATAATCTCCATAGACAGCTCCACTTCGCCGTTCATCAGACCATTTTCATCAATCAGCTTTTCATATTTCTCATATATATGTAAACAGTGTTTATAGCTTTCCTTATTGCATGGTTTTCCTTCGGAAATTTTTGCTGCAAAATTGATAATTTCCCACCGCATATCATCCACTGATTTATCAATAAACATTGCCGTTAATTTTTCCAAATCTTCCCGTATGCTTCCGTCATGGCTGATAGATTGCAGAACGGCATCCTCATGCTTTTCCTGCAATATATTCAGACTGTGAATCGTATGAATAAGCAGTTCATGGTCCTCCCGCTTTTTCCGCATCCATTTAAATTCCAGCCCTGCTTTCTGAAACAGCCATTCCAAAAGAGATACCACAGTTTTTATTCCAGCAAAAACAATAAAAACGCTTAAAAATAGTGCGGGAAAATCCAGACGAAAAAAATCTGTCATTATATCCATCGATATTTTCGCCTCCTGTTATCTGTAAGCTTTCTTTTTTATTTTTTCAAGAAGTCTGTCTATATCTTCAACAAAAAGCTCACCGGATTTCAAAGCATTTGTAATTTCCTGCGCCTTCTGGCTTGCCACTGTAATATTTCTGTTTTTATAAACATTATAAAAAGCAGAAATTGTAAGAAAGAGAGCAGATATGATTTCAGATATTTCCTCATTATCAATGGGAAGCGTATGAATTCCAAATATCTGTAATACCGCATTAATTAACGCTATGGCCAGAATAAAAACTCCTGTTACAGTTTCCGCAGTAATTCCCTTTAAGTTAATTTTTTTCATAAATTTCTCCTTTTATGTACCTGCTTTATTATTTAAATTTCTTAACATATCAATACACGATTTTAATGTATGACACAAATAATCCAGCTCCTTTTTTTCTTCCCTTCCGCTAAAGGTAATGCGAATACAGCTATGTAAATCATCTTTATTTATTCCAATTGCCAGCAGGGCAGAGGACGGAACAAAAGTCCTGCTGTTGCAGGCGGAGCCGGTAGATATCTGGATTCCATTCATATCTAGCAGAATCATAAAAGCTTCTCCCTCAATTCCCTGAAAACACAGATAAAGATTGTGTGGAAGTCGGTGAGTTTTACTGCCGATAAGATAAGTGTCCTTTATATGTTCTGTTATATAGTCAAGAACATAATCCCTGCCGGCAGAACTGACAGCAGAATAATCATAATTTTTCACTACATGATACAGTGAAGCGATTCCCAGTACATTTTCTGTACCACCCATAATTCCCTGTTCCTGATTTCCATACACCAGAGGTTCTAGCTCGATTTCCTTCTTTTTAAAAAATACTCCGCAGCCCTTCAGAGCACCCAGTTTGTGCGCTGAAAAACCGCACATATCAATGTCCAGTTTTCTGATATTTAAAGGAATGGAAGAAATACTTCCGGTACAGTCAAGATATAAAATACCATGATACCCATGTACAATTTCAATTATCTTTTTTATGTTCTGTATTGTTCCGATTTCCGAATTTGCATAATCAATTATTGCAAATGGCTGCTTTTTATTATCATATGACATCCGACACAGACTGTCCAGATGCTCTAAATCCAGAAAGCCGTCTCTGTCTACTTTTATGGAGGTATTTGTACAGTCAAGACAGGAGATACATTCTATTATGGATTTGTGCGCAGCAGAAGAATAAAAAATCTGACACATGGGATGCCGCATAACATAGCCTCTGATAGCAAGCGTATTTGCTGCGCTGCCTCCACAGGTAAAATAAATATTATCAGCATCTGCATGAATAAATTCAGCAATGGCGTTTCTTGCATCAGAAATCAGAGTTCGGGCTTTTTCACCCGCAGAATATGCAGAAGATGGATTTCCAAAGGTATCCAATATCTGAATAATATAATCCTTTGTAGAATCAGAGAGAGGAGCAGTGGCAGCATAATCTAAATATAAATTTTTTTTCATCGTCTCACAAAACCTTTCATTTTTTATTTTATTGTAAGATTAGAGCGTCAAAACCTGAATTTTTAAAATCACGCCGCTGTATAGTACAAATAATTTTGCTGTTTCTATGTCTTGTAGCAATATTTGGAAAAAAGGTTTTTGACACCCTAATCTTGTGGAAAATTGCCCGCATGTGTACTAGATTATGAAAAACTTTTAGCACGCCTTTAGCTAAAGAAGCTAAATGGTAGGTAGTTCACATTGGCAATTTCTTAAATATTATTCCGATAATATACATTTCAGTACAGTTTGTATTTCAGAAGAAAAGGTTTCGATTTCAGATAAATCACAGGAGGAAAGAGCTTCTTTTGCTCTTTCCTTATCTCCTGTAATTGTATACATATGTATTGCCAGATAGATTTTATAGTGCTTTGCCGTATCACAGACAGCCCGCCACGGCTGAAAGGCAGCCTGCTCGCGGCAGCTCTGGCAGAGGTGATAGCCGTTTCCACAGATTTTGCAGAAGGCATTTATAGGATTTGCCATATTTTTCTCCAAACTGCCGAACAGCTTAGTCTTCGGAAATAATAATATCAAATAATTTTGCAGATTCCTCGCATGAATTTGCCTGAAGCTTGTAGCTTACAGCCTGCTTGCCGTCAGGAGTCAGATTTAATTCCACAGAAGACGGGTCAATCTGTGCTCTTGGAACAGAAATTACGCCGGCATATACTACATTTGGATTGCATTTATTATGGAAAATAGCATGAATCAGCAAAGATTTAACCTCCGGTACATCATCTGTCTTCTTTGTAACCTTAACAGCAGTAGAGGTTTCTTTATCATATCTGACAAATACCTTTCCAGTTACATCATCCGGCATGGTAATTGTCTTTGAAGCTGCATCAATAGTGAATTTGCCTTCTCCTGCTGTGGCGCTGACTTCATAGGTCTTTCCAAATTCATTGTTTTCATTGATTACCTTTACATATTTTACTTCTGCGCCGGCAGCACCAACTGGAACATATTTCAAAATAACTGTATGGTCTGCAGCGATATCAATTGTTTCTGATACCGGCATAATCATTTTATTTGCAGTATCGGCAATCTCCTTTTTTGTGCCGAACTGGCTCGCCATTAAGTCCAGAGAATGGATGCTGTTTGTAAAGTCAAAGGTACCAGTCTGTGCCTTGTAGAAATTTGCGATTTCAGAACCCATTGCATCGGTAACAGCAGTACCCTCAGCAGCGGTTTTTAAGCTTGGACTTTCAATCTGGGTATATCTGCCCATCAGTTCGTTTGTGGCTATATCATATTCCTCCACAAACCTTACTCTTTCAAGAATTACTTCATTTGGATTAAACATAGTATTTTTCCTCCTTAAAATTTTTTTGCCGGCTAAAAGGCTTAATCAAGCTCTCCCAGCCAGTCAGTCTGTTTATTATCTATGTCCTTGAGGTTAATTCCAAAGCCGGAATATCCACTCTGAAGCAGCAAATCTGCATTTTTTATTTTGGAAATTCTTTTTACGGAATCCATAAATGCATGGATTTTCATGCTCCAAACCTCTGAGTGATTATATTTAAAACCCTCACAGTTGACCATTGCAGAGATAAGGTTTTTTAACTGTGAATGGTATTCAAGGGTTTTATGCAAAAGATATTCTTCTTTTGCATCTTCAATAAGAATTTGTCTGGTGGTTTCGTTTGCAGGAAGCTGACAGTTTCGTTTGAAACCGTGAATTTTTCGAAGAACATCCATTATCAGAAGATAGGTATATTCATCAATACAAATATCGTTTTCAGCGTCATATAAAATGATTTCTTCATTTTCACTGTTTTTACATGCCTCAAATCTGGAGAAATCCAAATCACCAAATAAAATGGAGGTCTGTTCAGGAGAATAATTATGACAAAGCAGAGAGTAAAATAACTCAAAGTCGCCGAGTTTCGTGTAATCAATTCCCATCTCGTCAAGCTGCCAGCATAAATCCGCCGGCACACAGGTAAGAGAATATACCATAGAATAATAACGCTGTTCCCCATACTCGCAGATTTCGTCCAAAGTAGGCTGGTGGATAAGAATTCCTTTTTTTACAAAGAAATCCTTTCCGCGATAAATTTGAAGTTCATCATTTACAATCGTTTCCAAGTTGTCACCACCTTTCAAATTCTTCTTTCACAGAACAGCTTCGCCTTTCCTGTGACGCTGCCTTCAAAGAGCAGCTATTATTGAACAAAGTGCAAGGAGGACTTTTATAAATTTATAGTTCTACAAGCACTTTGTTCTTTCATAAGTTACAAAAATTAAAAAACAGATAAAAGCCTTGTTTTATAGGTGTTTCACGTATATTTTAAAATCAAGATTTTTTTAAATCCCGTTGTTTTTGTTTTTTTACATTTACAATTGCAGCACATTCACTGCAATATTTCTGATTATTGCTTTTCTTTTTATAAGGTCTTTTACAGTATTCGCAAAGCTTTATATTTTTTTCTTTATTATAGTAATCAAAATATAATCCGGTACGCTCAAAATCTTTGATAATGATTTCTGGCAGATTTTCAGAGTTATCCAAACTGTAAATATCCTTCATAAAATCTATACAAATCAGACCATTATGAAGTGGAGTGACAAGACCTGAGAGGTAGAGATAATAAATCAGGTCTTCATTTATTTTGATTTTATCAGGGAGTGCCGCCATTTTTTTCATTGCGCTGTATTTTCTTTGATTGCCTTGAAAAAACATAGAACCATCAGCAGACTCGTCTGCATTTTTCATTTTTGAAACAGCATGATTTATTTTTAACTGAACCATAAAAGCAAACATCAGCTTTTGGCATAAATCAGCATGTTCATATTCCATATGCTGTTCGTCAAAAATAGAACAACGCTGAATAAACTCGATTTCATTTTTATACACAGAAATGGAGTCCAGTTTTATAAGTGAAGAGCCTTTTTTTACTGCCTGATTTACCGCTTTATTTACAATTTTATAATAAGAAGCTCTGTTATAATCCGAAATATGTAGCATACACCATTTTTCAAATTCTTCCTTTAATTTTTTCGGTTTATAGCCAAGAACTCTTCTCATATAAATAGCTGTCAGGCGCAGTTCGGCGGGCATATGGTTCGGCGACTGAAATCCTTTTTTGTAAATTAGTTCTGCATATTCAACTTCATTATATTTATAGTTCAATTTGCACCTCCTGTAATTTATAATAATATCCCAGATATTGTAAATCTGAACACTGTTTGTCTGCTGGCATTGGAAAGAGAACAGAAGCATTGGTATTGGCCGTGTAAGTAATAATATTTTTACAGATAAATTTCCCATAAGATTTCCATAAAAGTTCCTTGCCTGCTGTCGGTTTTTCGATATAAAAATAGTCAATCAGACAATTTAATATCACATAAGGATTTTTATTTATCTGTGATAATCTTTCATATAAATTATCCGATTTTACTGAAAAAGAATTTATTTTGTCTATGCTGTATTCTTCTGTATTTTCTTCTTCGTAGGAAGTAACAATGATAGAGGTTTTCAGTTCCTTCATAAATTTTTTCAATTCGGATATTACATCTACATAATATTCTGTATATTGAATATTGGGATTTTTATAACATTCAAACTGAAAGGAATTGTCTGCTTTCGTTTTTTGGGAAATTTGAAAATCAATCGTTTCAATATATCTGCACAGCAGGTTCATGGGGCTTTTGCTGATAATTACAGGGCAATAGCGGTAAAACTGCTGAATAAAATCTTCCTGTTCGTCAGTGCGATTTTGAAGAGCTTCCAGCTCCGAAAGTCCAGTGCGGAATCTCTGTTTGCAGAGAATATTATATTCATCCAGATATTTTTTATAGGAGCGTTCCGTATCCTTATAAATATATCTGAAAAAATAAGGATATGTATTCAATAACACAGAATTATACAATTCCTTGCGCCTTTTTTTACTATCAATAATTTTTCCTTTTTTATTTTTCTTTATTTTATTTTGTTTGGTCCATACCTGTGGAATACCTTTTACTGCACGTCCAATTTTTGCTTTGTCTATCTGGGCAGACTGAGCCTTGCAGCATTGCTGTAATCTGGATTTCAGCAGACGATATTCCTGACTGTTTATGCCGTATTTTTCTTCTACAATCGGAAGAAGTGCATATGCATTGCTGGATTTATTGGTAATAGAGCCAATAATGGAACCAAAGGAAAAGGTATCTGCATGATATAAATCATCTTCTGTAAACAGAAATTTCTCCGGTTTTGGCACATCATATACTACCGGAAGTTCATTTTTATAAACACCGTTTATCATAACAGGGTTTGAGGTAGTGGCAAGTATGTCCATATCAAAATCACTTCCGGCAAAATGAAAGGTTTCATTCCCGTAATAATTTAATATAATTCCAAGCTTGCAGTATCGATACCATTTCTCAGTGGCGTTATCCTTTTGCAGATTTAAAATAACATGTTCGGACAGATAGGTAAGCGGGGAACGCATGGCATCTACCTGTGTAACTCCTTTTTCATTCCAGTAATGAGAATAGGACATACCGGACTTTAATAATCCGGTAACTTCCAGCCCGCATACATGCTGCATATATCCGAAGGGGTCTGATACAATTACCTGAAAATTTCCATCTACATAAATATCTCCCTTGCATCCGGCATCTATTTTATGCCTGATAAGGTCTCTTATTTTTTTTCTGATATATTTGTCATGTTTTACATTATCAGAAAGAAGGAGTGCTTTTATCCAGTAATTGTCGCTGTATGACAGGAAATTTCTGATTTTCTCTTCGTTATTATTTATCCCTAAAAGAAAGAGAAGCATATAATAGCGGTTTTCATAAGACACTCCTGAAATCCACTCAACAAATTGTTCTGCCAGTTTTTTTACATCGTCTTCTTTCAGATTCAATGTCTGTATAAACTGATAATTCAGTTTCAGCATATGCTTGGCCTCTTTGGGAGAAGTGAGAGCAACACCCCAATACAAATGATTTTTGCGGCAGTTTTCAATATACTGTTCTGCGCTTTCAAAGCTGTCCCACAGCTTAAACTGAGATTCACTGATAATAACATCAT
>CAJTOU010000017.1:0-12048 GCA_910577835.1 uncultured Lachnospiraceae bacterium | reverse complement strand
AATCAAAAAGATTTTTTTTGACAGGTTTTCCATTTTTATCACAATAAATCGTATCTACCATACAGCGGCCCAGTTCATCTGTTTTGCCATACTCTCTGGCAAATTCATGAATCGGAAATACACATAACATGCCTTTCATAAAATTCTGCCGAATGCAGAATTGTGAAGGAACATAATCAAGGTCAAGTTCCCCTGCCCATTTTTTTGCCTGACGATATGAAATCAGTCCCATACCATCAGTTCGGTTCATAACTGTGTCTTTTATTTCTTTTTGTATAATCGTATCATCTGTTTTCCATCCATTTTCAATTACATGGTTTGCCATAAAACTGGTGGTATTTTCATAATCCCTTACTACAATAAATCGAGGTTCGCTTACAATCTGTGTAGCAGAACCCGCAAGTCCGAAATAGGCGTTGAATTTACTTGGAGAAAGAGGTTTATTCAGATTTCGGCCGTTATTTAATCTTTTATTTACTTCGGGAATCAAGATTTCACTGCAAAAAATAACAGTGGATACTCTTGCCTGTCCGGCGGAACAGCTCAGTCTTTTATATTTTTGTCCGTTGACTGTAAAGCCATTTTGATACAGGTATTCATATTGTTTGTCTGTGTCCATAACTACTATAATATAATTTTCCTGAAAAAGAGTCCGATTTATTTTTGCCTGTAATCTTTTCAGCTCTTCCAAATAAACGGCCGCTTTTTTTTCAGTCAGCCGGTTTCTGCTTAACTGTTTTTGATAAAAATCCCGACAGAGAATCAGTTTTTCCAGATGTTCACGGTCTAAAGTGCGGCGACTCATTTCTCTAATTGTCCGTAAAATCTGGTTATCTGACAGTCCCACGATTTCATTGTAAACCCTTGATTCTTCAAAGGTATCTTCAATCACATAATTAAATTCTTTTAAACGGCTAGAATGGTATTTGCGTACATATAAAGGTCTGTTAATCATTTCTTTTTTCCCCCTTTTGTTTATATCTTAAATATTGTTCAAGTCCGGCGGCAATTTTTGAAATATTGCGGGGATTTGGCTTTGTAGGATCAAAATCTGCCTGTGATAATGTTCCTGAAAATATACGGGGATATTCATCCGGTGTGACAATCATATTATTTGAATAAGTATTATTTTCTTTTTTCATTTTAGTGCTCCTTTTTGTTTTGAAATTTATGTCAGCGGTTTCACAATTACTATTTCTCCTTTTCAAAATTTTTCACAACCGCTTTAGAACACTTGTAAAAAAATCACAAAAATCACAAATAAATATTTGAAATAACATTGACACAAACAGGCGTTCATGTTATAGTATGAATTAATAGAGAATACACAAAGGGGATGATATTAAACATGGACAGGAGGATTTGTAATATAACAGAACTGCTAGATAAGTATTACAGGGAAAATGGAAGAAAATTACATGAAAAAGTAGATAAAATTTTATCTGATTTTGGAGGCATTACAAAAAAGGATTATGATGATTTTTACAGTATTGCCAATGAAGTTTTTGTGGATGTGCTGAAAAAATATGACGCTTCTCAAAATTTTGACAGCTTTCTGTTTTCCTGTCTGTCGAATAAAATCAAGACAGAGATTACAAAACGGAATCGCATAAAGCGTTTATCAGAAAAAAATACAATCTCACTGGATATGCCGGTTGGGGAAAATGAAACAGCTTTAAGCGAATTATTGGTATCTGATTTTAGTATGGAAAAGGAGTTAAAATTAGAAGAAAATTTTTTTATGGAAGAACGAATTCAAACATATTTTGCGGGACTTTCAGATTTACAGAGTCGGATGCTGGAATTAAAGATGGATAATATTCCGAAAAAGCAGATATTGAAAATTTTAAATATAACAGAAAAAATATATGAAAATAATTTTAAACAATTAAGGTCTTATGAAAAGACAAGTGTATTAAATTTTGGACAGTTATTAAAATCTGAAAAATTGTTAAAAAGAAGTAATAAAAAAGAAATTGAGGAGGAAAAACAAATGGCTGCACAGACATCTGAAATAAGTAAAAATACGAGCTATTCCATAGCTGCTTATATTAAAAGATTACACAAATATTCCATTCGAGGCGACCATCCATTGCAGAGAAATTCAAATCAGTGGAGTAATATTCAAAAATATAATCTTATTACAACTGTATTAAATAAATATCCCATACCGGAAATTATACTGGCTGAACAGGTAAAGGCTGACAGAACAGAAAACTGGCTGATTGACGGAAAGCAGAGGCTGACAAATCTCTCTGATTTTGAGGAGAATCTATTTAAAATCGGTAAAAATGCAGAACGCCCGATTATACAATATCAGGTGGTTTTGAAAGATGAAAATGGAATTGTTCTTTTAGATAAAGATGGTTCTCCTCAATATGAAAACAGGAAATTTGATGTCAGGGGAAAGTATTATTCGGAATTACCGGAAGAATTAAAAGAGAGATTTAATGATTATACAATTCCGGCGGTTCAATACCTTTCATGCAGTGATGATGATATTGAGTATCATATAAGAAGATATAACGCATCCAAACCAATGACAGCCGCACAAAAGGGAATGACTCATCTTGGCGAACAGTATGCGAAGGTGGTAAAAAAGGTAACACAGCATCCGTTTTTTAAAAATAAAGCGGATTTCAGAATTTCAGAGTTTGTAAATGGAACAGTGGACAGAGTAGTAACAGAGAGTATAATGGTAATAAATTTTTTATATGACTGGAAGAAAAAACAGGAGGATATCTGCGCATATCTGAAAGAAAATGTAAAAATCAGTCAGTTTGACAGCTTTGAAAAAATGCTTGACCGGCTGTCAGAGGTGATTAGTGAAGATGTCTCAGATATGTTTAATTCCAAGGATGCCTTTTTATGGTTTGGTCTGTTTTATGAATTTTCCAAATTAAACCTTGATGATGAATGTTTTATAGAATTTATGAGAGAATTCAAAAAAAGTTTGCATGCGAAAAAATCGGGAAATCTTTCTTATGACATTTTATGTATGAAGGGAACAAAGGACAAGGCATCTGTAATTGACAAACTGACTTTAATGGAAGCTTTAATGAATGAATTTTTACATATTGAAAATGGTAAATCTGAAAAAGTGCTTACAGTGGAAAATAATATGCTGAAAAAGTATATTGTTGAATTTGACAATACAGAAATAATTAAATCTGTCAATATAAAGCCGAAAAATTCCATTATCAGAACTGCTATTTTAACACTTATGACAGTATGTGGTCAGAAAGAGTTTTCTGACAGTAATATACAGAAATTTATACAGAGTAAAAAGGACAGACATGAGGAAATAGAAGATACCCTGTTGTATTTGGACTGCCTGAATTCATGGACCTTAGAGGTAAACAGCAATTGTGCGATTTTTCAAAAAGAGAATATTCCCATTCTGGTAAAAATGATTCAATATGTTTACAAAAATGAGATGGAAGAGGATATTGCGATAAAATGGTTTGCAGGATTTGTGGATAATTTTGAAATAGACGGCGGTTTTCCGGAAAAAAATGAAGAAAAATATAAAAAGATGATAAACAGCTTTCATCAATATTTTAAATATATAAAAAGCAGAGAAAATGAGGAAAAATGAATTGATAAATCAGAATAGAAATGATATAATGTTTAATTCCACAGGAAATTACTCTGTATTTTTTATAAAAAAATTTTTATAGAGTATCTATCATTGAATAAAGTGCAAAAAAGGCTTTTACAGGTTTATGGGTTTACAAGGCACTTTGTTCTGTTTATCACAAATATATTGGATAAAGGAAGGAAAGGTTGAAAAATAGAAAACCATAGTATAAAAAATGAGAATTATATTAGCAGTAGTGGGAAAGATAAAAGAAAAATATTTTACCATGGCAGTAGAGGAATATAAAAAACGTCTGGGAAGCTATGTAAAATTGGAAATTATCGAGGTGGCAGATGAAAAGACACCAGATGGGGCTTCAAAAGCGGAAGAGGACCAGATAAAGGAGCAGGAAGCAAAAAGACTGTTAAAAAATATCAAAGAGGATGCATATGTGATTACGTTGGAAATCGGCGGAAATATGCTGGATTCTGTGGAACTGTCGGAAAAAATCGAAAGAATCGGTGTTTCAGGATATGGAACAATTGTATTTGTAATCGGTGGCTCATTGGGGCTGCATCAAAGCGTCAGTGCCAGGGCCGATTTTAAACTGAGTTTTTCAAAAATGACATTCCCGCATCAATTAATGAGAGTCATATTACTGGAACAGATTTATCGAAGTTACAGAATATTAAATCATGCGCCGTATCATAAATAAGTACAAAAAAACATAGCTATTGACATTCACTTATTGTAATTTTTCCATTTGTTGTATATAATAATTTCATCAAACGAAGTAAAGCGTAGTTTGATGACCTGCGCGCATCAGCGTGCTTCATTATAATATAGTAAAAGCAGTAAATGATTCATATTATAAAAAGAATGGAGGAGGCGCCAGATGTTATAATATGCCGCACAATGCTTTCGCCTATTATCGGAGCACATACCGGACAAGGGATGCTTGCCGTGATATTGTTCGGGAAAGAATAATGGAACAGAGATTCTTATAAAGAGTAATACAATCATTGAGAAAAAATAAAAAATACAAGGAGGAATTGTGATGAAAAAGTTTCTGAAAGAATTTAAGGAATTTATCAGCCGTGGAAATGTAATGGATATGGCAGTTGGTATTATTATCGGAGGTGCGTTTACCAGTATTGTATCCTCTCTGGTATCTGATATTATTAATCCTATTCTCGGACTATTTGGAGGAATGAATTTTGACCAGTTGAAAATCACCCTTTTGGGAGAAGCAACTTTATACTATGGGCGGTTTATTACGGCTGTAATTAATTTCCTTATTATGGCGCTGGTTATCTTTGTGATTATTAAAGCAATGAACACAGCAGCGACGAAATTTCATCATAAAGAAGAGGAAAAACAGGAACCAACTACAAAAAAGTGCCCGTTTTGCAAGAGTGAGATTGCGGTTGATGCCATTAGATGTCCACATTGTACGTCTGTTTTAGAGGACTAGGAGATTATAAAGGTATAAATTTGATTTTTTGGGAAATGGAAACTGCGGCTTTGATTAAAAAAACAGTTGTCATTTTCCAAAAACCATGCTATACTTTTTATATGCAGATATGGTTCATCGGTAGAACGCTAGCTTCCCAAGCTGGAAAGGCGGGTTCGACTCCCGTTATCTGCTTTTTCTATTTTATATGTGAAAAAAGACAAAGGAAAGGAATTTATGAAGAAAAAATTTGAAAATGTTGCCATGACTCGCAAAAATCCTTTATGGGAACAGGCAGTCAGCCGTCAGGAGGAACTGTATACAAGGAAGAATGACATCCGAACCGAATTTGCCAGAGATTATACAAGAATTCTTCACGCAAGGTCTTACCGCAGATTAAAGCATAAGACACAGGTATTTTTTAATGTACACAATGACCATATCTGTACCCGTATGGAACATGTTCTTCATGTGGAATCTGTCAGCAGCAATATATCTGATGTGCTTGGACTGAATACGGAGCTTGTAAAAGCAATTGCCACAGGGCATGACCTTGGGCATGCGCCATTTGGACATTCCGGAGAGAAAATTATTTCCAGTCTTACAGAAAAATATCTCGATGAAGTGTTCTGGCATGAAAAAAATGGAATACGAGTAGTAGATAAGCTGGATTTGATTAATAATCCACAGAATGTATACCAGAATTTAAATCTTACCTATGCTGTCAGAGACGGAATTATATCTCATTGCGGAGAGGTGGATGACAATGCGCTGTTTCCACGAAAGGAAATGATTGATTTGTACGAAATAGAAAGGGCAGGTCAGTACAATGCGTTTACATGGGAGGGCTGTGTAGTAAAGCTTGCCGATAAAATCGCATATCTTGGAAGAGATATCGAGGATGCCCTGATGCTGAAAATTATTACCTATCACGATTTGGCATCGCTGGTGAAAATAGCTGCGGAATATGGGCATGACACGATTAATACCTCTGTAATTATGCATGAGTTTATTGTGGATTTGGTAAAAAATAGTTCACCGGAAAAAGGTATCTGCCTTTCAGATAAGAAGGTAGCATTGATGAAGGAAATAAAGGATTTTAATATTGCTCATATTTACAGTCACAAAAAACTGGAGCCCTTTGTAAAATACACCAGATTGGTAATCGAAACGTTGTTTGATTATTTTATGCAGTTTTATAATCGAAAATCCACACTTTCCGATATAAAAGAAAACAGCAGGGATTCCGTGCTTGCTGATTTTTATAAATGGCTAATCAAATACTGTTTTGCAGAGATTGTGCCAAATGAGGACAGAGTTGTCTGTGAAAGGTATAATAATTATAAGTTATATGGAGCATTGGAAGAAAAGAATATCTATACTCAGGCAGTGCTTGACTATATTTCAGGTATGACGGATGCCTATGCCATAGATTCCTTTCAGACAATTATCAGCTTCTAAATTAATAAAAGAAAAGAGGACCTATATGAGAAAAGTAATGAACATTTTAATTCCGATTATCCTTACAATTATTTATAGCGGGGTTGTTTTTTATATCTTTATTCCCGCGATTAATATACACAATATCGGAATGTGGATTTTTTTAATTTCTATTGCGGTAGTCTATGCGATTTGTTCCTATGCCGCTTCCATGACTGTTTATGAGAGAAGAAGAAAATTTCCAAAAACTACCACAGCGGCATTGATTGTAGTGGGAATATCGGTAGCGGTATGTGCAGTGGGAATGCTTGTTTCTGTTCAGATTTTCCGCGCAAAGGCTTATGTCAATCGAATTACTGTGGAAGAGGGAGATTTTGATACAGATGTGCCTACTTTAAGTGATATTAAAAAAATTCCTCTTATGGACACTGCGTCAGCTACGATTCTTGGAGACCGTGTGGTAGGCTCATTGACAGATTTGGTATCACAGTATGACGTATCAGATACTTACACAACTATTTATTATAAGGGCAGAGTAGTAAAAGTAGCTCCTCTGGAGTATGATGGTTTCTTTAAATATTTTAACAATAAAAAAGATGGAGTACCGGGCTATGTGCTGGTAGATACAGAAACAAATGAGGCTGAGTTTGTACGTCTGGAAAAGGGAATGAACTATTCTCCGTCGGGGTATTTTTCAAAAGATTTAATGAGAGCCTTCCGAATGAAATATCCGACTAAGGTATTTGGCGATTACAGTTTTCAGATTGATGAAAATGGTGTGCCATACTGGGTGATTTCGTGTATGTCCTTTCATACCTTTTTTGGCTGTACTGTACCGGAAGAGGCAATTCTTATGAATGCCATTACCGGTGAAATGGAGCTGTATTCCATGAGTGAAATACCGGAATGGGTGGATTATGTATATTCCGGTGATGAAATCTGTGATTTGTATAATTCTTATGGAAGTCTGCAAAAGGGATTTATTAACAGCGTAATTGGACAAAAGGGCTGTACCATGACCACAGATGACTTTGGTTATGTGGCAATGAATGATGATATTTATGTCTATACAGGTATTACTTCTATTGTTTCAGACAAGAGTAATCTCGGCTTTCTTCTGGTTAATTCCAGAACTGGTGATTTCCGCTATTATGAACAGGAAGGCGCAGAGGAACATTCCGCCATGGATGCGGCAGAGGGTGTAGTTCAAAATTATGGTTATACGGCATCTTTTCCGGCACTTATCAATATTAATGGAGAGCCAACCTATGCCATGGCTTTAAAAGATTCAAAAGGTCTTGTAAAACAATATGCCATGGTAAATGTGAAAAACTATACGATTGTAGCGGTTGGTGATACTATGAGTGAAACTCTGAAAAATTATCGAAACAGTATGGGGTCTGCTGGACAGGGCATTGATATTAAACTTGATGTGGATTATAATGAGCGAAAAATCACCATTGAAGATATTCAGTTTATTAATACAAACTCAGGAACCGTTGTCTATATAAAATCAGATAACAAGGTTTACAAGCAGTATTTTGAGGAAAATGAATCCCTGATTTTATTAAATACAGGCGATAAAATTACTGTTCAATACGACGCTTCCGAGGAAGAAAACGATATTATTGAAATCTTTGGCTTTGAACTGTCAGCCGATAAGGAAATGACCGGTACAGACGCCAAATCATAAACCATCCCTGAATTTTATAAAGAATCAATTAATAATATCAAATAGAATTGACTTCTCTCTTTATGCTTATTAAAATAAACAGAGTAAAAATTCAAATTTTGATAGATAAGATAAAGAGGTAACGATGTTTGGTTATGTAATTGTAAATAAGGGAGATTTGACTTTTCGGGAGTTTGATGTATATCATTCTTATTACTGTGGTTTATGCAGGGTATTAAAAGAGAACTATGGTTTGACCGGACAAATGTCATTAAACTATGACATGACTTTTCTGGTATTGCTTTTAACAAGCCTGTATGAGCCCGAAACGACCTATGACATGAAAAAATGCATTGCACATCCGTTTGACAGACAAGGTGTATCAATCAATAAAATTACACAATTTGGTGCGGAAATGAATGTTCTTCTGACTGGATATAAATGCAGAGATGACTGGCAGGATGACAGAAAGATATTGAAAAAGCTGTATGGAACATCTTTAAAGTCCAAAATAAAGGCAATAAAAGAAAAATACAGTGAAAAGGCGGAGATTATCGAGGTATGTTTTAAAAATCTGGACAGTCTGGAAAAAGAAAACTGCCGGAACATAGATAAAATGGCAGGACTGTTTGGCAAGGTTATGGAGGAGCTGTTTATTTATCAGGAAGACGAATGGGAAGAAATTTTAAGAAAGCTCGCCTATAATCTGGGAAAATTTATTTATATTCTGGACGCTTATGAGGATGTAGAAGAAGATATTAAAAAGAACAGTTATAATCCCTTTGCGGAGAAGTATCAGGAGAAGGATTTTGAAAAAACCTGCAGAATCGTGCTGACATCAGCAATTGCAGAATGTTCAAGAGCATTTGAAATGCTGCCTCTGATTGATAATGTTAAAATATTAAGAAATATTTTGTATTCCGGTGTATGGCATCGCTACGAAAAAATCAGAGAAGAAAGAATGAAACGTGCAGAGAAGAAAGCGGAGGCAGGTAACAATGAATCCTTATAAAGTATTGGGAATAAGTCCCGACGCCTCGGATGATGAGGTGAAAAAGGCGTATAAAACGCTGTGTAAAAAATATCATCCGGATGCAAATATCAATAATCCTGATAAAGAGAAAATAGAGGAATTGTTCAAGCAGGTTCAGCAGGCGTATCAGATGATTATGAAACAGAGAACATCAGGGAGCACCTATGGGGCATCAGGAAGTTACAGACAGGAACAGACAGGCAGATACACTTCGGGAACAGGTGGTTCAGGAGATTTCTTTGGAGATTTCTGGAATATGTTTGGTGACTTTGGAGGTTTTCAGAGCACTTATCAGGAGAGCAGTCCTGATTACAGAGATGTTGTCAGGTTTATACAGAACGGATACTATAAAGAAGCAAGAGTAGTTCTGGACAATATGGCAGACAGAGGCGGGCGCTGGTATTTTTACAGCGCACAGGCACATAACGGACTAGGAAATAAGATGACTGCGATAGAACATGCCAAAATGGCAGTAGCCTTTGAGCCGGACAATCAAAATTACAGGATACTGTTTTCTATGATTGAAAATGGAAGCACATGGTATGAGGGAAGAAGCAGACAGTACAGCTCTCCTGCCTATGGAGGGGGAAGCTTTTGTTTAAAGCTGTGTCTTTTGAATCTTATGTGTAATTTCTGCTGTGGAAGCGGCGGCTTCTGCTGTGGTGCTCCATATTCCAGCGGAAGCGGTCCTGTTGTGTAGATGAAGTATGAGCCAATGCAGTAGTGGTGGAAACAAGAATCTCCTTGTTCTGGTTATAAGAAGTGTTAAATAAGTAACAAGACTCCCAGTGGTATTGTGATTATGGATAGAAGCGTCGTGAGAAACACGGATTTTGAGGCAAGTTTTTCATCGGCGCTGTGTTCATTTGCAAACATGACACAGGAATTTGCCGCTGGCATAAGCATCATGACACAGGTGACATTTCGAATCAGCTCATCTTTTATAAGCAGATGTATCAGCCCAAGTGATACAAGCGGCAAAAAAATCTGTCGAAAAACAGTAAAAAAATATAAAAACCTGTCAGAAAAGATTTCTTTTACAGAATTGGTGGCAAGAGTAGAACCAATCAAAAGCATGGACAGAGGTGTAGTAATACCTCCAACAGCAGAAATTGTATCTGTCAGAGCTTTTGGAAACGAAGGATTGATAAAATAAATCAGAATAGAGGCAAAACTTAAAAGAAATCCGGGACTAATAAGATGCCTAGGATTTATTCTGGCTCCGGTTTCGGAATTTCTGGTCATAATCACAGTTCCAAGAGTATAGCAGGACAGATTAAACATAATATTAAATATGGCAGTATACAAAACTGCAGTGCTTCCATAAAGAGCATCGATAATGGGAAATCCCATAAAACCAATATTGCTGTAAGCAGTCATAAAAGCATAGAGATTTTTCTGCTTTTCATCTGCCGGAAAAAAACGGGCAGCAAAGATTCCGGCAAGAGGGAGTAAAAGATATAAAAGGAATGCCGTAAGAAATACGGAAAAAACAGAAAAGGCAGCAGGGCGGTCAGTCTGCGTAAGCACGGAATTTAAAATCAGCGCAGGCAAAGTAATGTTAAGCAGAATTCTGGAAAGTCGTTTATTAAATTCTATATTTGTAAAATTCTTTTTAAATAAGAAATATCCCAACGCCATAATAAGAAAAAATTTTATCATCTGATTCAGTAATAAAGTAAAAGTCATTTTTTATATCCTTTCCAAATAAAAAATATAATTTCTGCTATCATATACCAGAATCGGGAAAATGACAACCGGTTTTGTATCTGACAGGTCAAAAATATTGATTTTGAAACAAAGTCATTTCTGGTATTGTAAGTTTATTTGAATCTTTAAATACTTTGTTTCGTAATTGCTGTTCGATAAGAGCTGTGGCATTAAGAAATAAAAAAGTAATATATAAAAAATGATATATAAAAACAAAATTCTCTGTTTCTGTAAAGTTGTTGAAGATTTTTTCTTGACATGTCGGAATATTGGTTATAGAATGGTTATAAAAACAGGAAGAAAGGAAAATAAACATTATGGATTTTTTTAATAAAATGGGAGATAAGCTTCAGAATGTAGGAAAAGAGGTAACAAAAAAGACAAAGGATTTAGGTGGTGTAGTAAGTCTGAATTCGCAGATTAAGGACAGTGAGGCAGGTCTTGAACGCATATACAAAATTCTTGGAGAAAAATATTACAAGTCTTTTCGTGAGGAGGCTTCACAGAGATTTACAGAGGAAACAGATGAAATAATAAAAATTCAGTCAAAGCTTGAGAGTGACAAAGAACAGTTAAGGGCACTGAAAGGATTAAAGCTTTGTTCAAACTGTGGAGCAGAGGTTGATGGAAATGCTTTGCACTGTCCAATGTGCGGAACTGAGCTTCCTGTAATCAATGTCGCTGTACAATCAGAATCAGTGCAGGCAGAACAGCCAAAGCCGGCGTTTTGTCCTTCATGCGGTGCTCCTCTTTCTGCGGAGGCTAAATTCTGTGGAAAATGCGGTACAAAAATTGGATAAACGTGCCTGTAAGGAGAGATAAGCAATGCGTTGTCCAAAATGTAAAGCGGAGCTGGAGGAAGACGCGGTATTTTGTACAAACTGTGGAATAGAAATTGAAAGCTATATAAAATGGTCTCCAGATTATCAGGAGAAGCCAAAAAAAAATTTGGTTTCCCTGCCAGCAGAGCAGGAAAATTTTGAGAAACAAGAAAAAGCAAAGGATTTTCAGAATTTTAAGAAATCAGAGGAAATCGAAAGTACTGAACAACTGGAAATTTTTGAACAGCCAAAAGGTCTGGAACAATCGAAAAATTTTGAACAATCAGAACCAATAAAATCAAAAAACATTGAAAAATCCAAACCGGGGAAATCAAATAT
>CAJTOU010000016.1 GCA_910577835.1 uncultured Lachnospiraceae bacterium | reverse complement strand
TTACTCTTTTCTTTTTTCATCCATCCCTTTCTCCTTTCCTTACTCATAATCAGTTTTGACAATTATCCATATACAAATTGATTTTATAAATAACCAATATAATTCTGCTATTGCTGTTTATATCCTTTTATAAATAATATACTTTTAAACCACCAAACAGAAACATTTCTTATATTTTGTTCTTTTATTATATATTTCATTTATTATAAAGCTTGCCTCAATGCTTGTCAATACATTCCAGTTTACTATAAGGTGTAGTTTACTTCACCTTTTGACAAATTTATATATTAAATGCAAGCTTCCCACACTTTCATTTTTTCCCTTCTTATTGCCTAATATCACAGCATTTTATTCATTTGATAAACACAAATCCTCAACAATTTGAAATTGTTTAATTGCCTTAATTCACACGCTTCCTATAAACTCTAGAAGGTTCTCCATTCATATCATTCATTATCTGGTAAAATTCACAGTCATATTTTTCATATAATCCAGTATGATTTGTTGATATAAAAATATCATGCACATTCTCGGCTTTAGCCAGTTTCTCAATTTCCTGAAACAATTTCCCCAGATAGCGATGACCCCTATATTGAGGAAAAGTATATACAAATCCAATCCATGGAGTCAACATTGTGGGCTGGATATCATCTATTTCCGCATATGTGCAAAAAGAAATAAGTTCATCTTCATTCACGAGCATCAACACCTTTGATTTTTCTCCTACAATATCCTTAAACTTGTTTTCACTTAACAATTCATACAGATATTGGCCTGCTCCCCAATCACTTTTCTTTATTTGTTCTAACCAATACCCCTGTCGGTCGCAATTATAATAATCTATTACTTGCATTTATAATATCTCCTTTCCAAATTCCCGATTTGTCGCACAAAAATCATTGTGATTTTAAGTGACTAAACATGTGAAAAAGTCTGTGTTTACAAGGCTTTCACAATTTAATAACTACAATTCAAATACTATTTCAACAAACCGATGCCGATTACTTCATCCTTCACAGTTTAGTAGCACAATATTTCATATCCCTCTTCTGTTACCAATATCTGTATCTCCCACTGCGCAGAAGGCTTGCCATCTTCGGTATAAACAGTCCAGTCATTCTCTTCATCTATGTAAATATCCGGCTTCCCCATATTCACCATTGGCTCAATTGTAAATACCAGTCCCGGCACCATCATCATTTCAGTCCCTCTTTTCGATACATAACTTACCCATGGGTCCTCATGAAACTGCAGACCTATGCCGTGTCCGCCAATTTCTCTGACAATACTGTAACCATGGGCCTTTGCATAATCATTTATAGCCTGCCCCATATCACCGAGAAATCCCCATGGTTTTACTTCCTTCAAGCCTTCGTCTAAACATTCTCTCGCCACTTGTACCAACCGTTTTTTCTCCTCTGAAACCTCCCCAATCAGAAACATTCTCGAAGAATCTGAATAATATCCATCTAATATTGTAGAAGCATCTACATTGATAATATCCCCGTCTTTCAACACAATATCTTTTGACGGAATCCCGTGGCATACCTCATTATTTAACGAAGTGCATACACTTTTTGGAAATCCTTCAAAATTCAACGGTGCAGGAATCCCGCCTCTTATCTTTGTCTGCTCGGAAATCCAGTTGTCTATTTCCTCTGTGGTAATACCTGCCCTGATATGCTCTCCTACGTAATCAAGTATCGCAATATTTACCACGGCACTTTTCTTTATACCCTCTATCTGTTCCGGCGTTTTAATAAGCCTGTGTTCCGGCACAATATGTCCCTGTCTTATCGCCAGCTCCAGCTTGCTGTCAAAATTATAATGACATTTCTTATATTTTACACCGCTTCCACACCAGCATATATCATTTCTTCCTAACTTTATCATTATTTTTTTCTCCTTTTTCTTTTTATACTTTATACTATATTTTATTGCTTTTTCTTTGTTATACTCATTTTCTGTTTTATATATACTTCCATTTCACATTTGTTTTGCACTTGATTCAACCTGACATTCATTTTATACTTACTTCAACTTCATATCCGCTTTATACTTGATTTTATTAGACATATATTCCCCCTCTACCGCAAAAGCATGATTCATCGGTCCATTGCCCTTTCCCAGATTCAGCATATCCTCAAGTGCCAGTGAAATATAATTCTTTGCCTCGAATACTGCTTGCTCCATATCCTTTCCCTTTGCCAGATTGGAGGCAATTGCAGAGGAAAGCGTGCAGCCTGTTCCATGTGTGTTTGAATTATCTATTTTTTTGCCTTCAAACCATCTCATATTTCCATTTTGACATAAAAGGTCATTTGCATCGTGAATCTGATGTCCGCCTTTTATCAGAATACCACACTGGAATTCCTCATAAAGCTCTTTTGCAGCCTGCTCCATATCTTTTGTCGTCTTTATTTTATTTCCAGTCAGCGCTTCTGCCTCTGGAATATTTGGTGTAATCAAATCCGCTTCTGGAAGCAGCTTTTTTCGTAATGTAATAACTGCATCCTCACTAATCAGCCTTGCTCCGCTGGTAGATACCATAACAGGGTCCACTACAACATTCTTTGCCTGGTAAAATATCAGCCTTTCTGCTATTACCTCGATTAATTCCTTTTTCGATACCATTCCTATCTTTACCGCATCCGGACAAATATCCGTAAATATTGCATCTATCTGTTCTTTAAGAAACTCTGCTGAAACATTAAGAATCTGCGTCACGCCCATTGTATTTTGTGCTGTCAGCGCCGTTACAGCACTCATGGCGTAAACTCTGTGCGCCATCATAGTCTTTATGTCTGCCTGAATCCCCGCCCCTCCGCTGGAATCGCTGCCTGCAATGGTTAATGCTGTTTTCATAAATAAGCCTCCTTTGGTTTTATGTATATTTCTTACTTGTATTTTATATTTTATTACTTTCTTATTTTACCATAAATTAACAGAAATGATACAAAAAACAAAGAGTATTTTTCTCATTCATAAAAATTATAAGTGTGCAGCTCTGCCATAACCTGATTCATTCCCGAAATATATTCTTCGCTGTTATGATAATCTTTTTCCTTTTATGCTTTTTCAGATATTTTTTCTTGCGGTCATTTTCTATTCCATATATTTACTCCTGAACTGTTTAAAATTCCCTTTCTCTGGAAATACTAAAAAAGAAACTGGCCAAATTTTTATTTCAGTTCAGAAAGTGGTAAAATCATGAACAATTCTCTTTCAACCTCTTTAACAGAAAATATGCAGACCTTTGATGCGTTGTTTACAGACTGCAACGATATCATGAAGCGCACCATGAAACTCGGCGGCAACGCTGAGATAGATGCCTGCATTTACTATGTAGAAGTAACAGTAAACAACCTTACAGTGGAAGAATCCGTAATTGGAAAACTTATCAGCCGTCTGATGTCCAAAACCCCACAAGAAATTTATGAATATCTCGACGCAAATGCTCTTGGCATTACAGATGTCAAGCTGCTTCCCACCTATGAAGAAGCAATTATGGGTGTAATGGTCGGTGATGGAGTACTTCTGATTGACGGCTATGACAAAGCAGTAAAAATCAAAAGTAAGGGCTACCCGATGATGGGTGTTTCCTCTTCTGAACGGGAACAGGTAATGCGCGGCTCCAGAGAGGGATTTGCTGACGCTCTGAAATGTAATACCTCTCTTATGCGAAAACGGATGCGCACCCAGAATTTAAAGGTAAAGGAATTTATTATTGGAAAAGAATCCAATACCACAGTCGCTATTGTTTATATGGAAGAACTTGTCCGCAAAAAAGTTCTGAAAGAAATCACCAGACGAATCGAAGGGCTTGATATTACAAATCTTACAGACACCGGCATTATCGAACAGCTTACCGAAGAAAATTCAAATTCCCCGTTTCCGCAGTATCAGACCACAGAACGCCCTGATACGGCAATACAGGCGATTATGAAGGGAAGAATCACTCTTTTTGTTGACAATACGCCGGTCGCTCTGCTGCTGCCGACAAATTTTAATGATTTTTTTAAAACACCGGATGATTATTATGAAAGATATGCGATTGTAACGCTTGCCAGAATCATTCGCTATCTCGCAGCGTTTTTTTCACTGTGCCTTCCTGCTGTTTATCTGGCAGTTATGAATTATCACCCTGATATTCTTCCCGCAAATATGCTTTTTGCCTTTGCAGCAGGCAGAGCAAGTGTTCCGTTTCCAAGTGTGATTGAAATACTGATTATGGAGCTGGCATTTGAGCTTTTACGGGAAGCAGGTATACGAATCCCCGGTCCTATGGGAAGTACGATAGGCATTGTAGGAGGACTGATTATCGGACAAGCCGCGGTATCTGCCGGCATTGTAAGTCCTGTAATTGTTGTGGTAGTGGCATTTACTGCACTTTCCTCCTTCGCTGTCCCAAATGACGAATTTTCTTCTGCTTTTCGCATTTTAAAATACTTTCTGATTGCGCTGTCTTACCTGCTCGGTTTTTTTGGCATTGTACTGGGACTTATGTTAATCGGGATTCATCTTGCTTCTTTAAGAAGCTTCGGACTTCCTTTTCTTATGCCAATTGCAGCGGGAGATATAAACAAACAGAGAAACTACAAAGATATGCTGCTTCGTTTTCCATTAAAAAAACTCTGAGGAGGAAATTATGTTTTCTGAAAATAATAAACTTTCTGTCAACGGAATAAAAAAACTCATTCTTACAGAGGAAACTGGTCTTGTGTTTCTTCTATCCATGTATTTTGCTGAAAAGCTGGATATCCTGACAGGATTTGTGCTTATATCTGCTATATTTGCATGCAGTTGTTTGTATCTTATTCTTGTATTTCATATATATGAAAGAGGAACAAAAGAGGGAACCTTGAAAAAATATATCCGCATAAAATCTGCTGTCAAAGCCTTTTTACTTCTTGGCTTTGGCGCACTTATGCTGATGAAATATGTGCGTGAATTTCTTCTTCCAAACACAAATGTTATTTTCAGTGCTGCTGTTATTTTCCTTTTTGCGTTTTTTATCAGCAGAAAAGGAATTGAAATACGTGGAAGATTTTGTGAGCTTTTTTATATTTTTGTTTTTATTCCGGTAATTATCAGCATGATTTATGAATTATTCTGCATTGACTATCATAATTTTTTCACCATAATTTCCGGTGTTCTTCTGCCTCAATATGACTTGAGCTTTCGCAATTTTTTAAAGATTTTTCTGGTTGCACTGTTTTCATTTCTGGTTTTATGTCCATGGGGATATCTGCTTTTGGAGGAACCGTTTTTTCATGAAGCAGAGGAAACCAAAAAAAGTCTTTTAAAAGTTTCCTTTATTTTATATCTGCTTTGCCTGCTTCAGTTTCTTCTGTCCAAACTGACCTATAATATAAATCCAGTACTTTCGGTTGTGATAAGTCTGATGATGTATATTGCCACACAGCTTCACTATGGAATGCCAAAACGAAAATTTTTTCCATATATATATACAGGCTGTTCCTTTCTCTTTCTGATTGTTCTTTTGATGCTTCCGGGTCTTCTGGAAACAACGCATTTATACACTTATTTATCAGAAATGAATTTTGACAAGCTGTATGTTTCTGGCAGCCATATAATTGATGCAAGAGAACTGGAAAACCGAAGCTTCGTTATTTCCATGATTATTTCCGAAGAGGAATCCGGTACTCTTTTTACCTGTGAGCTTGCAAATTACTCGGAGGGAATTGAATCTATTTCTTCTGAATATATCACGGTTTCCCGTCTGGAAAGTTATCCCCTTTCCGGAGGAAAATATCTGGATTTTTCCCATATTCGGGCGATTGTTCTGGATATATCAGAAGAAAGTTTTTCCACAGATGACCTTGATACCCTTGCAGATGAACACAGAATTCCCGGAAATACACTGATTTTCAGAGAAAAGGATTTTCCAGACACCTATGCACATCTTATCTCCCGATTAGACGAACTCAGTCTTGGTGAAGTGCTTAACACCCTCGCAGAAAATCAAAACATCAAAAAAGAACTTATGTTACGCAATCAATCATAAACTGATTTTTCTGTCCTTTTAAATGAAACAAAAGAACAGGCAAAAATGAATGATATATTATAAAAAACATGAGTCTGTCATTGTAAAAATCACTGCAAATCTATCTCTTCTCAACATTTTGCAGACCTTATTCTCAACCTGACAGCCTCATGTTTTACAAAATATAAAAATCTTTAATAAATACTTTCAATGGTAATATTACTGTAAAAGAAATTCAATATATCCTGATATCCCATTCCATTATTTCCCATTGTATTCGCCCCATTCTGACTCATGCCGGCTCCATGTCCATAACCCCCGCCGTTCATCCGGTATCCGGTCAGTGTCTCTCCCTCTCTGACCTCCTCAATCGCAAAATATGCACTTGGAAGTGAAGTAAATGTATCCACTATGCTCTCATCGTTTTTATGAATGGCAATTCCTGACAGATTAAAAATATTTCGTATAAATGACTCTGTCTTTATCATTACTGTCGCCTCATCTCCATGTATCACAATCTCGTTTAAAACTCCTCCGGTTCCTCTCGTTCCTGTCTCCATAGATAAAACATTACCCACGGAACTTATCTCTCTGCTGACATAATTTTCTCCCTCCAGCGTCAGCACTTTTTCCGGACCTGAAGCATAAAGCGATGCCACCTTTTCATTTACTGACTGTGTAATAGTCTCCAGAGGTACCGTAACATTCCAGCGATACCAGCTATACTCTCTGTCAAAGGTATCATAATTATTCATAATAAACATTTTAAACTGCTTTTCATCTGTAAGGTCCAGCGTCGAAGCCTCCAGCGTCAGAAGTCTTCCCTTGATGTAATCGTAGCCGGAACCTCCCCAAATCAAAGCATCCGTTCCACTTCCACAGGAGGTAGAATAGAAAAACGCACTGATTGGCTCCCCGTTACATGTCATAATCTGTCCATAAGTGTCATTCACTGCCTGATTTGTAGTTGCCTGTTCACTGGAATTATTATACACCTGAAATCTTGTACTGTCATCAACATGGGCCCCCAGATAAGCATATGCATTGGACAGCATATGTTTATAGGCATAGCTTCTCGCGCATATTGCCTGCGCCTTTAAAGCCTCTGCATTATATGTATATGGCATTTCACTCGGCACTACTGCATAAAGATATTCCTCTAATGGCAGCTCATTAATAATTACCAGACCGCTTTCTGTTTTCATAATTTCAATTGTTCCCCGGTAACTCGGTGTTCCATATCCTCTTTCCAGAGATTTAATAGTAACCTTTCCGTCAGAACCGGCAGCAGAAATTTTCAGAGTTCCGCTTTCGAGATATTTACTGTCAGGTGTCACAGTATATTCTTCACCTGCCTGAAAAACTCTCTTTTCTCCTCCATAGGAAAACTCAAATTCCTTATCTGAGGAAATAAGCACATTCTCATGATAAATATCCTGAAATCCATTATTTCTTATAATTACCCGAATATTTTCTGCTACAAAATTTCTGTCAATCAATATGGCACATATTTTTCCGTCTTCCACCACAAATTTCTGTACATCATATCCTACTACTAGGTCATACAGTGTTCTTGTTTCTATATTTCCATAGGTTTTATAAATACGAAATCCTTCTCCGATTTCAAAAGCCCCCTGCCCCTCCACATCAACAGAAGTATCTGTATATTTCAAAAGCTTTCCGCTGACATAATTTTGCTTTTCACTGCAGTCAGACACTTTTCCGTTTTTCAGCCTGATATCCATTACTGCATTTGTTTTTGAAGCCTCTTTATCATCAATTTCAAATGTCCTGATTACTCCATTGACAAATGCATTCATCTTTCCACTTTCCATGCTTGTCACCAGAGTATTTGGGTAAACAATCTCTCTTGAAACAATTTCCTTTACGCACAAAATCTGATTTTCCTTGGTAATCACTTTAATTCTCTTATCTATATAATAATCCATGGATAATCCTGTAAAAATATAATTTCCTATGGTGGTCACTACATTCCACGGTTCCAGCGAAGAGACATTTGACACAGTCGCTACTACATTAAATTCCTCTTCCCTCGTCTGCCCGCCTGCCGTATAATCTGCCAGCTTTCCAAAAATAACTGCCCACTGAGAATTTGAAATCGCCTTTGCCGCCTTATTGTTTTTCACATAAGATAAAAGCTCTTTATCCGTAATATCCATATTTTCAAAAAGATACCCCAGTTTTTCATATGTAAACGGTGCCGTTGCTTCCTTTGTGGAAGGCATCATCTGCTTTTCGTCAAAATATCCTCTGTCATACATCAGATTCATATAAGGCATATACCACTCTTCGCCTTTGGTAAAATGATTCTGCGCTGCGCCGCATTCCTCCTCAGACGCCTTTAAAAGGGCGACCGCCCTCGCTGCCTGCCCTGTGGTAACGACACTTTCCTGCGGATTTTTTTCTTTTTTTGACAGACCTCTGTAAACAACGACGGAAATCATTGCAACAATACATATCAGCAACAAAATAATCAGTTTCTTATTTCGCATAAGTTTCCTCCATTAAAGCATCCTTCACGATTGAAAAAGCTGTCATACACTCAAGTATATGACAGCTCTGACTTTCGTATGTATCCCGAAATGCCGGTCCCGCATTTTTGAGTCCTAGCCGAGCTAGGTGGGCAACCGCAGCGAGACATTCTGAAGTCCACTCGAAGGAGGCTTTCCATCGTGCCTGCAATATAGGAATCCCGTTTAAACAAATGTAGGTTCAAAATATGCGGGGTTGTCGAACACCTCAGGAATTACACACATCTTTCTTTAGGAATAGTATATCCTATTTTCATTATATTATCAAGTTTTATTTTTATGACTTTTCATAAAATTTTTGCCAGTTCCAGCAATCTATCTCTGTCATTTACAGAAGTGTCCTCCAATACCTGATAAAGCAGGGCGTTTAATATCTCTCCTACTCTTTCCCCCTCTGCAATCCCTGCTTCCTTCAAGTCATTTCCGTTTATCTTCATCTCCCGCAGAGACAGACAGTCTCCACTTTCTATAATGTCATCATATGCTTTCTCAACCTGTCTTAGTAATTCTTCTGAGGTATTTCCAAGTACTCTTCGAAAGGGCAGATAATACTGCCTGAAAATATCTTTTCCTGTTTTTACTATCATACGTCTCACGTACGCCTTATCTGCTCTCAGCTCTTCATCTGCGTATTTTTTCATTATATTACAGATTTTTATGGATTTATTATCAAATTTCAGGCTTTCCAGCAGATTTTCAAAGGAAATACTGGTAATAAAAAGCGCCCATCGGATATAATGCTCTTTATCACTGCGCATAAGTCTGTCTGCCAAAGCCGCTGTCTCTCCATGGCATACATATCCTAAAAAAATGTGAGGCAGAATATCCAGGCTTTCCAGCAACTTCACATGGTCCGGATGTTTTGACATAATCAGTTTGTCAAGCTCTGTATGAATACGCTCCCGACTGATTTTTTTCAGATTTTCGGCAAGCTCCTTTGCAGCCTGCATGGTTTTCTCCTCAATAGAAAATCCAAGCTGTGCGCTGAAGCGGACTGCTCTTAAAATTCGAAGTGCATCCTCTCCAAAACGTTCATTTGGATTGCCCACACAGCGAATCACTTTTTTCTTCAAATCCCCCACTCCGTCAAATATATCCACAATACCGGTACGGTCACTGTATGCCATTGCATTTATGGTAAAATCCCGCCTTTTTAAATCTTCTGTAAGACTGGGTGTAAATATCACCTTTTTAGGGTGTCTGCCGTCTACATACTCGCCGTCTATCCGATAAGTAGTCACCTCATATCCCACATGCTTCATCATGACGGTAACTGTTCCGTGTCTTATCCCTGTATCAATGGTTTTATGAAATAACGCCTTTACCTGCTCCGGTTTTGCAGAACAGGCAATATCCCAGTCATCAGGCTTTTTCCCAATCAGACTGTCTCTTACGCAGCCCCCTACGGCATACGCCTCAAAACCATTCTCCTCCAAAACGGATATAATCTTTTTTACATTATATGGTAAATTTATTTTCATAACCCCTTTTTAATATGCCTTGCCCCAGTATACCATATGCTTTGCCTGTTTTCCACAGCATACACATACATCTGACAGCTGTTCCTGCACAAATGGCATACATCTTGACGTAGCAGTCGTATCCTCCTTGATTTTATCCTCACATGCCTGATTTCCGCACCACATCGCTTTGATAAAGCCCGGTTTGTTCTTTACGGCATCTTTAAACTCCTCATAATTTACCGCAGTACTTATGCTGGCATCTCTGCGTGCTTTTGCCTTTTCAAACATATCTGTTTGTATGGTCTGCAAAAGTTCTTTTATTTTTGCGGCAATTTCCTCCAATGAAACAATCATTTTTTCACTGGTATCTCTTCTGACAAGAACTGCCTGATTTGCCTGAATATCCTTTGGTCCTATTTCAACTCTGACAGGAATTCCTCTCATCTCCTGCTCGGCAAACTTAAAGCCCGGACTCTTGTCTGTATTATCTACTTTTACACGAAATTCGGATAAAGTATCTCTCAGCTCGAAAGCCTTGTCAAGCACGCCTTCCTTCTTCTGCATAATCGGTACAATCATTACCTGAACTGGTGCAAGTTTTGGCGGAAGCACAAGGCCGTTATCATCTCCATGAACCATAATTACCCCTCCGATTAATCTTGTGCTTGCTCCCCACGAGGTCTGATACACATATTTTAATTTATTATCCTTATCTGTATACTGGATATCAAATGCCTTTGCAAAGCCATTGCCAAAATTATGGCTTGTTCCTGACTGAAGCGCCTTTCCGTCATGCATAAGCGCCTCAATGGTATAGGTAGCTTCCGCACCGGCAAATTTTTCCTTTTCTGTCTTTTTTCCCTTCATCACAGGAATTGCGAGAAACTCTTCACAAAAATCTGCATAAATATCAAGCATTTGCAATGTTCTCTCTTCTGCCTCCTCAGCAGTTGCATGAGCTGTATGACCCTCCTGCCACAAAAATTCTCTGGAACGCAGAAACGGTCTGGTTTCCTTTTCCCACCTTACCACAGAACACCACTGATTATATACTTTTGGCAAATCTCTATATGACTGAATATCATTTTTATAAAAATCGCAGAAAAGTGTTTCAGAAGTTGGCCGTACACACATTTTTTCCTGAAGAGGCTGCAAGCCTCCCTGGGTCACCCATGCCACCTCCGGCGCAAATCCTTCTACATGGTCTTTTTCCTTCTCTAAAAGGCTTTCCGAAATAAACATCGGCATATATACATTTTGTACGCCCGTTTCCTTAAATCTTCTGTCAAGCTCCTGCTGAATATTTTCCCAGAGGGCATAGCCTGCGGGTTTAAAAATCATGCAGCCCTTAACGCTGGAATAATCCATAAGTTCTGCCTTTTTTACAATATCTGTATACCACTGCGCAAAATCCTCCTCCATAGAGGTAATCGCTTCAACCTTTTTGTCTGCTGCCATCCTTCAAATCCTCCTGCAATATAATGCAAATATGCTTTTTTCTGTTGTTCTTCTTAACTATTTTCTGTCTTTTTGACAGAAAAGATTATGCATATTCTGGAGTAAAGTTTAACATATAATGGGAGAGTTGTCCAGTTTTTTGTTTAATGGGAAATTGCTTTGTGACATGCAGCTTTTGTATTGATTTTTTATTTTTTGACTTTTATATTTAAGAAATTATTTTGTAATACGCAGGCAATCGCTATTATATTAGAAAAAAGTTGACAGTTTAAAAAGAATATGAAAAAATAAATCAAAAACAGAATATATTTTATAAATTTTATTTTTCAACAGGAGGCAAACTTATGAATTTTTCAGACCATACGGCTGCCAGTACGGCTCCAAGAATTTATGGTGATATATATTCCATGTTAAATCAAAAACATTTAAAGGCCCGCCGCTACAAGGCTTTTAAGAATCTGATTTTAACTAATATTGATATCCCGATTTCCGGGCTAGAATGGACTACTATTGACAATATCCACAGCAGCCAAATGGTTCCACAGGGCTTATGCTGCGCCAATCAATATCTTTTGATGACTTCCTATGCGCATAAACCGGCTTCTGCCAAAACTGCCCTGGCTGTACTGAATATAAAGGACGGAAGTTATGTAAAAACAATCGGGATAGAGCCTGTTCATGCAGGCGGAATCGCCTTTCATCCTCAAAGCGGATATGTGTGGATTTCCTGTGATGAACCGGGAAAAAGTACTGCACGTCTGATGTGCGTTGCCCTTAATACTGTTTTAAAACAAAAAGAAGGAACCGCTCTTTCTGAATCCTCTTTTTCACTGTTTTATCTGGCAGAACTGCCAAGAAGCTCTTATCTTACCATACATGACAATCTGTTGTGCGTCGGTTATTTCAGCAAGACAAAAGCTGGCAGATTTTATACTATACCATTAAATGCTCTTGGTCAGCCGGAAGTTACAGAAGGAAACACTTTGAAACCTCTATATGGCTGCAATACAAGAGATTATATTCAAGGTGTCAGCTTTATAAAAACAGCTTCTCAAAAATATGCAGTTTTCAGTCAGTCATATGGAAGACGAAGCCACAGTATGTTTTTTGAAAGAGGCTCAAAGCTTCTGATATATCCATATGAAGAACTGAAAAAAGCTGACTTTTTTGGGAAACCGAAAAAGAGAATAGGTATGCCTGTCATGATAGAGCAGACATACCCTTATCGTAATGAAATCCTGTTTGCTGTTTTTGAATCCGCTTCCCGTGTATATTATGACAATCCGGCTCCAAAGGGAGGAAATTCAAAAAATCAAATCGACCATATTTGTGGTCTGGATTTGAAAAAAATAGTTTTATAATCAGTGGTCTATAACAAACCATTCTTGTCAGGAAAAGAAGCTCTCTCTTCTTTTCCTGATGTTGCACAGACAGCATCAAAATAATTCAGCAAATGATATATGATTTCTTTTTCTTTTACTCCATAGTTTTCCAAATTTACTGTTTCAGAAGATGTCATTCCAAGCAGAAAATCAGTGGAGATATGAAACAATTTAGCGAGCTCCACAATTTTCTCAGTTGCAGGAATAGAGATTCCCATTTCCCATGCATTGACACTTGCTCTTGTAATATTCAGACAGCGTGCCAAATCAGATTGTGTCATTTCGTTTCTCTCTCTCATTTCCCGTATTCGGTCAGATAATTTTAATATCATTTATGAAAACTCCTTCTTTATTTTTCTGAGTTAATCTTAGTATATGGAGAAACTTTTTTAATTATCATGAATGATTATTTGTATTTGACACTTATTCGATTTTTAAACTTTTCACTATATTAGAGGAAAAATTTTATTTAAATAGCATTTTGTCGCAGTTTATTTATTTGCAATCACTCTGTATTTACCACTGGAGTTGCTCTCTCTATTTTTTATTTTTACTGGACACATTTTCAGTTTCGTAGTATAATGTGGATAAATTCTTATTTTATATTAATTAATATTACGTGAAAGGGAGAAGACAAATGAGATTAGTGACACGTTCTGATTTTGACGGATTAGCATGCGGCGCTTTGCTGAAAGAAGCTGGTATCATTGACTGCTGGAAATTCGCACATCCAAAGGATTTGCAGGACGGACTTGTAGAAATCAATGAAAATGACTGTCTGGCAAATGTACCGTTTGTGGAAGGCTGTGGTCTGTGGTTTGACCATCACTCAAGCGAGCATGAGAGAAATGAATTAAAAGGGAAATACAAGGGCGAAAGCCGCATCACCCCGTCCTGTGCTAGAATTATTTATGAGTATTACGGCGGCAGGGAAAGATTTCCTCAGTTTGACGATATGATGGAAGCGGTTGACAAAGTTGATTCCGGCAATCTTACAATTGACGAGGTAATGAACCCTCGGGGTTGGATTCTGGTAGGATTTCTTATGGACCCAAGAACCGGACTGGGAAGATGGAGAGAATTTACAATTTCAAACTATCAGCTTATGGAAAAATTAATTGATGCCTGCCGTACTATGACTACTGCAGAGATTCTTGCCCTGCCTGATGTTCAGGAAAGAATTGAGGTATATAATGAGCAGACGGAAAAGTTTAAGGAAATGGTGACAAAATATACCAGAACAGAGGGAAATGTAATTATTACAGACCTTAGAAATGTAAATCCTATCTATACTGGAAACCGCTTTATGATTTACAGCATGTACCCAGAGCAGAATATTTCTGCATGGATTGTCAGCGGTCGTGGAGGACTTGGCTGCTCGGCAGCAGTCGGTTACAGCATTTTAAACAGAACCTGTGATATAAATGTTGGCAGCCTAATGCTCAAGTACAACGGTGGTGGACATAAAGCAGTCGGCACCTGCCAGTTTACAGATGAAAATATGGAGACAGAATTGCCGAAAATGCTCGCTGAACTTTGCGAGATGGCGAATTCTTGAGTTTATTGTCAATAAAAATTAAATTTCTGTTAAAAGTATTGTTTAAAACAAATATTCAAAACCGGAAAGATAGCAGCAATATGACATGCTCTGCCATACTGCTGCTATTTTTTTATTTTTATTATCATGAAAAATCTTACTTTATTTATGGTCATTTCTTCCGATTCTCAAAATACACAAACGAATCAATCGCCTCCAAAATATCTGCAAACACTTCCTTCGGCGCTTCTTCCACATACTTTTTCAGTATTTTTTCCTCCTCACTTCTGTATTTTCCATAAAAAATATCATAAAGATTATGACCACGGACATAAATTTTAATCCATTCTATATTTTTTTTCACATCCTCCTTATTATTTATTCTTACATTTTTCGTACGAATCAGTCTTTTCATTGAAGGCAGACGATAAAGATATTCCTTATATTTTTTATACAAAATATCATAAAATTGTTCCTCCGACTTAAGTACCCCTATCTTTACCATAGTCGACGGGTCCAGAAAATAATTTTCAAATGAATAATACTTTAATATCAATATATTTTTCGGTGTGACATTTGGTAAATCCGTTCCTTCCTCCTTTGACCTTTCCCGATAATAACTGCATAGCTGCTTTGTCAAGTGTTTCGGATTCTTCCCGTCACTGTCGCGTATCATCAAAAACTGGTCCTTTAAATACAATTTATTAATATACTTTAAATTTGCATAGGTCTTTATATTTGTACAGCTATTCGTAGTCACAATCGTAATCCGCTTTAAATTCCCTTCATCATCTCTGATTTCCGAATAATACTTTTCCAAAAGCAGCGGAAGTCTGTTTCTATCCTGCTTCCCCTCCACAATAAATACAAAGCTCACATTCATAAGGTCATTTGCCGAATATCCAAGGTCATCCAGAATAATATCAATATCTACATTTTCCTGTACACAGGTATGCAGTTCTTCATCTATTACCACCTGTTTAATCTGTTTGGAGGAAAAATTAAAAATCATATTTGGAGAATAAGTAGAAAATATCATCTGATTTTTCTTTGAAAAACGATACAGAATTTCACTCGCTGTTTTTTGCAACTGTGGATGCAGAAACATTTCCGGGTCCTCTATCATAATAATCCCCGGGTCTTTGCTGTTTTCCTCCGTATAGGCCTCCAGAAGCGACAGCAGATAAATGCTTTTGCTGCCTGCTCCAAGTGTAGACAGATTTCCCCGTATTCCACGGTCCTCCTGATAAACAATTGTATCAAAATTCAGCAGACTGTCTGTATCAAAATCAATCTCATATTTCACTTTATGCGACATCATTCCGTTTTTCTTTAAATATTTATTTACATTGTCTGAAAATCTGTCCAGATTCATTTTATAAAGACGATATTCCATAAGCCTAGCCATCTCAAATACATTCATCTCTTCTCCCGACTTTTTTTCAATTTCCGCAATACATCGAAAGCACTGGTCACAGCTCCTCTCTTCATAGTAACATTTCTTTTCCGTTAAAAACGCTACTGACTCATCTCCCTGAAGATTTAAAAGAGCCTCCTGAAATTCCTTCAGATTCCTTCGATGGTCAATATAATAAAGTCTTGGCAGATATTCCGGCATTTCCTCACTAATGCCATCCTCATCTATATAGAATTTTTTTCCATCCGGTGTTACCTTATATATAACACTTCGAAGCATAACATGTTCTGTCTCTGTTTTACCCTCGGATTTTACAAGAGGCTGTGACAGGGTGATTTTAATAATCACACTTTTCATGGAATCCATAAAATGCTCTTTGCGAATGGTATATTCTCCAAACACCGCTCTGATGGCATCGATTACAGAGCTTTTACCAGTATTATTTTTGCCAACTAAAATAAAAGCATTGTCAATTTCCTGAATATTTACACTTTGAATGGATTTAAAATTTTCTATGTATAAAGAATCAATTTTCATAAACATCTCCTTTATGCCTTCTTTTCTTTGTTACCGGCTTTTGCACCGAATAGCCAAACTTTCCAAGCCTTTCTCCAAGTTCAAAATATTCCCCATGAGAATATACAGCAAGTCCGGAATTATTTAGATGAAACTTTCCATTTTTATCCATATATTTATCATCCACAGTAACACTGGTTACTTCTGAAAGAAACATATCATGACTTCCAAGAGCCAAAATTTCCTTCACTTTACACTCGATATTTACCGGACTCTGCAAAATTCCCGGTGCTTTTATAGTCTGAGATGGCAGAGGTGTAAGTTTCATCTGACTAAATTTATCCACATCTCTGCCAGAGCGTACCCCGCAATAATCTGCTGCAAATACCAGCTCCTTTGTAACAAGATTCACCACAAATTCTTTGGTTTCCTTTATAATATCATAAGAATATCTGGATTTGCGCACAGATATATAAAGCATGGGCAGATTGGTATTGATGGTGCCGCTCCATGCTACGGTAATGATATTTGGTTTTTCTTCTGACCTCTGACAACTCACCATCACTGCCGGCAGAGGATACAGCATATTCCCAGGTTTCCAGTATTGTTTCCCCATTTTTTTCCTCCTGACTGTGTACAACACAATACATTTTCAAATCTTAAAACGATATCCTACTCCCCATATAGTTTCAATATATTGTGGCTTTGATGTATCAACCTCTATCTTTTCCCGTATCTTTTTAATATGCACAGTCACAGTAGCAATATCGCCAATAGACTCCATATCCCAGATTTCTTTAAACAGCTCCTCTTTTGTATACACATGATTTGGATGAGCTGCCAAAAAGGTAAGCAAATCAAACTCCTTTGTTGTCAGCATCTTTTCCTCATCATTCACATACACACGTCTTGCCGTTTTGTCAATTTTAACTCCACGTATTTCTATAATATCATTCAGTTCTTCTTTTCTTCCTATCAGCCTTTCATACCTTGCCATATGTGCATTTACACGTGCCACCAGCTCGCTCGGACTAAACGGCTTTGTCACATAATCATCTGCACCGAGCCCTAGTCCTCTTATTTTATCAATATCATCTTTTTTCGCCGACACCATAAGCACCGGTTTATCACTCTTTTCTCTGATATTCTTACATATCTCAAACCCGTCTATTCCGGGAAGCATAAGGTCCAGAATAAACATATCAAACTCTTCTTCATCTGTTCTTTTCAGTGCAGAAGTTCCTTCTGTTTCTATCACCACTTCAAACCCATTTATTTCCAGATAATCCTTTTCCAGCTCCGCAATACTCTCCTCATCTTCCACAATTAATATCTTCTTTTTGTTATCCATTTTATCCTCCATCTGATTTTATTTATTTTCTTTTTTCAACATCATATGCATGGTCAATCCCACATTCTTATTTCCCGCTGCCCATATCGCTCCTCCGTGGTCTTCCACAATCTTCTTTACAATCGACAGCCCGATTCCACTCCCGCCTGTATGTGAATTTCTCGAAGAATCCGTTCTGTAAAACCGTTCAAAAATATGCTCCGCCTCCTTTGGCGTTACACCTTTTCCATTATCCTCTATCTCAACATGAATATATTCTTTTTCCTCCCGCACACGAATATTAATTACACCCTTCTCTTTATTATTATATTTTAAAGAATTGCTGATAATATTGTTAATAACTCTGTGAAGCTGTTCAGGGTCCGCCATCATACAGACCTCCGGCTTTATATAATTAAAATAAGATAACACAAAATTCTGACTTTCCAGCTCTGTCCGTACATCCTCCACACAATCATCAAAATACTCTTTTACATTAATTTTAATAAAATGATAGGGAATATCATTTGCATCGATTTTAGAATACAGCGTAAGCTCTCCAATCAGCTTCTCCATATCATTTGCCTTATTATAAATTGTTCTGATATACCGGTTCATCTTCTCCGGCGTATCTGCCACACCATCCATAATCCCTTCCACATAACCCTTAATCGCTGTCAGAGGTGTCTTTAAATCATGGGAAATATTGCTAATCAGCTCCTTTGTCTCATTTTCATACTTCATCTTATCATCAATGGCATCTTTTAAATGAATCCTCATGCTTTCAAAATCTCTGCAAAGCCCGTCAAATTCTCCCTCATATTCCTCTTCTACTCTGCAATCCAGACTTCCTTCAGAGATACGCTGTGTTGCCCGTTTCAATTTGCGCATTGGCCGAAAAAAACATTTATTTGCCCAAATCGCAAGACAAATCAGCATAAGCACAATAATGATAATACTTATAAATCGAAATTCCATAAGATACCCTTTTACCTCCGGCAGCATACGATTTGTTTCTGCCAGCAGATAAATAATCCCATGAGTCCCGTCTCTGTGCTCCAGATAATTTGGATAAACAAGAAATTTCTCTGTTTCTCCAAGCAGAAAAGCCTTTCCCCACAATTCATTTTTTCCTGAAATTGCCGGCAGCTCAATCAATATTTCTGAGGAAATTTCATTAGGAATTCCAATATAGGTAAATTTTTCATTATCGTATACCACCAGATAGGAAAATACCTTTTCAAGCTCTGAATTTAACTTTTCTGCATAGGAAATATAATCGTTATCAAATTTTCCGTCTGAAATAGCCTGCTGAATTGTTTTTTCTTTCTCTTTTGAAATTTTATCCATTACCATGGTAGTATCAAACCAGTTTTTATAGCCGTTCATATTAATCCCGTAATTTCTTTCTATCGCTTCTATCTGAGATTTTCCAAACATACTGTGGCTCATAATGATAAGAAGAATGGGGAAAAGTATGATGATGATAAAAGATGCCTTTAATCTTGTACTATATTTCATATTTTCACCGTTATTATTTAAAAAATGTCTGTAATGATTAGTTTTAGTATAGCATATTATGAAACTTATGCATAGTTAAGTTTTTATAAAAACATGAAGGGGAGAGGGATTATATGAAGGACACGGGGAAATGAAAAGGAGAAGGGCTTGGTTCCCATTACATGACCTTGAAATTCTAGGCTTTCGGAATTGCGCTAAAAACATTTCTGCCAAGGGGATAACTCGCCTTGAAAGATTTCATTAACTGATATTTGCAGCGGCTCAGACAATCCCCTTGACAGAAATAACGCGAAATCCCAAAAGCCAAGAATCTCCAAAGGTCATTTCATAGGGAACCCGCTCCTTCTCCTTTTCATTTCTTTGCTGTGCTTCAAATTAACATTGTTTTCCATGTTTTTTGAAGTTGTTTTGTGTACTTTGAATCAGGGTTCGTTTACAGCAAGATTAATTTTATGGTTATTTATCTTTGTACTTGAAATTACACTTCAAATCAGAATTATTTGTATATCTATTTGAAATCAGCAATGGGGAGTTTCAGAGGTGCTGCGGTTCCCTGCAAAGCAGTTGTAGAAGCTCTTATCGTCTGAGATTCTGCGTTATCTGGGCAGAGGCACTGTTTGAGCCTCAAAAAACTTCAATCTGTGAAGAATCTCAAGGCGAGTTGGCCTCTGACACAGATGCTTTTAGCAAAATCCCAGACGATTAGAGCTTCTAAACTGCGCAGCGGGAATCGCAGCACCTCTGAAACTCCCCACTGCGTCCCTCAAATTCAACCTTCCTCCCACTTTATTTCCCCTTCACCATTTTCACCACATCCATCAAAAATATCACCGTCAGTGCCCCCGCAAACATTCCCCAAAACCCAAACAGCTTATATCCTACATAAATTCCCACCAGCGTCATAATAGGATTTACTCCCATCTTATCCCCCATCAACTTAGGCTCCAGAAACTCCCTTACAAAATAACATGCAATAAACGTAGTAAATACAATCGCCGCCCGAATTAAATTCCCGTTAATCAACGCCAGCAGCGTAATCGGCACCAATATCACCCCCGCTCCAAAAAGCGGCAGTGCATCCAAAACTCCCACACTCACTCCAATCAGCCACGCATACTTGTTACCAGAAAACGTAAGCCCAAGCACACTTATTGCCGCCACAATTATCATAATAATAAACTGAGCCTTTATATAAGCCTTAAATACTACCATGGACCTTCGATAAAAAAAGGTAAGCTCTGTACCAAAAGTAGAATTTTTCACACTTCTTTTTATTTTTTCCATATCTTTCATAATCAGAAAAAATACTACAACAACAAACGCTGCCGCAATTATTACATCAATTACACTGCGTACAGCCGGAATAGAGGTTCCAATAAGAAAATGCATCACCTTATTTTTCATTTCTGTAATAAACTCATTGATTTCAACATTGATAAAATCAAGAACACATCCATCTTCCATACCAAACATATGCTCCACATACTGACAGACATCCTCAACTATATGATTGGCTGAATCCTGATAATAGCTGAAATTATCCACAAAAAGGGTAAGCTGTGTAATTAATTTTTCCACTATAATAGCTGAAACGATTCCAAGAAGAACCGTTAGTAAAAGAAGTATAAAAATTGTACCAATGATTTTATTTATTCTGAATTTCTTGTGAAGAAATCTCACAACGGGATATAACAGAATGGCCAGAGCGGCGGCTGCCGCTAATGGCCATATTAATGGAAAAATATATCTAAAAAACAGATAGAATACCAGCATACATCCTGCTGGAATCACCAATATTTTTATTTTTTCTTTCTTTTCGTCACTTATTTTAAATTCCATTTCAACTCCGCTTTCACAAATTCATATTTGCCTGCTACTCACTATAAGTATTGACGAATTTAATATTTTTTATTTTACTTCACAGAAAATTTCTCTGCAAATTTTTTGAAATTACTTTATTTTTCAAATTCTGCAAAAATTCCCTCCGAAGGCTTACTCTCAAAACTCATCTCCTTTCCTGTAACAGGATGTATAAAGCCGATGCTGTAAGAAAAAAGGGCAGGTCCCTTCTGCTTCATCTCCTCGCAATGGTATTTGTTATATTTCATATTATTATATTTCATATCTCCATATAATGGCATATTTCTGGATGCAAACTGTACTCTGATTTGGTGATGTCGCCCTGTCAGAAGTGTAATATCTGCCAACGAAAATATGTCCTGTGTTCCATCGCCAAACAATATCGTTTTGGTTTCCAGAATATTATATCTTAATTCCGCACGTTTTGACATTTTATCATTTTTATCTGAAACTCTGGAAGTATTGGTTCTGCCATCCCTGACCAAATAATCTGTCATAATTCCGCACGTTTCTATTTTCATAGCTGATTCCCCATGGCAAATAACTGCATAATACTTTTTTTCCATTTGACCTGCTGTTATCTGCTGTGACAATTTTGCGGCTGCCTGCTTGTGTTTTGCATAAACCATGACACCGCCTACCATTTTATCCAATCTATGTACCACTCCGACATATGGCGCTGCTATTCCGTTTTTCTTCTGATAATTCATAAGTATGCCTGTCATATCCTCATAAAATCCCCGCTCATTCTGCGAAGCGATTCCCGCAGGCTTTAAGCATACTATAATGTCCCCGTCTTCATATAAGATATTTAATTTCACTGTGCAATCCTTCTTACAGAATTCTGCATTTCCATTCTGTTTGTCTGTTCAACATTTTTAATTCGATGATAAATATCCTGCATCCTCATATCTGTCTGATTAATAATATTGGCACATTCTGTCAGTTCTACAATAAGCTCATCGATTCCTTCGATTCCCTTTTTATAATTCGCCTGATGTTCCAGTGCTGCCCAGAAATCCATTGCCATTGTACGAATCTGCACTTCCACATTCAATTTCAGAGTTCTGTCAGACAAATATACCGGAACCATTACAATCAAATGAAGAGAACGATACCCGTTGTCTTTCGGTTTCTTTATGTAGTCCTTACATTCCACAAGTGTAATATCATCCTGCTTTAAAAACATATTGGCAATATCATAAATATCCTCGATAAAGGAACAAATCACTCTTACTCCGGCGATATCCCGAAGATTTATAAATGCCGACTCCACTGTTACCGGATATTTTTTTCTCTTTAATTTTTCTATAATACTTGCCGGCTTTTTTACTCTTGATTCAATTGACTCAATTGGATTTCTTTTTGTTTTAAATGCCAGCTCGTCGTTCAGTATTTCCAGCTTTGCACGTACCTCTTTAATCGCATAGCTGTAATATAATAATAACCCCTCTATATTTTCTGCCTCTAACAAAAATTCACGTGGTATAGTTATATTTTTCATTTGACTTCTGATTTCTTCTGTCAAATCCTTTTCTAAATCCTGCATACACTATCCTCTCCTATACAACCAGCCAAAGATTGATTGTTCAATAACACAGTCATTACTTGTTATATACTCAGGAACAAAGTATCATACCATAAATTTTTAAGAATTTTTTACACTTTGCTCTTTCATAGAAAATATAAAGTAATTTCCTGTAAAATCAAAACTGATTATTACATATAATCAGTCAAAGATTAACTACTCTGGTTGTCCAATATTGTAAAAGGGGCTGGTCAGTTCCAGCCCCTTGAGTACATTCTATTCTTCGGCAAACATGTATGCGGGCGTAGAAAAAATGCCCACTCTATGTTTACACGAAATCCTTTACTTTTGCACAGATACCTTCTGCATCAAGCCCATACTTGTGAATCAGCTTCACTGCTGCACCTGATTCGCCGAACATATCATTCATTCCAATCTTTAATACCTTTGTCGGCAGATTCTCGCTCAGACAGTCGCAGACTGCGCTTCCAAGACCACCGATTACGGAATGTTCCTCTACTGTAACTACCTTGCCGGTTTCTTTTGCTGCTGCAATCACAAGTTCTTCATCAAGAGGCTTAATTGTATGAATGTTGATTACTTTTGCATCGATTCCATCTTTTGCCAGCATATCTGCTGCCGCAAGACTTTCTGCAACACAAAGGCCTGTTGCAATAATAGTTACATCTTTTCCTTCTCTTAATACAACACCCTTTCCAAGCTCGAACTTGTAATCAGGTCTGTCGTTAATTACCGGAGTTGCAAGACGTCCAAATCTCAGATAAACAGGACCGTCATGCTCTACGGCAGCTCTTACAGCCGCCTTTGCCTCCACATCATCTGACGGATTAATCACCACCATGCCCGGAATTGTTCTCATAAGAGCAATATCTTCGTTACACTGATGAGATGCACCGTCTTCTCCTACCGAAATACCCGCATGGGTTGCACCGATTTTTACATTTAACTTCGGATACCCGACAGAATTACGAACCTGCTCAAACGCTCTTCCTGCTGCAAACATTGCAAAAGAGCTTACAAACGGAATCTTGCCGGTAGCAGCAAGTCCTGCCGCAATACCTACCATGTTACACTCTGCAATACCACAGTCAATGTGTCTTTCCGGATATACCTTCTTAAATGTTCCGGTCTTTGTAGCTGCAGCAAGGTCAGCATCAAGAACGACTAAATTATCATAATCCTTGCCCACTTCAACAAGTGCGTTTCCATAGCTGTCTCTGGTTGCAATCTTCTTTACTTCTGACATAATGCTTCACCTACCTTTTCCAAATCTGCCATTGCAGTAGCATATTCCTCATCATTTGGAGCCTTTCCATGCCATCCGGCATTATTCTCCATATAAGAGATGCCCTTGCCCTTTGTACTCTTTAATATAATCGCTGTCGGCATTCCCTTGGTAGATTTTGCCTCGTCAAAAGCCGCCTTAATGGCATCAAAATCATGTGCATCCACATTTTCAATTACATGGAAATTAAATGCCTTGAATTTGTCTCCGATTGGGTAAGGCGAGCACACATCCTCAATCTTTCCATCAATCTGGAGTCCGTTATTGTCCACAATTACTACTAGATTGTCTAACTTCCTGTGTCCTGCGAACATGGAAGCTTCCCAAACCTGCCCTTCCTGAATCTCTCCGTCACCGAGAAGTGTGTAAACTCTATAACTGTCACCGCTGAGCTTTGCAGAAAGCGCCATTCCCACTGCTGCCGAAATTCCCTGTCCCAAAGAACCTGATGACATATCCACGCCCGGAATATGCTTCATATCAGGATGTCCCTGAAGATACGAACCAAGCTGACGAAGTGTCTTTAAATCCTCTACCGGAAAATATCCTCTCTGTGCAAGAACGGAATAAAGTCCCGGTGCTGTATGTCCCTTTGACAATACAAATCTGTCTCTGTCTGCTTTCTTTGGGTCTTTCGGGTCGATGTTCATTTCCTCAAAATAAAGATATGTGAACACATCTGCTGCGGAAAGAGAGCCGCCCGGATGTCCTGCTTTCGCGCTGTGAACAGCCGTTACAATGCCTTTTCTGACTTCGTTGGCTGTCTTCTGAAGTTCTAACTTGTCCATTTCTCTCTGCTATTAAAACATATACAAGTATATGTATATGCCAGATAACTCAGATAAATTCTGCGATTCTTCGCAAGCCTTTATCTGATAAATAGCTTTTCCTTTCTTAATATTTTAAATTTTCTGCCTCTAAGATTCAGGCAATTATTTTATTCTCCAAATACAGCCTTATAGTCCTTCTGGAACTTCTCAATTCCCTGGTCTGTAAGCGGATGCTTTGTCATCTGCTCAATTACCTTATAAGGTACAGTTGCAATATCTGCTCCTGCCAGTGCACAATCTGTAACATGAATCGGATTACGAACGGAAGCTGCGATAATCTGTGTATCAATTCCCTCTGCCACTGCAAACATATCTGCAATCTGTCTGATTAAATCAACACCCGTCTGTGAGATGTCGTCCAGTCTTCCAAGGAATGGTGATACATAAGTAGCTCCTGCTCTGGCTGCAAGTAATGCCTGATTTGCAGTAAAGATTAATGTTACATTTGTCTTGATACCCTCTGCGGATAACACTTTCACAGCCTTTAAGCCTTCTACTGTCATAGGAATCTTAACTACCATATTCGGATGAATCTTGGCAATCTCCCTGCCCTCTGCAATCATACCCTCTGCATCAACTGTTGTAGCTTTTACTTCACCGCTGATTGCACCGTCTACGATGGATGTGATTTCCTTGATTACCTCATTGAAATCTCTTCCTTCCTTTGCGATAAGGGATGGGTTTGTGGTAACACCACAGATAACTCCCATGTCATTTGCCTTTCTGATGTCCTCTACATTTGCTGTGTCAATGAAAAATCTCATTTCTTAAAATCCTCCTTAATATGTCTTATGAAATTTAACAAGCTTGTCTTTCGACCAATCTAGTTATAGATAGTATAGCACTTTTTGTTTGAAATGTCTATTTATATCTTCAAATTGTATAAATTTTTCTCAAATTTTACCTAAAAATTTATGAGAACAGCACAGACAAATTTTGTTTATCTGCGTTTCTTCTATAATAATTAGCTGCTGAACTGTATCTGTATGTTTTTAAAAGCTTTTAAACAGAATATGAAAGCTTCTGTTTTTTCAATATTTTCCATAGTTTTTCTGCCATTATGTTTGATTATTTAGTTGACAGAACAGTCAAGTCTTTATATAATAAGATATAAATAATTATGTGGTGACAAACTGAATATGTCCTATTTTCATTTCAACAGCCAAGACAGGAACAATCTCCTTTCAACGCTTCTTAAATTTAATCATTATGCTCCTGTACTTTGTTCCATACATCATCCAGCCGGCATAAACGTTGACTGTTTGTAGACGTCCTTTTGAATATTAAATAAAATATTCGCAAAGTAATTTTCTGTTTAAATAGAAATGGACAGGTATGTCTACGGAAAGGATATGATTTATGAAGAAAACAACGAAAAAAACAGGCATTTTTAAAAAAATGTCAAAACAGATACTGATTCCATTTGCCTGTATACTTGTAATAATCAGTGTTTTAATACTGGTTATACTGAATCTCAAAATTGATGAACTGCGCGAGTCAGAAATATCTGCAAAATCCTCCTATGGAGCCTCAAATATTGACAGCTTCTTTAAAAGCTATTATGCAATAGCCTCTCAGCTTGCTTCTATTCCCGATTTATATGATTTAATGTCTTCCATGAAATCAGGAGACGACATGTTTACTTATGAAAAACTTGATGAACTGCAGGAACTTTTTATTGCAGCCGCTGATATTGATAAAGAACATATCGGCGTGACATGGTTTGCTGCTTATGACGCAAGCCAGTTATGGGAATCCGGTGGTTTCAGCACCAAGGCCGGCGAATGGGATGTTACTACCAGAAGCTGGTATAAGGAAATGGAAGCTGCCAGAACTACCATAATTACCGAGCCATACACCACCACTGCCGGAGAGTTGGTTGCCAGTGTAATTTCCCCTGTCTTTAATGAAAACAAGACCAAAATAATTGGAGTCGCAGGTCTTGACCTAGACCTCTCTGTTCTTGACAACATGATGAAATCCTATACACTTGGCAAAACCGGATATTATGTATTATATACTTCTGGCTGCAATATTATTTATCATCCGGACAGTGAAAATATTCAGAAAAATATTTCTGATTTGGATATCTCTGATGATGTCAAAACTTCTCTGTTAAAACATGAGACAGGCTTTTATAAATATAAAAGCGACAGCAAAAATGTTTACAGTTTCGTATCGGAGATTGGGGATACCGGCTGGATGGTTCTTACCGGACTTCCTTCCCGCGAATACAGGGAGGTATTTAACACTATATGCCTGATTATTGTAGTTGTATTTCTTATCTCCGGATTTATTATTATTTCCAATACAATTCGTACAGCCAAAAGCATTGTAAAACCTCTGGAACAGCTTGAAAAAATCGCAGATGAAATTGCCAACGGAAATCTGGAAATTGATGCGAAGGTGGAAAGCAATGATGAAATCGGACAGGTTGCCGCTTCTCTGGACCATACAGTTATCCGTCTGAAGGATTATATTGTTTATATTGATGAAATTTCTGAAATTCTGGAGCAAATCGCAGGCGGAGATTTGAATTTTGAATTAAAAAATGAATATGTAGGGGAGTTTCAAAAGATAAAGGATGCACTGATAGATATCAAGAAGCAGCTTACATCTACCATTACAAGCATTAACCATGCTTCCTTTGAAGTAGCAGACGGAGCGGAACAGATATCTCTGACTTCTCAGGCGTTGTCTGACGGAGCTTCGGACCAGGCAAGCGCAGTGGAAGAGCTTCAGGCTACAATTGAAACAGTTTCCTCTCAGGTAGATTACAATGCCCAAAATGCCGTAGATGCCAATGAGAAAGCTGCTCATGTACAAAAAAATTTAACCTCGTGCGATGAGCAGATGAAAAAGCTTGTGGCGGCTATGGAGGATATCAGTCACTCCTCCAGTCAGATCAAAGAGGTTATCAGCTCTATTCAGACGATTGCGGACCAGACAACGCTTCTGGCGCTGAATGCTTCCATAGAAGCTGCCCGCGCCGGAGAGGCCGGAAAGGGATTTGCGGTAGTTGCTAATGAGGTAAGCAACCTTGCCCTTGACAGTATGAACGCATCGCAGTCTACGGTAGATTTGATTGCCAATGCGCTGGATTCAGTTGATAAGGGCATGTCGATTGTAGGAGAAACAGCGGATATGCTTCGAATGTCTGTGGAAGAAGCACTGGAATTAGGAAAACGTATTGACAGTATTTCGGAGGCTTCTGTTAATCAGGCGGAGGCACTAGGGCAAATTACGGAGGGTATTGAACAGATTTCTTCTGTTGTGGCTCAAAACTCGGCTATGGCAGAGCAAAGTGCCGCATTCTCAGAGGAATTGACCGCACATGCGCAGTTGCTGAAAAATCAGATTGAAGTATTTCAGGTATAACAGTACATAAAAGACAGGCATAATTCAAATATTTATGGTAATTCTTTAAGGAGAAAGATAAAATGTATAAAAAATATATTAAAATTGAAGAACTTGATAGTAAATATAGATATGAATATGAAGAACTTGATATAGGAGATTTATTTCTTAGTGATAATGAATTATATATAAGAACTGAAGAGGGAGCATTGTCATTGAAAAATTACAAAACTGTGCAATTCGCAAAAGGCAGCTATGTTGTCAAACCTTGCGAAGTGACTGAAATGAATGAAGCAGATTATTTTGATAAAGAGAAATAAAAGAACTTTAGTTATGTTACAGACAAAATATGATTTTATAAAAGGCAGAAGTAATATAAATGGTGAAGATATTCTTAATATGATTTTCACAAAAAGCAACTATTAAAATTTCCCTCTTATCCTCACAAAAAAGACACAGAACATATTTCTATATTCTGTGCCTTTCTTATTTTTTCGAACAATCTGTTTTTAATTAGTTCTGCCCATAGTAAGCATTTGCTCCATGCTTTCTGTAATAATGCTTATCCTGAAGCTCCTGTGGAGCCGGCTGAATTCTTACATTAATTGTCTCAGCTCTGTAAGCCATCTTTGCAACCTCTTCCAGAACTACCGCATTGTGAACTGCTTCATGCGCATCCTTGCCCCATGCAAATGGTCCGTGGTTCTTGCACAGAACCGCTGGAACTGCCATAGGGTCCTTGCCCATTCTGTTAAATTCATTTACGATTAAATGACCTGTATTCTCCTCGTAAGCTCCTTCTATCTCTTCCTTTGTAAGACATCTTACACAAGGAATCTCTCCATACATATAATCTGCGTGAGTAGTGCCGTAACAAGGAATACTTCTTCCTGCCTGTGCCCAGCTTGTCGCATAGGATGAATGTGTATGAACGACACCGCCAACCTCTGGAAACGCTTTATAAATCTCAAGATGTGTCGGTGTGTCAGAAGACGGCTTATACTTTCCTTCCACTCTGTTTCCGTTCAAATCCATAACTACCATATCATCCGGTGTCAGCTTGTCATAATCCACACCTGAAGGCTTAATGACAAAAAGTCCTGATTCTCTGTCTATTCCACTTACATTTCCCCATGTAAAAGTAACAAGTCCGTACTTTGGGAGGTCCATGTTCGCTTCATATACGGCTTTCTTTAATTCTTCTAACATTTTAAACCCTTTCTTCTGTCTGCTTTTTCAGCCAATCAGCCTTTGGCTGACTGTATGCATTGTAATCAACCTTTGATTCGACACATAACAGTCAACCTCCGGCTGGTTCTATTAATTATAATAAACAGAATTTAACTTTAATTCTTTCTTAAACTCTCTGATGTTTGTATTTTCATCAATGACAATACTCTCAATGCCCATATAATTTGCCCAGCTTACCATCTGGTCAACTGTCAAATCATAGGAAAATGCGGTATGATGTGCGCCGCCTGCCAGAATCCAAGCCTCACAGCCTGTTGCAAAATCCGGCTTCGGTGTCCAGTATGCAGTACCTACTGGAAGCTTTGGCATTGGCTTCTCTACCTTCTTGCACTCTACGGCATTGATAATCAGACGGAATCTGTTGCCAAGGTCAATTAATGATGTTGCAACTGCCGGACCTGCCTTGGATGTAAATACAAGACGTGCAGGGTCTTCTCTGTTACCCATGGAAAGAGGGCATACTCTCATGGAAATATCACCTTCCGCACAGCTTGGGCAAACCTCCAGCATATGTGCCTGAAGAATACCTTCTTTACCTGGAACAAGATTATAAGTATAATCTTCCATTAAGGAACTTCCCTTTGCATCCTTCTTGTTTGCAGTCATTAACTTCATCAGACGAACCATGGCTGCAACCTTCCAGTCACCCTCTGCGCCAAAGCCGTAGCCCTTCTGCATAAGTCTCTGAATTGCAAGACCCGGAAGCTGCTTTAATCCGCCCAACATGCCAAAGTGTGTTACCACAGCCTGATAGTTGTTCTCTACCAGGAATTTCTCGATACCGATTTCCTGCTGAGCCTGTACAGCTACATGCTTTCTGAACTCGTCTGCATCTCTGCCATCGTCAATTACTTTATACATGCTGTAATATTCATCTACCAGTGCATTTACATCACTCTCGGATACAGCATCTACATATTCTACTACATCATTTACACAATAATGGTCAATTTCCCATCCAAACTTAATCTGAGCCTCTACCTTGTCGCCTTCTGTAACTGCCACATTGTTCATGTTATCACCGAAACGGCATACTCTGATATGGCTTGATTCAATTACGCCGATAGCTGTTGTCATCCAAACACCGATTCTCTCCTGAACAGTCTCATTTGCCCAGTGTCCCACAATGATTTCTCTCTCAATACCCATACGGCTTACAATATGACCATATTCTCTGTCACCGTGAGCGGACTGGTTCTCATTCATGAAATCCATGTCAATGGTATCATAAGGAATCTCCTCATTAAACTGTGTATGCAGATGGCAAAGAGGCTTTTTAAACTCCTTTAAGCCAAGAATCCACATTTTTGCAGGCGAGAAGGTATGACACCATGTAATAACACCTGCACAGTCAGGGTCATTGTTTGCATCATTGAATGTCTGTCTGATGGATGCCTGACTGATTAATGTAGGCTTTAATACGATTTCATAATCAATCTTGTCAGAAGCATTCAGAGCCTCCACAATTTTTGCTGAATGTTCAGCAACTTTCTTCAGACACTCATCTCCATAAAGATCCTGTGAGCCTGTACAGAACCAGAACTTATAAGTTTTGTTAGATAACATTATAAAAAAATCCTCCTTTAATACATTATTTTAACATTCTGTGCAATAATATCCTGTGCCATACTGTTCTGTGTAATTTTATTTCGCGTAATATTTTTCCATGCAATACTTTTTCATGTAATATTGCTTTGTGTAATATTTTTTTCCATATAATAATATCTCGCAATTAACACACTCCGTAACATAGCACAGGTTTTCCATTATTTAACTATTTCACGCAATGTTATATGTATTTCTATTATACTACGCAGACTGCCATTCAGACAAGTATTTTTTTATAATTTTTATGTAAATTCTGCACGATTTTGATTTTGCAGTATATCAGGCCTCTTCCTTCCTCTATCCTCTGATATCCAAAAACTCCGCCTTTCCATGAATTCTGAACTTTACAGACTCCGCCGGAACAAACACACAATCTCCTTTAAAAAAATTAAGTGTTCCATTGTCCTGCCATACCATAGAACCACATCCCCCGATACACAACAGCACTCGAAAGCTGGTACTGTCTGCCTGATAACCTACCAGCTTCCGGCAGCGCTCTGTATTCACCAGCATACGATATACCTCAAAATATCTGCATCTGCACAGAAGCTCCGAGGCGCAGCCCTGACGATATTTTAACACTCGAAGCGGCTGCACCGGTCCTGCGCTGCTTGTAAGGTCAGCAGCCTCTAATGCTTTCTCCACATGCAGCTCCCTTTTTATTCCATTTCTGTCCACCCGGTTATAATCATACAGCCGATAAGTTAAATTCGAATTTTCCTGAATTTCTGCAATTAGCGCACCTGCTCCTATCGCATGAATCGTTCCGGCTTCAATAAAAAACACATCATCCTTCCTTACAGGAACCTTTTGCAAAAGCCGTTCAATAGTTCCCTTGGAAATACTTTCCCGCAAAAGCTCCTTATCTGTATCATGAAGCAGCCCGTATACCAGCTCTGTATTTTCTTCACAGTCCATAACATACCACATTTCGGTCTTTCCCGACTGCCCGTTTTCATATTTCATGGCATACTCATCATCTGGATGAACCTGTACAGAAAGATTTTTTTTCGCATCAATCAGCTTAATTAATATAGGAAGCTCTCCTTTTTTCTCAGAATGACTGCCAAGAAATTCTCTGTGCTCTTTTAAAAGCTCTGCAAGTGTCATTCCCTGAAATTCTCCTGATGCAACCACACTCAGTCCGTCCGGATGTACAGAACACTCCCATGTTTCCGCAAGAGGAGATAATTCTATTCCTTTTGCAAAATCATCATTCAGGCGGTTCCCGCCCCACAGATAATCCTTTGCATCAGGCTTTAACAAAAATGGAGGATTGTGTTTTTTATTCGAGTGCAAATTTTTGTTTGTCATAAACACTTATCTCCCTGCCAAGCTGAACCTCTATTAATTTCAGCTCTGTATCTGCAATAATCGTATGCCGGCATCCCGCCTGCATGGTAATTACATCTCCTGCATGAACCTTCTGTTCCATTCCGTCTACAATTGTATGCCCTGTGCCGGAAATCACAGTCCAGACCTCATCTCTGTTTTTATGGCTGTGATAATTCATACTATGGCCTTTATTTAATGTTACTTTGACAGTCAGGCTCTCCTGCTCCACATCCAGTACATAAAAGCTTCCCCATGACTTCTCTGCAAACATAATCTGCTGGTCTATTTTGTCCACATAAGGTTTAATATAACTGGACTGCCCCTTATCTGATACCAGAATCCCGTCAGGACTGGCAGAAATCACTACATCATGCAGCCCCATCGCAAGTACAGGTACATTCAGTTCATTTACAATATGAACATTTGTACACTCCTCATTCATCATTCCCTCGCCAATACAGTTTTCCTCCATTGCTTCAGACAGGGTATTCCATGTCCCAAGGTCTTTCCACTGACCTCCAAAACGCATAACCTGAATAAATGGCTCTTTTTCAGCTACTGCATAATCAAAACTTATTTTTTCCAGTGTTTCATATTTGGAAAACAAATCCTGATAATCCGTAAAATCAATTAATTCATGTGCTTTTTCCAGAAGATATTCAAGTTTAAACGCAAACACACCTCCATTCCACAGTGCCCCCTGCGCAATATACTGCTTTGCAGCCTGCATATCCGGTTTTTCCTTAAAACAGGAAACATCACTGATACACTCTTTGTCCTTTGGAAGAATATACCCATATTTTTCACTTGGATAGGTTGGTTCAATACCCATAAGTACAAGATTTGCCTCCCCTTTTGCGGCCTGTTCGGAAAGCAGTTTTAAAGCCTCAAAATAATCCTGTTCCACATAGGGGTCCACCGGACAGACTACTACTGGTTCTTTTAGAGAAACTTTCTGTACATCTGCAAGATACGCCATCGCCAGCGCAATTGCCGGAAAAGTATCACGGCGGCAGGGTTCTACGGAAATACCCACCTTTTTTCCAAGCTGATTATGAATCGCAGAAACCTGAGTTTTGGAGGTAGCTACTGTAATTTTTGCCTCCTTGTCCAAAGTCCGAATCTGACGGTACATACGCTGAACCATTGACTCATATTCTCCGTTTTCCGCTTTAAAAATTTTAATAAACTGTTTGGAACGCACATCGTTTGACAGCGGCCACAGGCGTTTTCCTGAACCGCCGGACAGTAATACAATATTCATAATTCTACCTCTCTGCCCTGACCGGGTTATTTAAAAAATCTTCATAGCTCAATCGAATACCCTCTTCCAGCTCTGTCTTATAAGTCCACCCCAATGCCTTTGTTTTGGTTACATCCAGAAGCTTTCTCGGAGTTCCGTTTGGCTTTGTATTGTCCCACCTGATTTCGCCGGTATACCCGATTACATGTGCCACCAGCTCTGTCAGTTCCTTAATCGTAAGCTCCTTTCCAGTACCAGCATTTACCGTTTCATTTCCGCTGTAATGATTCATCAAAAAAACACACAGATTTGCCAAATCGTCTACATACAAAAATTCCCGCAGAGCAGAGCCGTCTCCCCAACAGGTAACATATGAAAGCCCCTGCTCCTTCGCTTCATGAAAACGTCGAATCAACGCCGGAAGCACATGACTGTGTGTCGGATGATAATTATCATTCGGTCCATACAGATTCGTCGGCATAACAGAAATATAGTCTGTGCCATACTGCCTGTTTAGAAATTCGCAATATTTTAATCCGCTGATTTTTGCCAGCGCATAAGCCTCATTTGTCTTTTCCAGCTCAGAGGTTAAAAGACAGCTTTCTTTCATTGGCTGAGGAGCCATACGCGGATAGATGCAGCTGCTTCCAAGAAACTCCAGCTTTTTACAGCCGTTTTTCCATGCGGAATGAATCACATTCATTTCCAGAATCATATTGTCATACATAAAATCAGCCAGAGCCTCCTGATTTGCCACAATTCCGCCAACCTTTGCCGCAGCCAGAAATACATACTCAGGCTGCTCCGCTTCAAAAAACTCCTCCACCTCAGACTGACGGCACAAATCAAGCTCTTTATGAGTATGGGTAATAATGTTTTTATAGCCCTGCCTCTTCAGCTCACGTACAATCGCGGAGCCAACCATTCCCCGATGTCCGGCAACATAAATTTTCGCATTTTTTTCCATCATTGTTTTACAACCTTTCTGTTTTTATCGTTTCTTTTGCAAAACACAAATTTTATTTCTTATTTGATAATTCCTTTTTCCAGATATTCTTCCAGATTTGTGCGAATCTGTTCCTCGGCACGCTCCATAGATACCTTTTTCATATCATGCTCTACCATTAATCGGACAAGTTCCTCGAAGCTGGTTTTTACCGGATTCCAGCCAAGTTCTTTTCTTGCCTTTGAAGGGTCACCCCACAAATTTACTACATCTGTCGGCCTGTAAAAATCCAGACTGACTTCTACAAGTACTCTGCCACTCTCCTTATCAATTCCCTTTTCTTCTATTCCCTCTCCGGTAAATTCCAGCTCAATGCCTGCATAATGAAAAGCAAGCTGACAAAATTCACGAACAGAATGTTGTACACCAGTGGCGATTACATAATCCTTTGGCTTTTCATTTTGAAGAATAAGCCACATGCACTCTACATAATCTTTGGCATAACCCCAGTCGCGAAGAGAGCTCAGGTTTCCGAGATAAAGCCTGTCCTGTCGGCCCTGTGCAATACGCGCTGCGGCCAGACTGATTTTTCTTGTTACAAAGGTTTCTCCACGGCGTTCAGACTCATGATTAAATAAAATTCCACTGCAACAGAACATTCCATAAGCTTCACGATATTCCTTTACTATCCAGAAACCATACTGTTTTGCCACAGCATATGGACTGTATGGGTGAAATGGCGTATTTTCATTTTGAGGAACTTCCTCTACCTTTCCGTACAGCTCTGATGTGGATGCCTGATAAATACGGCAGGTTTCTGCCAGTCCACACAAGCGCACTGCTTCCAATACACGTAAAACGCCGGTTGCATCAATATCTGCTGTATTCTCCGGCACATCAAAGGAAACCTGTACATGACTTTGTGCTGCAAGATTGTATATTTCGTCTGGCCGGACAGAGCCTATAACAGATATCAAGCTCATAGAATCTCCCAAATCCCCATAGTGTAAATGGAAACGTGGATGTCCTTCCAGGTGGGCAATCCGTTCACGGTAATCTACGGAAGAACGGCGAATCATTCCATGAACTTCATAATTTTTTTCTAAAAGAAATTCTGACAGATAGGAACCGTCTTGACCTGTAACGCCGGTAATAAGTGCAATTTTATTCATAATAGCTGTACTCCTTTTTTACTTATTTTTGTGTCATTATTATTTTGAAGTAATCTTATTTTACTTTTTATTTAAGTGTATTTGAATTCACAATATTAAAAAAATGTTGCACAATATTGACTTTTGCAAAATTAAAATTGTGTAAATCAATATTGTGTAGTCTTTTTATTTTACCTGAAATTATCCTTGATTTTTTCAGCAATATAAAATTTTTGCTGTTTTATACTTTCTTCCCTGTCCGCCACAACTTTCTATATTCTGCAGGACTGATTTCCTCGATTTTCTTAAACATACGCGCAAAATAATTCGGACTGTTTATTCCACATTCATAAGCAATCTGCTCCACTGTCATATCGCTGAATCTGAGAAGCTGTTTACTTTTTGTAATCCGCAGCCGAATAATATAATCATTGATGGTAAATCCATATTGTTCTTTAAAAAGTCTTAACAAATAATACTTATTAATAAAAAACATCACCTTATATCTATTTACTGATAACAATATCCGCCATCAACTTCAATCAGGCTGCCATTTATATAACTATCTTGAATAATATGCCAAACCACCTGTGCAATTTCTTCAGGTTCTGCAAATCTTCCAAGGGCAATTTTACTTTTTATTCTTTCTTCATGTTCAGGTGTTCTTTTTATCATTGATGTATTTGTAAAACCAACAATAACAGCATTTACTGTAATTTCTCTGCCACAAAAATATTTTACTAGATATGCAGTAAGAGAATTGATTGCAGCTTTGGATACTCCATAAGCAATCGAACTTGAATGCTCATATATACTCATTACAGAACTCATAAACACAATTCTCCCTTCTCTGTTTATATATTTTGCTGCCCTTTGCAGCATAAAAAACGGGATATTAAGATTCATATCAAAACAACGTTTCCATTCATCATATTGGATTTCTCCAATATCTGCTTTTAATGTACCTCCAGCATTAAATACAATACAATCAATCCCCTTCTTTTCCTGTTCTAATATTTCTTCCAGATATTTCATAGACTTAGAATAATCTGATAAATTAACTTTTGATATAATTGCATTACTTTCTCCTATAACAAATTTTTGTACATTTTCGGCTGTTTTTTCATCCTGATAGTAACTCATATACACCTTATAATCATTAGTAAATAATTTTTTTGCAATTTCCAACCCAATTCCCTTTGTGGATGCTGTAACAATTGCTGTTTTCAAAATATCATCTCCATCAAAATTTTATATTTGAACAAAATCTTTTCTGTTCTCAAAATCCTCCATAAGCTTTGCAATCGCATATGTAACATTTTTGTCAATATAAAAATCCGCTTTTCCTTTTTCTATTGCTCTCATAAATGCTACAATCTCATATCTGATTCCTTCCCCATCTAGCTGGTAAAAATATCTTTTATTTTCTGCCGGATTTTCATAACGTATTTCAAAATAATCCGTTTTCCACCATGGTGCTGGTACATATATATAGCCCTGCGTACCTGAAATAATAAGTTCCCCCTCTGATTTGACACCTATTCCAACTTTAACAGTAGCAACTGCCTCACGAAAAAGAAAATCAATTTTTGAAAATACGTCTATCTTTCTGTTTTCATTAAAATGAGAAATTATTTTTTTCTCACAATAATTTGTTCCTAATAACTGAAAAATCGGAAGACATGCTGTTGGTCCCCATTTATTAAGACTATTCCATATTTCTGCCTCTCCCTCTTCATACATATCTCTCAAACTTGTACATGTGGCATCAACAGAAACAATCTTTCCTATTTTCCCACCATGTGCAAGAAGAATTAATCTGGAAAAAGCTGTGGAATATGCAGTCTTCATTGCTTCCATCAAAATACATCCTTTTGCTTCTGCCAGTTCAAATAATTCTCTGCACTTATTTTCATTCAATGCAACAGGAGATTCACATAATACATGTTTTCCTCTTTCCAGCGCATAGCGAACTTGCCTTTCACGAAGCTTCGGATGCGCATAAATAAATACTGCATCCACATTTTTAAGCAGATAATCATAATCTTCTGTCACTATAAAAAGATTTCTTTGTTGATTACTTAATAAATCAACAGAAGGGGTATAAATACCTTTTACTGTAACACCATTTACATAACAACTTTCTTTGATAAACTTGTCCAGAAATAAAGCCTCTCCCACCAGCCCTAACATAAGTCCGCTCTTTTTTTTCCGCAGTTCCGAACTAGAAATACCTTCAGTTCGGTCAAGATAAATCACTTCACAATACTCTTTTAAATAGTCAAATTTGCCTTTCCAATCAGAACCGATTGTAAAAATATCTATTTCAAAACGTTTTATATCATCAATTTTTTGTCCTTCATATTCTTCAATAATAATTTCATCTGCCAGTCCTGTTGCTTTAACAGCTTCAACTCTTTCCATTAATGACTGTCGGACATTGATTTTTCCTCTTGATTTATCAAAATCATCTGCTGTCACTCCAACAATCAGATAATCCCCCAAATTTTTAGCCCTTTCTAAAAGGCGTATATGTCCATAATGCAATAAATCATATGTACCATATGTAATAACCTTTTTCATCTATCTGCCTTTCTGTTACATTTCCTTTATCTGTTTCAAAAGCTCTGCTGGTATATATGGTCTTTGATTATTCATTTCTTCACCAAAATACGTTTTTGGATGAGCTCTGGAAGTTTCTGGTAGCATAATCTCTAGCAAAAGAGGCTGTCTGACAGAGGAAAGAATATCAGAAACAGCATACAACTCTTCCAAAGAATTTATTTGTCTACTATTAATTTCATAAGCCTTGGCAATATTTACAAATGACGGGGCAGAATAACCACCTTCTGCTGAAGAACCAAAGTAGTTTCCATGAAAAAAATCATCCTGCTGCTGTCGAATCAATCCCAAGACATGATTATTAAAGATAAAAATTATAATTGGAATCTTTTCTCTAAACACCCATTGAAGCTCTTGAATATTCATTTGAAAAGCGCCATCACCTGCAATACAGACTGGTTTTAATCCTGTTGCATAATAGGCTCCTATTGCTGCTGGAAGTGCAAATCCCATCGCCCCATGGCCTCCTGAAAAAAGAATCCTGTTTCCCTTCTTCGCTCCAAAAGACTGTGCAATCCACATCTGATGTTGGCCCACATCTGATACAATTACACTATGATTCGGTAATATTTTACTAATCGCATAAATATATTGATTCGGCAATCTTGTTGGACACAAAGAATCAAAATCCGCTGTCAGTGACTTTATTCTTTGGCAGATACAAAGCCAATCTGAAAAATCACATTCACATTTACGTTTTACAAGCTCTCTTATAACCTGTGTTACATCACAGTTCAACGAAATTTCATCTTCATGTATTTTTCTTTTTAATTCGATATCGTCAATATCCACTCGAATAATCTTTGCATTTTGGGCAAACCTTTCAGTATTTCCTCCCGTCTGTCGTCGACATAAACTGCATCCAAGCGATATAATCAAATCTGTTTTCTCATAGATAATAATATTTGCACTTCTATGTCCATATGCTGAACCAATAAATCCAATATTATATGGAGAACTCTCTTCTATTAAATCTTTTCCCAAAATACTGGTAAGTACTGGAATCTTATATTTATTTACCAGCTTATTGACTACTTCTCTTTCTTCCTCATTCTTTGAAATGCCATTGCCCAAAAGAAAAACGGGATGTTTTGATTTTTGCAGAAAAGAAAGAATAATATCAGCCGCATCACAATATCTATCTGATACCAAATTTTTATGAAAAGGACTAAAATGCTCTAAACCATCTTCACATATTTTCATCTTTTGAATATTCATGGGAATATCAAGAAGGACTGGACCTTTTCTTCCACTTGTAGCGATATAGCAGGCCTTCTCCAATTCATATGCTATCTTTTCTGCCGAAATAAGCATAGTTGCATATTTAACAACAGGCTTCACAATATTTATTACATCAGTCTGTTGAAATCCCTGCTGTCTTAAATCAGAAATATCTGTGTATTCTGAAGTATTTAACTGTCCAGTAATAAAAAGAACCGGAGCTGAATCATAATATGCATCCGCAATCCCTGATATCAGATTTAAAGCTCCCGGACCACTGGTTGCATATGCTACGGCCAAGCTGCCAGATGCTTTAGCATAACCACAGGCAGCAAAAGCGGCTCCCTGTTCATTATAACAGCTATGATTTTGTACATTGGGATTCAAATACACAGCTTCTGCAAAATAAGCAATCATTGTTCCCTGATAACCAAAAAAATGCTTGATTCCAAGATTTTCAAGATATTTTACTATATAATCAGATACATTCATTGTAATCACCATTCCTATTTTATGATAAACTCTTATAATATCACTTTTAATTTGTATATATTTTATAATAAGTATAAATAAAATTTTCAACAGTTAATTTCTGACTGTATGCAAGGGCTGTTTCATCATAAACAAAAGGCTCTGTTATAGCTTGTTCAATAATATGCGCCAATGAATCAATATTTTCAGCTTCAAATGTTACGCCAATGTGATTTTGCTCTATTAGTTCTCCTAAACTGCCATGATTTGAACCAATTATCATTTTTCTTCTAGCAACACCATCTGCAAGAGGTCCACTTGCTCCATCAAAATTTAATCTATATGGCAATACAAAAATATCTGTTTTATCCAAATAATTTTTCAACTCATCCTCGGATAAAAATTTTAAATCACAAATAACTTTACCTTTTATTTTAGGAATAAAATTATCAATATAGGATTTTTTAATTTCTGTTTCTGCTCCTGCAATTAATAAAACAAAAGGATTATTTACACACTCTAGCGCTGAAAGAAGGATATCTAATCCTTTTTCATATCTAGTTGCTCCAAAAGCACCTAAAATAGGAATTTTATTTGCTTTCTTATTTATAGGAGTTGTTACAGTAAAAGAAGGATAGTCTACCTTATTTACGTTTCTATTTATTATTTTTTCTAACTGTTTCTTTATATTATCTGTATGTACTACTGCTTGTATACCACATTTTAACATACATTTGTAACTAACTTTTCTTATTAATCCTGAAAAAAAATGATGAAAAGTAATCAAATGTTTATCTGCCACAATCTTTGAAATCCCAAGACCAAAAAAGCGCATAATTGTATCCCCATCTATAAAATGAACCACATCATACTTTTTCTTTTTAGATTCATTAATTATAAACATTATCCATTTTTTATATTTTATAAAACTTTTATTTGGAAATACTATATCATCATAAACAATTTGTTCAGCATCTATCTCAGATATATATACAGGTGTAATAATAACACTTTTATATAATTTGGTTTGTGATAATGCTCTTAAATATGAGATATTATGTCCTCCGATACCTTCCACAATAAATAAAACATTCACTACTTTTTATCCTTTCTCCTTATTTTTTTCATAGTAATAAATACCCCAAATATAACACTTGAATAAAACAAAAAGGCTACAATAAATATAATAATCAAGCTCTGTATAGAGCAAGTCAGATATTTTTTCATCCAATATATTATAATTCCCATTATAACTGACAATATAATAAATGGTAAGTTGATAAAAATGAAAGATTTTATTTTTATCAACTTATGACTAAAATATAAAAACATTAATAAAATTACAAATTCTCCAAAAACTGATGCAATAGCAGCTCCTATAGATGAAAATACTGGTATCAAAATTACATTTAAAAGCAGGTTTAACAATGCACCAATTATTACACTATAATTATATTTCTTTTGTTTTCCGCCTGACATCAAACATTGTGTACCTATTATATTATTTAATCCAACTATTATAATAAGTATACTAAATATACGCAACAACACAACTGATTTCTCATAATTCGCTCCCAGAAAAATTGGAACCAGAATATCTGATATAGCAAATGTTCCTACAGATAATGGCCATCCTATTAAAGAAATAAAACATAAACTTTGTTTAATTTTTTTTATCACCTCTTCACTTGAAGCAGTTTGATGCAAAAAAGCCATTCTTGGAAGCATTACTGTACTTAATGATGTTAATATTGCAACAACCACCCGTTCTATTTTATGTGCTTGCTCATAATATCCAATTTCAGCAGATTCTTTTCCAATCCATCCTAACATACTTGCATCCATCATCGAATAAATAGTAAGTGCAATGGTAGGAATAAAATAAGTAATTCCATTTCTTAAATGTTTAAAGATTTTATTACATTTAATATATTTAAAATCAAAATGTTTCTGATGGAACCAAAAGGTGGCATTTCCTAATAAAGCAGAACCTTGTAATATAAGTGCATAAATTACTAAATCTGATTGTTTTTTTACAAAGCAAAATATTAAAACCAAACACGCAAACTTAATAATAATATTTCTAATTACTATAATTTTAAACTGTTCTAACCCCTGAAAAAGCCATGAAATATCAATTAATGACGTTAAAATTGGAAGATATAGTATAAAACACAAAACATTTCTGATATTCAAAACATAAAAAGTATAAAAAAGTAAAGCTAGAACAGATAATAATAATTTGCATAATAAAATTTCAGAGAAAAAACTTTTTATATATTTTTTATCATTACGATTTTTGGCTATTTCAAGCTGAGCATATGTTCCCAAACCCATATTAGATATAAGATTGAAATAAGTTACAATAGAAAGTGCATATGTATACTCACCAATTTGAGAAGCACCAAGAATTCTAGAAACATATGGTGTTGTAATTAACGGTATCAACATTCCTAGAATTTGATAAATCAGATTATATAAATAATTAAGTTTAATACTAATATTATTTTCTTTCACAGTATTCATTTTAGGCATAGTTATTGTTGCTCTACTTTTCGTAATATTTTATTTATTTTTTATTTTGTAAAATCCTATTTTCAGCAAAAAATTCTTTATATAAAACTTAAATTTATTTTCGTGATAAATTCTACCAGTTGAACCTGAGACCCCACTAATAATAGGAAATATTGGAAAATCAGAAACAGTTATATTATTTTTTATAATAAAGTCTGTATATATTTTTTCAATATATTTTCCTTTCTCATCCTCCACAGATTGATATAATTCTAAAAATAAACATCTATATAAATTCACAGGCATTATAAAAAATCTAGTGTCTGCAAGATTTGATTTATAATTTACAGCTAATGTTTTTATATAAATCTTATTTTGGTCAATTTTAAATAAAATCTTATCCAAATTTCTCACAGTTAATCTACCAGTAATTTTAACAAAATTTTTTTCATTTTTAAGAAAACTACTATTCTGTATTACATATTTTATTATTTCTCCTTCTCCATATCCCTTTCCTCTTTTTTTAATTTCCTTTATATTCCCATTAAAACTAAGCAACTCTATATCTTTATTATTTCTTTTTGCATAATTTTCTATTTCTTCCCATCCTTCATAATTATAACCACTATTTTCACAAAAAATTATTTTTTGTACTTTTTTACAGTCCAACAAATATATCACGGAATCTTTATATTGCTTCTCTCTATCAAAACTATCTGCTATTATGTTTCTTTTTTTAATTTGAGGCTGAATTGTTGCTGTGATTAAGACTATCATTAATTACACCCCCATTTTCCCAACCAAATAAAAAAATCAAATATATTGGATACTGTCCAATTGGCTCAACAAATAAAGTTAACAACAAAATGCCAAATAAAACCATCCAAAGCATATTCTTTTTAAAATGTTTTTTTACAACATATAATATTCTTATAAGATATAATGCTATAATTGGATAGCCATAATAATAAAGTAAACTCATTAATCCATTAGAACCAGTAGTAACACCATATAATTCTGCTGATACATGATGTTCATTAAAAGCCCCATCTCCTATAATTGGATGTAAAAGAGACATTCTAAAGGCCCCTAATGTATCATTTGTTCTTGTAATCATTGTACCAGTTCCATATATTAACCTATCAAAAGTTCCAGATATCATTAAATTATATAATAAAAAACATACAGCAAGAAAAAATGCTATTAATTTATTCCTTATGTTACTTACAGCTCTATTGCTGCAAAACAAATACCATGCTATTACACACATAAAAACAAGATATCCACCCATTGACCTTGTAGAAATAATTGAAAGCACAAAAATAATAATAAACATATTACGTTTTTTCTTACCAATTCCTGAAAATCCCTCCATAGTAAATAACAAAGCTAAATTTAAAAAAATCTGATGCATTGGACTTTCTACAAATATTCCCGAATTACGTATATAATTTCCTCCAGATGATAAAGCCCCCACTGTATAATATGGCGTAAGATATATAATATCATAACCATTACCACTTTGCTTTATTACTTGTATCTCTTCCTGATATGGTAATACATCAACTTTCACAATAGTAATCAAGACAAAACATATTATACTAATAACTGCCTCAAAAAACATAATCTCCGTAAATATTTTTTTAAATCTATCTACAGTCATACTGTTACTTATAATTAATAACATAAACAATTTAAGAAGCATTGCCAAAAAAAATGTATAATCAATAGTATATTGTATATGCATAACCAAATTAAAAAATAAAATAGACACAATAATACTTGCTGTATAAAATGCCTTTTTCTTTAATTTTTTTCCTGCAATAACAAAATAAATAATCCCAACAACAAACCATACTATCAAAGTTGTCGTTGCATGAAATATAGAAAAAAATTCACTGCCTGAAGATAATATTAATCCAACAATAAGTAAATATTCTAAAATATTTAAAAAGGTTTTAATATTGAATTTAACTTTCATCTTTAATTCACTCATCCTGTTTTCAATAAATGCCAAACTTAATATCATAAATCAATTAACTTCCCAATTTTACTTTTAATATCTCATTTCCAATAAGCTGTATGAAAGTGGACAATTCTTTTCTCTTTTGGGGGTAATTGCATATAATCACCATATTGTCCTTTTAAGACATTATCATAATATTTTGGAATTCTAAAAGTATACTTTTCAAATTCAGCATAGGAAATATCAAAATATTCTTTTTTAAATACAGTTTTATTTCCTAATCCCCATACAACAACTGCACAAGTATTACATTCATCATAATTATATTTTTTACATAAACTATTATATTGAGTACATACCCATTTATTTGGAATTAATTTAGAAAATGGATATAAAATATTCTTTAATAACTTCTTTTTTAACGAAGAACCTGTATTAAATCGATAATTAGCAAAATTAAATAAAATATTATATATTTTTACTTTTTTTAAAATTCTTTTTTGCTCTTCCTTGTTATCGGGAAATCCATCTAACGGAAAAATATCAATGTAGATTCCTAAGGTTTGTTCTGTTACTAGATAATTTTCTTTTAAGATTGTTCTTTTATCTATTAACTTTATAAAAGGAAATGTCCGAACTTCATTAAAATCCAAACAACTAATATTTTCTGAAATAGATTCTTGCTTAGTCATAAAAATTAATTTTTCATAATCAGGCCTAGGCATCCAGACATCAATATCATTATCCCATGGAATATATCCTTTATGCCTGATTGCTCCTAATAAAGTTCCTGCTCCAAGAAAATAGCGAAGTTTATATTTTTCACAATATGTCGAAAATTGTATAAGAATATTCAACATTATTTGTTTCGCCTCAGATTCTTTAATTATTTTTACTTTCATTGTATATTTATCTTCCTTGTTTCAATAAACAATAAATTTTGCTTCTAAAATCTCTAATTCCATCCATACCATTGCCTCTGGCTATCCTTTTTAACAAAACCTCTAGACTTCTGTAAATTTTAACCAAAGGATGATTCCAGCCCATAATACGATATACTCTATCTTTAAATTCATAATCTTCCATAATATATTTAGGATGTTTCAGAGGAAATTTTATTTCAAATCGTTTCATTGTATATATCTTTTGCATTGCTTTGGGCTGACTTTGAATATCCCCTGAAAAATGTGTAGAATCGGAAATAATTCCTATATTTGTAATCATATTTTTTCTAGGAACTATAGACAATCCATTCTGCATCCATTGATTTGAAATTAAAATTGTTTCATAAAACTCTTTATTTTCTTTTTTATGTCTTTCACACACTTTAGTCAATCCTCGAAGAAGTTGTGCATTTTTCAATTTTAATTGAAACAATCTCATAGCATATTCATCTTCCAAAAATTCATACTTTGCATCCCACGTATCAATTACTCTTTTCCATGTTGCCCATCCCCATATAGATACATTTGATGTAAATAAATAATCATATGGCAGCCCTTTTGTAACTTCCTCATGGTTAAACCCTGATATCAGCATAATTCGATTATCATATTCATACCTATCTAATAAATCCTTGCAAAAAGTAAAAAACGATATTGCAGGAACATCATCATCCTCTAGCACAATACATTTATCAACATAAGAAAAAGCCCATTTTTGAGCTAAATATTCTGAAGGGTCACAACCTTTATTTTCTTTCTGATACAATCGTTCAACTTTACAATTCCAATCAATATCTTCTGCTATAGCTCTGCAAGCCATTATACCTTTTATATCATCTTCTCTATCTGCTCTGGGACCATCTTGATATAAAAACAACCTACTTGGTCGTGCCTTCTTTACCTGTTCAAAAACCTGCTTAAATTGTTCAGACCTTGAAAAAAATATCAATAACACTGACACATCAACCAAATAATCTTTCATTATATTCTCCTTTTTACTAATTTCGCCGGAGCACCTGCATATGTTCCAGCTACCAATAATTTTCCATTTACAACTGAATTAGCTGCTACTATTACATGGTCTCCAATTACAGCCCCACTGCAAATCACAACATTTGCACATATCCAGCAATCAGAGCCAATAGAAACTGCTCCGATTTCAAATCCCTGTTTGCATATTAGCTGGTCTATCTGATTATGCTTATGATTATGGTCTACAATCACAACATTCTGTCCAAATAAATTATTATCTCCTATTAAAATTTCTCCATAACATGTAATATTACAATTTGAATTAAAAAAATTGTTATTCCCTATTTTAAGTGCGCCTTCCTTATATGCACCTATTACTGTTCTATCCGATAAATACAATGACTTTCCTATAATAATTTCACCATGTTTTTCTGTTTTAATTTTTCCTAATCTTCCAACATAATGTTTAAATCCTTCATGTTTTATAGAATTGATTTTACATACAAATATGAGATTTGCCCGTATTACTCCTATTAATTTCTCAATAATTTTAATCATATTTTCTCACCATTTTTACAGACTTTTAAATTTATAAATAAAATATCTGTATATATACTTAAATGTCTGTAATGGAGCATATCTATTTAAAATCTTATTTTCATGCTTCACTCTTGTATCCTCTTTATATGTTTTCCAGCTATTCTCCCATGATACCCCTCCCGCATAAAAATTAGAAAATGTATAATCTATCTGTTTAAAAATACATCCATCCAAATACATTCGAAGAAATGAATCAAAATCAGCACTTATTTTATAATACAAATTAAATAAATATTTTTTCTGAATAACTGTCCGTATAAAAGCTGATTGTGGAATAAAAGGAAGATGTTTTTTTATTGAATTAATTTCTTTGCTTTTTCTTTTTTCTTTCTTCATTCCATCGATGATATTCGCATTGCCATATAAAACATCAATTTTACTATCCATATATCTATCAGCAAATTCATCATCTGCATTCATGTAAATAAGATACTCTCCTAATGCCATCTTTGCGCCTTTATTCATTGCATCATAAAGTCCTTTATCCTTTTCTGAAACCCATTTAAATGAAATGTTTTTATTTTTAAACTTTAAATAATATTGTTCTATTATCTTAATAGTGTTATCCTTGGATTTTCCATCTACTATAATATACTCAAATTCCGAATATGTTTGTGAAAGTACTGATTTAAATGTTCTTTCAATTGTATTTTCAGAATTTAAACAAACAGTAATTATTGAGATTTTCACAAATACTTTTCCTTGTCCTTTCTACACAAATAAATTATCTAAAGATTTCCAACCACTCTGGAGAGTCAAGTATAATTTCTTTTTTTAATTCTTCTATATATTGTTCTTGACGCTTTTTATCTTTTATAAGTCTTTTCAAGTTTTCATCAACAGAGTTTACACTTATTTTAGATATATCACCTGATACCCCATCTCTTATCTGTTCCCTAACACCCGCAACATCTGTTGTGACAATAGGTCTGTAAAAAACCTTTGCCTCTGTTATAGTAGTACAATATCCCTCATGTTTTGAAGTTTGTACATAAATATCACAGTTTTTAAAATAGGGATATGGATTCATTTTTACACCAACAAAATGAAAGTATTTTTCAATACCCAGTTTTTTAGATTCACTTTTTAATTTTTCTTTTAAAGTACCCTCACCAAGTACAAACCACTCTATTTTTAAATTTTCTTCAACTAGATTTTTACAAACACTTAAAGCTATATCATATCCTTTTTGTTCCTCAAGCCTTCCTACTGTCAATATTTTTGTTATGTTTTGTGAAAGTCCTAAAAATTCTTTAGGATATTCCAATTCAGCCTTTTTCTTTATTTCCTCTATTGGAACAATATTTAAAGCAACTTCCGTTTTATTTTCATACTCAGGAAAAATTTTTACAAATTCATCAACCAGTTTTTGTGAAACACCATAAAATCTATTTATACAATCTAAATACTTTTTCAAAACTCTTACATCATATTGTGTAGTTTCAAAATCATTATGAATCCATGTGAATTTCTTATCTGCACTGACTTTTTCAAATAAATATCTGACAAGGAAAGGAGAATGTATATGATAATTTACAGCAATATCATAATGCTGTTGTAATTTTGGTATTTTATCAAAATTTACATTCAATTCGGCAAATTTCTCTTTATTAACAATATGCCTAACAGTCCAATACACCGCCTTTTGGTATTGATGTTTATAAAAACTTTCCCTAATGGCAACTTTGCTTCCTCCTACTGGTATGGACCTTCTTACTTTTTCTGACATAGGTATTTGTTTTTTACATACTTGTTCAGGAATCTTTTTTACAAAATCCCCTTTTTCCAAAATCATGTATATTGTTATGTCATTTCCAAACTCTGCTATTTTTTTTGTTAATGCAATTAATGCATTTTCCACTCCTCCACAAAGCATCCATTGAACAAAAATTGCAATTTTCATAATATACTCTCCAAATAATTTTATTTTTCATAACAATACTTTATAAATTCCAATCAATGTTTCATAATTTTGACTTTCTGTATATTCTTTTTCATATTTGTCCTTAGTTGTTTGGTAAATATTTTTATAATCGTTAAGCCTTTTAATTGCTTGTATCAACTCATCTGGAGAATTATAATGGAATTTACATCCTGTAATGCCCTCCATAACTATATCATCAGCGTTTCCAAAATCTGAACAAATCACAGGGGTTCCAACAGAAAATGACTCTACTATATTCATTGGAAATCCTTCATACCATTGTGTTGGAAATATTAATGCTCTGGATTCTGCAAGAAGTTGTTTTACCTCCAGATTCGAAATAAATCCTTTCATTACAACGTTTTGAAATCTGTTTTTCTTTATATATTGCCTGCACCATTCCTCCATAGGACCTGTTCCACAAATAATTAACTTTGCTTCATTTTTTTCTATCATTCCCCATGTCTTTAACAGTAAATTAATGCCCTTAAGTTTATCCAACCTTCCAACAAAAACAAACTGATTTTTTCTTTTTTCATATACCATCATTTCTTTTGATATTCCCCTTGATATTTCTTTTGACATGTCTTTAAAAATATCTTCCCTTGTAAAATTTGGTTTTACATAAACATTTTGTTTTTTTATCTGTTTTAATTGTAACAGTTTTTTTTTATTAAACTCCGTCAGACAAATATAATTTATCTTTCCATAAATTCCTGTAATTCTATGAATTTTAGTATTCACCACACATGCAAGTGTCTGAATACGACTGTTTCTATAACACTTATGTTTCACTGCACACCAAAGCCCATATTTCACACAATCCTCGCAGACATGTCCATCCCTGTAAAAAACTGCCGAAGGGCATAAAAGGCGAAAATTATGTACCGTCTGAACCACTGGAACTTTACATCTCAAAGCGGCATAATACACCGATGGACTAATCAAGTTTAAAGTATTATGTACATGAACAATATCTATTCTCTTTTCTTTTATTATCCTTTTTACTTCGCGATATGTTTTTATATTGAAAATTGTTGAAAAAGGAAGGCACATCTTCTGTATTTTTGATAATGTATTTAACTCCGAATTATTTCTGCTGTATAAAAATGTTTCATGTCCATGTTTTTCCAGCATTCTTTGTTCGTTCGCCACCACTGTATCTTCCCCGCCGGGAATTTGATAATAATTGTGTACTATAAGTATTCTTTGTTTTTCCATATCTACCTGCCCTTTATGTATGCGTTCCAGATAAATCTTGTATTCGTATGCCAATACCGTCGAAATAATCTCCGCGGTTCCTGAAACAATCTATATATCCATTCTAAATTTCTGTTTTGCATCCATTTTGGCGCTCTTGCGATATTTCCGGCAAAATAGTCAAATCCAGCGCCAACACCCACCATAAATCCTTTTATTTGTCCCTGATGCTTGGCCATCCATTTTTCCTGTTTTGGCGCTCCTAAACCAATCCAGACAAAATCAGAATGTGTTTTATTAATTTTCTCAACTATTCGCCTGTCCTCTTCTTCTGTTATAGTGCGAAATGGAGGGCTGTACATTCCGGTAATCTGGATATCAGGATACTTTTTGAGCAATTGTTTACATAATTTTTCAAGGGTTTCTTTTGTGCTTCCATAAAAATAATGTCGATATCCCTTTTGAGCACTTATTTTAAAAATTTCTTCCATATAAGCCGGACCTGTTGTTCGCTTCATTTTAGTATATCCCCGTCTTTTTCCAACAGATGAGAGCGGACCACCATCAGGAATTGCCAAAATCCCGCCATTTTGAATCATACAGTAATCCTTATCTTCCCATGAAGTAACTGTTGTATGTACATTTGATACACAGCAATAGTCCCCTGACAAATCTGTAATATATTTTTCAGTAAACTTCAACAGCCAATTCATATCAATTGCTGCAATATTTACCCCCATAATATTACAAACTGGAATTTCTGACTTATTCACTTTATGAACAAATTGCATGTTTATTTCAGCCATTCTAAAATCCTTTTCACTCAAATAACTATTTTTCTTTTATCTTTTTGCTGTTCTTTATTTAATACATTAAAAAATGATATGCTTCGCCCTTGCCACTTCTCAGTGACATTAACCATTTTACTTTATTCGCAGCGTTGTATCGGGGTCATAAAACCCTCGATATTTGGCAGCTACCTAAAATTTTTCGTTGATGTGTATAATTAACGACAAAAATCAAAAACAGATACATTATAACATAAAAATACATAATTTCAATACCTTTTTTACATTTGTATATTATCCTTTTAAAGTGTAAACAAAATCCGTTGATACACTAAAAATATTTACAAAAAGAAATAATATAGGATTCTATAAATAATTTTATAAACTATATTTTTGCTTTTAGCAGCCAAATAAAAAAGGGCTGTTGCATTAAGCAGAACACATACAAAATATAGTATCCATGTAAATTAAATACACTATAATCTTGTACTGCCTTTTCTTAGCGCAACAGCCTCATTTCTCCGACATTATAATTTTCCTATTCACTTTTTGTTCTGAAAATATTCTTCAATTCCCGAACATATCGCCTTCGCCACTTTTTCCTGATAATCCTCCTTTTCCAGCAGCTCCGCCTCCTCATAATTTGACAAAAATCCACATTCCGAGATAACCGCTGGACACTTTACATTCAACAGTATATAATAGCTGTCATTTGCCTTTGCCTCTCTGCCGTTATTGGGAGCCACTATTGTCTGAAAACTTTTCTGTATTGCCTTTGCCAGCTTTTCTCCCTCATCTGAATGAGAATAATAAAATACCTGTGCACCCTTTACACCCTCAGATTGATAACTATTCTGGTGAATACTGACCAGAATATCAGCTTGACATTCTTCTGCCATTAAGCAGCGCCTCTTCATATCTGCCGTTTTTTTATTACTGTCGCTGTCTTTATAAAGACCTTCGTCGTCCTCCCTTGTCATAAACACCTTATATCCCGCCTTTTCGAGCTTTTCTTTTGTTCTGACAGCTATTTGAAGATTTATTTCCTTTTCATTTGTACCAGTCACAGAAACCTTGCCGGGGTCTATTCCCCCATGTCCGGGGTCTAACAGTACTACTTTTTTATTCTTATCATTTTTATCAGATGTATTTTTATTATTCCCCGAAGTCATCGCCGGCAGTTTTCCGGCACATATGTATACAAGCAGCAACATAGTTACTGCCATAATAAATTCCAGTATCCTGCGCTTATTTTTCATATATTATAACTTCTCCGTTTTAGACACAGGCATTAACTTCCAGAAGATAATGCTTATATGTCCTTATAACATTTATATAATATATTCCTATTTTCCCGCAGATAGCACTGATTCTAAAAATTTTTCCATTACTCTGATTATCAAATTTTTAATTCAAAATTGAAATATTATTAAAATATTAAAACTCTGCCTCACTGTATTATTTCATATACTCTTGAATTTCCTCCCAGACCGCAGCCTTTTCTAACCCCAGCTTCCAGCATGCTACTCCGCCAATTCCGGCCTCTGACATCACATTTAGCTTCTCCTGCACAGACCTTTCATCCTCCAGCCATATCCTCTCTCTGATGCCCTCTGCCTCATATTCTCCATAGTATTGTCCCAAATCCTCCAGCCATGTCGGAGTAATTCCCTGTGAGGAAAGTTTCTGTTCTGCTGAATCCATTCCCACGGCTATACTGGTTAACCAGTAGTTCCCGTTTATTGGGTCTTCCACATAAGTTCCCTCTGAAGTAAGCCCCTCTTTAGTTTCTGTCCATACTCTTGTAAAAAATGGAATTCCATTAATAATCCTTTTGGCATCTGCGCATACCTTGGCATCCTCAATTCCTTTTTTCACATATGGAAGCGAAGCCACAGAACCTGCGCTGTTGTCACCTGCCCAGTGTTCATCATAGCCCATAATTACCAGATAATCTGCCGCCTCCGCAATCCCCTTTCTGTTATAAAATTCATTGTAGGACTGCATTACATAGGTATCTACTGAAAGAACAAGTCCGTTTTTTCGACATTCTATGGAAAGCTCTCTGATAAACTGAATATAATCATCGGCCATTTCTTCATAAATTTTCTCATAATCAATATTCAGCCCGTCCGCATTACAGTTTATGACTTCACTGACCAGATTGTTGATAAGCCGCTGTCTGCTGTCATAATTGCCAAGAACAGCGCTTACAAAATAAGACCCGTCCTCTCCATAAGAAAAGTCATCTGCCAGTACCCATACCTGCATTCCCATATTATGAGCCTTTTCCACATAGGAAGCCTGAGCAAGAGAAGAAATATTGCCTGTTGTATCTGCAAGCTTGAGCCACGTTGGAGAAATTACATTTAAAATCCCTTTTGCATTTCTGGTCACTTCTTCCAGTGTGTTATTTGCTGCTTTCGATGTTACCTGATGCCAGCCCATACATACCTTCTGGTCCATTGTAATATGTGTATATTCCGGCTTTTTATAAGAGGATTGTCTTTCCTCTGTCTCTTCCCCGTTTGTCTCATTTGCTTTAATATATCCTGTAATGCCGTTATCCTTTACTACGCGGTACCATGATTCATTCATTTTTTCCTTTATAATCAGACTCTCGCCTTCTGATACCTCCGCCATATAATCAGAATTATCCCGGTTATATTGTCTGATTACATTATCCTTTACCGGTTTGCATACAGATATTGTTCCAAAATTCTGTGATATCGCAACCCTGTTTGGATTTTCATAAACAGTACCATTCATCTCTGTTCTGTCTTTGATACAGTTAAATGAAATATAAACTGTGTCCTTTATTACTTTTGTATTGCTGTCACTACCAATATCAAAACTTTGTACAGCAATGTCTGTATAAAAAATGCGGTTATTTTCTTTATCAAGATAAAACCTGTCATTAATTTCATTATTCACCAGCTCATATGGAAGATATATTTCATCCCCCTCTTTATAAGCTTTTCCAATATTTTCTCCCTCAAGAAGGATTACATATTCATTATCTGACATAATTCCATAAAAACTCTTTAAATCTGTCTGTTTTCTCTGTGATGCCCTTGTACAACCTGCTACAATCAACACTGGTATTAAAAATATCAACAGCATCCATATTTTCTTAAAAAACCCTTTGTTCATTTTAAATTCCCTTCCTTATCTGTATACGAACAAAGTATCGCCCGCACTGTATATCAGTGGCGTTCTCTTTTCTTTGTTCAAAAAATAGTGCCTTTTTGACAATGTTATGGCACAATCGCATAATGATTATGCATAACATAAAATATCTTTTTATATGATATAATAATATACAAAGGAAATCAAGTTTTTATCACATTTCATAAATTAATTATTCTATATATTTTATTAACTGTAAAATCAAATTTTCCCTCCCAACCCTGACAAAAGCCGTTTCTGAAAATCCATGACATACTTCCTTTTTGTATTTGTGAAAATTCTCTTTTATCTTCCCAATTTGTTTCTACAACTTGCAATAATGGTATCTAATGTCATCAAATGAAGCGTAGCGTAGTTTGATGACTCATGCACACATCAGTGTGCTTCATTGTTATCTAACATCATCAAACGAAGCGTAGCGTAGTTTGATGACTTATTCTTTGTGATATATTAAATTTTTGTATCAGATAATAAACTGTTCGTATAAAATACCTAATAAATATCTGTCAGTGTCTCACCTCCCATCACAACTCCCATAAAGTCAAACAAATTTTTTTCAAGTATCTGCCTGTTTAAACGGTTTGTTTCTGTTTCCATCTGTTCCACAAGATTCGGGTCCCATGCTGCCAGCTCTGTTGTATACAGATTAAACGGATAATTTACACAGGAAGCCTCCTGATAATCTGCCACATACAAAGAAGCATATATTTTTGCTCCCTCATATACTGTTGTGTCCACATAAGCACTGGACAGCAGCAGATTTTCTTCCTCTGATGCATTAATAAATGCCCCTGATTCCACCATACTTTCCACCTTTTTTCCAACTGCTATTACATAGTCCTCCCCATTTGGAAAACGGATTCGAATATCAAAGATATCATCAGATGAAATACCCTCCGGCAGCACTATATAATCATAGAGATATGTTCTTACATTATCCTCAAGCCCACAGTCCTGATAAATTACAGAATTCGTAATAATTATGCCGGCTTCCATTCCCACAGACAAATACCTGCCTTCTAAATCTGACCTGTCCAACACTTTAAAGCTGCTTTTTGTTTTGACTGATATTTCCTCAAGGTCCTCTGCGCGTATCAGTTCTCCCTTGCTCATCGAACGCGTCAGACAGTACGCTGTATATACCTTCTCAGAATTTATTTCTTCCATTAAATTCTTAATTTCCTTATCCGTCATAAGCTTTTTATATGTAACTGTCCCGCTGTATACTCCCATTGGAACAGCCGTTATCACTATTCCAAGCAGCATGGCCAGTATCAGATTTCTCTTTTTTTGTCTTATTATCGCCATATAGCCTCCATATATTATAGTAAAATCGCTTCATAGTACACCGCTTCTGTCTCAGAAATACCATAAGGATTTAAAAAGAACTTTTTATTCATCACCTCTATATTATGCTTCCCCTTTATCATCTTTATATCATCTTCATCGCCGCTCAACAGAAACAGCCATTTTCCAATACCGGGAAAATTTTTCGCATATTCATAAAATTCCAGATATTTCTGATATTTCCACAAATTTACAGAACCCATCACTATCTTTTTATCGCACCTTAAAAAGTCCTCTATTGATTTTTGATAATCACATCCAAAATCCGAGACAATACAATCGTAATCCATATTGCAGATTTTAGAATATTGTGCCTTTGTAATAGACGGGTAATAGTGAATCTTAAAGATTTCAAACGGTATTTCATGATAGTTTTTTCCAAAATAAGTATTTTTTATCTGTTCAAATGCACCCTCTCCATTCATTTCCGCCATAGCCACCCTCTTGCAGCGCACCTCCTGAAGATAAGACGCCAACCCTACTGCCAGAGCAGTCACCCCCTCTCCCCTGTCGATTCCCATAATTCCTATGCTAAGCAGTCCGCTTTCACCATATGTTCTTTTCATTTCTGAATCTTTCCTTTCAAACTCGATTTTTCTCAGCCTTTTGTTTTAAATCCTGATATCCAACTGCTGTGCAATCTTCTTATATACCATATCTGATAAATTTTCACCCTCCGCTGAAAGATACGGCATGTCATATCCTGATACTCCCAGAGCAGGCATATATTTTTCGTCTCCCTGTCCGCCATTTAAATTCCATATCCACACAATTTTATCCTGTGGATTTAGAACCACTCTCTTTTCCATAATATTGACCGTTAGTGCTGTATAATCCTCCTCCCAACTGCTTATCCCTGCTATCAAAACCAGCCGGTTTCCATATTCCTTTGCTTCGTTAAACACTCCCTCATCTCTGATAATCACTCTGCTTGACGTTTCTATGCGTATTTTCTTACTGTTGTAAAGAGGCCTGATTGGGATTCCCTGATAATAAAAATTCCCTTTTCCATAGCGTATATTTTCATTTTTTCGAACAATTTTCCGAACCATCTCTGTGTCATTGTTCTCCTCATACAAAACATCTGTTCCCTGCCTGACAAGGTATTCTGTAAATGCCATTGCTAGTACGGATGTACCTATTCTTGACTGTGTGCCTACAAATGATATAATAATTGGATTGTTAATGTTATTTCTGTCTGTATTGTTTTTTTCTTTTTTGCTATTTCCGGCAGGAACAAAAATAAGCTGTTTTTCCACAATATGTAATTTTTCCGACAACAAATCCGCAGAGGCAAATCTGTTCTTTTTGTTTTCCTCCATACATCCTGACAGAATATGGCCCATATATTCAGGAACCCTGCTTATGCCCTCTTTTCCTCTGATTCCGGTCAGCATAAAACACAGGCATGCGCCGATTCCATAAATATCTGTTCTGACATCTACTCCGCTTCCTTGATACTGCTCCGGTGCGGCAAATCCCTGTGTACCTTTTAAATATGCTTTTTCGCTCAGATGACCAGAATACGATGCATTCCCAAAATCAATCAGATAAAGCTTTCTGTCATAAATCATAATATTTTTTGGCTGGATATCCAGATGCAGAACTGCATCTGGTTTTACAGAATGAAGATAGCTTACAATATCTGCAAGCTGCCTGCCGTAGAATACTGTATTTTTTACATCAAATACTCCCTCTGTCTGGATTATCTCGCTCAGATTTCTTCCCTGTATGTATTCCTCGACAATATAATAATATTTTTCAGTCTCTTCCACATCATAAATCATCGGTATTCCTGAAAAATTCAAATGCTTTAAAATGGAAACTTCTGACTGCAGACTTTCATAACCCTCTTCATCCCGAAGAACCTCTTTGATAATCCTTTTGCTGCCCATTGCATGATTGACAGCCAAAAGAACTCTGTTCTTGTCTGACTTCTTTAAGACCTTTTGTATACGATACTTAGAAAATAGAATTTCTTCTTCCTTGTTAGTAATAATCACTGTCACTTCCTTTCAGCAGCAGAAACCATTAACTATCCTTAATTATTATAATATACTTTTTTAATCTTTGCAAGTATTTTTTTATTTTTTTTAATTTTTTCATAAAATTAGCATTGTTCCAGTAAATTCCTCGCATATTTTTATATAAATTTTATCATAATATACTTTACATCCTGGTTTATTATGAGTTATACTATATGAGTGAAAAATTAACAAGTATTCAGTAACACTCAACATATACAAACATAGATTATAAAACCTGATAGTATCTTCTAATCAGTAATAAATCAGATTGGAGCAGCTATGAAGATTGAAAAAATTAGTGAAAATCAAATAAAGTGCACCTTAAATAAAACAGATTTGGCTTCCCGTCAGATTAAGGCAAGTGAGCTTGCCTACGGAACAGAAAAGGCAAAGCTTCTGTTCCGCGATATGATGCAGCAGGCCGCCAGTCAGTTTGGCTTTCACGCTGAGGATTTCCCTCTTATGATAGAAGCCATCCCCGTACCGGGCGACAGCATTATTCTTATTATTACAAAGGTAGAGGACCCTGATGAGCTTGATACCAGATTTTCAAATTTCTCACCTGACGATTCCGAGGAAGACGATGATTCTGAGATTGACTATGAATATATGGAAGACATGGAAGATATTATTGATGAAAGAGAAGATAATTCTTCAAATCTCCTTGAAATGTTTAATCATGTAAGGGATAAGCTGGAGTCTCTTTCTTCTAATAAAGATTTTATCCCTCTTGCAGACTTTCTCAATTCGACCGCAAAAACAAAAACTGCAAAGACTTCCAACAAATCTCTGCCGGAAATTATCACAAGAGTATACTCCTTTGATAATTTAAATACACTTATTTATTTGTCCGGATATCTGCATAATTACCGCGGTCAAAATTCATTATACAAATCCAGACAAAATAACCGTTATTATCTTATTATGAATAATTCTTCACAAAGCATTCAGGAATTTTCCACAACGTGCGCGATTATTTCTGAATTCGGCAGCACAGAAAACTATTCTTCTGTGAGTGAAGCTTATTATAAAGAGCACTTTGACAAAATTATTGAAAAAAAGGCTTTACAAAAATTACAACTAATCAACAGTACAGGAGGTTCCGAAAATGGCACAGATAACTAAAGACATGATTATTGCAGATATTATTGATGTAGATACAGAGTTGATACCGGTTCTTATGGAAGCTGGTATGCATTGTGTCGGCTGTCCATCTGCACAGGGAGAATCACTGGAGGAAGCATGCTTCGTTCATGGACTGGACCCTGATGAAGTAGAGGCAAAGCTGAACAATTATCTTACAGAAAAAGCATAATAATCCAGACAATCAACGTAAGCATTGATTGAACCATTCTATAAGAGCAACGTTACAGGAAAATCGAACATCCTATAACACAAAAATTGAGGCATTACAGAAATGTTTTAAAATCTTCTGTAATGCCTCAATTCTTTTACTTTACTGCCAGATAACGTGCACCTGCTGCCTCCAATGCGTTCTTTGCCTCCTGATAAGACATTTTTATAATCTCTCCACTCTGACATACGGTAAATGCCAGTGTATCAATATTCCCCTTATATCCCGAATATGCAGACAATATCACACATCCATAATCATTCAGATAGGTAATTACAGGTATATCATATGCGCCGAAATACAGTAAAGCAGAAATATCAACTCCTGAAATATCAACTGCCTCGTAGTCTGCATCCTCCATAACCATTTCCAGTGAAGTATATCCCTTTGAGACCAAAGCACTCGTATCACTGAGCTTGGCCAGCTCTGGTTTAATAATTCTTCCCCAGAGCAATTCCCCACTGTCCTCCACTACTGTTCCAAACAAGGAATCTGCATATGTCACAGCATCGGTGGCTCTGCTGTAAATTCCCATAAGGCCTTTTGAACCATACACATAATATTTGTCAGTTACATATTCCGACTGCTCAAGGTCCAATGTATTTGCACTGACAAATTCTATCTTCTCCGTTGAAACAGACTGAAACTTATTGTCTGAAGTAATAGTATAGGCAAGACCAAGCGTAAGTTCTGTTTTCTTTAAATCCGTAGTGATACGCGAAAGAGTCACTAGATTTTTATCCTCTCCTTTTCTATTTACATATTTATCCTCTGAGGTATCTGTAAAGCTTCCATCCGCATTTTTCACTTTTCTTGCAAATGTCATAACATTTTCTTTAATTGAAACATCTGTTACATATATATTTTCCTTCTGGTAGGTTTCTATCTGTTCTTCCTCCTCTTCCTGTTCTTCTTCTTTTTTATCCTCGCTTTCTTTCTCTTTCTTCTTTTCTTTGTTCTTCTCATTATATAAAACTACATTTACCTTATACATTGGAAATACAGTTTCACCCTGAGCATCCTGATAGATATCCTCTGTATGAGCAGTCCCATAAATCAGGTCATTTCCTATAAAGCCAATTACCTTTATTTTATCACCCTCATCGGCTGTAAGCACATAGTCTCTTTCAGCATCCACATCAATAATCCGGATGCTGTCTGCATTGTATACACTGGCATTTTCATGCCATGCCAGAATATTATTAGATTCATTTATAATATAATTTCCCGCAGTAAGACCTGTTACAAGCTGCATATATTCATTGCTGTCCATAGTCACGGTATAAATACTGTTTCCCACCATAAAATAAAGCAGATTTTCATCTGCCATATATGCAAATTTACCCACACTGTCCTTAAATATATGAAACGGCTTGTCTGACGGTACAAATACAAGCTCTGTTACCGAATTATCCTCGTACTCACAGATATACAATGCCACTCCTACCTGTCCTTCATGCGCTCCCTTCGCCATATATCCATATACAAGAAACATGGTATTACCTTTTGAATCCACAGACAGAATTTCAATATCAAAATTGTTATTCTCGATACGAACATCTTCCTCATTCAGCTTTTCAAAGGAGAAAATCTCGGTCATTTTGTTTTCTTCCATATCCAGAAGAAACATGCTTCCCTCCTTTACAAATGCTACAAAGGAAGCTGTCGGATTTGTCTTATAATGCACATCGAGGTCATCATCAAGTCCGAGATTTATTCTGGAAGATGATATGGTATGTGTATCCGGGTCAAAAATCTGATTTGCATGACGTTCATATACATCAAGGTACATCACATCATAGTTTGTTCTGAGCCGAAAATATTCTGTTACATTATAATACTGCCGGTTTCCATATTCATCATCTGCCATAACTTTATATTCTAACTCATAACATCCAATCTTCCCCAAAATTTCCTTTATGGTAACTATCGGTTCTGTTTCTCTTGTCACCTTAAGATTTCCCCAATCTATATTATCATAACTGGATTTAATATCTACATAGGCAAGACTAGTACTGTCCGCCTTTGGGTCATATTCCAGATAATTTCTGTATTTTTCAGATGCCTCTTTTTTTATGGCAAGTCTGCTGAAATCAGATACAAATGCCAGTTGATTTTCGATATCATGTTCAGCGGGATTTTTGAGATTTACATAATAGTAAACGTTTCCATGTGTCTCTGTGACAAGTTTGATTATAAGAAGATATTCTTCTTCTTTCTGCATAATACTTGAAGTTTGAATTGTCAGATACATATCATTCCCGTCAGATACCCATTCTTTTACCTCTTCTGCAACAATAAGGCGTTTTGTATCTGCACTTCTTATTTCATAGGAAATACCAGCAATTACATTTTCATATCTTTCTATATGCAGTTCTATTTTTCCGTCATCGCCATACGGTGTAATAGCAGTACGCATATACTGTCCCTTCATGGCTATCGTATAACCATGAAGAATATTGATTTCCTTATCCTGATATTTCATAATAACAACGGGAAGTGTTGCGGTGCTGATACTTTCTGTCGGGTCCTTTGTCTCCTCATAAGTGATGATAAAGTAGGAAACAATGGTTCCTATAAATATAAAAAGCAGAAAAATTAATTTTAATATGGTTGATTTTATTACTTTCATTTATGATAAGCCCCTTATAATAGATTGTTTTCTGATAACACAGTATATCATAATGAATAGGTCATCAAACTACGCTTTGCTTCGTTTAATGACATTATACCATAATGAATAGGTCATCAAACCCTGTTTAATGACATTATATCATATTTATTTCGGGGACAACAGATATTTTATAAAATTTTCTGCTGAATAAAATAAAATTTAAAGGGAATAATCTGAAAAACAGTTTTGGAAAGGAGCTCTTTTATGAAAGTAAGAAAAACTATCCTGTATACAGGTGCTGCCTTATGGCTAATTGCATTTATTCAGCTTCTCAGCACAGGCTTTACGACACAGAGCGATGAAGAAGCGATTGTTACCGCTTTTGCCGATAATGATTTTTTTGATACTATCAGCACTATCAGCGCTGTCGGCACCTATGGCAGTCAGTATATTCCTGAATCAGAGAGGGAAGCACTTCTTCTTGATATCGCTCACAGCCTTGATATCAGCAATTCTCTGGTATATGATTCTGAAACAAAAGACGGTGTCACTACCTCATCGCTCGCGCGCACTGGAGACAATGCTCAGACGGTACTGAAATTAATCACCGTGGAAACCGTCGTTTCTCCTGATGAAATCAGCCTGAAACATACAGTCAGCGCTGTGATGGAATTTGACCATTCACTGGAAAATGCCTTTTTTTATAAAGATAAACTGAAAAACGCCTTTGAAAACGCAGGTATCAATCCTGATATCTCTATTCACCTCAAAGGAGATATTGCCGGTTCTCTGTCCATGTCTCAAAAAAATATGATTGCAGATAAAATCATAGAAAGCTCCGGTGGAAAAATTGTAACAGAAAGCCGCAGCAATAATCTTTTTACAGTCTATGCCTATACAGACAAGATTGATGACTATGTTCTGCGCGGAAGCATGAAAACAAATTTGAATGTCGCCATTACCTATAATGAGCAGAAAAACGTGACTGAGGTTTATATGGCCACACCATTTTTAAATCAGGATTATTAAAATATGCTATTCACTTTTTCTTTCATTTCTGTAATATTTTTTATTTTTTAAAATATATATAAAATAAACACAGTAAATAATACGAGGAATAGAATGAGCCTTTATCCCTGTGAAAAATCCTATCCTGACGCAGCATTTTTAAAAACCATGTATCCTCAGTCAGTAACTTTGCTTTATGAACATATTTCCGATGCGGCAGATAAGCTGGAATATGAGAGGAGCTTTATGTTTGATGAATATCCTGACAGAGAACTTGTTCTAAAATTTGTTGGAGATATTTACACCAGAGTTTTATCTTCCATTCCTTCTTCCGGCCAGACGAACTCTTATTTATATGAACTGATAGCCGTAATGACCATTAACGAATTTATTCACCGGCGTATGAGAAAAAGAGAATTTTAATAAAATGTCTGCGGCACTTTATATTTACAAAAACTTGCCTTGCACTTTATTTAACAATAGTACTCTGTAAACAGCAGTGTCACAGGAAATACAGAATAATTTTCTGTAAAACAAAAAGAAACTGTCGCATTAAGAAGAACACATCCAAAATATAGTATCCATAAAAATACTATATCCTGTACTGCTTTCTCTTAGTGCAACAGTCCTTTTTTATTTTACAAAAAATTACTCCTCAACTGCTTTTTTCTTACAGTAACAGCTCTATTTTTTTATCCGTAGTCTGATATTTTGTATACTTTACATGAACGGCATCAAACATTCTTTTGGATGCTCTAATATTTTCCGAATCTGCATACTTATCTTCGGCATATACTACCTCTCGTATTCCGCATTGAATAATCGCCTTGGCACATTCATTGCATGGAAACAGAGTCACATATATTTTACAGCCTTCAAGGCTTCCGCCCCGGTAATTTAAAATTGCATTCAGTTCACTGTGGGTAGAATAAAAATATTTGCTGTCCTCATATCCCTTTCCATCTCTGCCCCATGGAAATTCATCATCTGAACAGCCTACCGGAAATCCGTTATATCCCATAGATAAAATTTTATTATCCGGACTTACAATGCATGCTCCCACCTGAGTATTCGGGTCCTTAGAACGCATTGCCGACAATGCGGCTACTCCCATAAAATACTGGTCCCACGAAATATAATCTTTTCGTTTTTCATTATTCATAGCTGTTCTACTCTATCCCTTCGATTCTTCTGATATGTCTCTCATCATTTGAAAATGGCGTATCTAAAAAGGTATCCACAATTTTAAGTGCAAGTCCTGCTCCTACTACTCTTCCTCCAAGAGCAAGTACATTTGCATTATTGTGCTGTCTGGTTGCCTCTGCCATAAAACAGTCTGTACACAAAGCGCAGCGAATTCCTTTTATTTTATTTGCTGCAATGGAAATTCCGATTCCTGTTCCACAGATTAAGATTCCTTTCTCACATTCTCCCTCCGTAACGGCCTGCGCTACTTTTTTTGCATAAATCGGATAATCCGTAGAAGCGGTATCATAAGTACCAAAATCCTTAAATTCGAGTCCACGCTCTTCTAAATGTTTCATAATCTCCTGTTTTAATTCAAAACCCCCATGGTCACAGCCTATTGCTATCATTCTTTTCACCTGTTCTGCCTTTCTGGCATATCCTTTCTTTTTTTCTTCTGCCTCCCAAAGAGCGGCTATATATTCTCCGGCTTTAGCTGTCAGCATTTATGAGTTTATAACCTGCTGCCTTTATCAGCCGATTCATAATCGCCTGTCCCAGACCGTCTCTGCTGACAGTTTCTCCAAGAATCACATCTATATTTGTCTCATCAAACTCTCTCAGAATTTTGTAGACATTTGCTGCAATCTCTTCTTCATTCTTTCTTGAGCCAATTGAAACAACATGTTCTCCAAAATAATAATCTCTTGATTCATCAGTGCATATAATTCCAACCTTTTTTCCCGCAGCTTCTTCGGTTTGTTTTCTTTTATTAATTGCATCCGCCACATTTGACATGCTTCCCTCAAACATTGTAAAATCTGCTCTTGGCGCATAATGTCTGTATTTCATGCCGGGAGCCTTCGGTTTATAATTTCCCCCGATTTCAGAAATCCTTTCTGCCTGTGCTGCTTTATCCACTTCAACAGGACCGATTTTCTCTTCCAGCATTTCCCTTGTAATATATCCCGGTCTTAAAATCATCGGAGGATTTACTGTCATATCAACAATCGTAGATTCTATTCCTATCCCGACTTTTCCGCCGTCAATCAGCATATCAATCCTTCCCTGCATATCCTGCCAGACATGCTCTGCCGCAGTCGGGCTTGGCCGTCCTGAAAGATTTGCGCTGGGAGCAGCAATCAAAACTCCTGACGAACGAATAAGCTCCCTTGCAATTTTATGCGCCGGCATTCTTACCGCTACTGTGGACAAACCTCCTGTCGTACCGTCGGGAACCTCCGCTCTTTTATGAAAAACCAGAGTGAGCGGTCCCGGCCAGAATGTTTCTATTAACACTTCTGCCTCTGGCGAAATATCTGTCGTCAATCTTTTTAAATCTTCTTTTTCTGCGATATGGACAATCAACGGATTATCTGATGGTCTGCCTTTTGCTACATAGATTTTTGCTGCTGCCTCACTGTTTAACGCATCTGCTCCAAGACCATACACCGTCTCTGTGGGAAATGCTACCAATCCTCCGTTTCTCAGGATTTTTCCTGCCTCCTCAAAGGCTGTTTCTGTCAGGTTATCTTTATCTATCTTTTTTAATATCGTATCCGATTGTGACATTGTATCTGCTTTTAATATTATATCCATTTTTGCTCCGTTTTGCAAGCCCTTACTTATTCTGCTATTAGCTTTTCTTCCATCACACAGGTTCCGCCTATCATATCATGCAGCGTAAGTCTGTTCTTTGTAAATATCATTGTAAAAAAGGAAATAACTGGAAAGACGGGGATAGAATTTATCAATACCTTTCCTAATACTTCTCTTATAAATATGCACTTGTTATTTTTCTTTTTCCATTTCTCTAGCTCTTCTTTCTCCTCTGGCATATCTGTCTGGCCCCGAATCAGGATTCTAAGTCCCATCAGCCTTTTTCCAATGGTCTGGCCATCAAAAATATAGGCACAGAACGTTGAATAAAAAACATAGAAAACAATCGACAGTACAGATATTACACGACAAACGGTTGCCGAAAAGGATACATTATATTCTGTATGTGTAGAACCATCCCCATTGTCAAAAGTATTCAGGCTTTCATTTACCTGTGGAGGCAAATCAATCATTGTGGCCGCTGCAATCACCGGACTTTCATACCAAATCGGTGTCCAGCCTACATAACCTCCTGTAAATATAATATACATTGCCAGTGCCGGAATAAACGCTGCCACTGCATCTATTAAAAATGCTGCTATACGTTTTAATATAGGAGCGCTTGTTCTGTTTACTATCCGCTTTACCCCTGCTTCTTTTTCTTCCATAAAATTAATTCTCCATTCTTATACTTTTCCCATTACAGGCTAAAATGCTCCTCTGTCAGTATTTTTTCTTTCTTTTTTCCGAATATTTTTTTAATCAGACTGCCTTTTCCCGCCTTTTTTATAGCACTATCAATCACAGCATCCACATGATTTTTCTGTATTACAAGAGTAATTGCATATAACTGGTCGATTTTTGCATGAAGCGCCAGCAGTCCCATTTCATCAATCTTATAGCCCTGTTCCTCTGCATATTCTCTTGCAACCTCTACCCAGTCCTTAATCTTATTCTGCTTTACAACAATCTGATTTGCAAAATAATCTCTGACTTCCTCATGTTTATTAAGGAACCTTTCCGCATTTGCTTTTTCATCTTCAATCACGACAATTCTGTTATCTATATCCTTATTCATAGCCTCAAGAAGCTCTGTGACTGTATCGTCATCCATCAGACTGATATTCTCAATATAAATATCGCTTCCTCTCAGCCTTGTAAAATATATGGAAAGCTCCTTTCCAATTAGCTTGTCTGCGCTGATTTTCGCAATTCTTCTGTTATTATTGCGTTTTATTTTATTTACTACTTTAATTATATCCAGTCCAAGCGAAGTTTTTCCGCTTTTGGCATCACCCATAATAATAATATTGCAGCTATCATCTACAATAATATTTTGAAGTGTTTTTAACATCTGCTTATCCAGTCCTTGAATACCAGAATATTTTCCGATAAAGTCCTTGATAATACCTTTAATTTCATCATGTGTGAGCACCTCGTTTTCATCTTCATCCTCATCTCCACCGTTTTCGTTTGAGTCATCTGGCAATTCATATTCTGCCGGCTGTTCTACGACTGATTCTTCTGGTGCTTCTAATTCTTCCGACTGTGGCTGATATTCATATTCCTCTGGTTCTGATTCCGACTGATACTCATATTCCTCTGGTTCTGATTCCGGCTGGTACTCATATTCCTCTGGTTCCGGTTGATATTCATATTCTTCTTTCGGTTCCGGCTGATGTTTGCATTTCTCCGGTTCTGATTCCGGCTGATATTTATATTCTTCTGTCTCTAATTTCTCCTCTGGCTGATATTCATATTCTTCTTTTACTTTTTCCACTTCCGGCTGATATTCCTGATACTCATTTTCATACTCTTCAAAATCCTCCAAGTTTTCTGTATCTGGCTGATATTCCTGATATGAACTTTCATATTGCGGTTCAATAATAGAAGTTTCCTTTAACTCCTGATACTGATTTTCATATTCCTCCGGGTCGCCTAATTCTTCCTCCGGCTGATATCCATATAATGATTCAATAATGGAAGATTCTCTCAATTCCTGATATTGGTTTTCATATTCCTCCGGGTCGCCTAATTCTTCCTCCGGCTGATACTCATATTCCGATTCATCAGCAGAAACTTGTATTGGCTCTTGATAACCATCTTCTGATTCCGACTTTTCTGGTTCTTCTTGGAACACAGATTCTTCAGAACTGATTTCTGATTCCTTCTTATTTTCTGTTGGTTTTTCAGAAGCACAATATCCATCTGTACTATTAAAGAAATCCTCTACCGAGAATACTTCCTCAAAATCTTCCTCTGGATTCACTTCCGGTTCTTTACTGACAGCCGCTTCATCAATCTCTGATACCTCTTCGGATATTTCTGGTTCTTTAATCTCTACGGATTCCGGTTCAACTTCCAGTACTTCCGCGTCATCCCCTACAATAAAGTCCTCCAGCCCCTTTTGAATTTCTTCTGGTAATGCTTCCAGTTCAAATGCTTCCTCTGTATTTTGTATTATCTCTTCGTTTTCTTCTTCTGCCTGCTGTTCCTCAAACTCTTCTTTTTCTGTTTCTCCTGATAGTATATCTTTCTCAAGCAGCTCTTCCAGCTCCTTGTCAGATAATACATCTGGGTCCTCTTCCAATTCTTCCTCCAGCTCTTCTTCTGGAAGTTCCTGTTCTTCCTCTTCTTCTATAAATT
>CAJTOU010000015.1 GCA_910577835.1 uncultured Lachnospiraceae bacterium | reverse complement strand
AAATGCCCAGTTCCGGAATCGAACCAGAGACACGAGGATTTTCAGTCCTCTGCTCTACCAACTGAGCTAACTGGGCTTGTCGGCGTTCACCGAAACACAAATGGTATTTTACCAGTAATTTGAAAATTTGTCAATATATTTTTTTCTTTTATTTTGATTTTTTATTTTGCCCTGCGCAATTTTCCTTTACATACAAACAGACTGCCAAAAATCTATCTGCCACTTCCATTCCCCGCCGCCTGTTTCATTCTCATTTTATTTTCATACATCTGTTTATCCGCACGCTGTCTGGTATCTTCGATATTTTTATCCTCGCTCTTTTCATATCTCGCATGTCCGCACGCCACATTAATATGCAAAATCTCATGCATCTGATTATACATCTCTATTTTCTCATTCAGTTTTTCATATGCATTCTCTACCTGAGAATCCTCTGCTTCCTTTGCAATAATACAAAACTCATCTCCTCCTATACGATAACAGGTTCCAAGAGACTCAAACGCCTCTTTGATACAATGAGCACTGCTTCTAATATATTCATCTCCATAATGATGTCCTAATGTATCATTACATTTTTTCAAATCATTTAAATCAAACATAAATACCGTATAAGAATATTTTTCAATATCTGTTTCCTCCACCATCTTATTATATGCTGTCCTGTTGCATACCCCCGTAAGCTCATCCATATACGCAAGCATCTTAAAGCGCTCCGCCTCTTTTGCCTTTTCCATAATCTGCTCTGTTTCCTTTATCGTATTATACGCCAGCGCAAGAATATAAATTAATAGTGCTATTTTTGTAAACAGATACTCCTTGCCTTCGTTTGGGTTCGAATAATATCTTGCCATATCTATCGCCACGCCTGCCGCTGCCAGAATCGCACATATAATATTAACCAGATTTATCTTGCTGATATTTTTTATCCCCGTAATCTTGATATTTACTGCCGCCATAAAAATAAAAATTACTATAAACACAGCCAGTGTAATATGTACCAAAATAAGACTTTCTTTCATATTGTATACCCCAAGCACCTGCATCAAAACACATGCAAGCTGCACTGCCATAACCAGTATACATATACAATTCAAAAGAATTCCAAACTTTTTATTCATAATCTGCTTTTCAAATAATATAAACGGCACCGCAATTGCGCCAAGAAGCAGATAAGATATATAAGTAAGCACAATACCATTTGAAATTACAAAATGAATAATCGGAATATTCACCAAAAACCACACCGCTATCAATACGGCAAAAATCCCCAGATAAAACATGCTGCGATTATTACTTCCATTTTTACTAACCGCCACCGCATATAACGCCAGATAAACACCCGAAATCAATATTCCTACCGACAGAAATATCGAAAACAAACTGTGCTTCATTTCCGCCAAAACCATATCCAGCTCATTCCCCAACATAAATACCGGAACATAATCCAAATAAACCGGATAAGGCGTCTCCACCACTATCTGCAAATGCTTCCCCTCATGTTCCTTCGTAATAATAAACTGATTCCACACATCCCCCAGTACCACAGAAAATCTTTCCGACTCCTGATTTACAAGCATTCTGTATATGCTCCGCCCCTCTACATAAGCGGTAACATTTGCATGATATGTATAAAACATAATCGTTTCCCCTGCATTATGTATCAAAGGAACCTTTGTCACATATTTTACAACATACATTCCTTTTTCATTCGGTTCTTCCTCCTTGGTAATTTGCCAATCCTCCAACTGCCTTACACTCACATTTTTTGTGTCACTGTATATATACTTTGTCGCCGAGGATATCCCTATCATTATCAACACAAACGACAGCACCAACAGCGCCGCCCATCCCATAAATATTTTTTTATCCATCATAGCTTCCTCAACTTTAATTTGATTTCACATTCATATTAATTATCATTCTATCATTTCAGCCAATCAATGTCAAATATAATTCCTAAAATTTAAACCCATAAATATAAAATTTTCTCTAAATCCCAACTTTATAAAAAGAACCCAAAAACCCCTTCTAAATCCCAACCTTTCAAACCAAAAACCAAAACCTTTATACACAATCCCAACTTCAAAAAAAAATTATGAAAACCAGTCTCAGAAGAAAAATACTTTTTTGTTCAGGACCCTATGAAAACGCCGGTACTTAACGAACAGTACTTTGACCAAAGGGAAAAGTGCTGTAAGTTTAGTACCGCTGCGTTTGAATGGAGCGAAAGCGAGTCCGCAACAAAAAAGTATTTTTCTTCTGAGACATCACTCAACCCACAACACATTTCCCCTCACCCCAAACAAAAAGGCCACCCCTTTGAATCATCCACTCAAAGCAGTAGCCCATAACATTCTCTATCCAAATCCTTCTTACTGATTATACTTATTATACTTACTCGTAGCCTTCAACCTCGCCATCGCTCTCGCCAGACTCGCCTTGGAATGAAGATACTCCCTCTGGCTCCTGTCCTGACGCATCTGTTCCTCCGCACGCTCCTTTGCTTCCTCTGCCCGAACCATATCAATATCCTCCGGCAGCTCCGCAGAATCAATAATCAGCATTGCTTCATTATTATACACCATAACAAACCCATTTCCCGATACCGCCTCTATCCACTCCGAATCATCCAGTGTATACCGGAAAACCCCCGGAACAACAGCAAACACTGCCGCCTCATGATTCGCCATAATCTCAAGCGCTCCATCCGTAGCCGTTATAATCAGTTTCAGACATTCCCCATCATAAAACACCTTATTCGACGTCATAATCTTTAACTTAAATGTATTCACCGGCACGCCTCCTATTCTTCGGTCTGCTTCGCCTTCTCGATTACATCTTCAATCGTACCCACATTAAAGAACGCCTGCTCCGGATATTCATCCATCTCACCATCCACAATCGCCTTAAATCCCCGAATCGTATCATGCAGTGGCACATATTTCCCCGGAACACCTGTAAAATTCTCCGCTACATGGAATGGCTGTGAAAGAAATCTCTGCACTTTTCTTGCACGATAAACCGTCAGCTTATCCTCATCAGACAATTCCTCCATGCCAAGAATCGAAATAATATCCTGCAATTCCTTATATTTCTGCAAAATTTCCTGCACACGTCTTGCCGTCTGATAATGCTCTTCCCCTACCACATCCGGCTCCAGAATACGGGAGTTCGAATCAAGCGGGTCTACTGCCGGATAAATACCCTGCTCCACAATCTTTCTTGAAAGCACCGTTGTCGCATCCAAATGCGCATAAGTAGTCGCCGGAGCCGGGTCCGTAAGGTCATCTGCCGGCACATAAACCGCCTGAACAGACGTAACTGAACCATTCTTTGTAGACGCAATTCTTTCCTGTAAATCACCCATCTCATTCGCAAGCGTAGGCTGATATCCCACCGCTGACGGCATACGTCCAAGCAGTGCGGAAACCTCGGAACCGGCCTGCACGAAACGGAAAATATTATCAATAAACAAAAGCACATTCTGATGTTCTACATCTCTAAAATACTCTGCCATGGTAAGTCCAGTCTCAGCCACTCTCATACGTGCTCCCGGCGGCTCGTTCATCTGTCCAAATACCAGCGCTGTTTTGTCAATAACTCCAGACTCCTTCATCTCGGTCCAAAGGTCATTTCCTTCTCTTGAACGCTCACCAACACCAGTAAAAATGGAATATCCGCCATGCTCAGTCGCAATATTCCGAATCAGCTCCTGAATCAATACTGTTTTTCCTACACCGGCGCCTCCAAACAGACCAATTTTTCCGCCCTTTGCATATGGCGCCAGAAGGTCAATGACTTTAATTCCAGTTTCAAGAATCTCTACTACCGGACTCTGGTCTGTAAACGCAGGAGCCTCTCTGTGAATTACCCAGTGTTCCTCATTCTCAAGACTTTCCCCACCGTCAATCGGCTCACCAAGCACATTGAACAGACGTCCAAGTGTCCTGTCACCAACAGGCACCTTAATGCCCTCTCCGGTAGACAAAACCTCCATGCCTCTGCACAGACCTTCACTGGCGGACAGCATAATACATCTGACCACCTTATTTCCCAAATGCTGTGAAGCCTCCATTACGCACCGCTTGCCATTATTATTTACTTCCAAGGCATCCTTTATAAATGGAAGATGTGAATCCGGAAATTCCACATCTACCACCGGTCCGGAAACCTGAACAATCCTTCCTTTTGCTATTCCTTTTACCATCATTCTACCATCATTCCTTTTATCATCCTTCTTTTTATACTATTTCGTCTGTCATTCCTCTTGTCATCATATTTACTGACTACAATGAGGATTCCTCCTCTCTAGTCATTTTTTTCTTTTTCTGCGCCTTTGCACCACTGATTACTTCTGTAATTTCCTGAGTAATCGCCGCCTGCCTGACTCTATTATAAACAATACCAAGCTCACGAAGCATTTCATTGGCGCTGTCCGTAGAGGACTGCATCGCCATCATACGCGAATTCTGCTCACTACAATACGCCTCCACCAAGGCACCATATATCAAACCGGAAATCCAGTTTGGAACAATCGTTTCAAATACAATATCAGCAGAAGGAATAAAGTCAAACTCTATCCCCTGTTCTTCACTGCGAAGCAGCTTTTCTTCACGAAAATCACCCTTTTTTAACGGCAGCAGCCGGAGCATTTCCGCCTCACTTGCCATGGAATTAATCATCCTTGTATAGATAATATATACCTCGTCAAGGTTATTTTTTGAATATTCATCGAGCACTGTTTCTGCGATATTTCTTGACCTGTTCATAGTAGGATTCTGCATGGAATATTTAAATTTATGGTCAATATCAATACTTCTGTTTTCAAAATAATGCATACCCACCTGTCCAACCACATACAGCTTATTGTTTGGATATTTTTCAAGCTGTTCCTGCGCAATCTTAATGACATTATGATTGTATGCACCAGCAAGCCCCTTATCCGCCGTTACTACAATATAGCCTTTTTTATGCTCTGATTCAGGCTTTGTCAGACCTTCTTCAAAATATTTCTGTTTTATATTCTCGCTCTCTGTATGATTCAAAATTCTGGCGATTGTAGACTGAAGTGTAAAAAAATACGGTTCTGTATTGGCAAGAGCCTTTTTTGCTTTTTTTAATTTAGATGAGGAAATCATATACATTGCACTTGTGATTTTCTTTGTATCATTAATGCTTCTTATTCTATCCTGAATTTCTCTCGCATTCGCCATAAAAAGGGCCTCCTACCTGTCTTTAAATTCCTTTGCCGCATCCAGTATCCTTGCCTCAAGCTCTTCACTCAAAACCTTTTTCTCATTGATTTCCTGTCCAATCTCCGGATGTGTGGAATCAAACCATGCAAGCATATTCATCTGATACTCTTTTATCCTTCTTACCTCCACATCCACAAATATTTTATGTCTGGCTGTTACAAGAGTAATCACCTGCTCATGCAGACTTAAAGGCTTTGTAAGCGGCTGTTTTAACAGTTCCATCAGACTCTTTCCATACTGAAGCTGTGCCTTTGTACCTTCGTCAAGGTCAGAGCTGAACTGTGTAAACACCTCCATTTCCCTGAACTGCGCAAGGTCGATACGAATACTTCCCGCTGCCTTTTTCATTGCCTTTGTCTGCGCTGCACCACCTACACGCGATACGGAAAGACCTACGTTTACCGCCGGTCTTTGACCGGAAAAGAACAAATCACTTTCAAGGAAAATCTGTCCGTCTGTAATAGATATAACATTTGTAGGAATATATGCGGATACATCGCCCGCCTGTGTTTCAATAATCGGAAGGGCTGTAATAGAACCTCCGCCCAGCTCGTCTTTTAATTTCGCAGAACGCTCTAAAAGTCTGGAATGAAGATAGAATACATCACCCGGATATGCCTCACGCCCCGGTGAACGCTCCAAAAGCAAAGACAGCGCACGATATGCCACTGCATGCTTTGACAAATCATCATAGATAATCAGCACATCTTTGCCCTGATACATAAAATACTCTGCAAGGCTGGTTCCCGCATATGGCGCGATATACTGCAAAGATGCCGGGTCGCTCGCCGTTGCGCATACAATAATGGAGTACTCCATCGCTCCGTTTTTTGTCAATGTATTTACAATTTTAGCAATCGTAGACGCCTTCTGCCCGATTGCCACATATACACAGATAACGTCTTTGCCCTTCTGATTAATCATCGCGTCGGTCGCTATGGATGTCTTTCCTGTCTGTCTGTCCCCGATAATCAACTCTCTTTGTCCGCGCCCAATCGGAAACATGGAGTCAATCGTCAAAATCCCTGTTTCCAAAGGCTGATTAACCGATTTTCTGTCTACAATGCCCGGCGCATCATTTTCAATCGGACGATACTCATTTGTCTCTATTGCACCCTTTCCGTCAATCGGTGCGCCTAAAGCGTCAACGACTCTTCCGATAAAAGCATCTCCCACCGAGATGCCCGCTTTCTTTTTTGTACGTGATACCTTGGAGCCTTCTTTTATTCCGGTATCTCTGCCAAGAAGAATAATTCCGACTTCATTTCTCCGGATATCCTGCACCATTCCCTTTACACCAGTGTCAAATACAACGATTTCTCCATACATTGCATGGTCTAATCCGTACACAGTGGCGATTCCGTCGCCAACCCAGATTACGTTGCCGACCTCCTGGCCTCTTATCTCTAATTCATAATTTTCTATTTCACTTTTTAATACTGAAATAATATCTTCTGAACTGATAGAACTCAACCGACTCACCTCCATGCCAATTTCTGTTTTAACTTGTCTAAACGCCCTTTGATGCTGTAATCAAATTCTGTATTATTTACATTCAGGATAAATCCTCCGATTAAGGTTTCATCCTTTTCAAATATGATTTCCGCATCCTCGGCATTGTATTTTTTACAGAGAAATTTTCTGATTTTTTCTATCTGAGTTTCCTCCGGCATATGCACATAAAAAAATCTTGCCGTAACAATATGATTATCTTTTTCGCAGTTCTGGCAATAATTTTCAAGAATATTCACAACTTCTTTTGTTCTGTGATTTTCACAGAGCTGTTTTAAAAAGCCTGTAAAAATCTTTGGGAATTTATCTTCCTGAAAGATTTTTTCAATAATGTTCTCTTTCTTTTCAGCCGGAATACTGGAACTGTCCAGTGCCTTTGCAAGTTCATCCGATTCCCGAAAAATCTCTATTGCCTCTTTTACAGGCTCCTGCGGTACATGAAGGTCGTACAAAACTGCCACATCTCTGTTTCGTCTTCCATTCAGCTCCTGAACAGTCTGATTCAATGTTTCCATTGATTCTGTCATGGAAGCAAGCTGCTGTTTTAATTCTTCATTTTCTGCCAGCAATTTCTGTTCTAATTCTGTCACTGATAGCACCTTCCTTCCATGTTCTATTTTTCCTCTCTGTCCATATCGGCCAGAAATTTATCAATCAGCTTTTTGTCTGATTCCGGAGAGACCTTTTCTTCCTCTATCTTGCCAACAGCAAGAGCTATCAGTTCTCCAATTTCCGATTTCATTTCCTTTATACTCTGCTCCTTCTCACTGGCAATATTCTGGCGCGCCTTTTTCACCATATCCTTTGCAGTCTGGTCTGCTTCCTTCACAATACGGTCATATTCTGTCTGCGCATCCTGTCTTGCCTTATCTACGATGGCAACAGATTCATCATGGGCATTTTTCAAGCTGTCTTCATACTTTAACTTTAATTCGCCTGCCTCTGCCTTTGTGGACCTTGCCTCCTCAAACTGGGATTTAATCAGACTTTCCCTCTTTTCAATAATATTATGCATCGGCTTGACAAGAAACTTCTGCACCAGAAGAAAAAGCACCAGTAAATTAATAACGGTAGCAAGTATATTCATAAAATCTATACTGATAATGTTATTGTCCACCTGTTACACCTGCCTTTCGCATTATGTTATTTTCATGCACAATCCTGTTTCATTATTGACATTCACTGTATGTCTTAAGACTCTGCCTGTTTTATTATATTATTTCATAATAACAATTAACAGACCAATAACGAAACCATAAACCGCAGTTGCTTCTGCAAGCGCACATCCTAAAAGAAGGTTCTTTGAAATCTTGCTCTCTGCTTCCGGCTGTCTTGCAATCGCATCCACTGCCTTTGACGTTGCAATACCGATACCAATACCTGCTCCCAAACCTGTTAATACTGCAATACCTGCTCCTAATACTTCCATGATTTTAATCTCCTTTTCATTTTAAATTTTTTTCTATTCGAGTCCTTCCTTCATAAACAGTGATGTCAGAAAGACAAATACATATGCCTGAATCAGACCATCAAACACGTCAAAATACAGACTGAACGGCACCGGTAAAACAAACGGTACCACGCATTTTATCAGCTCCATTGCTACAAACGCACCCAGAACATTGCCAAATAATCGCATACACAGCGACAAAGGACGTATAAACAATTCCAGCACATTAATTGGCGCAACAATCGCAATTGGTTCTGCAAAGCTCTTTATGAACCTTTTGCCTCCTTTATGGCGGAGTGCGGAAACCTCAATCAGTACAATACTCATTATTGCCAGCGCAATTGTGATATTCAAATCTTTTGTAGGGGACTTCAGTCCAAACAGGCCTATCATATTGGCAAATCCAATATATAAGGTAACAGTAATCAGATATCCGATATACTGTTTTCCATTTTCGCCAAGAATATCATAGAAAAATTTATAGCCCCAGCTAAAGGCTGATTCCATAAAAAGCTGAATCTTTCCCGGATTCTCTACTTTCAGGCCCCGAACTAGACAGATACACAGAAGTACAATCACTGCCATAATAATCCATGTGACTACTACGGACTCATAAATAGGAATACCACCAAAGACAGGAATCTCAAATGCGACCTCACAGTTAAGCTCCTCCATAAGTTTTTCACCCAAATCACCCATCTGCTCCTCACTTCCTTTCTTTTCAAATTTTCCATGATGTATTATAGTTCTATCAGAAAAAAAAGTCAATCAATAGAATTTAGAAAATTTTCATATTTTTTATTTATACAGGAAATTTTGATTTTTTCCATTGCGCTTTGCCTTAAATAATGCTCTGTCCGCGTTTTGATATAAAGTAGTAAAATCAGTTCCGTGTTCCGGATAACAGCAGACGCCGCTTGAACAGGTAATATGCTGCCCGCTGATTTCAAAATCCATATACTTATGCATATCTCTCATTCGGGCTGCAAGTTCATCTTTATTCATCTCCGCTTTCATTAGTATGCCAAATTCATCGCCTCCCATACGGCAGACTATATCATGTTCCCTAAAACAATACTCAAGTCTGGTGGCAAATTTCTGCAATATCTCATCTCCTACCAGATGTCCAAGCTCATCGTTAATTGATTTAAAATTATCAATATCTACTATAATAAAATTACACCTGATATTTTCATTCTTTACAAAATAATCGCGGGTCAATTTCTCAAACTGTGACTGATTCCACAATCCGGTTAAAAAGTCAGTAGTGGCAAGTCTTTCCATTACATCCATTCTGTCGCGAATCTCTTTTTCTTCTCTGCTCTTTCTTCTGCTAAGGTCTGAAAGCACATGATTCACACAGCGCAATGCATCCTCTTTCGCAAACGGTTTTGTCATAAAATCAGCCGCTCCGGCTTTTAACGCTTTTACAATCGTGGCATCATCTGCCTGTGAGGACACAATCACAGGAATATCCCTTGTGGACTGCTCCATCTTCAGTGCTTCAAGTACCTGAAAGCCGTCAAGACGCGGCATATAAATATCCAGAATAATAATATCTGCCTTTCCGCCTCTTCTGAAATAATCCAGTGCCGTTTCACCATCAGATGCCTCAATAATGGAAAAGGTGTCCTTAAAATAATCTGTAATAATTGCGCGATTCATGGCAAGGTCATCAATCACAAGCATAATCTGTTCTTTTTCATAATCCCGCACAAGGATTCTCGCGTTTTCCAGTTCGTCCTCTGCTCCAGCCATATGCAGAATTTCCATTTCCTGAAGTTCATTCTCAAAGTCCTTATCCGGCATGGGCTTTGCAAAATAATAGCCCTGCGCATAGTTACAGTCGAGACTTTTTAAAAGTTCTATCTGCTCCTTTGTCTCTACGCCCTCTGCCACTACATAAAGATTCATCCACTTTGCAAGTCCCATAATAAAATTAATAATGCTTCTGGAGCTGTTGCGTTCTCCATAGCTCTGAATAATTTTCATATCAATCTTTAAAATATCTATTGGCAGCTTGGACAACATATTTAAGGAAGAATAGCCGCTTCCAAAATCGTCCATCTCTATGGTAAAACCGGCGTTTTTCAAATCATCCACTACCTTTAAAAGCTGCTTTGGATTTTCTGTATAAGCGCTTTCCGTAATCTCAAGGTGAAGGTATTTTGGCTTTAATCCGTATTTTGTCAGCAGTCCCAGAAAGATTTCCGGAAGATTTTCTTTATAAATATCCTTTCTCGAAACATTGACTGATACCGGAACATATTTATTTTCTTCTCTTATCCAATGGCTGATAATTTCACAGGTTTTCTCCCATACAAACATATCCAGCTCTGTAATAAAGCCATTCTTTTCAAAAATAGGAATAAAATTATTTGGCGGTATCAGTCCTTTCTTTGGATGTATCCACCGGACAAGCGCTTCCGCGCCTGCCATCTTTTCACTGAACAAATCATATTTTGGCTGAAGATAGACATGGAACTCTCCGTTTTCAAGCGCCTGCACCATATCGTCTGTAATCTGCTGTTCAAGATACATCTGCTTTCCTATGGATTCATCATAATAAAAGACATCTTCGCCATAATTTCCTTTTCCGCACTTTACTGCACTGACTGCACGGTCGCACATAATCTGAATATCCTCTGAAGCCGATTCTATTCTGTATACACCAAAATTCAGATGCACCCTGATATCCAGAGGATAGTGGTCAAGCTCCTCCACCAGAAGATTATGCAGACGGTCAAACTCACTCTGATTTCTCTCACATAAAATTAGAAACCGGTCTGCATATTCTCTTGCACACACAGTGCATTCATGATTTAACAAATCCTTAAGTCTGTTTCCGATATGTCTTAACAGCATGTCTCCTTCTTCAAAACCATAGGATTCATTAAACAGTTTAAAATGTTCAATATCTAATACAATAATGTCAAATTCTTTTTCGGGATAATCCTCAAGAATTTCCACACAACGGCTGTGAAATGCAGTCTTTGTATAAAGTCCTGTCACATCATCTCTTTCCAGAATATCTACCTTCTCCATGTTCTCATATAATTCAATCAAATTTTTGATTCTTTGCAGCAGTACCGGAGGATTGTATGGCTTTGCTACAAAGTCATTTGCTCCCAGATATAACGCCTTTAATTCCGAGTCATCTCCAAATCTCTGGCTCGCTACAAGCACAGGAATCCGCCCAAGCATATTTTCCTTCTGCATAACCTGCAAAACTTCATAACCGTCCATTACCGGCATGACAATATCGAGCAGAACCATACTGAATCTCTGGAAGCCCTCTCTCAGTATCTCCATAGCTTCCTGCCCGTTGCCTGTATATGTCACATTATACTCGCCTTCCAGTACTTCCTTTAAAATCGCCTGATTTAGTCTCTGGTCCTCCACTACCAGTATACTTCTTCTATGCATAGATATCTCCTCTCTGAATGTAAGACCGATTTTTCTTTCATTTAAAATATCACTTTCATAACATTCCGACCATTGTATAATATTTATTATATTACAATCCTTTTCTATGTACAAGTGATATTTTGTTCTGAAAAAGAAGGTATTAAATAAAATTAGAATTTTTTCTTTAAAAGCTGCAAAAAGTTTAGAAAAATTTGAAAAAAGTATTCAAAGAAATAATTCTTTCATTACTTCTCTGAATACTTCTCACAAAACTGTTTTGCTGTTACAATTTCAATATTTTCACAATGACCTAAAATCAACAAATCAGAACGTCTGTGTTTACTACAATTTCATCCTCTTTTTCTCTTTCTTACAAATCTAACGATATTATCTATATTGCTTTCTTTATATCCGGCAGACTGCGCCTCGTCCAGTGATGCTTCAAATTCCTTTGCGGCTGGAGGCTTCAAAACCTTCAATCTGTTCTTTACTCAGATTGGCTCTATGCAATCGTCCTGACAGTCTGGCAGCGGGTCATCTATCATATGCCAGCCTTCTGCATTTATTTCGTTTTCCCAGTCCTCCAATGCACTTTCCAAATCAGGATAGTAGTTGTCATAGGAACACCTGACCGCATCTCTGGCGCAATACAGATACACCAAAGTATACTTTTTCTGTTCATGAATCATAATTTTGTAAACAATATCTCTTTTATTAGTATAATATGGTTTTTTTAAGTATGCCCATTTTCTCATAATATTAATCTCATATATATTCACTAAAAGACAAATCAAAATTTACCTTTCATTCTCCTCGACAGAATTCCACGTTCCCTGTGTGTAAGTTTCGTCTACCATGTCACTTATGCCTGCCAGCAGCATAATAATGCCCTGTACTCTGTGGGGTTGAACAACATATACTCCTTTCTGCTGTTTATCCTCTGCAATGATATCCGCTGCAAGCAGCGGCTTCATATGATGATAAACCTGTCCTGTCGAGCCGAAATGACCTTTTTCTACAAGTGCAGCCACTGTTTTCGGGCCACGGAGTATCTCAAGCAATATTGCAAGCCGATTTTCATTGCCAATACAGGCAAGCACTTTGCTTGCCACACCCTTGTCAATAAGAGATAACAAATCTCCAACAGGAACCGTATTTCGTATCCAGTTAGACTGACGACCACCGGAATTATATACCCCAAGATAGGTCACAAGCCCGCTTACACCTCTCTTTTCTGTTTCATGGCACAACTCTTCCATCTGTTCACTAAGACGCCTGTCTGGATGCATTTCCTGCATAACATGTACTCTCTCCAGCTTTTTCGACGAAGGCTTGTTGTGAATCAGTTTGGGCATTACAGCCTGTAACTCATCAAGCTGCAAAGATACCATATTCTGAAAATTTTCCATTTGCTCTTTGAGAGCATCAATCTCTTTACCATAATTTCGCTCCATAATTTTATTTTCCTTTCTTTCTGTGAGATAAATATTTTATAATTACGTAATTTATATTTTTGGAATTCCGTAATTGCATAATAATATAGAAAATGGATTATGTCAATAGCTTTTGCAAAATTATTTTATATTTTCGGAATTTCGTAAATACATATCAGTTTAGAGTATTAAATCAGGTGCCAGCGTAATCGCTGCATCCATATCAGCATTCGGCCTTAAAAAGCAGCATCTTGATACTCTAAAACGGATATTACTCTCTGGCAGTTTCATTTTCTGTGGCATACCATATGAATTAGGCTTTCCACCAGTTTCATACCCGATAATCTGTGCAATTCCATTATCCTTTAAAGTAACTGCAAAGGTCCTTGCACTGCTGAATGTATGATGCGAAATTTTACAATATATCTGTTTCGGCAAAAGCACATCTTTTTTCTGATTCTTAATCAAGTCCTGTCTTCTTGTAATATACTTTGCCTCTCCAGAAGAAAAATCAATCATCTCGTATCTTCTGAAATATTCTGTATCTGTAAACGAAATAAACTCGTCAATCACAGCAGAATTACCGCCCATATTCCGGCTTAAATCCAGTATAAACGAAGCAATTTGTTTTTCTTTACAAATATATGCCAGTTTTTTAAGTGTTTCTTTATATTCTTCATTACAGATACAGGAATCTAAATGCATAATCACTGCTTTATCCCAAATCTCATAAGAAAGAAAGTCCTCATCGCTCAAAAAATCAAGAAAACCATCGTAAAATGAAAGAGGAATCTCCTTTTTGATTATTTTGTCATTTAAGAAAAATGAGAATGTATACTTGTCTTTTTTACCGAACAGCAGCCTCAGATTCATTTCACTGAAAATATGATAATTAATATATGGATATTTTATCATTCTGCTTTTTACTAAAAAAATATTTTCATGTGGTATTCTGCGGGAAATTATATTGATTACATTATTTATTGTCATACCTTCAATTTCAACTATTCTTGAATCTTCTGGTATATCATCATACCGCTTAGCAAGCAGCAGTTCATTTGCATTTTTTTCATTCCAGCAACACAAAAGCCTCAGACATCGACTTTCAGACGTATATGGTATTTCGATATTCGTGTGGCCGTCATGAAAAAACGCTGTTAATTCTGTCGCTGCATCTATAAAACTGTTATAATCATATTTTTCGCATTTTTTGCTAAAATATAGTTGCTCAAAACATTCTTTCTGGTGCTCATCTGTAATCAGCAAAGGATGCTTTTGCAAGGCATGATATAAATATTCCAAATCCATTTTGTATTTAATATCTGTCATCAAAATCTGTTTCCTCCTTTATAGCAAATATAATTCTATGAATTTCATCTGTTTTCTACAATTTGATATCAGCGAAAATACTTGAAGCCGCCATTATAATATCTTCTTTTCATTATATTCATTTTTAAGTTTACTGTTTTTTCTTATATAAATCAATAAATTTTAGAAAAATCAAAAAATTTGCAAAAATCCTTATTGACTTTTTCTTTTTGATAATATATTATAATGATATCAAAACGATATCATAAAGGAGGTTTTTATTATGAACGAAAATTCAAAAAAAGAAAGTGTAACTGAAAAAAATTTACATCCCTTCAGTGGGGGAGCAGCTCTTGTTTTGCTTCTTTTAGGACTTATAGCCAGCATTGGCGGAATCGTTTACAGTTCATTTTTATTATCCAGTTCCCGGATTGTTATAGGAGCTATACTCCTTACTACCAGCATTATTGCTGTACTGGTTGTATGTATTCTTCTTGCCGGCCTGAAAATCGTGGGACCAAACGAAGCGAGAGTATTCACATTGTTCGGAAAGTATTATGGAACAATCCAAAAACCCGGATTTTTCTATGTAAATCCTTTTGTCTGCTCTATCAACCCTGTGAAAACAAGCACAAGCAGTATTACTATCGGTGAATCTACGGCTGCTGTTCAGGTAAAAGCAAATATTTCCACAAAGACAATGACATTAAGCAATGAAAAGCAGAAGGTAAACGATGTGCTTGGCAACCCTGTTATTATTGGTTCTGTGGTTATCTGGAATGTAGAAAACCCGACAAAAGCAGTATTTAATGTAGAAAACTATTCTGAATATCTGTCTATACAATGTGATTCCACTATTCGTCATATCGCAAGACTTTATCCTTATGACAATATTGAAACTGATTCAGAAGAAAAAACACTTCGTGGAAGCTCTCAGGAAATCGCTGATATTATGCAGAAAGACCTTCAGGAAAGAGTCCGCGATGCGGGACTGAATATTCAGGAGGTACGTATCACACATCTAGCATATTCGGAGGAAATTGCCGCTGCCATGTTACAGAGACAACAGGCTTCCGCAATTATTGCAGCAAGACAGAAAATTGTAGAAGGCGCTGTAAGTATGGTTAAAATGGCGATTGACCAGCTTGGAGAAGAAGAAATCGTTGTTCTTGACGAAGAAAGAAAGGCTGCCATGGTAAGCAATCTTTTAGTTGTATTATGCGGAAACAAGGATGCACAGCCAATCGTAAACAGCGGCAGCATCTATTAATATTTCATATAAAACAACAGTACCTATTAATATTTTCTATATATAAATGGGAGGTTATATGTGCCAGACGAAGAACTGAAAGAAAAGGAAAATAAATTAAAAGAGCGGCTGAAGTCAATTGCTGAAATGGAAGCTGAAATTAAGAAACGCGAAAAAAATCTAAAAGAAAAGGAGAAAGCGAAAAAACAAATGCTTCTTCGTCTCTCTCCTTCTCTCTGGGATGAAATCGCTGCATGGGCCGAAGCTGATTTTCGTTCAATTAATGGTCAGGTGGAATATCTTTTAACGGAATGTGTCCGAAATCGTAAGAAAAAATCAGAAAACTGACAATTATCATACAGCCATTCTCTTATAAATCATAAAATACAGCAGCTTTTGTTATTATCTGCTGCTGTATTTTATGATTTTCTTTCTTAAACTGCAAATATTTTATCCGGATATAATTTTCCCGTCCTGTATACAAACAATCTCATCCGAGAGATATTCCAGCTCCTCTGTATCATGACATGCCAGTATAATAACAGCCCCTCTGTCTCTCTCCCTGATAATGATTTTCTTTACCACTTCCACCGAATCCTGGTCTAACGCATTAATCGGCTCATCCAATATAATAATATCCGGATGTTCCATTACTGCGGCGGCAATGCCAAGCTTCTGCTTCATGCCCAGTGAATATTTTTTATAGCTTTTTTTGTCCTTTGAATCAAGTCCCAGTTCTGAAAGCACAGCTTCGATATCTTCATTACTCACACCCTCTCCTAAATCCGCCAGCATTCTCAAATTTGAAAATCCAGTTTCATTTGCAAGAAACGCCGGATTTTCTATTAATACTCCTATGCTTCTGGGAAAAGAAATATCCCTGCCAAGCACCTCATTTTCTATCATTACCTCACCAGAGCTTGGCCTTATCAAACCAGATATTGCCCGCATAAGCATAGTCTTTCCAGAACCATTTTTTCCTTTCAAACCATATATTTTTCCACTCTCAAAAACAACATTAATATTGTCAAGCACTGTGCTGCCTTTGATAATCTTTGTATAATTCTTTATCTCTATTTTCATTTGCAAAAATCCCAACCTGTCATTTATTCTTCCGGCTTGCTGTAATCAAAGCATGCCATCTCAATTCTGCACGGAACCCAGTTTCCGTCGCGACATTCAAATCTGACAATTGCCTCGCCCCATGTATTTCCTTCATAACTCTGTCTTACTCCTGTGAGCTGTGTCCGGCTTCCCTTTGCGCTGAATGTTGTTCCAAAGACAAACTTTACTCCAAAGCTCTGGCCAAACACATAGTCCAGTACTTCTGTATCATAACTGTCAAACGTCATTGTCAGAAGAGTACTCCCATCCTCCTGATTCACTGCTGCCGCCATTTCTGCATATACAGCATCTACTCCGGCTTTATCTTCATCTGATGGAAAAAATTCCTTCACGGCATCACAGCCTGCATTCGTCAAAACTCCACTGTAAATTCCCACAATAATATCAATCGCATTATCTGAACATGTTGTTATAATATCATTGCTTAATGGAAGTTCTGTTGTCTGTACAGTATAGGAAGAACGGCTTTCACTCCACAAAAAACTCTCCTGTGTACTTCCTGTTCCTGCGGAGGTCAATTCTACCGAATGAATTCCTGCAAGCACTTCATCAAGTGTATAAGTTCGAAGACTTCCTGTCTCATCATCTGTATACGGGCAGTCTGCCAGACTGACCCCGTCAACCGTTACACTCATTTTTACCGGTACGGTAATGGTACAGTTTTTTATAATCTCCTCTTCCAGAGAAACCTGCCACTGATTAAAAATCAGCATGCTTTTCTCCTCCTGCTTTTTCATTCTCAGTGTCATTGTCCGTTCAATATCACTGCCTGTCTCCTGATAAACCACATCAATCAGATGATATGCACCATCGCTTCCCCTGTCTATAAATTCATAATTATCGGAACCTCTTGCCGGAACGATATTATTCATCATTTTGCCAAAGGATTCCTCGTTGATAAATTTAGAATTCTTTAAATCTGTTTTTCCATATAAAACACTCCAGCTATGTGTCATAAAACTTTTAAAATAATCTTTGGCATATGTCATGGAAGACCCCTCTGTTTTTGCATATGCCGCAAATACTCCTATCCCTCCCGTTATGGCAAGTATCAGTGCCGAACTTACAAGCTGCCACAGATAACTGCCAAATTTGGTTTTAAAAAACTTTTTTATCTTAATCCCTGCTTTCATAAATAATATCTCTAATCTGTCCTTTTTACTATTATACTCATTCATAACTAAACTCTTTCCTACAATAATTACTGATTAAACCTATTATACAACATTTTTCAGGTTATACAAAGAAATATTTTGTAAAACTTGTATTTTTTACAATTTATCTGTATACTAAATGATACAGCCAATACTTGTGTTGATTACTCTAACAGTGCATCTGGCAAATAAATTAATTGTTTAAATGATTCATACTAATAAAATTTAAAAGAGGTATAACTATATGAATGAAAACAACAGAAAAAAAGAATTTCTGGAAACTCTCTCAAAAATAATAAACAATGCCGCGGCATCCGGCAATATAATTTCAAAAAAAGAGATATATTCCTGTTTTAAAGATATTCTTACCGATGAAAATATGTATGATGTAGTCTGTAAATATCTTATAGATGCGGGAATAACCATAAAAGGATACGAACAGACAGGCTCTTTTATCCATAAAGAGGTGACGGAATCCAATCAGGCAATTACATTTTATGAAATGTACCTTGATGAAATAAATGCCATATCAGAGCCTTCGTCTGATACCGTACCCCAACTGCTTCATACTCTGACAGCAGTCCGGCCTGACAGCCCTGATGCTGCGGGTGAACTTTCTAAGCTGTATCTTCCGCTTGTTATAAAACTCTGCGAAAATTTTGAACATATGGGGCTGACACACAGTGACTTAGTCGCAGAAGGAAATCTCGCTCTCTATGAAGCAGTACTTGACTATGCTACTCTTCCGGATAAATCCGAGGACAGAAAAAACTTTGAAAAATATATATGTTTCAGAATAAAAGAGTCTCTTCAGGCAGCCGTTGACACTGAACTTGGTCATCATCGTGTTTCAAATCATCTGGCGGACCGGATAAACGCCTTAAACAATGCAAGCACTGAACTTGCAGAAGACCTTGGCCGTGAAGCCACCTTGGAAGAGCTTTGTGAAAAACTCTCCCTCAATGAAGAAGAAATAAAACAACTTATGAAAATAACGATTGATGCACTCTCTGTCATACAGACTGATGAGGAGTAAAGAGTTACATATAATATATATCAAGAAGCATGACAGAATATACAACAGAACAAAATTTCTGCTTCCATAATTTTGTTATTGGAAGCAGAAATTCCTAAAAATATAATATTCTTAACTATTGTCAAAGCTGCATTATCTTATTACTTTACAGATAATTCTTTAATAAATCCACTTTATCAAGCTTCTCCCATGGCAAATCCAAATCATTCCGTCCAAAATGGCCATAGGCTGCTGTCTGTCTGTACAGAGGTCTTCGAAGGTCAAGCATTTTAATAATTCCCGCCGGCCTTAAATCAAAATTCTCCCTGATTATCTCTACCAGCTTTTCATCTGATATTTTTCCTGTACTGAAAGTATCCACCATAACAGATGTCGGATATGCCACGCCAATTGCATAGGAAAGCTGAATTTCACATTTATCCGCAAGTCCTGCCGCCACAATATTTTTTGCCACATATCTTGCAGCATAAGCAGCAGAACGGTCTACTTTGGTGCAGTCCTTACCGGAAAATGCTCCGCCACCGTGACGTGCGTATCCGCCGTAAGTATCTACAATAATTTTACGCCCTGTCAGTCCGCTGTCACCATTTGGGCCTCCAACTACAAAGCGGCCGGTAGGATTGATAAAAAATTTCGTATTTTCATTTACCAGTTCCCTTGGAAGAATCTCATCAAATACGTATTTCTGAATATCCTTATGTATCTGCTCCTGTGTCACATCAGGGTCATGCTGTGTGGATAATACCACTGCGTCTAAATGTACTGGCTCTCCGTTTTCATCATATTCCACCGTCACCTGTGTTTTACCGTCTGGACGGAGATATTTTAATGTGCCGTTCTTTCTCACCTCTGTAAGCCGTCTTGCAAGCTTGTGCGCCAGAGCGATTGGATAAGGCATGTACTCCTCTGTTTCATTTGTCGCATAGCCAAACATCATTCCTTGGTCTCCTGCACCAATCGCGTCGATTTCGGAATCCGACATAGTATTTTCCTTTGCCTCTAATGCCTTGTCAACGCCCATCGCAATATCTGCGGACTGCTTGTCCAAAGATACCATCACCGCACAGGTATTTGCGTCAAAGCCATAGGAGGAATCTGTGTAGCCGATATCCGCTACGGTTTTTCTGACAATCGCTGGAATATCGATATTCGCTGTGGTGCTGACTTCACCCATCACAAGCACAAAGCCTGTATTGGTACAGGTTTCACACGCTACACGTCCGTTTGGGTCCTGCTCCATAATGGCGTCTAATACGGCATCGGAAATCGCGTCGCAGACTTTGTCAGGATGTCCTTCGGTAACTGATTCGGATGTAAATAATCTCTTTTCCATTGTGTTTTTCTCCTTTTCTATTTTTGTTTTATAAAAAGAATGGTTTTGGAAATACAGCTGCTCTTTAAGGGCAGCATTATAGGAAAACAAAGCAATTCTCTGTATTTCCCATAAATTAAGAAAAAGCCCACATTACTATGCGGACCTGATTTTCAAGGTAATCAAAATCCTCTTATTGTTCGAACTGCCTATGCAGTATGTCTCGCTCAGGTTGGCACCTTCCTTCTGGGGTTGCCGGGCTTCACAGATCCTTGTATCTCCACCTCTCTGAATAAGAAAGAAATATATTTATGAACTTTATCTTATTTAATATTATAGTACTTCGAATCTTTTATTCTGTCAATAGGGTTTTATTCAATTTTTCTTATTGTATTTTTTATATAAATCTGAATCTTCCAAAACCAAAACTTGTATTTTTTCCGATATGCAAAACCTCTCCGGCAAGCAAAAGTCTTTCCCACTCTCCGCTAATACCCGCAAGCTCTGCTATCCCCTGTATTCCCCTTAAATACATAAGATTATCCTTTCGATTTGAATATCTTGCCTGTTTTACCTGCTCCGCCTTCTGAAAAATAATTTCTGGAAATTCAGTTTCTGGCTGATATATTTCCTGTTCTGTCATTTCAAAACAATCCAAAATATAAATTCGCCGCAGCAGGCTTGCTTTTATTGCCTCTTCTATAAAAATCTGAATAAATTCTCCCTGATATTTAATTGTTACCGGAGCTTCAAAAATTATCTTTCCCTCTGTACAGGTTCCTTTCTCCTTAAGCCTTGCATTTACATAATCATTCACTGTCTGATATTTATAATTTTTCATATAAACAATATCCTGCTTTAAAATCTCCTCTCCCAGAAAATTTTTTATCGAAATCACTTTGTACTTACTTTTATTTGTTCCAATTCCAATGCTTCCCAAAATATATATGGCATGAAGATACTGGCTGAAATACACAATATTTTTCCCGAATAAGGTAAGTAAAAATTCCATGCATTCCCCCTTCTGAAATCTGCATTTTTCATCTGGGCACTCTATCATATATCCCACTCCGTCTCCACTGTGCATAAAATCCGGCAAACGCTCCATTTTTGCATACATAATCCGCTGTACGATACACTCATTTATAAATCCACACTTCTCACATTCACGGTCTGCTATGCAGTGGCTGCGAAGCAGCATTTCTCCTATGCCACCACGCAGAGCAGAGCTTTTATACTTTACTATCTCTGTATTCTCTATAAACTGCAGACAAAAGCGCAGTGTCGTATATCTTATATTTAAACATTCCTCTAATTGATTCTTGCTCATATTTTTCTCCTTTTTATTTCACAGAAAATAATTTTATTTTTAATTGAATATATAATTATTATCGGAAGTTTCCTGTTGTTTATTAATCTGAAATATTATATTATCTATAAACAGTCACCGGCTTTTTACTGACTTGTTAAACAGACTCAGACAGCAATTCTTTCCTTGACACCCCCAGTTTAATCAGGTATTATTATATTATCAAACGTAAAAGACAGTGTATCTCCATTTATTACAGCAAAGAAATCCAAAAGGACTAAGGTAACATCTATGAATAATCTAATAAAAATAGGCATATTTATTTTAATTGAATTATTTATAAACCGAATAGTAAACCTGATTTTCAGAATTATGTCAAAAAAACATAATTCTGTTCATCTGCGCTTTGCCAAAAGCACCATTAATGTATTAGTTGTGATTGTTATGTTTTACATACTGGTTCAACAGTTTGATGTAACAAAAGATATTGGCAAAGAGCTGCTCGAAAGTGGTACACTGATTGTTGCCATTGCCACCTTTGCTGCTCAGCAGGCATTGTCAAATGTCATAAGTGGATTTTCTTTGTCCATGTCAAATCCCTATAATGTAGACGAAAAAATTAAAGTAGTTCAAAATGGTCATATTATTGCAGAAGGGATTGTCAAGGACATCACAATACGTCATACCATTATCTGCCAGTATAACGGTGAAACCTGTATAGTGCCAAATTCCGTTATAGATTCAGCAGTAATCACAAATACGAATTATACGAAAAATATCGGAAATTTTATGGAAGTAGAGGTTTCCTATCACTCCGATATTGAACTGGCGATAAAAATTCTTCGGGAAATATGTTCACAACATGAACTGACATTAAATACAGAAGAAAATAAAATTTTTATAAAAGGATATACATCAAACGGCGTTATTCTAAAAACAACCATATGGACTGAAAACCTTGATGACAGCTTTCAGGCATGCAGTGATATCCGCGGTAAACTTGTAAAAGAATTTAAAAAGAATGGTATAGAAATTCCATATCAGACTGTAACTATCTATAATAAAGCAGAGGAGCAAAACAACTAATTACATATTTTATCCAATTGAAGATATCAACAAAAAGACAGGTTTGAACCGCCTGCCTTTTAATGCGGAATTTCCGCAGACATTTTTGTTATATTTTTATTATTTTTTTCTGAAATGCAATTATACTGTGAAAATTTTGCTATTCCCATAGCTCTGCTATACTGCTTCCAGCTTAAATCTCTGCGCATCTCTGTCGTTATCCACTATCTCAATGGCCGCCCCAAGGCTTTGAAGCTTCTCGTCAAACTTCTCATAGCCTCTCTGTATATAATGAATATCATCTATCGTTGTATATCCATCTGCACAGAGTCCCGCAAGTACAAGTGCTGCGCCTGCACGTAAATCAAGGGCATTGACGTTGGCTCCAGTAAATCCCTTTACGCCTTCCACAACGGCAATATTGCCCTCCACTCTGATTTTTGCTCCCATTTTGGTCAGCTCATCTACATATTTAAAACGGTTATCAAAAATATTTTCTGTCACAGTACTGGTTCCCTGCGCCAGCGCAAATATTACTGTAATCTGTGGCTGCATATCCGTAGGAAATCCCGGATATACTAATGTTTGTACCTGAGAACATTTCTGTACCGGATTTCCGATTACCCTTACTGCATCGTCATATTCCTCCACACTGCAGCCCACTTCATAAAGCTTGGCTGTCAATGCCTCCAGATGTTTTGGAATTACATTTTTCACCAGTATATTTCCTCTGGTCGCCGCCGCCGCAAACATAAAAGTTCCCGCTTCTATCTGGTCAGGAATCACAGAATATTCTGTTCCATGAAGCTTTGGAACACCCTTGATTCTGATTACATCTGTACCGGCGCCCTTGATATTTGCCCCCATACTGTTCAGCATATTTGCCACATCTACAACATGAGGCTCCTTCGCCGCATTTTCAATAATCGTATTTCCCTGTGCAAGGCTTGCTGCCAGCATAACATTAATCGTAGCACCTACTGTTACTCTGTCAAAAAAGATATGTGCACCGCAGAGCTTTTCCGCCTCTGCCACAATCATGCCATATTCAATCTTTACATCTGCTCCCAGCATGGAAAATCCCTTGATATGCTGGTCTATGGGCCTGCTTCCTATATTGCAGCCACCCGGAAGTGTTACCTCCGCTTTTTCAAACTTGCCAAGCAGAGCTCCCACCAGATAATAAGAACCTCTGGTTTTTTTTATATAATCATTATCCGCATGGACAGAAGCCACTGTCCTGCCGTTAATCTTTACACAATGTCTGTTTACTCTTTCAACTGTTGCGCCAATTCCTTCTATTGTATCTATCAACACATTAATATCTGTTACATCCGGAAGATTGTCTATTGTAACTGTTTCATCTGCCATAATTGCAGCCGCTACTATTCCAAGAGCCGCATTTTTGGCTCCTCCGATTTCTACTTCTCCTGACAGTGCTGTTCCACCTTTTATAATGTATTTCTTCATTATACACCTCTATCATCTATATTTACGCATATAAATAAACTCTCTGTCTGCTATTTATATGCACCAGTTTTCAATAATATTCCAAAAAAATTACTTAAATCATGCAATCAACCAAAGCTGATTTCCTATAAAATAAAAAATCAATATACATGGCATTTACGCACATGTATATTGATTATAGCACAAAAAATGCATTTGTAAAGTTTTGTTTTTCATTTTTGTTTTGTTTGTGCTCCGTCGTCGTAAAATCAATAGTCAGAATGTGTTTCCTGCAATACGGAAACTGCCCAGAGAGCAGATTTTACGATATCAACCGCCTCATCAACAGACACAGTCTGCATCCCTGTGGATTGTATTTTAAGAACTTGTATCTTATCCTCAATAGAAACGGTTTCTGCTGTTTCCTGCAATATTTCATCTTCTGCAGTCATAACCATTGGCCTGTTTTCCGGTTCAATACTTGCCTGTGCCAGAACCTCTGATTCCACTCCATCTGCCTGTGCCGCAACAATGCTATCCTCATCTTCACTATGCATATTTTTTATTGTATCAACAACCCGCGATACCTCTTCTAAAGATGCCAATGCCACTGAAGTTTCACCTACATTGAGTACATAAACAAAATCCTGATTTTCTGCTGAAATCATATCTGATTGACTCACTCTGCTTTCAGAAGAATTCTGTATGAGATACCCTGGAGCTTTTACTATCAGACAGCTTCCCATAACTAACGCTGAGCCGGCAAGTATAAGCTTTAACTTTCTCATATATTTTCACGCCTTTCATTCATCTGCTATCCCCTTGTGCAGATTTATTTATAAAGCCCCTTATATATGACAAATTCTGTACTGATTCTTGATTAGACAATCAACGCAATCAATCTTCAATTAATTACATATTAATACAATCAATTTTCAACTGATTACATAACAAGCGTTGGTTGCTTGATTCTGACTACTGAATCTATTTTAGCAAATTTTTCATTATTTGTAAAGTTTTATATGAAATTTTTCTATATTTTTGTGCATTCTGCTCTCCTTGACTTTTGCCAATTCTTCCTATATACTATTATACTATGATATTATATTGTCGGAAAAACCTGATGACACTCACTACAATAAAATAAAATTTAACCACAGGCACTTTGCTTTATGAACGGAGGATTATATATGAGAGGAAGAGCCAGAAAAGAAGATTTATTTAAAATACCAAACATCCTTTGCTACATCAGAATTTTACTGGTTCCTTTCTTTGTATACCTTTATCTTTCTGAGTATTACTGGCAGTCCGCCATTGTTTTGATTGTTGCATCTCTTACTGATATTGCCGACGGATATATTGCCAGACATTTCAATATGATTACTGACTGGGGAAAATTTATTGACCCAGTAGCTGACAAGCTTATGCAGTTTTCCATGCTGTTTGTAATAACTTTCCGTCGGCCGCTGGTTTTGATTCTTATCGTGGAATATGTATTAAAAGAAGTAATTCTATTAGTTATCGGGCTGATGATTTATCATAAAGGATTTAATCTGAATGGCGCAAACTGGGCAGGAAAACTTTGTACAGTAGTATTCGACTCTGTTATGTTCCTTCTTATGTTTTTGCCAGATATTCCCAAACCGGCGGTCCTTTTCCTGATAAGCCTTGTGTCAGTATTTTTAATTATTGCATTTTGTTCTTATCTGACAGCCTATATCGGTCTGTATAAAGAACAGATTAAAAATAAAGAATAATGTATGTCATCAAACTATGCTCTGTTTCGTTTGATGACATATGATGACATATATAAAGATGGAGGTGCCATATGTATATTATTGCGGGTCTTGGAAATCCTACTGTTCAATATGAAAAAACCAGACATAATGCAGGCTTTGATGCTTTAGATGTAATTGCCAGAAAAAACAATATTAATATAAATACAGTTAAATTTCATGCTCTTTCCGGCTCCGGTGTAATTCAGGGACAGAAGGTTCTGCTGGTGAAACCGCTTACCTATATGAATCTAAGCGGAGAAGCCATACAACAATTTGTCAGATTTTATAAAATTAATCCGGAAGAAGAGCTTCTTGTTATTTATGATGATATCAGCCTTGACCCCGGCAGGCTGCGTTTGCGCAAAAAAGGAAGTGCCGGCGGACATAATGGCATAAAAAATATAATTGCCTGTCTGGGTACTGAAAAATTTAAACGTATTAAAATAGGTGTTGGACAAAAACCGGCAGACCATGATTTAATTGATTTTGTTCTCAGCCGTTTTTCAAAAGAAGACCGCATTCTTGTTGAAGATGCTTTTGAGCGTGCAGCAGCGGCAGCAGAGCTGGTAATATCGGACCAATTCGATAAAGCCATGAACCAGTATAATTAAATTTATCTAAAACGGGAGGTACTATGAATCCTTACTTTACTGACCCTCTTTCGGGTTTAAATGATTTTCATTTATTACAAGAACAGCTTGCTGACAGTTCAGGCAGGAGTGCCTTTCAGATAACAGGAGCCGCTGATTCTGGTGAAACTCATCTGGCAGCTTCTCTTGGAAGTAATATTAAATATAAAATCATTATTACTTTTCATGATATCCGTGCAAGAGAAATATATGACGATATGAAATCCTTTGATGCAAATACATTTTATTATCCAGCAAAGGATTTTATTTTCTTTTCTGCCGATGCCTATGGAAATCTGATTATCAGACAGCGTCTGGATGCTATTTCACAGCTTGTAAACGGGCAGCCTTTTACTCTTATCACTACCATTGACGGACTTATGGATAAACTGGTGCCCCTGAAATGCATACAGGAAGGCATTTTAAAGATTGAATATGATGAGCAGATTGATATTAATGAACTCAAAAATTCTCTTGTCTATTCAGGTTTTGAACGGACAGAACAGGTGGAATCTCCGGGACAGTTTGCTATCCGTGGTGGAATTATTGATATTTTTCCGCTTACAAGTGACCAGCCATACAGAATCGAGCTGTGGGATGACATTATTGATTCTATTCGTTCCTTTGACCCTCTCAGTCAGAGAACAATAGAAAATGTAAATGAGATTACTATTTATCCAGCCTCTGAATATCTCTTGTCTTCTCATCAGATAGAAAAAGGAATCAAAGAGATAAAGCTGGAACTTGATGCACGTATAAAAGTTCTGAAAGATACTTTTAAAACTGAGGAAGCGCACAGACTCTCCTCTACTGTAAATGAATTTACGGAACGTCTGTCCATTTCAAGAACAGGCGTATTTCTTGACAGCTTTATGCCCTATTTTTATCAGGAAACATCCTCTCTTCTGGACTATTTTCCCGTAGAAGATACCATATTATTTATTGATGAACCTTCCAGAACTTTAGAACGTGCTGATACTGTTGAGCAGGAATTTCGTGAAAGCATGGCAAGCCGTATTGAGGGTGGATATGTTATGGCTGGACAGACAGAGGTATTTTTGTCTACTGCCCTGATACTTGCAAAACTTTCTTCTTTTCGGGCGGTGCTTTTCACTACTTTAGACCAGAAAATCAAAAGCTTTGCCGTCAAGGAAAAATACTCTGTATCTATCAGAAATATCAATCCATATAACAATAACTTTGAGCTTCTTGTAAAGGATTTGAGCTATTATAAAAAAGAAGGCTGGAGAACTCTGATTATGTGCGGCTCCCGTTCTAAGGCGGCACGCCTCGCAGATACGCTTCTTCAGGATTTTCATCTGAACGCCTTTACTTCAGATAATCCGGATTGTCTGATTCAACCGGGACAGATTCTTCTTACCTCTGGCAATATTCACAGAGGCTTTGAATATCCTATGATTAAATTTTCTGTTATTTCGGAATCTGACGTATTTGGGAATATAAAAAAGAAAAAAAGAAATCGGAAAAAATACAGCGGTGAAAAAATCAGCGGATTTTCGGAATTAAAAATCGGCGACTATGTAATTCATGAAAATCATGGACTTGGAATTTACAGAGGACTTGAAAAAATTGTTGTAGATAAAACCACACGGGATTATATAAAAATTGAATATGGAGACGGCGGAAATCTTTATGTTCCCGCCACTCAGCTCGACTTGATTCAAAAACATTCCGGAAACAGCCTGGATACAGATGCGCCGAAATTAAAACTGAATAAACTGGGAACCGCCGACTGGACAAAAACAAAATCAAAGGTACGAAAAGCAGTTCGTGACATTGCCGCAGACCTTGTAAAACTATATGCCGAGCGCCAGTCAAAATCCGGCTTTCAGTTCAGCCCCGATACCATATGGCAGACAGAATTTGAAGAATCATTTCCATATACAGAAACAGATGACCAGCTTGCCGCTATTGAAGATACCAAAAAGGATATGGAATCCAAAAAGATTATGGACAGATTAATCTGCGGAGATGTAGGCTATGGCAAAACAGAAATCGCTATCCGTGCGGCGTTTAAAGCGGTTCAGGACGGCAAACAGGCTGTATTTCTGGTACCTACAACTATTCTTGCGCAGCAGCATTATCACACCTTTACGCAAAGAATGAAAGATTTTCCAATTACTGTGGAGCTTATGAGCCGCTTCCGCACTCCTGCACAGCAGAAAAAAACTATCGAGGGCCTGAAAGGTGGATATGTGGATATTGTGATTGGTACGCACCGGCTTTTATCAAAGGATATTTCCTTTAAAGACCTTGGACTTCTTATTATTGACGAGGAACAGCGTTTTGGTGTTTCTCATAAGGAAAAAATCAAGCAGATGAAATCAAATATTGATGTTTTGTCTTTGTCGGCTACTCCGATTCCCCGTACTCTTCATATGAGCCTGATTGGTATTCGGGATATGAGTGTGCTTGAAGAACCGCCAATTGACCGACTGCCGATTCAAACCTACGTTATGGAATACAATGAAGAAATGATTCGTGAAGCAGTTCACCGAGAGCTTGCCAGAGGTGGACAGGTATATTATGTATTTAACAGAATCAATAATATCGAAGAAATCACAGGCAAAATTCAGCAGCTTGTGCCTGAGGCAAACGTTGGATATGCACACGGACAGATGAGCGAGCGCAAATTAGAGCAGATTATGTATGAATTTATCAACGGTGAAATTGATGTGCTGGTATCTACTACTATTATAGAAACAGGACTGGATATTTCGAATGTAAATACCATGATTATCCATGATGCAGATAAATTTGGTCTTTCTCAGCTTTACCAGCTTCGGGGCCGTGTGGGACGTTCAAACAGAACCTCCTATGCCTTTCTTATGTATAAAAGGGATAAAATGCTGAAAGAAATCGCAGAAAAGCGTCTGGCTGCCATTAAGGAATTTACAGACCTTGGTTCAGGATTTAAAATTGCCATGCGTGACCTTGAAATCCGTGGTGCAGGAAATATTCTTGGCGCAGAGCAACATGGACATATGGAGGCAGTAGGCTATGACCTATACTGCAAAATGTTAAATGAAGCAGTTCTTTTATTAAAAGGTGAAAAAACAGAAGATGACACTTACGAAACAACAATTGATGTAAAAATAGATGCTTTTATTCCTCCAAAATATATTGCAAATGAAATACAGAAATTGAATATTTATAAAAAAATTGCTTCTATTGAAAATACAGATGAGTATCAGGATATGCAGGATGAGTTGACAGACCGCTTTGGCGATATTCCTGCACCTGTTGAAAATCTTCTCAAAGTTGCGTTGTTAAAATCCTTTGCGCATGCCGCCGGAATAACAGAAATTACCGGAGATAAAAATTCATTAAAATTTATTATGTATCCAAAAGCGCGAATTGATGTGAACAAAATTCCCAAAATTATTCAAAAATATCGTGGGGATTTAAAATTCGCAGCAGAGGACATTCCGTATTTTACCTATAAACCAAGACGCGCATTAAAAAATACAAGTGAAATTTTAAATACACTGAAAGAAATTGTAGAAGCACTTTGTTCATAAATTATGTAATCAGCATTTACCAAAAAATTCGCCCCCGATTTATAATCGGGGGCTTTTAAAAAGAAAGGAGTAAGAAACTAATCTTCTTCTGATAACGCTATTTCATATTTTTCCAGAATTTCCTTCTGTATTCTGTCACGGGTTTCTGAATTAATCGGATGCGCTATGTCTCTGTATTCTCCATCGGAGGCTTTTTTGCTTGGCATAGCGATAAACAATCCTTTGTCTCCCTCTATTACCTTGATATCATGCACTACAAACTCATTATCAATGGTAATAGATACTACTGCTTTCATCTTTCCTTCTTTATTTACCTTTTTTACTCTTACGTCTGTAATCTGCATAATCATCTTCCTTTCAACTCATATTATTTTCTGAAAGATACTGTGCACAGGTTACGATTTAGATTTACATCATTGTATATCTATCATTCTTATCCAGAACAATTTTTGGAGTCTGACCAGGTTCTGTAATATATTCTGTATTTGCTCTGACGGAACCTCTGCTTTCAACAATACAATTCTCAATCACAGTATTATCGCCTATATAAGCATTATTTAAAATAACCGAATTTTTAATTACACAGTTATTTCCTATATAAACCTTTTTAAATAATACAGAATTTTCGACCTGTCCATTGATAATACAGCCGCTTGAAATCAAGCTGTTCTTAATTTGTGCGCCCGGATTATATTTTGCCGGTGGAAGGTCTTCTACCTTTGAATAAACATCCGGATACTGCTTAAAGAAATAATCTCTTATGTTTGGTTTTAAGAAATCCATATTGGTTTTATAATAAGAATCTACACAGGCGATATTGCTCCAGTAGGTATCCAGTTTATAACCATAGATTTTCTTAATATTTTTATATCTTAGAAGAATATCATTTACAAAATCATATCTCTCTTCTTCTATGCACTTCTCAATCAGCTCAATCAACTGTCTTCTTCTGATAATATAAATACCAGTTGAAACTGTTGTAGATTGTGTCGCCATTGGCTTTTCTTCAAAGTTTATAATTCTGCTGTCCTCGTTCATGGAAACAACACCAAATCTGGATACATCTGTTCCGACGGGCATATCCTTACAAACAATTGTAATATCTGCACGTTTTGCAATATGATACTCAAGAACTTTGTTATAATCCAGCTTGTAAACTCCATCACCCGGTGCAATCACTACATATGGCTCGTGGCTGTTTTTCAGGAAGCTGATATTCTGCCAGATACTATCTGCTGTACCTCTGTACCATGACCCGTTTTCTGCGGTAATAGATGGTGTGAATACATATAATCCACCATTTTTTCTACCAAAATCCCACCATTTTGATGAGCTCAAATGTTCATTTAATGATTTTGCATTATACTGTGTCAGAACTGCAACTTTCTGTATATGTGAATTTGACATATTGCTCAGTGCAAAATCTGTCGCTCTGTAGCTTCCTGCAATAGGCATGGCGGCAATTGCCCTTTTGTAAGAAAGCTCTTTCATTTTTTTATTGTTACCACCTGCAAGAATAATACCTATAGCTCTCATTACATTTCACCTGCCTTAATAATATATTCGCCACTTTCAAGTACTCCGTCATGATAATCAGAAAGCTCTGTCTGTCCCATGACTGCTGTATTTTTACCAATCTTTACATTCTTTGGTATATATGTCTTTTCGCCAATTGTGGCAAGTCCGAAAGCATATATCTTTTTATCCAGCTTTGACGGCGCCTCTTCGCCTATGCCGATTTCTGTATTATCATCTATCACTACTTCTTCTGCAATAATAGATTTATAAATCTTTACATTTTTACCTATCTTGGTATCTTTCATAATTATGGAATCTCTGACAATGGCACCTTCTTCAACTGTAACCCCTGCGCCAATTACCGAATTATATACCTCTCCCTGAATATCGCAGCCCTCGCTTATCAAACTTCTCTCTATCCTTGCGTTATTTGCAATATACTGTGGTGGAAGAATATCACTCTTTGTATAAATTCTCCAGAACTCTTCATAAAGATTGAATACAGGAATAATATCAATTAACTCCATATTTGCTTCCCAGTAAGAACCAAGTGTACCTACGTCCTTCCAATAGCTGTTGTATTCATAAGCAAATATTCTCTTTCCATTCTCAAAACAATACGGAATAATATGCTTACCAAAATCACAATTACTCTGGTTCTTTAAAGTAACTAAAGCGTTCTTGAGTACCTCCCAGTTAAATATGTAGATACCCATAGATGCAAGATTACTCTTCGGCTCGTCCGGCTTCTCCTGAAAATCTGTAATACGATTATCCTCATCTGTTACCACGATACCGAATCTCTTTGCTTCCTCCATTGGAACAGGCATGGCAGCAATGGTAACATCTGCATTGTTTGACTTGTGATAATCAAGCATAATCTCATAATCCATCTTGTAGATATGGTCGCCTGATAAAATCAATACATAGTCAGGATTATACTGCTCCATATAAGCCATATTCTGATAAATGGCATTTGCTGTACCTGTGTACCACTCACTGTTTCCACTCTTCTCGTATGGCGGCAGTACGGAAACGCCGCCGATATTACGGTCTAAATCCCATGGAATACCGATTCCTATATGTGAGTTCAATCTTAACGGCTGATACTGAGTAAGGACACCGACTGTATCAACGCCAGAATTTATACAATTACTAAGCGGAAAATCAATAATTCTGTATTTTCCACCGAATGCAACTGCAGGCTTTGCCATCTTGGATGTAAGAATACCCAACCTGCTTCCTTGTCCACCTGCCAATAACATGGCAATCATTTCTTTTTTTATCACGCTATCACCTCGCTGTAATATTTACCAGTAGTTTCTACCGGCATTTAACTCAAGCACTATATTATAAAAAATTATTTTTATAAACTGCTTACTCCTATTTCTTTTTTGCAGTTTTCTAAAAAACTGCCTTTGCATCCGCCCTTTCGGCGGCTGCGATTTGCGCCTTACTCTCTATGGGAACTATTATACCATAAATTCCTAAAATTAAAAGGACTTTTTTATAAAATTGTACAATTTTTTCTATTGTTTTTTAATTTATTGGTCAATTTGTCTAATCCCATGTAATTTCTTACCAATTTTGAATTGCTTTTTAAGGGATTCGTAGTATAATAAAGTAACCTTAAATATAATCAGCCAAAGGTTAATTACATGGCATACTTTATATATTATAATGGAGGAGACGTTTTATAATGCAAAATATCAGTTTAGAAAAATTAAAAAAGGTTCATTTTATCGGTATCGGTGGAATCAGCATGAGCGCACTTGCCGAAATCCTGATTACAAAAGGGATTTTCGTAAGCGGTTCCGATGCGAAAGAGAGTGAGCTTACTGTCAGGCTTGTTTCTTTAGGAGCTAAAATAATATATGGCCAATCTGCTGAAAATATTACATCTGATATTGACTTAATTGTATATACTGCTGCCATCCACTCAGATAACCCTGAGCTTCTCGCGGCACAATCTCTGAATATTCCGACAATGGTACGTGCAGATTTTCTTGGACTTATTATGAAAGAATACAAAAATGCAATCAATATAGCCGGAACTCATGGAAAAACAACTACCACTTCCATGGTTTCCCATATTTTAATGGAAGGAAATTGTGACCCTACAATTCTTGTGGGGGGAATTATTCCTTCTATTGGCGGAAATCTTCGTATTGGACATTCTGAAAACTTTGTCAATGAAAGCTGTGAATATACAAACAGTTTTCTTTCCTTTTTTCCTACCACGGCTGTAATTTTAAATGTGGAGGAGGACCATCTGGATTTTTTTAAGGATATTGATGATATTGGAAACAGTTTTAAAAAATTTGCCATGCTTGTACCTGACCACGGATATGTAATTATAAACAGTGATATTGATAAGCCGGAATATTTCACATCTGATTTAAGCTGTCATGTGATTACTTTTGGCTCTGACCCGGAAAAAAGCGATTACAGTGCCGAAAATATAGAATATAATGAAAAAGGCTGCTGTCATTATACTTTATTAAAGCATGGAAAAAAAATAACGGAAATTCAGCTTTCTGTTCCCGGTCTTCATAATGTTTATAATTCCCTTGCGGCTGCCGTTGTAGGTTTTTCCATGAATTTGTCCATTGATGTTATAAAAAACGGACTTTTCTCATATACTGGTACAAACCGGAGATTCCAATATAAGGGGGAAGTAAACGGAATTACCATTATTGACGACTATGCACATCATCCGGACGAGATTGCCGCTACCCTTAAAACGGCAGAAAATTATCCACATAAAGAACTGTGGGTAATTTTGCAGCCACATACCTATTCCAGATTAAAGGCGTTGTTTGACCGTTTTGTCGAGGCACTTTCTTCTGTGCCGCATCTCATTCTTGCTGATATTTATGCTGCCAGAGAAACAGATACACTTGGTATGAGTTCAGAGCTTCTTGCAGAAGAATTAAAGAAACATGGAACAGATGTGCATTATTTTTCAGATTTTAAATCCATAGAAGAATTTGTAAAAAATAACTGTGTACACGGTGATTTGTTGATAACTATGGGTGCTGGAAACGTTGTAAATATTGGGGAAGACCTGCTTGTAAAATAAGTTATCCACATATCCACATTTTTTTCCACCATTTTTTTTGGAAAAGATATGTGGATATGTTTTTTATTTTTTCACATAATTCACCACCTGAAAACACCTGATTTTACGCTGTTTTGGGACTTATCCACAAAGTTATCCACTTTATCCACATTCAGATATAAAATTTTGACGTGGAAAATCCTATCTCTTCTGTCAAATTTACCATTTTCAGAAATGAAAATCTGTGGTACTATGTCTATATAGACTTAGATGAGAAGAAAAAAGATATATTAATAATAGGTAGAAATGGAGTTATTATGAGCAGTATTTGTTTAAAACAGACCACAAAAGCGGGAATAACCCTGATAAAAAATTTATTTATAGATTATTATATGATTCCTGCGAATGGAGAATATGTAAAAATATATTTATATATACTGCGCTGCTCCAGTGATGACAAACTTAGCGCTTCTCTTTCCATAAATACTCTTGCAGATATCTTTGACTGTACAGAAAAGGATGTGCTGCGTGCATTAAAATATTGGGAAAAAAACAATGTTCTTTCTCTTGAATTTTCAGATGGCGTGCTTTCTGCAATACAAATAAATGACCTTGAAAAGAATGGTACCAAAGAAAACGAACCGAAAGATACCAAACATTCAAAAACATTATCCAACTTCATTTCCTCTGCCAGACTGGCGGAATTTGCGGATAATACAGAGGTAAAGCAACTCTTGTATATCGCACAGAAATATATGGGGAAAACGCTGAACGAAAGAGAAACCAACCTGATTCTGTATTTTTATGACAATCTTGGGCTTTCGGCAGATTTAATTGAATATTTGCTGGAATATTGTGCCTCAAATGACAAAAAGTCCTTTCGTTATATTGAAAAAACCGGTATTACATGGCATAAGGAGGGCATAAGCACCCCCAGCCAGGCAAAGGAATATATTTCGAATTTTTCTCACACTTACTTTGCTGTTCTCAAAACCTTTGGGCTATCGGGAAGAAATCCCGCACCAGTGGAGAGAGACCTGATTGATAAATGGACAAACCAGTATGGTTTCAGTCTTGATATTATTCTGGAGGCATGTAACCGCACGATTAACACAATACACCAGCCAAGTTTTCAATATGCAGATTCTATTTTAGAGCGCTGGAGCAAAAATAATGTACATCATCTTTCCGACTTGAAATTAATTGATTCTGCGCATGAAAAACGCAGGGAAAAAGCTGCAAAAAATACAGAAACACAAATCCCTGCAAAGAAAAATTCTTTTAACAACATTCCGCAGCATGATTATGATTTCAACGAATTGGAAAAAGCCCTGCTGAAACGCACTTAATTATTGATAATACGGAGGAATATCAATGGGTATTACAAATAAACAATACAATCAAATAGTACGTGAATACGAACGGCTGCGGCTTAATAATGTTCACAGTCTGGACAGGCGTACTGATGAGATTTATAAAAAAATTCCAAAAATCAGGGAAATACATAATGAAATTTCATCTTTATCTGTCAAAGAAGCAAAAGCAAGATTATTATCAGAAGATGTAAAATCGTCTGATTCCGATAGCAGCCTAAAGGAAACAATCGCCCGTTTGTCAGAGCAGAAAAAAAGACTGTTGACAGAAAACGGATTTCCCGCCGATTATCTCTCCATGCATTATACCTGTGAGAAATGCAAGGATACCGGTTATATTGAAAATGAAATGTGTTCCTGTATGCATGCAAAAATTGTAGAAATTCTTTATGAACAGTCAAATATCAGGGAACTGATTGACAGAGAAAATTTCTCCACCTTTTGTATGGAATATTATTCGGATGATATTATAGATGAAAACACTGGTCTTTCCTCAAAGGCAAATATGATTGAAACTCTGAATATCTGTCATGATTTTGTAAATAATTTTAAGGAAGGCGGTCACAATCTTCTTATCTATGGCGTAATCGGGGTAGGAAAGACCTTTTTGATTAACTGTATTGCAAAAGAGCTGATTGACCGTTCTTTTTCTGTAATTTATATGTCGGCAATACAGTTTTTTCATGTTCTTGAGGATGCCTCTTTTCACAGAGGAGAAAATCTGTCTGCCTATGAAAGTACTGTGCAGCGGGATTTTTATGAATGTGACCTTCTTATTATTGATGACCTTGGAACAGAAATTCCAAACGCCTTCACATCTTCCTCACTTTTTCACTGTATAAATGAGAGAGCCATACGCAAAAAGCCATTGATTATTTCCACAAACCTTGCGCTTGGAAATCTGAGGGATATTTATTCAGACAGAATTTTTTCCAGAATCGCCAGTAACTTTAAAATGCTCAAAATTTTTGGAAAAGATTTGCGAATTTTAAAATCATTATATTAATTCTGACTATTTCTCTACTTGACTTCCTACAAATATAATGATATAAATTAATTCGTTAGAATTTTTACATGATTTGATGGGAAATGGCTCTGCCGATTTCCTGATACGAGGAGGATTTATCATGCCAAAAGAAAAGAATCTGGAAACCATTCCCGTAGGACCTCTTGGAATTGTCGCTCTCGACAGTTTTAAGGAGCAGGGAAAAAGTGTTGACAATTATATCACCGGATGGCGCAGCAGCAGAACAGGAACTTACACACATACAATTGCATTTTCAGGCTATCAGAAAGATTCTTACCTGATTAACACGCAGGTTCCAAGATTTGGTTCCGGCGAGGCAAAGGGAATTATCAATGAATCTGTCAGGGGAAAAGATTTGTATATTCTTGTTGATGTGGGAAATTATAATATGACTTACTCCCTGTGCGGCCACCAGAACAGAATGTCGCCGGATGACCACTATCAGGATTTAAAGAGAGTTATTGCCGCTGTGGGAGGTAAGGCAAGAAGAATTACTGTTATTATGCCTTTTCTGTATGAAAGCCGTCAGGACAAAAGAACAAGACGTGAATCCTTAGACTGTGCACTTGCGCTTCAGGAGCTTACCAAAATGGGAGTTGAAAACATTATTACCTTTGATGTGCATAATCCCTGTGTGCAAAATGCGATTCCTCTCAAGGGCTTTGAATCTGTCCGTCCGGGATATCAGTTTATTAAAGGCCTGTTAAGGGAAGTAAAGGATTTGCAGATTGACTCCAAGCATATGATGGTAATCAGTCCGGATGAGGGCGGTACCAGTCGTGCAGTTTATCTTGCAAATGTTCTTGGACTGGATATGGGTATGTTTTACAAGAGACGCGATTATGCTCGTATTGTAAATGGCAGAAATCCAATTGTGGCACATGAATTTCTGGGGTCTTCTGTTGAGGGAATGGATGTCATTATTATTGATGATATGATTTCCTCCGGTGAAAGTGTTTTAGAAGTTGCAAAAGAGCTGAAAAAACGAAAGGCAAAAAGAGTCTTTGTTGCTGCTACCTTTGGTCTGTTTACGAATGGTCTGGAAAAATTTGACGAAGCCTATGAAAAGGGTCTGATTGATAAAATCCTTACGACAAATCTGATTTATCAGACACCGGAACTCTTAACAAAACCTTATTATATTAACTGTGATATGAGCAAATACATTGCGTTAATTATTGATACACTCAACCATGACGCATCTATGAGTGAGCTTTTAGACCCTGTAAAACGTATTCACAGATTAATCAATACTTACAAAATGGAACAGCTTTCCTAATGGTTTGCAAGCACTTTGTTCTTTTATATTGAAAAAAAATGAAAAAATTACAAAATTTTCCTTTTAAAAATCAGCAAAATGGATTATTATATATAGTGTATGAATCTATGTTAAAATCTGCCCTATCCAATCAATGGAAAGGGCCAAAAAAATATAACACAAGGAGAAACAAAAATGGCAAACACAGATTTTAACTCTCAGGAATATCTTGAGAAATTAAACGCTTACTGGCGTGCCGCTAACTATCTTGCTGCTGCGCAGCTCTATATGTTAGACAACCCTCTTTTACGGGAGCCTTTGACAAGGGACCAGGTAAAGAAAAAAATTGTAGGACACTGGGGAACAGTTCCAGGTCAGAACTTTGTTTATGCTCATATGAACAGAGCAATTAACAAATATGACCTTGATATGGTATTAATTTCAGGTCCGGGACATGGTGGAAACTTCTTTGTAGCAAACTCCTATCTGGAAGGTCATTACAGTGAAATTTACCCGAATGTAAGTCTTGACAGAGAAGGTATGACAAGGCTCTGCAAGCAGTTCTCATTCCCTTGCGGAATCTCAAGCCACGTTGCTCCGGAAACTCCGGGTTCAATTAATGAAGGCGGTGAGCTTGGATATTCCATCGCTCATGCTTTCGGTTCCGTATTTGACAATCCGGGCTTAATTACTACTGTAATCGTTGGCGACGGCGAGGCTGAGACCGGTCCTCTTGCTACTGCATGGCATTCAAACAAGTTTTTGAACGCTGCTACTGACGGTGCTGTACTGCCGATTCTGCACTTAAATGAGTACAAAATCAGCAACCCTACTGTATTTTCTCACATTTCACATGACGAAGTAGAAAGCTACTTCCACGGCTGTGGATGGGAGCCTCACTTTGTTGAGAAGACAACAGATGATGATGAGATGGCTATGCATAAGAAGATGGCTGAAGCCGTAGATACATGTATTGAAAGAATTCTTGAAATCCAGAAGGATGCAAGAGAAAACGGCAATACAACAAGACCATTCTGGCCAATGATTGTTATGAGAACTCCAAAGGGCTGGACAGGTCCTAAAGTAGTTGACGGAGAAGTGATTGAAGGCTCTTTCCGTGCACATCAGGTACCTATTACCATGGAGAAGCCAGAGCATCTTGATATCTTAAAGGAATGGCTGTTAAGCTATAAGCCGGAAGAGCTATTTACAGAAGATTACCAGTTAATTCCTGAGCTGAAAGAAATTCCTCCTAAGGGAAATCAGAGAATCAGTGCAAATCCTCATGCAAACGGCGGTCTACTTCTTCGCGACCTGCGCACACCGGACTTTACAAAATATGGTATTGATGTAACTGCTCCGGGTGCAGTAAAGGCACAGGATATGAAGGAACTCGGCGCTTATGTCAGAGATGTATTTAAGTTAAATAAAGAATCACGCAATTTCCGTATCTTTGGACCAGATGAATGTATGTCCAACAGACTTTATGATGCATTTACTGTTGAGAAGAGAAAATGGAATGCTGATTCTCTTCCAAATGATGAGTATATGGATGTTGACGGCCGTATTATGGACGGTTATTTAAGTGAGCATATGTGCGAAGGCTGGCTGGAAGGCTATCTTCTGACAGGCCGCCACGGATTCTTTGCCAGCTATGAGGCATTTATCAGAGTTGTAGATTCCATGTGCGCTCAGCATGCAAAATGGTTAAAGATTACCTCCGAACTGAACTGGAGAGTTCCGATTGCATCTCTGAACCTCATTCTTACTTCAAATGTATGGCAGCAGGACCACAACGGATTTACACATCAGGACCCGGGCTTCTTAGACCATATTTCAAATAAGAAGGCAGACGTTGTTCGTATGTATCTTCCACCAGATGCAAACTGTCTGTTATCCTGCTTTGACCATTGTATCAAGAGCAAGAATTATGTAAATGTTATTATTGCATCCAAGCATCCAAGCTTCCAGTGGCTGACCATGGACCAGGCTGTAAAACATTGTACACAGGGTATCAGCATTTGGGATTGGGCTTCTAATGACCAGGGACAGGACCCAGATGTAGTTATTGCATGCTGTGGTGATACACCTACTCTTGAAGCTCTGGCTGCTACTACTATTATCAGAGATAATCTGCCGGATGTAAAAGTTCGTTTTGTCAATGTTGTTGACCTTATGAAACTTCAGCCTCATACAGACCATCCACATGGACTGACCGATGCAGAGTATAATGCTATCTTTACAAAGGATAAGCCTGTTATCTTCGCATTCCACGGATATCCGACACTGATTCATGAGCTGACTTATTTCAGAGAGAACAAGAATCTGCATGTACACGGCTATCATGAGGAAGGTACAATTACAACTCCATTTGATATGCGAGTTCAGAATGAAATCGACAGATTCCACCTCGTAGAGGACGTAATCAACAGCCTGCCACAGGTAGGAAATAAGGGTTCACATCTCATTCAGCAGATGCATGATACACTTGTTGCTCATAAGGCTCATATCGGAACTTATGGTGAGGACCTTCCGGAAGTACGTGACTGGAAGTGGCATACACCAGAAACCAGATAAAAATATAGTTGATTTAAGGTTGATTATGTAATATATTGATTTTTTGTAATATATAAATTATTCAGGAAAAAGACTTGTCTTGGGACAGTCTTTTTTCTTTTTGTACTATCTTTCTTTCTTTTTTTCTGATATAATGTCATTAAACAAAGCAAAGGTTTGATGACATTTTATTATAGTATAATTTAAAAGATAAGAAGGAGGACGTAAGGTATGATTTTAAAGGTAAAAAAATTAAAGGCATGGGGGAACTGCGTATGAAGATTCGATTAAAACTTATTTTAATGATTATAATGCCTATGTTAATCTGTGGACTTGCAATCGGAATTCTCTCCACACAGCTTGCAAGAAATTATTTGAATAACGAGCAGAAAACCATATTGAAAACTGCAATTGAGGGCTATTCGGGCGATGTCAATGCTTATCAGGAATTAGATATTGATATCACTGTATTTAAAGGAGATACAAGAGCTGAAAGCTCTATAAAAAATGCAGTAGGAACAAAGGCAAGCGATAAGGTAATTAAGGCAGTCTTAAATGAAAAAAAAGAGTATTTTGATACAAATGTAGATGTAAATGGAACTGCTTATTATGGATATTATATGCCAATCAGCAACGGTATGCTGTTTGCTGGAAAACCTCAAACAGTTGTTGAAAAAAATCTCAACAGCATGTCTTTATATGTTCTGATTATTTGTATTGTACTGCTTGCAGTTTTTGGGATAATTGGATTTCTTACTGCCGGAAATATGGCAAAACAGATTCGGGCTGTATCAAAGAGCATAAAAGGTATTGCAGAGGGTGATTTATCTGTGGGAACTCACCTTTTGCCAAAAAAATCCAAAGATGAGCTTGGAGACACTAACAGAGCGGCAAAGCAAATGTCAGAAAAGCTGTCTAATATTATGCAGATTACTTCTCAGATAGGAACAGATGTCAATATTTCTTCTGAAAATCTCCATTCTGCATCTGAAACTACCTTATCTGCTCTTACAAAAGTAACAAAATCCATGGAAGAAATTGCTTCCGGCCTGAAAAATCAAAATGATTCTGTACAGAATATGGCAGAAAATCTGAATGAAATGAATCTGAATATTGATGGTATTAAATCGGCCGCCATAGATATATCAAACAGCTCTGAACTTTTAAACCGCAGTGGAAACAGTATGAAACAAAAAATGACCAACATGTCTCACAGCAATAAAAAAGTAAATGAAAGCATTGCAAATGTCTCTTCTAAAATACAGGCTATTACAGGAGTAATCGACAATGTAAAAGGGATTGTGTCTGTAATTGGCGATATTTCCTCACAGACACAGCTTCTCAGCCTGAACGCTTCCATAGAGGCCGCAAGAGCAGGCGAAGCGGGAAAAGGCTTTGCTGTGGTAGCTGATTCTATCAGTGGACTCAGTGAAGACACTAATCAGCAGGTAGATGAAATAACCAATATTATCAATACTCTGGTTGGGGATTTTGATGAATGTATCAAAACAATTGACGAAACTGTACAAGATGGAAATGCTCAGAAAAAAGACCTTGCAAGTGTGATAGAAGGTTTTGAAGAACTGATTTCGGAAATTTCAGAAACCTCAGAAAAGGTAGAACATATTACTGCTTCTATCAATAAATCGGTAAAAGAGATGGCCTCTATTTCACAGGAAATAGAAGAATTAAGCTCTATCAGTGAAAGCTCTGTGGACAGTACTCAGAATATAAATGCCAATATAGAGGAAATTAATACTTTAATGAATAAAGTGGCATCCACAGCGGAAGAGCTGAACAATAAAGCGGAACAATTAAATAAACAGCTTGGATTTTTCAGAATATAAAATAAAACTGGCAATATAAAATTGGCAACATATATTTAAAAGGAATACAAATAGAAAATATATATTTCTTTTAACATATGTTACCGATTTTATGCTACTGATTTCGTTTTACCAATTTTTTATTTTACTCATTATTTTCCTGCTCCGGCAGAGTGGTATTTTCCTCAGCCTCCGTATTTCTCTCTGATGAGGTAATAATTTGTGACGTCTGTGATGTAATAATCTCTGTATTGCTGGTTTCCACATTTTTTGTGGTGGTTTCCGTTTCTGTCTCTGTTTCTGTCTCTTTTTGTTTTGTAGTTGTTTCTTCCTGCGTTGTTACATCCTCTGGATTTGTATAAATTTCATTACTGGTGGTGGCTTCTGTACTGTTGTCTTCGGTTGTTTCCTCCGTAGTCGTCTCTGTCTCTTCTTCATTTCTGGTATCATCTTCATCCTCATCATAATAGGAGTCAAAATCAACTATTTTTAACGAATCGTGCAGTTTTTCCATAAAATCATGCCATGTATTCCCAGCAGACCTTACAAGATTTCCCTCAATTTCCTGAGGCATATCATACCCACACCACACAGCAGTAGTATAATAATGGCTGAACCCGACAAACCATGTATCTTTATCATCATTTGTAGTTCCGGTTTTTGCTGCGCATATGGCGGTGTCAATCTTATAATTCCTCCCTGTACCGCTGTCAAGCACCTCCTTCATGCAGTCCGTCATCATCAGAGTTGCTTTCTTTTCATATATCTGCTTTGTATTCTTATCATTGCTTCCATTTGACCAGATAACTTCTCCAAAAGCATTTTCAATTCGTTTAATACAGGTCGGATTTCTAAATACCCCCTGATTTTCAATCGTTGCATAAGCGGCGGCCATCTCGAAGGTTGATGCACCATAAGTCATTCCTCCAATAGACATTGCCGGAGTATAATCATCTTTTACAATATGCGAAAAATTCATTTTCAACAGATAATCAATACAGGTTCCATATCCCATATCCTCAAAACAGTTCCATGCGACTGTATTTTTAGATGTCTTTATCGCATATTTCAGACTGATAGAACCTGAATATACATTTGGAGCATTAACAGGACCATTTTTTACAGGCTCATCTTCAACAATACTGCTTGGTGTATAGCCGCGCTCAAAAAGCGGCGTATAAACCAGTATCGGTTTTATCGAGGAGCCCGGCTGACGAAAGCTCTGATATGCCCTGTTTAATGTGTAGCCCTTGTATTCATTTTGAGTTCTGCCTCCGACTACTGCTACCACATAGCCTGTGGAATTATCCACACAGGTAGCGCTGCCCTGAAACTTGTAAATGCCGTCTTCTGACTTGTCCTGACTTTCGCTGAGTTTCTCATCCAGAGTATTTTGAAGAAGCTCCTGCACTCCCATATCAATAGAAGTATATATTCGATAGCCGCTTGTAAAAAGAAGCTGATTACACTCTGAATATACCTCACTGTAATTCCTGTCATATTCTTCCTCTTCAGCACTGCTGCTAAAAGAGTTTTTAAATATAAAGCCGCGTTCTTTCATCAGCTCAATAGTTGCAGAATAACGGATAAATGTTTCCACATAATTATTACTGCTGCTTTTAATATCCGGTGATAAAGTAATCACTTCTGCAAGTGCTTCATTATACGTATTCTGAGTAATATATCCCTGTTCATAAATCTGCTTTAGCACCCTGTCCCGTCTTTTCAATGTGTTTTCCATATTGGTCATCGGGTCATACAATGTCGGATTGTTTGGTATGGAGCACACAAAGGCAAGTTCGGACAAAGATAAATCTACGGCACTCTTTTGAAAATATCCCTTGGCTGCTGCCTCTAATCCATAGAAACCGTTTGCAAAATAAATTCCATTTATATAATATTCCAGAATCTGGTCCTTGCTGTACTTTTTCTCCAGTTTCCTTGCAATAAAAATTTCTTTCAACTTTCTTTCTATGGAAACCTCATGTGTCAGAAAAACATTTCTGGCAAGCTGCTGCGTAATCGTACTTCCTCCCTGTGTCACTTCACCGTTATTTTTTATCAGTTCTACAAAAGCTCTGGCAACGGCCACATAATCTACTCCCGAATGTTTTTCAAATTTTCTGTCCTCAACAGCAATAAATATCTTTTTTGCCATATATGGAATTTCTTCTGATTTAAGATAATAGGAATTTTTATCTGAACTAAATTCCGCCAGTTCTGCGCCGTCAGCATCAAATACAACCGTAGTCAGAGAATCGGTAAAGGCATCATCACCTTTTTCCTCTATCAAAGCCTCTGCCTCACTCTTATATTTCAACACTATGCTTCCGTAACGAATCCCTACCGCTAGCAGAATCAAAAACAGTACAAGAAAAATATATTTTATTACCCGAAAAATTTTCTGCTTTTGCGTTCTTGGTTTTTTATTTTTTCTTTGTCTATTATTTCCTTTTTTATTATTTCCTTTTTTATTATTTCCTTTTTTACTACTTGTTTTTTTACTGTTTCCATTTCTTTTCTTAGCTGAAGTTTGACTGCTTTGCTGTGTACTTCTGTTTGCAGCCTGCACTCCCGTCGAATTTTTTCTCTGTGCGTTTTTCCTTTGTACATTCCTCTGATTTGCAGCTTGTGACTCTGCTTCATTTCTTCGCTGTGCATTTTTGTTTACAGCCTGTGCTCCTGTGCCATTTCGCCGTTGCGTATTTCTCTGGTTCAATGCCTGTGCTTTTACTCCATTTTCTCTCTGTATATTTCTTTGAGTGTTCCCCTTCATAGTTTCTGTTCGTTTTCCACTTTGTGTCCTTATGTTATTTATATTATTTCCTTCTGTATTATTATTCAACTCAGTCTACCTCACTTTGTCAACAGATATCCTCTGCTATACAGGATTCCATTATCTGCTCAATATTCAGTTTATTGCTTAGGGCCAGCCAAAGCTTGCAGTATGCCGCCACTGGAGAAATTCCCGACAGAATCCGAATCCCAAGATTCTGATATTCTTTTATTGTTTCATAATTTTTTTCATCTCCTGCAATCCCTGTAACAAAAACAGGCACTTTATGAATCTTGGCCTGATTCATAAACTCCTTCAGCCCTTCGCTTATACAGATTGTTCCCGAATGATAGCTGTCGTGAAGCACAGCCTTTGTTTTTTCAGTAATATCCGGATAATACATTCCCACACAAGAATGTAACCACATAATTTCTCCAGTATTTTTACAAAACTCGTATTCTTTGATATCCATATGCTTATAACACTTTTTATCTGAAACAATTCCGGAATTACAATCAGAACTACAATCGGAATGATAGGCAGAATTTTTTTCATATTGATTCCCTTTATATTTTCCATAATAAGAGTCTTTTACACTGCGGACAAATGCAGTATATGGAACATTTTCCAAAAGTCTTGTTCCTCTGTGAATTAAAGGAAATTCTTCCTGATTGCAATAACATGCAAAAACACCCTTCCCGTAACCATTTTGAATAAAATCTATTGCATATTTAAAATTTACAAGCCCGTTTGCCCTGTCATCCTCCAGCGGAAAATCACTTGACACCAATACAATCGGAATACATTCTGTTCCAAAAATATAAGAAAGCACTGCCGCCGTATAAGGAAGTGTATCTGTCCCATGAGTAATGATAATTCCTTCGATTTCACTTTCCTCCAATATCTTTTGAATACATAAAATCAAACGATTCAGATATTCTTCATTCATATTTTCACTGAGTATGCAAAAAGGCTCCTCTACATCAAATGTCTGTGCATTTTTCTGACAGGACTTCTGATACATATCCAACAGCTTATATGGATTTTGCTTATCTAATGAAATATACCCGTCATTTCCGACTTTACTTCCGATTGTACCCCCTGTAAATAATATTTTTATCTTCATTCTTATCTTATCTCCTTTATTTTCTTATCATACAATATTTTTCCAGCTTTATCAAGTTCTATTATTTTTATGAGATGAATTGACATATATTATCGCTTGCCAATCTGTCTCCTGTCTGCTATACTTATGTTAATGATAAGTACATTGACAACTCGATATATGAGGTTGCACAGAGAAATCGTATACGAAAACCAAGCTTCTTCTGTGTGTAAAATATTCAAGGTACTTTAGGTCATACATCTTCGATGTATGACATGATGTAGTATCATTTCTGCAAACCGCTGGAACTGCGGGTAGCCTGATAAATAAGATTTCATTAGAAGTCTGTTCCCAAGAATCTCGTGACTTTAGTCATGAGAGGTTCAATAAAGATACACTCGAAGATTGTACAAATTTCCTCTTGTAAATTTCAAACATTTATATTACAATAAATTCGTGATAAATTTTTAACAAAAGGAGGACCTAATATGGCTCATATAATATCAGATGAATGTATTAGCTGTGGCGCATGCGCTGGTACATGTCCTGTAAGTGTTATTTCTGAAGGAGACGGCAAATATGTTGTAGACCCAGATGCCTGCATTGACTGTGGTGCATGTGAAGATGCCTGTCCAGTAGGCGCTATTACAGCAGAATAAGCTCATGGAGGCCGCTGCATAGAATAATCTACATACCGCAGCAGCCTCCTTTTATCTGTTCTGGCAGACAGCAACTTTCTACTGGTTACTGTTTTCCCTTTTTGAATCGTTTTAAAAAACCTTTTTTTTCCGTAGTGGCCGCCGCCTCTTTACTTCCCTTTTGATAGTTTCTCAGTACTTCATCAAATTTTTTATAGCGCTCCTCTTCCCGTTCCTCTTTCAGCCTCAATAAATAATCCATTTCCTTAATTACAGAATCCGAAACTCTTGAAGAAACCTCTTTTCCAAGCACTTCGTTATTATCCTCTATTGCTCTTGACACAATCCCCCCAAGAATAAGACGAAACTGCTCTATTTTGTCCTCTCCTGATACTACGCTTTCATGCTCTTTAAGACCTGATACACTGCTGCTTTCAGGTTCAGCCAGAGCATTTTCACCTGATATCATCTCTGAAATCACCTGCGGCTCCTCACCGGAAAAGCTTTTTCCCTCCATAAGACCTGGCAGAAGAGTTTTGATTGCTTTTAGAAGAAAGCCCTGTTCTTTCAGACTTTTAATCTCCTTAAACAAATTAATATATGTATCTGTGTAGTATCTGTGTCCCATCTCATTTCTTGGAATATCTATTTTAAGCTCTTCCTCCCAATACCTTAGTACATGCGACTCAACATCAACCATTTTGGCTGCATCTGATATCATATAATGTTTCTCTTCCATACTTTATACTCTCTCCTTCTGTCATAAAATTTATTTTTATTACACTCAGCCAAAAGCTGCATTATAAGAAAAAACATCTCTGGACAAGCCTTTGATGTTCTTAGTATAAACAAAAGATATTTTTTATGCAAGAAACAGGAGCTAAATATTACATAAATTTTACAGTTCACGATTTACTTCGTAAATCGCTCAATTATTTAGTTCACGATTTACTTCGTAAATCGCTCAATTATTTACTTAAATTTCCAAACTGTGTATATTGTGGTCTCCAAGCTAATTCCACAGTTCCCACAGGGCCATTTCTCTGTTTTGCAACAATAATCTCCGCAATATTCTTTTTTTCCGACTCCTTATTATAGTAGTCGTCTCTATAAATAAACATAACCACATCCGCATCCTGCTCGATTGCCCCCGATTCTCGAAGGTCGGACAACATCGGTCTTTTATCATCCCTCTGCTCAACGGCGCGGCTGAGCTGTGACAGCGCAATTACAGGGACATTCAGCTCTCTTGCAAGAGCTTTTAGAGAACGCGAAATATCCGATACCTCCTGCTGCCTGCTTGAAGAACGTCCGCCGCTGCCTGACATCAATTGAAGATAATCAATAATAATCACTCCAAGATTCATTTCCATTTTATATTTTCTGCACTTTGAACGAAGCTCTGTAATGGAAATACTCGGCGTATCATCAATAATCAAATTGGAATTTCCTATAATCTCCGCACCCTCAATTAGCTTTTCCCAGTCAGAATCCTCCAGACGCCCATTTCTTAATACCTGTGCATCCACTCTTGATTCCAGTGCAAAAAAACGGTTTACAAGCTGCTCCTTGCTCATTTCCAGACTGAAAATTGCCGTTGTCATTTGAGCCCGAAATGCCATATGTTGCGCTATATTAAGTGCAAATGCGGTTTTCCCCATAGACGGTCTGGCTGCAATTAAAATTAAATCTGACGGCTGCATACCTGATGTCTGATAATCCAAATCAATAAATCCGGTAGAAACTCCGGTAATGCTTCCATTCTGCTTTGAGGCCGCCTCAATTCTCTCCAGAGCATCGATAACAATTTTTCGAATCGGTGTAAATTCTGCGCCTCCACGGCTCTGCATCAGATGAAAAATCTTCTTTTCTGTCATATCCATAAGAACATCTACCGTTTCCGCACCCTGATAACACTGAGCAGCAATCTCCTCGGTAGTCCTTATCAGCCTTCTCATCAAAGATTTTTCCTTTACAATGCCTGCGTAATATTTTATATTTGCCGATGTTGGAACAGAATTAAGCATTTCTTTGATAAAATCCATTCCTGCAAGCTCTTCTGGTACATTCTCTTCTCTAAGCTTATCCTGTAAAGTAACAAGGTCAACAGGTTTATTTTCGGTATTCAGCTCCTTCATTGCCTGAAACAGTGTTCCATACTGTTTTCCATAAAAATCCTCCGGCAACAGTAGCTCTAAAGCCGTCTCCACTGCTTCTTCGTCCATAATCATAGAACCAATGACGGCCTGTTCTGCCTCTATGCTGTGAGGCATAATCCTTTTTATCAATGATTCATCCATCACTTGTTCCCTCATTTCTGTCTGTTATGCCTCAGATACCTTTACTGTCAGCTTTGCTGTCACATCTTTGTGAAGCTTTACCTTTACAATATGCACGCCAAGTGTCTTAATCGGCTCATCCAATATGATTTTTTTCTTATCAAGTTCGAAATTCAACTGTTTTTTTGCCTCCTGAGCAATCTCCTTACTTGAAATTGAGCCAAAGGTTCTGCCTCCCTCGCCTGATTTCATTTTCAGCTCTACACTGCTTTCCTCTAAAACCTTTGCAAATGCCTGCGCCTCTTCCAGTTTCTGCTTTGCCACCTTTTCTTCATTTGCCTTTTTCAGTTTCAGTTCATTCAGATTTTTAGAGGTTGCCTCGACGCCAAGCCTCTTTGGCAGCACATAATTTCTGGCATATCCATCGCTTACCTTTACAATTTCACCTTTTTTTCCCAAAGATTTTACATCTTCCAATAATATAACTTCCATTTGTTCTTCCTCTTTTCTTTTAAATTTTAAATGGCCTTATCTTCTCTCATCTGCTTTATTGTCTGTATTACCTGATATTTCACTTCCCTTACTGTTCGGTCCTTAATCTGCGCTCCTGCCATATTCATATGTCCGCCTCCTCCAAGACGCTCCATAATAAGCTGCACATTAATCGAATCCAGCGAACGTGCACTGATATAGATTTTATCATTATAATCCGTCAGTACAAATGAAGCCTCAATTCCATTAATATCCAACAGCTCATTTGCAACCTGTGCACACAGAACTGTTGGACTTTGAACTCCCTCTGACTCACACACTGTAATGGCAAAACAGTCCATAAAAATTTCCGCCTTGCTGACTGAATCGGCTCTCCATTTATAATCGCTGAAATTATCACGAAACAGCTTTTTCACTCTTACCACATCGGCTCCGTGACGCTTTAAAAACGCGGCAGCCTCAAAGGTCCTCACCCCTGTTTTCTGTACAAAATTATTCGTATCTATCACAATGCCGCCATACATGGCATCTGCCTCAACAGCTTTTAAACGGATACCATCCTGAATATATTGCAGAATTTCCGCTACCATTTCACAGGTAGAGGATGCAAACGGCTCAATATACGCAAGCAGGGCATTTTCAATTACCTCCGAGGTCTGTCTGTGATGGTCCAGAACAACGATTGATTTGGTCATGGTAAGAACCTCCGGACACTCTGTTCTTGACGGTTTATTTACATCTACCACCACTACCAGCGTATTTACATCAATCATCTCTACTGCCTGCTCGCTTTTAATAAACATTTCGGCGCCAAACTCCTCATGCTCAATAAAACGGTCTACCATGGGACGAAGCGATGCAGTTATATCATTTAATATAATATGTGCCTGCTTGTTTAATACCTTTGCCGCCTTATGAATACCTATTGCTGCCCCAAGCGAATCAATATCGCTTATTTTGTGTCCCATAATCAAAAGACTTTCCTTTGACTCTATAATCTCTCTCAGAGCATGTGCCTTGATTCTCGCCTTTACTCTGGTATTTTTCTCTACCTGCTTTGTCTTTCCGCCATAATAATAAATATTTTCCCCATCCTTTACTACTGCCTGGTCTCCGCCCCGCCCAAGTGCCAAATCCATTGCTGCCCTTGAGTAATCGCTTAGCTGGCTGTATGTCTCCGCCCCTACACCAATGCCTATGCTGACTGTGACCTGAAGCTCATTTCCTATGCTGACTGTTTTTATATCATCAATAATGGAAAATTTATCAGACCGCACTGCATCCAACGCCTGCCTTTTAAAGATAATAAAATATTTATCCTTCTCAAGCTTGCGCACAATTCCATCCAGTCCTGAAATAAATTTATTGATTTTTCTGTCAATTAACGCTGCCAGAAGAGATGCCCTTACATCCTCCACACTTTGAAGCACTTCCTCATAATTATCCACATAAATCAGGCCTACTACCAGCTTCTGGTCTATATTTTCTCTCTCCAGCCTTCGAAGCCTTGTTTCATCCAAAAGATAAATCGCAGCCATATATTCCTGATTTTCTATCTGCAAAATTCCTGAATTACTAAATATATTATCTGTATTTACCTTTTTCAACTGTACACGGTAAAAATGCTCCTTAAAATTAATACTTATTTCCCTTATTTCATCTGTTAATTCCAGCTGTTCGTCGGTGATTTCCTTAAAAACCTCCTGTACCTTCTTTCCGTAATTTCTCTTTAACAATCGTGCTAGCTCTTCATCCTGCCACAGTATGTTTCCCTGCCTGTCAATCAGACCATAGGGAATCAGCATGTCCTCTAAAAGTTCTTTCTGAATCTGAGCATAATCTGAGGCAAACTTTACCAGCTCCTGCATAACAAGCTTTTGATTTACTACATACATAACGACAGTAAAGATAAAATATACGATAGAAAGACTTAAGATAAGCGAACCGGCATCTCCGTCTTTCAGGGCAATCCAGATACCTACCAGAAACAATACCACAGAAATGACAATGGGATATATTAGATGTGTGAATATTCTTCCTTTCAGCTTTAATCTACCGTTCATATATTTACTCCATTTCTCTGTTTGAACCATTTAACGACCTGATAATTTTACCAGCTTATTTAAAAATTCTACTTTTTCGGCATCAAACTCATTTTTTGGAAGCCTCCATTTCCAGTTTGTTCCCAAAGTGGAAGGAAGGTTCATTCTTGCACTGTTATCCTTTTCCAGAATATCCTGCATCTGTATTACCACAGTATCTGCAACACTTAGATATGCTGTCTTTATCATCTGTCTGACTATATTTTTATCTGTTGCACTGATATAATCTTTGACATAGGCAAGCTGTTTTTTGTCCAGCCTGTCAAGATAGCCTTTTACAGTATCATTGTCATGTGTACCAAGATACATTACATAATTGCTCTCTGCATTGTGTGGAAGGTATTTGTTATCCGAGCTGCCGTCAAAGGCAAAAAGTAGTACCTTCATACCCGGATATCCCTCTCTTTTCAGCAGCTCCTCCACTGCGGGATAGTCTACTCCAAGGTCCTCTGCGATAATCTTTGCGTCTCCAAGTACACTGTTAATTGCCTTTGTAAAAGTTCCGCCTGGACCATATGCGAAATGCCCCTCTTTTCCGGTCTTGTCCGCCGGTATGCAGAAATACCTTGTAATTCCGATAAAATGGTCGATTCTGATTACATCATACAGTTTTGCAGAAGCCTCTATTCTCTTTTTCCACCAGTCAAAGCCGTCTTTTTCCATTTCATTCCAGTTATAGAGAGGATTTCCCCATTTCTGTCCATCCTCAGCAAATTCATCCGGCGGACAGCCAGCCACATCAATCGGGCGCTTGTCCTCATCAAGCTGAAACAGGGAAGGATTTACCCATACATCTGCACTGTCCAACGCTACATAAATAGGAATATCACCTATAATTTGAATTCCTTTTTCATTTATATATTTTTTGAGTTTACTCCATTCCTTATAGAAACGATACTGAATAAATTTCCAGAATCCGATTTCATCAGAAAGCTTTTTTGTATATTTTTCAAGGGCCTTCTTTTCACGGTCTCTAATATCCTTTTCCCATCCAAGCCATTCTGCCTGACCAAAAAACTCCTTGCATGCCATAAACAATGCATAGTCTTCAAGCCAGAATTCATTTTCCTTCAAAAATTTTTTATAGCCTGCCGGAGATTTCTTCTCAGACCATCTCTCATAAGCTTTCTTTAAGATAGGAAAACGATATCTGTAAAGCAGGTCATATTCCACATATTCCTCCGTAGTAGACCATATGACGGAACTGACTTCCTCCTGCTTTAATAAACCGTCTTTTATCAGATTGTCCAAATCTATAAAGTATGGATTACCGGCAAAAGCGGAAAATGACTGATACGGACTGTCACCATAGCTTGTAGGACCAACGGGAAGCACCTGCCAGTATTTCTGACCTGCTTTTACTAGTTTATCTGCAAATTTATAAGCAGCTTTTCCCAGTGTTCCGATTCCATATGGAGAGGGAAGGCTGCTGATTGGGAGCAAAATTCCGGCTCCTCTGTTTAAGCGTTTTGACATGGATAGTAACCTCCTTTTTATTTTTATTTCAATTCACTTGTGATAAGTAGGGAAGCAAGACAAATTACATAAATTATTTGTTTTCAGCAATTCATCTTCCGCCTATAAATAGGGAATCTTTGCCCTTTATCGTTGAAAATGCATATATTTATGTATATTATAGACCATTTCCGGCAGTTTTACAATACAAAAGTTTCCAGACAAACTTTGTCTTTCCTGTAATATACTTTACAGATGAAAAAAGGAACTGATTATCTTATTATATGGAAGCTTCAAAGTTGTATAAAAATAATTTTTATCCAATTACAATTTAAAATAAAAATTGTTGTTGATATTTTTTTAACCAAAACCAGCAATTCATCTCCTGCTTCTTAAGTGGTGGGAGCACATCCCCAACTGCTCTTTGTAACTTTGACACACAAATCAACAGACAAAATTCACAGTTGAACTGAAACCTCATTCGGTGAATGTGGTACAACTTTTATAAACAATTATTTTTTATTGGATAATTTGAGACAAGAGTGGCTGTTAGCATTTTTATCTAACAACCACTCTTTCGAACTTTAATATACAAATTTTTTAATTTTTTCGATTATAAACTGACAATGACCCCTATAAATCTTTATTTTAAACATATTTCTCTTAACCTGTTATGTATTTTTTTAAACTGCCCCTCTTTTGTTGTATAAATATTATTATCGCCATAATATAGCTCTGTGCCAAATCCTATCGTATATTCTGTACCATCTATATAACAGAAAGTGAGATGAGCCATACCCAAAGGCAGCTCAAAATCATCCGTACTTTGTTCTCTTTGGGCAATAATTTCCAAAGAGGCAAACATCTGACAGACTTCCAGAATTTCTTCATACTTCGTTATTTCATATTGTCCAAGGTAAGGAGGAGTACGTATCATGCATACATTTTCAAAAAACTTATTTGTAAAAATATCATTTTTTGATTCTACCATATAAGTTATGCTTGGAACAGTTGTTTCTGAAGATATTGAATCCTGCTCTGTTTTATTCGACTCCTTTTTACATGCATTAAGAAATATTATAGCCAAAATAATTACAATATATAAGACTTTTTTAATATCCATTCGCCACACCCCTCTATTCAACAATAAATACTTCTATATATAATAAAGCAATCAATAAACACTTCCAAACCACTTATAGGAATATCCACCAAGATTTATTACTGTCATGGTATCTAAAAAAGATATATGAGAACCATTTGAATCCCATGCATAGATTGCCCTCATCCCTGTGGAAGTATCATTTAAAAAACAGCTATATCCATATCCGGTTATTGAATGTCTTTCTACTTCTCCAGATGCCTGTCTTCTTCCTTATACATAACTAATTTTAACATTTATTAATATCCAAACTAATTTTGTAGATAATTAGCACTATTATTTCTTTCTACACTTTATATAGTTTATATTTTTTATAAAGAATATGGTTTTGATACACTAAAACAATAAATTACTTTTATTTATTATAAATCTTTTTTAAATAACTGTCAATAAACTTATTTTTATAATTTTATTAAAATTATAGAAAAACAAATTATAAATAATCTTTAAAAAATATGTTTTATAATTGCTCTTAAAATTTTATATAACCAAACGAGCAAATTTTAATGCAAAATAATTGTATACAGCAACTTAATATTTACACATTATTTCTTTATGCGTTTATTTTATTTCAGAAGTATCCTGTCTTTTCCTACAATATACTTTACACCCATATAAAATATGTGTATACTAATTGTAAAATGAAAGAAAGGAAATGATAATATTATGATATATTTTACATCGGATTTGCATTTTTACCATGAAAAAATTATTTCCCATACTAACCGCCCGTTTTCAAATATGGAAAAGATGAATCAAGCTCTGATTGAAAACTGGAACAGAACCGTATCTGCACAGGATGAAATTTATATTCTTGGAGATGTCACCATGAAAGGACCTGAACTTGCAGAAGAAGCTCTCTCCCAGTTAAAAGGGCATAAATATCTGATAAAGGGAAATCATGACCGGTTTGTAAAAAATGAGAATTTTAACAACAGTTTGTTTGAATGGATAAAGGATTACTACGAATTGTCTTACGAAAATAACAAGTTTATTTTATTTCACTATCCGATAGAAGAATGGAACGGGTATTTCAGAGGTACAATTCATCTTCATGGACATCAGCATAATCATGAAAATTATAATTTTGAAAATCTCGAAAAAAACTTGAAAAGATTTGACGTGGGAGTAGATGCGAATTATATGAGGCCTGTCAGTATAGAAGATATTATTGCATTTTTTTCAATAGAAAAATAGAACTACTGCTTTATCTATAAGTATACAATAATTTTTGTATAATAACAGTTTTTGAAAAATTATTTTTAGTATAATAGTTTTTCTGATAATAGCGGCCGGTTTTTAGCTGACCGCCTTTATCAAAAAATCAGTCCGGACATATGCTTTGCCTTTTATACTTTTTATACCTATATCAGATGTTTTACATATGCCCCATTTTCATCTATAAATCCCATTTTTTGAAGATATGGTTTATGCCTTTCCGACCTTCCAAAATAGGTCAGCTTACGAATCTTATTTTCTGATAATTTTGAATATAAAAACTTTCCTACTGAGCAGTCACGATACGGCGGTGTTGTATAATCAATCAAAATATCAAAACTGCCATCCTCTTTCTTTTTACCAAGCAAAACTCCTGCCAGAGCCGTATCACAACACACAATATATGCAGTCTCAACTAAAATATTATCCATATTTACTTCTGTAAAAAAATTTTGAATATCATTTTTATAAAAGCTTAAAAAATAATTTAAAAGTGAATCATCTGTTTTTACGCAAACCAGATTATAATGCTGCTCTGTTTTTAACAGCTTTGCCAAATTATAAACATTAATCATTATTAAACACAGATTCATAAATGCCAGAGGATATGAATGAATAACCAGTGCATAGACAGCCGAAATACAACAGCCTGCCGTATTAATAATTCTTAATTTTACAATAGATGACATCAGCATTGAAACTACTACAAGTAAAGAACCCAGATAACCTGTCAGTTCAATTATTATTGACATGTTCATAACAAATTCCTCCTTTCTTTTGTGAAAAAGGAGCTGTTTTACAGCTCCTTTTATCTAAAAATTAATATCCTGTACCACAGTCTGTATTTTTTATAATTTTAACTAATCTGCTTGTACCAAGTCTGTCTGTGCCAAGACGCATAAATTCTTCTGCATCTTCAAAGGAAGAAATTCCTCCCGCGGCTTTTACCTTTACATTTTTTCCAACATGGTCTTTCATAAGCTTAACATCCTCAAAAGTTGCTCCTGAAGTTGAAAATCCTGTCGATGTTTTAATATATTCTGCTCCTGCATTTGTGACAATTTCACACATTTTAATTTTCTCTTCTTCTGTGAGCAGACATGTTTCGATAATCACTTTTAAGATTTTACCTTTACATGCTTTATGAACCTGACAGATTTCTTCTTCCACCTCCTGATATCTCTTGTCCTTGAGATATCCAATATTAATTACCATATCAATTTCCTGTGCACCATTTGAAATGGCATCCTCCGTTTCAAAAACCTTTACGGCTGTTGTATGATATCCATTTGGAAACCCGATTACTGTACAGATTGGCAATTTGCCTTTCACATATTCTGCTGCCTGTTTTACATAGGCTGCCGGAATACAGGCTGAAGCGGCCTCATATTTCATTGCATCATCTAAAATTTCACAAATATCCTCCCATGTTGCTGTCTGAGCAAGCAGCGTATGGTCTACAATTTTCAAAACATCTTTCTTTTCCATAATAATTCTTATCCTTTCCACAATAAATTTTTTACTGCTTTTCTATATTTATGCTGATTTTATATTTTCTCTTTCTTAAAAAAGAGTAACAATGCTTACAATTAATGCACTCATAATACTTACAAATACTCCTGAAATCATAGACTTAAATACAAGGCGGGAAATTGTACCTCTCTTTTCCGGACAAAGTACTCCAATCCCTCCAATACACATACCCATACTGGAAAGGTTTGCAAAACCGCAAAGAGAAATTGCGCAAATCATTCCTGTTCTTGCATCCAGATTAGAAAGATTAGCTCCTAAATCCTGAAATGCAACAAATTCATTTAAAATTAATTTATTTCCCAGAAGAGAACCCTCCATCAGGATATCTTTTGTATCCAATCCTAAAAGAAATCCAAACGGCGCAAATATATAGGAAAAAATATCTGATAAGGTAATGTGAAAAAATCCCAGAAAAAGATTGATAAGTGCAACGATTCCAACAAAACCGACGATAGAAGCGCCAATGGAAATTACCATTTGCATACCTGTTGACGCGCCTTCTGAAAGTGCATCAATTACATTTGAATTATTTCCCTTATTATCCATCTTAACATCTGTAATAGACTTTACCTCTTCTGTCTGAGGTGATATCATCTTTGAAATCATAATACTTCCAATTGGAACCATGGCGCTTGCAATCAACAGATATTCCATGGGAATTCCTAAAGCATGATATCCTCCTAAAATAGATGCGGACATACTTCCCATTCCGGAAACCAGAATCACAAAAATTTCACTGTCTGTTAAATCCTTAAGATATTTACTCACCAGAATAGGACTGTCCGTATGGCCTAAAAACATATTTGCAACAGCTACAAAGCTCTCTACTTCTGTTGTTCCCATCAGTTTTCCTACCGCCTTGCCAATCCATTTTACAATAAACCCTATTACTCCCAAATAATACAAAGCACCTACCAATGCAGAGACAAAAATAATATTGCCTAAACTTTGAATAATAAAAATACTGAGTTCCCCTTTAAAAAGGTCTCCAAATACAAAAGACAACCCCTCATTTCCACAATTAATTACCGCTGTCAGTCCATTAGACAGAACTGTAATTACCTTTTGTCCCGCTGGAATTTTAACTATAAGGAAAGCAATAATCACTTCTGCTATAAGCGCTTTTAAAACAATCTTCCATTTTATATTTTTACGGTCCCATGAAATCAGCCAGCAAATCGCTAAAATTACGGCTATCCCAAATAAATTCAATACAAATTTCATTTTCCTACCTCCTTTTTTCCTTTGTGTTTCAAGTTAATGCAATTTTTCAAGAATCGATTTTCCTATACTGCCCTTTGGCATTTCAACTCCAAAATTTTCAGCAATTGTTGCGCCAATTACTGCAAAGCTCTGCGCATCCTCCAACTTTCCACAGCCCTTCATAGCCGGAGAGTATGCAAGAAAAGGAACCTTTTCTCTTGTATGGTCTGTTCCTGTATGTGTCGGGTCATTTCCATGGTCTGCTGTCAAAATCAATAAGTCCTCCTCTTTTATCAATTTTAACAATTCTCCCAGTTTTATATCAAACCTCTCCAGCTCCTGTGCATAACCCTTTACATCGCGACGGTGTCCCCATAAAGCATCAAAATCCACCAGATTTACAAAACAGAGTCCTTCAAAATTTCTGTTTGCAATTTCAATTGTCTGTTCCATTCCATGTACGGAACTTTTGGATTTGTTTGATTCTGTCAGACCTTCACCATCAAAAATATCAAAGATTTTTCCAACAGAAATCACATCAAAACCCACATCCTTCAATACGTTCAGCACTGTCTTTCCATATGGTTTTAATGCATAATCATGACGATTACTGGTTCTTTTAAATTCACCCTTTTTCTTTCCCACATAAGGTCTTGCTATGACACGCCCGACTTTCCATTCATCTCTCATTGTAATTTCACGTGCAATTTCACAGCAGCGATATAGTTCCTGTAATCCAAAGGTTTCTTCATTTCCACAGATTTGAAGAACAGAATCGGCAGATGTATATACAATCATATGTCCAGTCGCAATCTCTTCCTCTGCCAGTTCGTCTAAAATTTCCGTTCCGCTGGCACTTTTATTTCCTATAATCGTTCGCCCTGTTCTCTTGGATAGTTCATCTAAAAGCTCCTTTGGAAATCCTGTTTCTGTAAAGGTTTTAAAAGGCTTTGTAATATGCAGTCCCATCATTTCCCAGTGTCCGGTCATGGTATCCTTTCCGGTACTTGCCTCATTTAAATATGCATAATATGCAAGAGGTTTTTCGACTGGTTTTACCTGTTTTAATAAATGAAGATTTGCTATACCCAGTTTTTGAAGATTAGGAATATGAAGCTCGTCCACAGCCTGCGAAATATGACCAAGCGTATCAGTTCCCTCATCTCCATAATCCGCTGCATCTAACATAGCGCCTGCGCCAAGTGAATCCAGAACAATCATAAATATACGTTTATACTTTTTCATTCTTTAACATCTCCCTTGTATCTATTTATTTTCTTCATATTGCTTTAACCGCAAAAATTGTTCTTTTGAAATCGTAATTTTTCCATTTTCTATACAAATAAGTTTTTCTTTTTCCAAAGCTGCAATATTCCTCTGAACACTTCTAATATTAAACCCGATTCTGTCAGACAATTCCAGTTGCGTTTTCTCAATTTTATATATACCGGTATTCTTGTGCTTTTTGTTTTCATAGGATTTTATCAGGTATTTTATTAATCTTTCCTTACAATTCATAAACATATATTCACGTTCATTCTTTTTTTCAAAAGTCAGCATGGCCATAATATTCTTTATCCTTAAAAGCAACGCATTTTCGTCATGCTGTACCCATTGGGAATAATATTTTGCGGAAAGCATCAGTATTTCACACTCTTCTGCTGCGCAGATGGATATACAATATTCAGGGATATCTCCAAATACTTCAAAGTCTCCCACTATGTGCATTTGAGCAAAATCCATAAAATAATAGGCGCGTCCCTGCTTTTGATAATCCATTCCTACAATAGTTCCTGAAAGAATAATATATACCATATCACAAGGTGTTCCTTCATGAATAATGTATTCACCTTTTTTAATTTTTTTACAGGATATCGTTTTTACGATTGCATCTGGTACATATTTAAATAATGCATTTAAATATTCACGTCTGTCAGATTCAGATTTACTTACTGCCTCTAATAATTGTTTTTTTGATTCCATCTTTATTCCCTCCATCTTTCGTTTTTATCAACATCTTTAAAATGAACAGTTACTTTGTTTATTTTACTTTTTCAAAAAGATTTCTCCCATTTACAAATTTAGCAATAATATTTTTATCCTCTGCAAGATAAATAAGTCGTTCCAGACGCTCTCTGACACTTAAAGTCTGTGGACATTTTATGGAAATATCATCTATTACTACTGCATCAAACTCATATCCCTTTTCAAAACTGCCAACCTTTCCAAAAAATTCTCCTCCTCCTTTTGTCGCCAGATAAAATACTTCCGAGATATTAAGTGCTGTCAGTGACTTATCTACTAATCTCCAACGAAGCTTAGAACACTGAATTGCCATAGTCATTGCTTTAAAAATAGATAAGGAGGAACCTGCCGCTATATCGCTTCCAAGACCAACCTTTATACCATGGTCAAGATAAGTTCTTATCGGGGCAATGCCTGACGAAAGGTTTGTGTTGGACTCCGGACAATGCGCAACAAATACATTTTGTTTTTTTATCAGATTTATTTCATCTTCCCCGCTGTGAATACAATGCGCCATTATTGTGGGACATTCATTTCCAAACATATGATATTTATTATATGCTTCTCCATAAAAAGAGGTATTTGGACAAAGTTCTTTTACCCACTGAATTTCTCCCAGATTTTCCGACAAATGGGATTGCATCGGTAAATCATATCTTTTCTGTAATATAGACAATTTTTCCATTAATTCATCAGAACATGTAGGAATAAATCTTGGAGTCAGAATTGGTTTTACACTTTTAAACTCTTGACTTTCCATAATCCACTTTTCTGTATCATAAAATGCCTGTTCAACATTTTTTTCACAAAGAGATTTCGGACTGTTTCTATCCATGTTTACTTTTCCAATATACGCCTTTATACCTGAATTTTCAATCTTTTTCATTAACAGGTGTGTTGCCTGTACATGAACAGTTCCAAAAATACATGCTCTAGTGGTTGCACTGTTGAAAAGGTCCTCTGTAAAAATATCATATGACCTGTCTGCATATTCTATATTGGAATATTTCGCTTCTTCCACAAAAGTATGTGTATTCAGCCATTCAATCAGCTCCAAATCCATTCCCAAACCCCGAAATGAATATTGAGGCGCATGTACATGCAAATCTACTAGCCCCGGAATAATGATTCTATCTGTATAATCATAATTTGGAAAAGTTTCATAACATTCGGGCAGTTTTTTGTATACACCTGCACAAATCCCATTTTCACAAACAGCATAGCCGTTCTCAACAATGCAGAGTTCATTACTTGTTTTACTATAACAAATATTTCCTTTAATTACATAGTTTTTCATTATAGTCTATTTCCTTTCATTTTTCAATTAAATGGATTCTGTTTAGGAACAAAATGCCTGTTATCATATACTTGTGAAAATCTTCCTGCACTTTGTCCACAAATAGCCACTCTGTAAGTGAGGTATCATATAGTTCCTGATTATATAGCTACAATAATTTTTGTAACCAGTTCCTTAAATGATTTTGCCACACGGTCGGCTGTCTCCTGAACCTCTTTATGATTAAGCTCTGCTTTTGATATTCCTGCTGCCATATTGGTAATACAGGAAATTCCGCAAACTTCAAGTCCCATATGACGCGCTGCCATTGCCTCGCATGCAGTACTCATGCCTACTGCATCTCCGCCCCAGCTTCGGGCAAGTCGGACTTCTGCCGGTGTTTCATAGTTAGGACCTGTAAATTGTACATAAACACCTTCCTGAATCTCAATTCCACAGTCTTTGGCACAGTTTTTAATAACATTCTGCAAGCGTTTACTATAAACCTCACTCATATCTGGAAATCTTGTTCCCAGCTCATCAAGATTCGGTCCAATAAGCGGACTTGGAACACCTGTGGTAATATGGTCTGTAATCATCATAAAGTCACCGGGATGATAGGATGGATTTACTCCACCGGCAGCATTGGTCAAAAGAATTTTCTGTGCTCCAAGCATTCCCATTAGACGGGTTGGAAGAACAACATCCGACATCTGATAGCCCTCATAATAATGTACACGTCCCTGCATAATCACTACCGGAGTTTTTTCTATATATCCAAATACAAAACGGCCCTTGTGCCCTTTTACTGTTGATACTGGAAAGTCTTTAATTTCTGTATATTCAATAGTCTGTTCTATTTTAATTTCATCTGCATAGTCACCTAAACCTGAACCTAAAATCAGAGCTACCTCCGGTTTAAAATTAATTTTTTCCTTTACACTTCCTAAACAGTTCATTAACTTATTATACATAATTTCTTATCTCCTTTCTTTTTTCTGTTCTGTCTGTTTGCATAAAACATTTTTTATATTGTGTAATTTTTTTATAAGTATATCAAATAATTATCACTCCCTTTATATTTTTTGGAACCTTTGAGCAATACCTAAAATCTGAATCTGTTTACTGATTAAGAAGTATTACAGCTATCTTCTTTGATATTATTTTCCTCCTTTATCTATTTTTTATAAATTTAACTGCTGCTGTAATTATATCTTGGTTAAATTATACAAAATATAATATATCAAAAAAACGACACATGTCATAATTAGTACTTTTAAATAATTTTTGTAGCATTTTCACAATTTTATTTGTCTATTTTTATATATTTTTCATAAACCATTTTTTTGTATTTTATAACTGACAAGCAAATTTTATCAGAAATACAGCACTTTACATCTATATAAATCTATTGTAGACTAATATAGAATTTATATTAATCTATTGATAAAAATGTGAATACAAACCATATGGGCCTGTTAAGTGCCAAAGATGTTATCACATTTTTATGAATGAGAAACAATATCAATCAGAGATAAATTTTGATAAAAAATGCTTATCACACAAAGCCTGTATATTAAAAAATTTGTTATTTACACTTTATAATTCTAAAAAAAGAAAGGTAAAAAATGGAGAAGCATAATTACCATAGAAATTTAGTAAAAAAAATATTTGAAATGCAGGAGCTTGAGATTCCCCATCAGCCATATAGTCACGAGCAGCGAAAGCTGGCAAGTATTGAGGAAGGAAATCTTCAAAAGCTTCGTAAATGTCAGAAGGAAAGATTTGAAGGAAAACTTGGAAAAGTAGCTGATGAACCCCTGAGGCACGAAAAAAACATGTCCATTATTGTACTGACTCTTGCGTCAAGAGCTGCCATACGGGGAGGCCTGTCGCCAGAACTCGCATTTTCCATGACTGATAATTTTATATGTACAATTGAGAGAATGAACAATATTGAGCAAATCATAAAAGTTCTTCCCGAATATGAGGCGGAATTTGCTCTTTGTGTCAACAGACTGAAACATAATAACAGACAAAATTCCTATGTAGAAACGGCAAAGGACTATATCTATAAACATCTTCATAATATTGATATTCATAAACTTTGGGAGCATGTAGGAATAAATGGAGATTATCTGTGTCGGCTGTTCAAAAAATACGAAGGAATAACTGTGAAAGAATATATTTTAATGCAAAAAATAGACCATGCAAAGGATTTACTGCGATATTCTGTCTATCGTATTGAAGAAATTGCTGTTTACCTTTCTTTCGGCAGCCAGAGCTCATTTACAACTGCTTTTAAAGCAAAAACCGGAATGACGCCAAATCAATACCGAAAACTTTATTATGAAAAAGAGGAATAATCTGACGGACTGATAAAATTATAATAAAAAGTCGTTTAAAATAAAAAAATATCGCCTATTGTATATAATTATTTAAAAAAAACTGGTATAGTTATAAAAATTTTTATCAGGGAGGTATTAAAAAATGATTTTTACTATTCATATTAACGAAAAACGAATCACAGGAAAAAGAAATCCCATGATTTACGGACATTTTATTGAACATTTTCACAGACAGATTTATGACGGTATTTATGACCCTGAAAATCCTCTGTCAGATGAAGACGGCTTTCGTACAGATATTATGGAAGCAATGAAAAAGATACAAATTCCGATTCTGCGCTGGCCGGGCGGATGTTTTGTCTCATCTTATCACTGGAAGGATGCTGTTGGAAAACACCGAAAACCTTTTTTCGACAAGGCATGGCGGGTGGAAGACCCAAACACCTTTGGTACAGACGAATATATAAAACTTTGCAGAAAACTTGGCTGCGAACCTTATATCTGTACAAATGCCGGAACGGGAACCGCGGAGGAGATGAGTGACTGGGTAGAATACTGCAATCTGGAATATGAAGGCAGGTACGCGAAACAGAGAATTGAAAATGGTTATAAAAAACCTCATAAAGTAAAATACTGGAGCATTGGAAATGAAAATTATGGAAGCTGGGAAATCGGAGCAAAAAACGCTGATGAATGGAGTCGACTGGTACGGGAAGCAGCAAAAATGATAAAACATGTGGACCCTGAAACAGAGCTGTCTGCTGCGGCTCTTGCTGATATTGACTGGAATATCAATCTGCTGAAAAACTGTGGTGCATATCTTGACTGGATATCACTGCATGGTTATTGGGATATGGTGCCGGAGCACAATGATTTGGCGGATTATGAACAGTGTATGGCATTTACTTCTCAGATTGACCGTGCTGTGCAGGATGTGCGGGGAATACTTACGGCGCTTCATCTTGAAAAAAAGATAAAGATTGCGTTTGACGAATGGAACCTTCGAAGCTGGCATCATCCGAATGTTCATACTGTGGAACAGGGAAGAAATAAAAAGGATTATATTGACCCGCGTGAAAAAAATGACGATAATTCGTCTTACACAATGGCAGATGCGGTGTTTACCGCATGCTTTTTAAATGCGATGAACCGGAATTGTGATATTGTCGGAATGGCAAATTTTGCGCCTGTGTTAAATACCCGTGGGTGTATATACAGCTATAAGGACGGGATTGTGCTTAGAAGCACTTATCATGTGTTTGATTTGTATGTAAATTATCTTGGAGATACGGTGATTGATTTATGGGCGGAAAATGAAATTCCGATGATTATGGTAAAACATAAATATGGAAACATGGTATCCGTAGAGCAGGTGGATATACTGGCAACAAAATGGCAGAATAAGGCTGGTATGGCAATTGTTGCAGTAAATAAACACAGGACTGAAAGTCAGGTATTGAAAATATGTACCGGAATGGAAAAAGATGTGCTCAATGCCACAATATATAGTATCTGTGGAGATACCGAAAATTCTTATAATGATATTGGCAGAAATGAGGTATCTATTATGAAATCTAAACTTGGAAAATGCGGGGCGGAATTGACAGTCGAGCTGAAACCTCATTCGGTGAATATAATACAGCTTTTATAGACAACCATTTGTTTAATAAGAATTGCTATTAGCATTTTTATTAAACAGCTACTTTTTGAACTTTGACATACAGAACCCCTCTGTTTTGATTATATATAAATCAAAACAGAGGAATTCTTATATCATCTTGTCTTTTAGATTATAAAATTAACAGTGATACCTATAAATCTTTATTTTAAACATATTTCTCTCAACCTATCATGTATTTTTTAACTGCCCGTGTGCTCTACAGAGCAGAGCTTAACCGCTGTGGAATAGTACAAAGCATGAACAGTGATGGAGAGACGTCATGATAATGCACGCTGCGAGGCGATGTGGGCAAGGATGAAGGAAGAACTTCTGTATGGCAGATATGATACGAAAAAAATGACAATTGAGAAACTAAAGACTTTTATATGGAAATATTTTATTATCTATTGGAATAATCGAAGAATATGCTCAGCGAATGGTGGTTTGCCTCCAACGATCAAGAGAAAACAATACTATGAGTCACTCAAGCAGGCAGCTTGAAAGTTTTGTGAAAAAAAGTGTAAAGAGATATTGACAATATCAAAATTCATTTTAATCTCAAACCCATACCAGAAGTGGAGCATGTCACAGGCTGACCGCTTCCCCGCACTAGGGGATTCTTAAAAACTTCATATATATTTCTTGACGTGCCACCGCCGCCAGAGAGCTGTATTGTTCCTACTAATTGGGGATAACACAAGTAATAATAGGACAAGTATTTTTTATCGGACATTCTATTCCATAAAAATATGTAATTGAACATTTCTATACATATACTGCTATATCTTATGTTGGATGTGTCTTTTCCAACGGAATTATCTTTAATATACTAAAATTCTGCATATATTTTTTCAATTCTTCCCTTACAAAATAATATTCTTCGAAATCTATATCATTCTTAACATCTCTTGCATCATAAATTGCCAAATATCCATGTCTCAATCCTTTCTCTGTTGAGTTCATTAACTTTTTAATATATTCTAAGGTTTGTGTTACACCACTTCTAGCACGAGAATATGTCAAAGCAAAGACCTTGCCTGCGAATTTGAATCATCGGTAACGGCGGAAATGATTTTGATTGATCCGTCGGCGGTTACACATGTTTTTGAAAATCTGCTTGGCAATGCGCTTCGGTTTGCAAAGTCAAAGATTTGTATTGTCTGCTTGGCAGATGACAATATCTTTTCTGTTTCTGTTACAGACGATGGAAAAGGGTTCACGACAAGGAACTAATGACTGCTGCAAAGCCGTATTACAGCGGACAAGCTGAAAAAAGACAATTCCACTTTGGATTGGAGCTTCACATCTGCCGGACGCTTTGCGAAAAGCACAGCGAATCGTTGCGGCTTGAAAACACAGACTGGTATGGCGCAAAGGTTACGGCCACTTTTTTCTCCAACAAATGAACTCTCTTTTTTGTGCAGAGATTGAGAGGAAAAAGGAAGAAGAACAATGTATAATAAAGTCTGTCAGGAGGATTTTAGACATGGAATGGATTGAAAGATTAAATGAGGCGATTGGGTATATTGAGGAACATTTAACAGATGAGGTTGATTATGAGCAGCTTGGGCAGATTGCCTGTTGCTCTTCCTATCATTTTCAGAGAATGTTTACTTATATGGCAGGGATTCCTTTATCCGAATATATCCGCAGAAGAAAAATGTCGCTTGCTGCCGTAGACTTACAGAGCAAAAGTATGAAAATCATTGATGTGGCAGGGAAATACGGATATAATTCCCCCACCGCATTTAACAGAGCGTTTCAGTCTGTCCATGGGATTGCCCCGTCTGCTGTAAAAAATGAGGGTATTTCCGTAAAATCATTCCCGCCTATTTCATTTAAAATCACAGTCAAAGGAGTGGAAGAAATGAATTATCGAATCGAAACAAAAGACGCTTTCCGAATTGTAGGCGTATCTGTACCATTGTATAAGGATATTGAAAAAAATTTTACAGTCATCCCCCCAAAGTGGCAGGAAATATCTATGAATGGAACATTGCAGAGATTGATCGGTATGATGGATACGCCGCCTATGGGAGTGCTTGGCGTCAGCACTTGTAATGACACGGAACCGTGGAGATATTATATTGCTGTATCTACTTCACAAGCAAAGGAGAATTTTGAAGAGTATTTCGTACTGGCAGCTACTTGGGCGGTATTTTCCGGAGAGGGTACAAATCAATCTATTCAGGAATTGGAGCGACGCATTGTAACAGAATGGCTGCCGACTTCGGGATACGAATACGGCAGCGCTCCTGATATTGAGGTTTACTTGAACCCTGATCCACAAAACGCGCAGTATGAAGTTTGGATACCGGTAGTAAAAAAATAGGTATGAAGAAAAAACAGAAAGGAATTACAAAATTACACTTTTTCTGTCCTCTAATTTAGAAACAATTTAGAATTTTAATGTGATTGGGAATAGACAAAAGTACACAGGCGGCGACACGCTGTTTATTTACAACATAGACGGTTCTTTTATAAAAGAGCTTTCACTAAAGGATTTATACAAGAAAAACAGTAAAATCGAGCATATATCCCTATTGTTCTGCTCTGGCAATGACATCTATTTCCTTGTGAACGCAAGCACTTGGAACGATCCAATAAACGGTATTGCTTCGCCGAACACCAATCTGATTTTATGCTGTGCTGATATAAAGTCCGGCGAGCTGACGCAGGTTTACAGATGGAACTGACAGGAGGAATGTATGAAATTAGAACTGAAAAATTTGACAAAGAAATACGGAAATTTTACCGCCCTTGACAATATGACAATCACCTTTGAGCCGGGAATCTATGGGATTCTCGGCGCTAACGGAGCGGTTAAATCCACAATGATGAATTTGCTGACCGATAATATAGACCGCACGGAAGGCAAGATTCTGTTTGATGATAACTCCGTCAAAGGCGGAGTGGATATTTTGAAGCTGGGTAATGATTTCAGAAAGGCGCTCGGCTATATGCCCCAGCAGCAGGGCTTTTATGAGCATATGACAGCGCAGACATTCCTTTACTATATGGCGGAGCTGAAAGTCATCCCGAAAAAACAGGCAAAGTCTGAAATTGAAAAGCTGCTTGCCGTTACCAATCTGTCTGAGGTTCGGCATAAAAAGCTGGGCGGCTTTTCAGGAGGTATGAAACAGCGTGCGCTGCTGTATCAAGCGCTTCTCGGCGACCCCAAGGTTGTCATACTGGACGAGCCTACCGCCGGACTTGATCCAAAGGAGCGAATCCGCATCCGCAATTTTATTTTTTCCATGTCACGGGGGAAGATTATACTTCTTGCCACCCATATCGTCAGCGATATTGAATCCATTTCCGACCAGATTATAATGATGAAAAAGGGACGGCTGATTGGTATCGGCACACCGAACGAGCTTGTGGAAAGCGTTGCGGATAAAGTGAAAGAACTGCCATGCGCTCCCGAAAATTTGGAGGAGATACAGGCGCAGTATAAGGTGAGCAATGTGTTCCAGCGCCGAGGGGAAACTTGGGTGCGTGTCATAGGGGACGACCTTCCCGGCGATGGGCAATATGTAAAGGATCATTTGTCGCTGGAAGATGTGTACTTATACTATCTCGGAGAGTGAGGCGGCGGTATGAATGAGATAAAACGAATTTTAGGAAAGCGCCGTATCCTTTTGGGGCTTGTATTGATTTTTCTTATCAACGGATTTTTATTTGCAAAAGAGCAAGTTGAAAACGAATACGGCATGAACCTCAATCTGCCGCAAACGGAGCTATCTGTTTCCTTTGACGACGGATATGTGGGACAGGGCGAAAAAACAAACGCCAAATACACTTATGCCCATTATCGTGAATGGCTCGAAAAGGTGAAAAACTTGCCTCTGTCCGAGACTGCTTCTGTTCTGAAGCAGGAAAAGGAGCGACTGGAAACGCTTTTGAAAAATGAAGAAAATCCCGGAGATGACGCAAAAGCCGCATATGCCGCTGTGAACACACTTCTTGCGCAGACAAAGTATTTGTCTGACTATCCCGACTGGCTTAACTCCATTCAGAAAAACAAGAACAGTATGCTGTCGTTTTCTATCTTCAGCAATCCCGACAGCTTTTCCGGTAGAAATATACTGAAAACAGCGGAAGAATTCCGCATTTGTGCTTTGCAAGAAGTTACGAATAAAGAGATAAAGAAAAAGCAGCCTTGCGGCTACTTTTCGGATGCAGTATTGATTAAGGCTGATTTGAGCCATGTTTATAATGGCACCCCAATTCAATTATAGGTGGATTGTCAGTTCGCAGATAACTGAACTAAATAACAGGTATCAGCCCTGCCAATAAAAAAACGAGGTTTGTCAGGGCGGTTTCGTTATGCACGAATCCCTCCAAACTTCAAAACGAGTTTGGAGAGATGCTTTACCTACGATTATTGAGCGTGACAAGGCATTCCACCAAAAGTGCCGTTTTTTTATTCGGTGGACTTATTACCATTATCTGCTATGGTAATTATTTGTTCTATTAGGTCAAATTCACATTTTGGAATAAATATAGCTCCATAATGTTCTGCCATTTTTCTATCCAAATTGTAGTTACTTCCAGAAAGCAGAATAAAAGAAATGTTTCTATGGTTTTTCTTTACTTCCTGCAACAAATCTACACCTGTTCCATTACTCATATAGAGGTCAGAACATATTAAATCAATCGCATTTTGTTTGAGAATATCTATCGCTTCCTGTACTCCTGTGGCAGTATATGTTTCAAAATATTTAGACAACGCTGTATCTAAAATTTTTAAAAACCCTGTTCATCGTCAACAAGTAATATTTTCTTCATTTCTTCACCTCCATTTTTGATAAACCTATTAATTCCTAATTCAAGAATCACCTGCCTTTATAATAAATTGGAATTATCATTTACGACGCACTGATTGTATCGACAATGGATGTTTCTTTCATTTTCCTGATTGGATTTCTTACTGCCAAAATTACTGCAAGGGCTACAACCTGTAAAAAAAGCGGCGAATACCAAATTTTTCAAAATAGAAACTTCTCTTGGCATTCATCATGCGAAAGCAAGCAAAAAGAATTTTATTTTAATGATTGGCTCTTTTTCGGTAAGTATTATTCTCTTTCTTGCATTTTCAGTGACAATTGATTTTATGAATCACACATTGACGCCTTTACAGCCGTGGACTGCCGATATATCTGTTATCAGTCCAGAAAACACCTGCTCGGTAAAGGCTGAATATATTGAGGAATTGCGGCAAAATTCCGCCGTAAAAAATGCTTATGGGCGAATGTTCGCTTACAATGTTCCCATAATCGTAAATGGTGAGGAAAAAGTTGTTGACCTTATTTCCTATGAAGATATGCAATTCGATTGGGCTAAGGATTATCTCTTGTCTGGCAGCTTGGAAAAAGCACAAAGTGAAAATAATACAGGACTTATCGTCTTTGATTCACAAAACAACATTGAGCCAGGCAATGTCATTACCTTAAATCTGAATGGAAGTCAGGCAGATTTGGAGATTGTCGGTGTGGTATCGCAATGTCCGTTTAACA
>CAJTOU010000014.1:67432-72799 GCA_910577835.1 uncultured Lachnospiraceae bacterium | reverse complement strand
GCCGGTTTTTCCGTCCTATCGGACGGTATGCGGCTATTCGCCTCTTTGCTGTTCCCTCCCACTCCTGCATTTCCTCTATCAGAAATTCATTGATTGCTTCGAGTAACGAGTTTGACGGCTGTTTCCAAAGTTCCGTTTCCGCTTTCTGAAATTTCCAAATACACTGTTCCCGGTCAAACTCAGCGTGTTCTTCACTATTTTTATTTAAGTTTTCTCCTAAAAATATAATTTCAGTTTCTTAATCCAGCGCTACCTTAAACGCACTGTTGTCCGGATTCAAAAATCTTTCCATGTCTTATGCTTCTTTCTTAAAATCTATCAAATAATTATCTTCCTCAACTCATAAATAATTCGATTTACCAAATTAACTCTCTGAAATGGCGTTATAATATAATATCCATCCGCAAAATCTTTCATATTTTTCCCAATCTCCACTGAAATCTCCACTGCTGTTGCCTCCGCCTCTTCCCGCTCCATATCCGCATGATATCTTGCAACAATTTCTTCCGGAACAGAAATCCCCGGCATTTCATTTTTCATAAACAGTGCATTCTTCAGACTGACCAAAGGCAAAATCCCACAGATAATCTTTGCTCCTGTCATTTCTTTCAATTTTCTCACCCTGTCGATATCCTCTGTGGAATAAACCGGCTGCGTCAGAAAATAACTGCATCCGGCCTCTATTTTCATTCTCATTTTTCTGGCAATAATTTCCAAGTTTCCCCCTGCATAATTTAATGCCCCTCCATAATAAAACGGCTCACCTTCAAAAATCTCCTCATTCATATTTTTTATATATTGCATAAGTTTTACAGAATAAAAATCAAACACCGGTGTAATTGTATCACGGTCCTCACGCGCCACAGGGTCTCCTGTAATGACAAGAAGATTTCGGATTTCATTAATATGTGCTCCCAAAAATGCCGAATGCAAGGCAATCACATTTCTGTCTCTACAAGTAATATGGGGCATAACCATAAGTCCTGTCTTATTCTGCACATAAACTGCCATTTCAAAGGAATCAGCCCTTGGTTTCCCCATAGGCGAATCCGAAATTGTTACCATATCTACCTGATTTTCTTTCAGCCGGAAAGCTCCTTCTATAAATTTATCCGCATTTTTCTGGAATGGAGAATCCAGCTCAACTACAAAAACCTTTTCTCCATATTCAAGCCTCTGCATAAATAAATTTTCTTCCATATCCAGCTTTTTCGGATTCTTTACAGAACTGATTCTTTTTTCCCTTGGTTTTGGATTTTTCTTTAGCAGCTTTTGAAGCTCTTTGATATATTCCGGTGATGTACCACAGCATCCGCCGATAATATTGACTCCCTGCTCTATCATTCGTTCCACATATTTTGCATAATAACCACAGCCCTGAAAATACATATCTCTGCCTGTCAATTCCTGCTGATATCCGGCATTTGGGAGAACACTTACCAGACATTCCTTCGGAAAACAAATCTTTCCGAATAATTCATTCATATGTGCTGCTCCGATTCCACAGTTAAATCCAAATACATCTATATTTTTATCTGCTGCCAGTATATCTACCAATCTCTGCATGGGAAATCCATAACGGGTATAGCCTGTTTTATAAAATGCAAACTGAACAATAACAAAGGCATTTGGCTGTTTCTCTTTGATATAGCTGGCTGTCCGTTTTGCCATATCCACATCAAAAAAAGTTTCCAGCACAAAAATATCAATTCCATTTTCAAAAAATACATCTACAATAAATTTATATTCTTCGCCTGCGCTGTATTCTTCCTCTTCATTCCGATATTTCATCGGTCCAACCGAAGCGGCAATATAAATCTCCCGTTCACTTTCCATAGCTGCATTTTTAGCACATAAAATATTTTGGATTATCGCCTGTTTCAACCTGTCTTTATCTGCGATTAATCTGTGATTCAAAGCAAAGGTATTTGTGCGGATAATATCTGCTCCGGCATTTATATATTGCCTGTGAATATCTGTAATCCATTCCGGATGTTCCATAACCGCTGTTTCAGGATATTCTCTCTCTTCTCTGCAATACAGACTTTCAAACCATGTTCCCATAGCCCCGTCTGTCAGTAATATTTTCTGCTTCAGTGCTTCTCTTATATTCATTGTCTGTTTCTCCTGAATGTTTTAATTTTATTTTCCAAAAAATTACATTTTAAATTCCTGTAACATTGCTATTGTGCTTTTATAATCAACAATTCTTCTTTTTCCGGAAGAAATTCTATATATTGAAAAATCTCTGCTGAAAGCTTTTCAATATCCGAAAAAACCGGAGTCTGTATAACACAACCGTGATTTTCATACCCATGTTTTCCAATTGGCTCATCGGGCTTCAGCATTATCATAAGATTGGTTGCACTGCCGTTGCTTGTCTTTGGTCCTGCTTCCAAAAATTCACTGTCATAAAATATAAGATTGCCCTTCAAGGTACACTCATATTCTATCCCCAAATAACACATCCCCTTTGGGCAGCTTTGTTCCAGACAGGAATAAAATTTCTGTTTCATTTCTTCCAGCTCTTTTTCTGTCATTCTTTCCAGATATTTCGGATTTTGAAACTGTTCTTCCTGCTCCTTCCAGATATCCATTGGATATACTTTATTAATATAGCAGATTCCTTTTCTACCATCTTCCAGAACAAACTCTATTTCACTCTCTTCTCCGGTTCTCAGACAAACAGGCTTTTCTACCAGATAAGTTTTATGTCTTTTGTGCATCTTCACAAAAATATCTCCCTGCCATACTGGAAGCTTTTCCTGTTTCAAATCAAAAACAACCTCCGTAAGCATAAGCTCTTCCCAGTCAACAGTCCAGAAAGGCTCGTCCTGCGGCTTCCAGCCTGCATGAAACATATCAAAAAACAAAAACAGCCTTTCATAATTTTCTATACCAAGGCTTCCAGAAGAAGCCTGCTGTACAGAGCAAATATCATTTCCAATTCTGAGTTCTTCTATATCAAAAAAATAACTGTTCTCTGAACGGTTTTTCATATTTATTCGGTTTGTCTGTTCTGTATGTATACTATTTTCCTTTATATTATTTTTCTGTATTTTACTTTTTACTTTTGCCTCGTTTTTATTTTTATCCTTTTTTATGAGACTTTCCTGTTCCAAAACATATAAAACCGCCTCTGTCCCGCATCTTGTCATACCTGCAATATGATAAAGCTGTCCCTGTTTTTCTATATTTTTTCCAATTACCATAAGCTCATCATATGGTTTTTCAGCCTGCTGCAACTCCTTAAAATTCATAATAAAAATTCCTTTCTATATATATGCTTTATCCACAAAATTTGACAGACAAACCTCTTTGTCTGTAAGCATTTTTATAAATATGGTATCTCTAACGGTATTCGGCGAAGTACAGATTGTTTTATTGCACTCATAAATTATCTCCGGTGTTTCCCATACACATGCAAAACCCTGCTCCTGCTCACTTTCTGTCAATGTTAATGGAAGTCCCTCTTCTGTGATTTCACACAAATAATAATAGGTATGCCGCTCAAATTTTTTCTCAGGCTCAAAGACATCACATCGCAATTCTATTATCTCTCCAATTTCCTTCATTGATTTTATATCAATTTTCATTCCCGCTTCTTCAAGTACCTCACGGTACAATGCCGCAGCAATATCCTCACCTTTTTCAAGTCCTCCGCCGGGTATTTTATATTCTCCATCTCGGCTTCTCTGCATTACCATTTTTCCATTACGCAGAATCACTGCTCTTACTGTCTGCTTATAAATAAGGGGCATATCCTCTGTATAACCGCCACTGTCTAAAATTTTAAGCAATTTCATATATTTTTCCTTCTAAATTCCTTTCTTACTATATTGTTTATCTAAAATTTCTTTTATTTTACCATACAGCTTTTTATTTTTCCAGAAAAAAATAGCCTTTTACAGTTCACTGTTTTTAATCTTGAATAAAAAAACAGATAACCTTTAAAAACTTTTTATCTTTTTAAAAGTTACCTGTTCTTATTTTATTACTCTATTTTACTTTTAAAAACCATTTCACAGATTTATATTCCTATCTGCTTTTCCAATCCGTTTATTCCACATAATCGCCATCGGACAACACAGGAAATATCATCCCGCCAAATTCTTTTTCTTCTATTCTCTATACTTCACTCAGCAGTATCGTTACAACAGATTTCGAAGGAATCGTAATATCTTTTTCAGTACTGGTAAATTCCTCTGTTTTTTCAAGCTCATGCTCCTTATCTGTTACATAAACACTTCCGTTTGTCCATTTGCCAAAATTCTGTGTAGAAATTTTATATTCCATATCCTTTTGATTAATCAAAACAAGTACAATTCTTTCAGTTCCCTTTTCATCTTTGCCTTTATATGTACTGAGGTGAATATCAGAAGAATCCGAACTACATTCTATGCGTATATAACCGGGTCTTATAAATCTGCTGAAATTTCCCATTGCCCAGAGACGCTTTGCGACAGTCATCCCCTGCCCCGGAGTATTTACATAAATAAGCCCGTCTCTGTAACTGTAACAGCTCGCGGCTATCCAATACTGCCATGATGTTACATTTAATGTCGTAAGGTCTGTATTTATTTCCATGGCAAGATTTATGGCGGAATCCATAGACAAATCCATTCCATTTACCATTTCGCACCATTCGCTTGTCTTTAATGAAAATTCTTTTGGAGCTTTCTGGGCAATCCATTTTTGAAAAGATGATTTCACAGATGTATCTGACCAGTAAGAATGTACATCCAGACTTTTCAGGTAGTCACACAGCCTCTTGTCATTTAAAATGGCTTCATAATATGGATAACTTGTATTTCCCCATTCTCCAAGCTCTGGTGCGGATAATTCGAGCCCTTCGATATTTCGTGCTTCCATAACATCGAGAAATACATTTAAAAATTTTACCAGCTCATCCGGCTCATAATGGCATCCTTCCTGTCCTCCAGTCCAGTCCCACTGTGGCTCATTGACAGGAGAAACATATTTAATCGGATAACCTTCTGAAATAAAATGCTCTGTAATATCCAGAACATAATTGGCAAATGCTTCATAATTTTCCTCCAAAAGATTTGAGGTGGATTTTCCTTCTGCCGCATCACCATATGCCTTTCCGTTTTTTGTCAACCTTACCGGAGGACTATTACAGAAAAATACAAGCTCTGGCACGCCCATATCCTTTGCCTTTGTTAAAAACCAGACTGCATTTTCGTCCTTTGTCCAGTCATAAACACCCGACTCTGTTTCAAAGCTTTCCGCTCTTCTCCATGCGTCTATAATACCGCTTTTTGAACCGCTTTCTGAACCACTTTCCGCACTGCCGGCTCCAATATTGTATCTGTATGCGGAAAGCCCAATTCCCTCTGTTGGGTC
>CAJTOU010000014.1:0-67327 GCA_910577835.1 uncultured Lachnospiraceae bacterium | reverse complement strand
GCTATTTCTTCTCTGAGTTCTATGCCATCTTTTGTCAGAGAAGTCCATCCGCCGACATCCTGACTCCACCATGCCCCGCTGGCGCCAAAGCTCTCGATAGTCTGATATACCTTATTTTCGTCTATTGTAATTACTAAATTTTCCTGTTTCACATCTTCCTCCTTTGGCTTTGCTGTCACTTTTGCTGTCTGCTTGTTTGTATCTGTTCCATTATCAGTACTCCGCGTACAGCCTGAGGATATAAACAGCATAAGAATACTGATAAAAATAAATACTGAATTTTTTAGATATTTTGAATTTGTTGTAATCAAAACTTTTCCTCCTCCCTTTATTCCGCTGTTTATTTTTTCCATATTTGCTTTACAACACAATTATAGTGTTTAATGTATAATATGTAAAGAAATCTTTTACTTTTCTGTATGCATATCAACAATAATCTCGCACGAAGCACCTTTTACTCCCTCTGCTGATACGCTGCATTGAATTTTTCCAGTCCTTTGATACTTGCCTGCCACATAAAACGCGCCGCTTCCACCTTCCAGCTTTAAATCCTTTTCACCGATAAACCTGCCCTCGCCCGTTACGGTTATCGAAACCTGATTATCAGCATATGGCAGCACAGTTCCGTTTTCATCTGTAAGTTCAATCTTAATCGCTGTAAAATCAGAACCGTCTGCCGCAATATGGCTATATTCAGGTGTCAAGACAAGCCTTGACGCCTCTTTTGGCGTTCTGCGCGTATATCGTGCTACTTCCCTGCCATTTACATAGCCTGCTGCCATTATCTCACCTTCTTCAAATATAACATTCTTAAATTCATACATGGGATGTGGCAGATTCATATATAAATTTGGCTTTAATCTCTCAATCATTTTTCCATTTACATACAGTTCCACTTCATCACAATTACTCATTACCGTTACTGTATCTGACGAATCATCCGTCCAGTAATTCGCAATATACACCATTGGCGATTCCTTATTATCTTTCTGCGACATATAAAAATATGCAGGCATCTTTTCTATTCTGAATATATCATATAATCCACTGTAAAATACATTTTCTGTTCTTGTATAATTCACTTCATTATTATAATCAAACATACTCCATGCAAATCCGCCAAGACAGTATTTATTTCCAAAATAATAATCTACTACACTGGCAAATGTCTTTGTAAATACAAGCGCCTTTGTATCTGCCGCCCATGAAAAACCATTGCCTTCAAACCAGTCCATGGAATGCTCTGTTATAATAAATGGCTTATGTCTTGGTATTTCCGGATATTGATAGTTCACAGTATAAATATCTTCATTTTCCAGAAACTTTGAATCTTCATAGGATTCCATTCTTCTTACGCCATGTGTCGGTCTTGTAGAATCCAGCTCTTTGGCAATATTATTGGTTGTTATATAAAGTTCATTATTATCAAATGATTCATTTACACGTGTTCCCCAACTTACAACAGATGGATGATTTCTGTCCCGAATTATCATTTCCTGAATATTGATTTTATAAACTTCCTGCCATGCCTCATCCCCTATATGCTGCCATCCGGGAGCTTCCTCGAATACAATCAGACCGAGCTCGTCGCATCTGTCAAGAAACGCGGGATTCTGCGGATAATGTGAACATCTCACCGCATTAAAGCCTGTTTTCTTTATCAAATCCGCATCTGCAATCTGGTGCTTACGATTTACTGCTCTTCCCAGATAAGGCCACTGCTCATGCCTGTTTACACCGATTAATTTTATTGGCATACCATTTAAATAAAATCCTTCTTCTGTAAATTCAAACCATCGAAAGCCAATTTTTGTTTCATAGTCATCTATGTATTTATCCCCGTCTGAAACCTTTGTTACTGCGCGATATAAATATGGCTGCTTTATATCCCAAAGCTCCGGTTTTTTAATATCTTCTGTTTCAATAGAAAATATGTGTCTCTTCCCTGCCTTTACCATCGCCGTTTCGGCTCCTTTTGCAGCCACATTTCCAGCTTTATCCAGCACATATGTCTCAACACGAAGCTCCTTATCTCCTTTGGTTTTATTATATACAACAGTTTCATTTTTTACTTTTCCGTTTCCATCTTTTATATATGGAGTTGAAACAAAAGTATTATCAATGTAACATTCGCCTGTTGCAATCAGCCATACATCACGTACAATTCCGCCAAACAGACAATAATCGACCTCTCCTCCTTCCGGCGGAATGTCAGACCGTTTTGTTGAATCAACTCTGACAGCTATCACATTTTCTTCTCCCCACGAATTTAAAAATTCTGTAATATCAAAGGAAAATCCTGTATATGCGCCTTTATGCTCTCCGATATATTTCTCATTTACATAAATCTTTGCAGCATTTGCAACACCCTCAAATTCAATAAAGATTCTTTTTTCTTTGTAACTTTCGTCAAGAATAAAATGCCGTCTGTACCATGAAATAAATCGGTAGGATTCTATCTGCTCCTGAAAATCCGGTCCCTTATGTCTGGTAAGCAGTGTATTTGCATGAGGAATGGAAACCTGTTCAAATTCTGCCTCCTGAAAGTCTTTAAGTTCACCGTCTGTATAATCTTTTGATGAATACAGCCACTCAGTATTAAAATTTACTTTTTCTCTAATCATAACATAAACCTCCTGAAATAATATCAGCTTTTTCACAAAGCCTGTTTGTTATATTCATATCATACGCTTAAAAGAATATTGTGTCTATCATAATATTTTCATAATGATATAACTATATTAAGATTTTAATTGTAATAAAAGCTCTGGTATGATAGACTGAAATAAAATATATTTTCTGAGGTTTTTGCTATGCTGTTTTTTCCAATTCAAAATGAATTTACAAATAAACTGCCCTATTTCTTTTCCGGTGTTGGCTACCTTTATGAACAGGAATATGTAATACGTCCTAATGGAAGAGCGGAAACAGAGTGGAGCTATCACTACTACCAGATTATTCAGTGTTTAAGTGGAAAAGGTGAAGTGATTTTTAAACATAAAAGTATTATTATACAGGAAGGACAAATTTTGTTTCTTGTGCCGGAAGAGGCGCATGAATATTTTGCATTAACTGATAGCTGGAAAGTAAACTGGATTATATTTTCCGGAACAGATTTGCATAATTATGTGAAAAATATATTACAGATAAATCATTGCGGCGTATATTCTTTCACTGCGCCACATATTTTATCAGACAAAATAAAACTGCTGTATCATACTGCCATGTCCAGCAATCCTGCCAAGACTATTTATGCCTCAACAATCATTTATGATATTCTTATGGATATTTACAGATTCTCATTTCAAAATCAAAACAGCTCTGTCGCTGAAAAAACAAATAAGCTGGCTCCTGTTTTTGATTATATAGACAAGCATTATAATGAGCCTGTTTCATTAGCTGTATTGGCAGAACTTGTAAATATAACCAGACAACATCTCTGTACAAGTTTTAAGGCACTTACCTCACATACAGTTTCTGAGTATATCAATATGTATCGCATACAGAAAAGCAAAGAACTTTTATTAAATCACAATTCAATGCAAATCAAGGAAATCTCGCTGAATTGCGGATTTAATGATGTCAGTTATTTTTGTTCCGTATTTAAAAAATATGAATGTGTCACTCCTTCTGAATATAGAGAAATGCGGTTTCCAACCGACCGGCAGGAGTGAATTTTCTTATGTATATTTCTATTCCTTTTTTTGCTTATTCAGTTTTTTCAATATTGTCTTTTTTTGGCAGCACAATACTGTCCCCGCATCTGGCTTTTTTGGCGTCTTTATAAAAATCCTTATCTTTTTTCCGAATGACTGCTGTTTCTATTCCATCCGCGTTGCATACCTCCAAAGAAACATATCCCTTTCCTATATATGGATGTCTTAAAATCCTTGCGGGAACCTTTTCTGTCGTTTTTTTTGCAAATGCCATATAGGAAAATTTTTCATCCTCATACGGAACTTCACCATCCTTTAGCTGTCTGTGCAGCCGGCTTCTGGCTATCCGGCAGGTGAAGTGACACCAGTCTCCTTCTGACTTTAGAGATGCCACGATATACGGCATTGGACATTCCATACCATGCGGACAAGGTGCAACAATCTCAGCGCCCTTTGAAAGCAGATATTCTCTCGCCATCCTTAACCGCTTATATCCCTGTGGTGTACCCGGTTCCACAATCAAAAGCAGCTCCTGCGCCGCCTGCCACAGCTTATCTATGGTCCCAAGAAAATTTTCACCCAACAGCTCATTTAATACATAAGACGCAATTACCAAATCTGCCTGTAAAATATTATCAGAAACCAAATCACCGGATATCCATTCCGCTCTCTGCAAAATGGAAGAACCCTGCTGCATAATTGATTTTCCAATCTTTTGCATTGCAGGTTCCCGCTCCATACATATAACCCTGTCCAATTCCAGCAAAGCATCTGCCGCCCATGCCGCTGCACCGGTACCGGCTCCCACATCAAGAAGCGAGTGTACCTTCATGTTCATACACTCAAGCACATAATTCAACGCTGAAAAAACCGCGCCAAAAGTTGCAGGCATACGCACAGCCGAATATACCGCCGCTTCTGTTTCCTCTGTAAGCAGTGTTTTTCCTCTCCCGCTCTCTTTTCTGTATCTGTGGCTCAAATCTTCCACAATTTTCTTCATCTTAGACAGACTCATGCCCTCTGTCTGTTTTTCAATTGCTGTTCTTAATTCAAAAGGAAGCTCCATATCTTTATCCTTTCACCCATAATCATATTATTATATAGCTGTTTTATATATTTTTCACTTTTTTACTGCTTTTCCAAAGCCCAAACAAAACCGGAATAAAATTTTATCAGATTTTCTATCTGCCTTATTACAAAATCTGCCCATATACATCAGCGCCTTAGAAAACCTGCGAGAGAAAACAAAAGAAACACAGTAAGATTTGCCAGTACAATTCCTGCTCCCGTAGGAATTTCATAAAGATAAGATGCAGTCATTCCAAAGAAATAACAAACCAGAGAAATAATAACAGAACAAAGCATAACTGCCTTAAAACATTTAAATATTCTCATAGAAGTAAGTGCTGGAAATATAATCAGGCTGGAAATCAGAAGAGTTCCCATAATCCTCATACCAATAACAATAATAACCGCAGTCAGTATAGATAACAGGGTTTTATAAAGATTTACCCTTATCCCTGTCGCCTTCGCAAAAGTTTCATCAAAAGTAATCGCAAAAATTCTGTGATAACACAGAAGAAACAGAAAAAGTACCAGTATGCTCATCGTAATACAGACAGTGATGTCATCTTTGCTGATTGCCAGAACACTTCCAAACATATAGCTGTTCAAATCAATATTTGTACCGTTTGAAAGGGAATTAACCGTAATACCTATTGCAATAGAACTGCTTGAGATAAGCCCTATCGCGGCATCTCCCTTTATTTTACTGTTTTCACTAATCCTGAGCAGCAATATAGCCGCTATAATAACCACAGGTATCGCCAATGTAAGCGGCGCGGTATTACATGCAAGTCCAACCGCCATGGCGCCAAAGCCTACATGTGAAAGTCCGTCACCAATCATGGAATATCGTTTCAATACAAGCGTTACTCCAAGAAGAGACGCACACAATGCCACCAGTCCGCCGACAATCATTCCTCTGGTCAGAAAGGAATAGGAAAACATTTCTGATATGCCTGTTAAAAAATTCATTCTTTCACATCCCTTCCATATTCCGACTTTAGAAATTTGTCCACAGAACCGAAAAAATAATCTTCTTTTCTAAGACATAGAATTTTATTTGAATATCTGACCGCATTTTGTAAATCATGTGTTACCATAACAATTGTTATATTCATCTCTTTGTTTAACTTTTGAATTAATTCATATAAATCTTTTATTGCCACAGGGTCAAGTCCTGTAACAGGCTCGTCTAAAAATATGATTTTATCCGTGGCACACAAAGCTCTTGCCAGAAGAACTCTCTGCTTCTGTCCTCCCGACAAGTCGGCAAAGGACTGATGCAGCAGCGGAGTCATACCAAGCTTTTCCAGATTAGCCTTTGCCTTGTTTTTTTCCTTTGCTCCAAAAAACGGGAAAAGTCCCAGACTATTCAGACAGCCGGATAAAACCACCTCAAATACAGAAGCGGGAAAATCTTTCTGCATGGGATTCTGCTGTGAAAGATAGCCGATATTTTCTCTCTTTAAGCCTTCACCAAACCGGATTTCTCCCGACTTTATATGAATCAGTCCCAATATCGCTTTTAACAGAGAACTTTTTCCAGTGCCGTTTTCTCCAACAATGCTGATATAATCTCCCGCATCTGCCTGAAAGCTCAAATCCTGCACAATAATATCTTTTTCGTAAGAAATCGTAATATTTCGACATTGTAACTGACTCATAATCGTTATTTTTCTCCCAGTCCGGTTTTTAAATTCTCTGCATTCTGCTTCATCAGGCTTACATAAGTAACATTCTTCTTCATATCTTCCGCTGAAATATTATGGCAGGAATGAAGCAACAACGTTGTTCCTTCAATTTCCTCCGCAATAGCCTGCGCTGCCTTCGGGTCCGTCAGTTCTTCATAATAAACCACCGTCGCACCATTTTTCTTCATTGCCTCAATAATATTTGTAATCAGCTTTGCACTTGGCTCTGTTTCAGAAGAACAGGAATCAAAAGCTGACATATAAGCAAGCCCATATTCCTGTACAAAATAAATCAGAGCAAACCTTCCACCGAAATAAATAGTATTATATTTTGCGTTTTGTGCAATCTCTCGAAATTCTGTATCAAGCTTTCTTATTTCAGAAGCATATGCTTCTGCGTTTTGCTGATAATATTCTTTATTGTCAGGGTCCTTTTTTATAATTGCATCTAATATGGTATTTATCATAATAAGAGCATTTTTAGGACTGGTCCAGATATGAGGGTCATATTCAAGAGTAGCTTCTCTTCCTTCATTTTCATGAGGTATTTTTGCAGATTTTACAAGAGATATATTTGCGGAGGCATCCACAATTGTTACAGAATCTTTTTCCAGAGAATCGACAATACCAGTAACCCAGTGCTCCATACTGTCTCCTGTATAAATAAACAAATCAGCTTCGTTAATAGCAATAATATCTGCAGGAGACGGGTCATAGTCATGCGATTCTACTCCGGGGTCAAGAAGCAATGTCACTTCAGCTTTATCTCCTGCAATCTGTCTTGCAAAATCATAGTTTGGAAAAAGCGTAGTTACAATAGATAACTTATCTTCTTCCTTTTGTTTCTTACTGCCAGAACAGGCGGTAAGGCCTGCTACTATCAGCAACAAAGCAGTAATATATATTATTTTATTTAAATATTTCATAATGAAATCTCCTCATTAATTTATAAAAAACTGAAACATAATCTTATTTTTATCATTGGATATTGTAAAATATTTCATGGGCTTTGTCAATAGCGAAAAGTAAACCAAAACCCGCAGTGTTTCTTTCTTGTCGAAACACTGCGGACTTTTGTATCTATTTGTACCATGTCTATTCGTATTTTTGAGAAACAGGAAAAAAATTTATTTTTATAATTATTATATTATATGTTTAAGCACATTGTTTGAATATATCATTTCATTTTAGTATATGCAGCAATGCTTATTTTGTCTATATAATTAAATTCGATTTTCTCTATTATAATTTATCAACAAAAAAAATATAATGCAGACAGAACAAAACTATCTGCATTACATCTTCTAATTAAAATAATCTCCTACAAATATGTCAAAAACTGCGAAGCCAACACCACTGCTACCAGTGCAATCGGATATGTAGCTGCATAAGCAGACGCCACATTCGGAGTACCAGTCATATTAATCAATGCACCAAGAGCCGGTGTACTGGTCATACCACCACAGATAGAACCAAGATTATTAAACAGACTCAGCTTCATCACATATTTTGCAATAAAGAAACCAATTACCATAGGAATCACTGTCATCAATGCTCCCCACAGGAACAATAACGGACCATATTCTGAAAGTGTTTTTACAAATCCTGCACCTCCGTCAACACCAGCACCAATCAGGAATAAAATAAGTCCTAATTCCTGAAAAATACCTAACAGCTTTTCATCTACTTTCAAATCCAGTTTTCCCATATGTCCAAAGTGTCCAAATATCAGACCTACAATCAACGGACCGCCTGTTGTACCCAGATTAAAGGAACCGGCTCCAAGCGGAATATTGATACATCCCAAAATCAAACCAAATACAATCGCAAGCGCAAATGCACCAAGACCAAACTTCTCCATTTTAAACAGCTTCTTATCCTCTACACTGTTTTTCTTTTCGCCTTCATCAGAAATTAATTTTTTGCGCTCCTCGTCCATATTGGCCTTTACTACCTTCGGAATAATCTGAACAAAAAGCACTACTCCGATAACTCCAAACGGATAAGCAACCGCGTGTCCTACCGCGATATCGCTGTAATTTGCCGCTGCTTCTCCTATTGCTTCCTGCGCAGCAGCAAATGCCGGTGTACTGGTAAGGGAACCTGATAACAGTCCAACGCTCATCGCAGAATCCATTCCCGGAACTAAAATAGTAATCAGTGCACAGGTAGCCGCACCTGCAAGAATAATAGACAAACCAAGTAATACATAAGACTTTGCATTTTTTACAAGATTCTTAAAAAATGTCGGTCCTGCAATCAGGCCCACGGATGTTACAAATAATACAAGTCCAAGATTTTGTATCATTTTAAAATAACTGTTCACCGTGCCTTCACTTGCCTGCCATGACGCAAATTCTTCAAAGGCAACTCCCTTAAAATGGCCTACAAACAATGCTACCAGAAAAATTGCTGCACTGCCAAGAGATACGCCTTTAATCGAGATTCTTCCGATAAGATATCCTACTACGATAATCAAGAACAGGAAAAATAATGTCAAGGTCATGGAACTCATGTTAAAAAGATGGGTTCCTAAAACCTCAAATAATTTAAAACTCATCTCACTCTACTCCTTTTTGTTTTAATTGGGCAATCAACGCTTGCGTTGGTTGCATAATTTACCATTGCAATCATACACCTTGTATCGTAATTTGTCAAGAAATGACAAGAGATTTCAAGAAGATTGTAGAAAAGTTTATCCATTAAAGATAGTATGTATGAGTGACGCTGAAGAGTGGAATATCTTTCTCTGTCAGACATGCTCTCGCTCTGATTCAAACGTAGTGGTACTAAGTTCACAGCACTTCTCCCTCTGGTCGAAGCACTGTTCACTAAGTACCAACGTTTTCATATGGTCTGTCAGAGAAAGATATTCCACTCTTCATCTGTGCTTCATAAGCTTTTTGTTTTTATATTGTCTATATATAAGTTTTATAACATTAAGATATAAAAAGTTCAGTTTTAAATACTACATTACTGTATATTTATAATATAAATAATTTATAGTATAAATAATTTGTAATATATAGAGTTCTTAATATAACTTCAATATTATCTAAATACAAAAAACTCTAAAAATTTTATGAAATACAGTGTCAGAAGGAAAATAACCTTTTGTGAAGGACCCTATGAGAACTTAGTACCGCTGCGTTCGAATCGGAGCGCAAGCGATGTCCTGAACAAAAGGTTATTTTCCTTCTGATACGTCACTCACCCATTACTCCTCCCCACAAAATTCTTAAAAAATTACCGAAAAGCCCTCCGCCTTCCGGTAATCTCTTAGCTTTTTAATTACATTGTCTCTTTATTTCTTCCAACTCACTCACACCAACAATTCGCAAAGCAACCTGTTTATCCTACAAAACAATCTCATTCAATTTTGTAACACCTTCCGGTCTGTAATCCGGCAAAAGCTTTGGTGATACCACATCTGTCTCAATTCCAGCTTCCAAAAGCATCTTTTCAAATTCACCCACATGTGCCAGAGTAAGTTCTTTTAACTCCACTTCCTTACACTTCTTAGATGCCTGCTGTCCTGCATTCCGTCCAAACACAATAATATCAAGCAGTGAATTACCCATAAGTCTGTTTCTTCCGTGAACACCTCCGACGGCCTCTCCTGCCACATAGAGATTTTCCACACCAGACATTCCATCCGCAGTAATCTTAATACCACCATTCTGATAATGCAGCGTCGGATAAACCACAATCGGTACCTCTCTCATGTCAATATCATATCTCATATACATTCTAAGCATACCCGGAAGTCTTTTTTCCAGAGTGCCCTTGCCATGAATCATATCAATCATAGGAGTATCCAGCCAGATACCATCTGCTACCGGAGTATGTACACCCATGCCTCTTTCCTTTGTCTCACGGATAATACCTGATGCAGCCACATCTCTTGTTTCAAGCGGATGCATAAACACTTCGCCTTCTCTGTTTACAAACATAGCTCCCATGGAACGAACTTTTTCTGTTACCAGTGCACCATAAATCTGTGCAGGGAACGCCACACCTGTCGGATGATACTGCAAAGTATCCTGATACAAAAGCTCTGCACCGGCACGATAAGCCATAACAAGACCGTCTGCGGTAGCACCATAGTGATTAGAAGTAGGGAATCCCTGATAGTGCATACGTCCTGCACCACCTGTTGCTATTACAACTGTTTTTGCCCTTGCAACCAGCACTTCCTTTGTCTCCATATTCATAAGAACTGCTCCGGCTGCTTTTCCGTCTGTATCCTTGATTAATTCTACTGCGGCAGTAAAATCAATTACCGGAATACCTCTGTTCAATACTTCATCTCTTAAGGTTCTCATAATTTCTGCGCCTGAATAGTCTGCTGCGGCATGCATTCTCTTTCTGGAAGTACCGCCTCCATGCGTAGTAATCATGTTTCCGTTTTCATCTTTGTCAAATAAAACACCTAATTTATCCAGCCATTGAATCGCCGAAGGGCCGTCGCATACAAGCTTTCTTACCAGCTCAGGAACATTTGCAAAATGTCCTCCGCCCATTACATCAAGATAATGCTGCTGTGGTGAATCATTGTCTTTATCTGCTGCCTGAATACCACCTTCTGCCATCATGGTATTTGCATCACCAATACGAAGCTTTGTTACAATCATAACATTTGCTCCGCCCTCATGCGCCTCGATTGCTGCAGAAGAACCGGCACCGCCGCCGCCAATTACCAGAACATCCACATCATAATCAGGCTTTGACAAATCAATTTCCATATCTCTGATTCTGCTGTTTGCCTCCAGCATTTCAGCCAGCTCCTTTGGAGCCTTCTGTCCCTTGTTTGGACCAACTTTAATATCTACAAAGCTTGATTTATTGTAGTCAGGATGAAATTTTTCCAGTAAGGCATCTTTTTCTTCTGCTGTCATACGTCTTGGTTCAGGACCGTTTACACGTTCCGCTCTGCCGGCTTCTACTTTTTTTATAGAATCCAGCATTTCCTGTGTATATGGTAAACTCATTTCATCATCCTCCTTTATTTCTCAATTTCTCTGTTGTTATACATTTCTTTCAGCTCTTCTAAAGGTTTTGTCATCATAGCCTCAACAAACTCGTCAAACTCGCCTTTTTCGATTGCATCTACTCTGTCTGTCAGATGTTTTGCTTCCGGTTTAATATACTTGCCGGTCAGTCTTCTTGCAAGAAGAGCTACCTGTGGATGAGAAATTCCGGCAGGACAACGTGCGGAACATACACCACACATTACGCAGTCAAAGGATTCCTCTGCACACTTCTCATATTCGCCGCGCTGTGCATAAGCAATATACTGCATTACATTTAACTGCTGTGTACATGCCTTGGTACATGCATTACAGCCTACACAGCTGTAAATTTCAGGATATAACTGCATCATAATCTGCTCTGTCGGCTTGATTTCATTGATATCATAAACTTTCTTCTCCAATGGGAAGAATGGCAGCGAAGCAACATACATATTATCCTGAACACGTGTAGAACATGCAAGACATCCATGCAGCTCGCTCTCGCCCTTAATTCTGTAAATAGTTGCGCAGGCACCACAGAATCCGTTTCTACATCCGCATCCGCGGACTAACTGATAGCCTGAATATTCAAAAGCTTCCATGATAGTGAGGCTTGCCGGAACTTCATATTTTTTTCCGTATAAATAAACATTAACCATATCTGCCATGATTTGAACCTTCCTCTCTGTTTATTGCATATTTTTAATATTCATCTGGTAATTCGTCAATTTGGTCAAAGCGGAATACAGGACCATCTTTACATACATATTTGGAACCTACATTACAGCGGCCGCATTTGCCGACACCACACTTCATGCGAAGCTCCAGAGTTGTATATACCTGCTCCTTCTTAAATCCAAGCTCCTGTAATCCTGCAAGAGTAAATTTAATCATAATCGGAGGTCCGCAGATAAGTACCGTAGAATCCACATTCAGATTTAATTCCTTTACATAATTTGGAACAAATCCTACATGCCCGTTCCAGCCTTCCTGTTCACGGTCAATTGTCAGATGAACATTGACACCGTCTGTCTTTTCCCATTCATCAATAATTTCCTGATAATCTACCAAATCATCTGCGGAACGGGAACCGTATACAATATCAATTGTGCCGTAAGCCTCTCTCTTGTCTCTGCAATAATTAATAACAGAACGAAGCGGCGCAAGACCGATACCACCGGCAATAAAGATAAGGTTCTTTCCCTTTAATTCTGTATCAACAGGGAACGGATTTCCATAAGGTCCGCGAATTGTAATCATCTGTCCTACTTCCATCTGATGAAGCCAGTCAGTAAGACAGCCACACTTTTTAATGGAAAATTCCATAAATTCTGTATTTGTCGGAGATGATGTGATGGAAAACATTGCCTCGCCTACGCCCGGAATTGAGAGCATGGCACACTGGCCCGGCTTATGTTCAAATGCCTTCTTGCCGTCTTGTGTTACCACACGAAATGTTTTTACATCAGGGGTGTCCATGCGGATATCCGTTACGACACCAATCTTTGGTATTAATACTTCACTCATTCGCTGTCACCTCCCAGTGTCTTTATTACTTTTGTTATATTCATGGAAATCGGACATTTACTGATACAGCGGCCGCATCCCACACAACCAAATTCTCCATCATTATTAATCGGAAAATAGGACAGCTTATGCATAAATCTCTGACGGAAACGCTCCAACTGTGTCTTTCTGTTTGTTCCGTGTGCCATCATGGTAAAATCCTTATACATACAGGAATCCCAACAACGATAACGTGTAATACCATGACCTGTGTCATAATCTCTGATATCATAACACTGACAGGTAGGACATACAAATGTACAGGTACCACAGCCAAGACAGGACTTATAAAGTTCTTCCCACTTTGGACTTTTAAATAATTCCATCATATCAGCGCCCTTTAAGTATTCCATATCCATGCTGTTTAATGGAAGCTTGTCAAGGACAGCCTTTACTTCTTCCTTTTGTTTTTCTACTGCCGCATTGTCTGTCTCTTCAAATACAGCTTTTATCTTTTCTGTCAGTGCTTTGCCTTTTTCGCTCTTTGCTTCCCAATAAAGAACATCATCTGCAATCCATGTTGTTACATCACCTTCCGGCTCAGTAGCATCGATATCAAATTTAGTACAGAAACATGTTTCTTCTGGTCTGCTGCAGCCAAGAGAAACTACTATGCCATGCTCGCGTCTTGCCGCATAGAAAGTATCTACCGGGTCTGATAAATATACCTTGTCAAGAATGGCAAAGCTTCTCGCATCGCACGCTCTCACGCCAAAAATTACAAATTCTTCACTGATACGAGCTTCTTCTTCTATTTCAATATTTTTGCCTTCTACCTTGAACTTCATCATAGTCTCACAGTTTGGCAGAAATGCATCCTTTGCAGATTTTACTGTATGAAGTGCATCCAGACGAACCTTTGCATCATCATCGTAAGCGTAAAACTCAATCTGATCGCCTTTCTCGATTGGAAGGTATAATGTATCAGATTCTGCGATTGCCTTAAAAAGCTTATCAATTTCATTCATGGAAATCTTTAACATTATCTGTCACCACCTCTCGTATAGATTATGCCCGGTTCCGCATCTTCTTTTGTAAACGCTGTCAACGGTCCTTTTGTCTCGGAATCCGCGCCTGCCTGAAACTCGCCATAAAGCTCATTCATATCTTTGATAAACTTGCGGTTTAAAAGCTGAAGCGGGATATTCTGCGGACATACTCTGCTGCATTCGCCGCAATCTGTACAACGGCCAGCTACATGCCATGCTCTGATAATATGGAACATGTTTTCCTCAAAGGTATCTGCATTTACTTTTGCAGCCACACCGGAAGCGGCATTGTCAAATACGCAGGTACGGCAGGAGCAGGCTGGACATACATTCCGGCATGCGTTACAGCGGATACATTTGGAAAGCTCTGTTCTCCAGAAATCAAATTTCTCTTCCGGTGTCATTGACTCAAGTTCAGCCACCTTTGAAAATCTGTCCACTCCGCCAAGTTCATTTTCTTCTGCTTCCGGAACCAGCAGTTCATCATATGCTACATGCTTGCTTCCCTTGCAGCACAGACATCTTTCCAGCAGCACATCTTTTCTGTCACACTCTTTTGTTCCATAAAGTGTCTCTGCTTTTACCGTATCACCGTCTTCTGTAATATTCAGGATACCTGTAATTCCCTGTTCCTTCATTTTATTTATATCAAGCATGCCTGAACATGGAATACCAAGTACATATACCTTTTCTTTGTCTATTCTGTGTTCCTTTATAAGCTGATTAAAGCTGTAAGAATCACATGGCTTTAACAAAACCAGTACTTTGCCTTCTTCTTTTGTTTCATTAATCAAATATTTGCTCTGATTTGCACCGCAGAAGCCGTCAAAAAGAAAATCATCAAGATTATCTTCCTTTGTATAGACAGCCGGAGTCACATCATAACAGAAATCTCCAGCCTTCCAGCCGATGACGCGATTTACGGTTCCATTTTCAAGCAACTCGTTAATTTTCTTTACCAGCAACTCTCTTATTTCTCGCATCGCAGATCCCTCAACTTTCTGTTCTCTCCAAGCTTTGTTATGGCTTCAGCAAACTCGTTCATTGTCTGGGCAAACTTTACGCCCTCGGCAGCGGAAACCCATTCCACTCTTGTTCTCTCCTTCTCAATACCGAGATAGTCAAGCATTGAGAATAATGTGGTCATTCTTCTTCGCGCATAATAATTGCCTGTTGTATAATGGCAGTCACCCGGATGACATCCACATAAGATGACACCGTCTGCGCCACGCTGAAAGGCTCTTAAAATAAAGAGCGGATTTACACGGCATGAACAGGGAACACGTATAATTTTTATATTTGCAGGATAATTCAGACGATTGCTTCCGGCAAGGTCTGCTCCCGCATAGGAACACCAGTTGCAGCAAAATGCCACAATTAATGGAGTAAATTCTTTCTTTTCTTCAACTTCATTTACCTGCATATTGCATCTACCTCCGCCATAATTTGTCTGTTTGCAAAGCCCTTAAGGTCCATAGCACCGGAAGGACATGTAACCGTACATGCACCACATCCCTGACAAACTGCTTCATTTACAACTGCAACCCGTCTTGTCTCTCGTACACCATGGTCGTTAATCTCTTTTGTCACATAATCAATTGCTCCGTACGGACATACATTTGCACATGTGGAACAGCCGTTACATAAAAGCTCATTCGAATGTGAAACGCAAGGATTACATAAAAGATGGTCTTTTGCAAGAAGTCCGATTACTTTTGCTGCAGCCGCACTTGCCTGTGAAACTGTCTCCGGAATATCCTTCGGTCCCTGACAGGTACCGGATAAGAATACGCCCGCAGTCGGACTTTCTACCGGACGAAGCTTTGCGTGTGCCTCTGTGAAGAAGTCATTTGTATCCATACTTGCTGTCAGCATAGTTGCAAGACTTCTTGCTGATTCATTTGGCTCAATCGCTGCTGCAAGTACAACCATATCGGCATCCATATGAATCTGTTCGTTTGCCAGAAGGTCTGATGCCTGTACTTTTAATACACCGTCTTCCTCGGAAACCTTTCCTACCATACCCTTAACATAATGAACGCCAAATTCCTCTACTGCACGGCGGTAAAACTCATCAAAATTCTTTCCCGGAGTACGGACATCAATATAAAATACAGTAACATCTACATCAGGATAATGGTCTTTTACCAGCATTGCGTGTTTTGCCGTATACATACAACAAATCTTGGAACAATAGGATTTGTCTCTGCAAGACTGCCCTCTGGAACCAACGCATTGTACAAATACAATTTTCTTTGGCGGTTTTCCGTCTGAAGGCCGCAGAAGATGTCCTTTTGTAGGGCCTGCCGCATTCATAAGACGCTCAAATTCCAGTGAAGTAACAACATCTGGATAATTATTATAGCCGTATTCCTCAAATTCTGTCGGCTTAATCTGATTGTAGCCGGTTGCTACAACGATAGCGCCATACTCTTTTGTAATAAACTCTTCTTTCTGCTCATAGTTAATTGCTCCGGCGGTACATACTTTAGAACAAAGTCCGCATTTTCCGGTCTTCATATAGATACAGTCATCCGGGTCAATCGTTGCAAGCTTTGGAACAGCCTGCGCAAATGGAATATAGATAGCCGGACGGTTATCCAGTCCCATATTAAACTCATTTGGATTCTTTTTTGACGGACATTTTGTGGTACACTCTCCACATCCGGTACATTTTGTGGCGTCTACAAAACGTGGTTTCTGACGGATTGTTACTTTGAAATTACCAACAAAGCCTTCTACCTTGTCTACCTCGCAGTAAGTATAAAGACCTATCTTATCATTTGCGCCTGCATCCACCATTTTAGGGGTAAGAATACATGCTGCACAGTCAAGTGTTGGGAAGGTTTTGTCAAGCTGCGCCATTTTACCGCCAATCGTAGGATTCTTTTCTACAATATCCACTTCAAATCCTGCATCCGCAATATCAAGCGCTGTCTGGATACCTGCAATACCTCCGCCAATTACCAGCGCACGTTTTACCACAGGACTTTCCTGTGCGGTAAGCGGTGCATTTAAGTGAACTTTCGCAATCGCTGTTCTGCCCAAGATAATCGCTTTTTCTGTACCTTCTGCTTTATCCTTGTGTATCCATGAACACTGCTCGCGGATATTTGCAATTTCCAGCATGTAAGGGTTCAGTCCTGCGGCTTCCACAGTTCTGCGGAAAGTAACTTCATGCATTCTTGGTGAACATGAACAGATAACTACGCCAGTAAGATTATGCTCCTTAATCGCGTCTTTGATAATTTCCTGTCCACTTGCAGAACACATGTACTGATAGTCAGTTGCAAATACAACGCCCGGTTCATTTTTTAATGCCTCAGCCACTGCTGCAACGTCTACTGTCGCTGCAATATTACTACCACACCAACATACAAATACTCCAATTCTCTGCATTTTTTTCACTCTGCTTTCTAAATATTTTTTTCAATTTGTTGTCATAGAAAATTAGCAAAACAATTTCCTATGAATAGAATTTTATTTTTATGGGAATAATATTTATAAATTAAAACAAGCATTGCTGCCCAATCCTTATTTTTTATATTTACGGAAAGCGCTTACAATCGCCTGCTGTGGCAAATCCTCATCCAACAGCTCAGGTATTTCCTCAGCATGAAGATGATTGGCATCCTGCTGGCGTACAACTGCAAGGCGCACTGCCTCAATCAGCTTTGCAGGCTCCACGCTTCTTGGACATCTTTGCAGACATGCCATACAGCTTAAACAGGTCCAGATGGAATCTGACTGCAACAGCGGTTCGATATTTCCCTTGTCAACCATATCTACAAACTGATGAGGATGATAATCCATGCCGTCAAAATTTGGACAGGTGCCGGAGCATTTACCGCACTTCATGCACTTGTTTGTCTTGACTCCACTGATTCTTTCCAGCTCTTCCTTTGAAATTTTTGTATTAAGCATTTACTGCACCTCCTTTACACCCAGAGCTTCAGCCAATAATTCTGTAAAGTAAATTACTGGAAGTTCTGTGACTGAATTTGCCTCCAGATTATAACGGCACAATGGACAGGCAGTAATCATACAGTCAGCGCCCTTCTTTACTGCGGATGTAACGACCGTTTCACTTCTGTTTTCTGCGATTTCCTTGTCGTTTAATGTCATATAACCACCGCAGCACTCATTTCTCTGAGCATACATTACAGGCTCCGCACCAATCGCACGGATAAAGTCCTCCATAACCTTCGGATTCTCAGGGTCGTCAAACGCCATGACCGTACCCGGCCGAAGCAGAAGACATCCATAATATGGCGCGATTTTTCTGCCCTTTAAAGGATTTACCACTTTGCTCTTTAATGTGTCAAAGCCGACTACATCTCTTAATACCTCAAAATAGTGGACTACCTTTGTCTCTCCGTGATATTCCATATCAGGAGCCATATAATTATTTGCCTTAAATGAAAAGTCTTCATCTGTCTGTATATCATTGTTTGTTCTCTTTATTACATTATGACAGGCAGAGCAGAGCGTTAAAAGGTCCTGCCCTTTATCTCTTGCCTGTGCCAGTGCTCTTATAGATGAGAGCTTTGTGGCAATCTCATCCTTTGCGGCGGTATATACACCGCCGCAGCACTGCCAGTTTTCAATCTCTTCCATCTCGATTCCAAGAACCTTAGCGGAACGGATTGCATAATCGTTTAATTCCTTCGCTTTTGTCTTAAGCGTACATCCTGGATAGTAACTATATTTCATGTTTGACCTCCGTCTTATACCATTTCTTCCGGGTGGAATACTTCATCAAACTTCTCTTCTGTCAAAAAACCTAATGCAACACAGGCTTCTTTTAATGAAATGTTCTCCTTAAAGGCTTTTTTAGCTGTCTTTGCAGCATTGTCATAACCAATATAAGGATTCAGGGCAGTTACCAGCATAAGAGAATTGTGAAGATTATGGCTCATCTTGTCTCTCTTTGCCTGAATACCAACTGCACAGTTATCATTAAAGGATATGATACCATCTGCAAGCAGTCTTACAGACTGTAAAAAGTTATATGCAATTACCGGCATAAATACATTCAGTTCAAAATTGCCCTGACTGGCAGCCATTCCGACTGCTGTATCATTTGCGATAACCTGAACTGCCACCATGGTAAGCGATTCACACTGGGTAGGATTTACCTTGCCCGGCATAATGGAACTTCCCGGCTCATTTTCAGGAATTGTAATTTCACCAAGTCCGCATCTAGGACCACTGGCAAGCCATCTGACATCATTTGCAATCTTCATTAAATCTGCTGCAAGTGCTTTTAATGCTCCATGCGCAAATGTAATATCATCTTTTGCAGTCAGTGCATGGAATTTATTGTCTGCTGTTACAAAGTCCTTGCCAGTCAGCTCGCTGATAACCTTTGCAACCTCTTCTCCAAAACCTTTTGGAGCATTTAATCCTGTTCCTACGGCTGTACCGCCAAGTGCCAGCTCCTTTAAGCCTGGAAGTGCAGCCAGAAGCATTTTCTTTGTCTTTTCCAGCATATTGGTCCATCCGCTGATTTCCTGTGAAAACTTAATCGGAACTGCGTCCTGTAAATGAGTACGACCACTCTTTACTACATCCTCATTTTCGCTTTCTAGTCTCTTAAAGGTGGCAATCAGCTTGTCCATGGCAGGAAAGAGTTTGTCTTCAATGCTCATGGCAGCCGCGATATGCAATGCGGTAGGAAATGTGTCATTGGAACTCTGAGACATATTGATATGGTCATTTGGATGAAGAAGTTTGCTTCCTGCAAGTTCATTTCCGCGGTTGGCTATTACTTCATTGCTGTTCATATTGGACTGTGTGCCGCTTCCCGTCTGCCATACAACCAGTGGAAAATGCTCCATTAAAGTTCCGTCAATCACTTCGTCAGCAGCCTGACAGATAAAGTTCTTCTTTTCTTCATCCAGCTTTTTGAGATTGCAGTTTGCAATCGCGGCGCCTTTTTTCAGGATACCGAATGCATGAATAATTTCCGGCGGCATTTTTTCACCGCCGATTTTGAAATTCTGAAAGCTTCTCTGTGTCTGAGCTGCCCAGTATTTATCGGCAGGCACCTGCATTTCACCCATAGAATCTCTTTCGATACGATACTCCATTTTAACCTCCTAATTATCTTGTTTCACAACCAACGCAAGCAGTCTTTGAACGGTTACATCCATCAGTCAATCAGCCTTCGACTGATTACATCGGCTGCATATATTAATTCAAGTCTAACTGCGCAATTACTGCTTTTAATGCATCGGCACTTTTCTGGAATTTAACGACTTCTTCATCCGTAAGTTTCATCTCTACCTTGCCCTTTACGCCTTCCGGACCTACGATAGTAAGACAGCTTGTACAGACATCTTCCACGCCATATTCTCCATGCATCATAGTGGAAACTGTGACAACGGATTCGTAAGCAGCCAGGAGCATACCACACAGATTTACAACTGACATTGCAACACCATAAAATGTCGCCCCTTTTCTTTTTATGATTTCACCGCCGGATTTATGAACATATTCTTCCATTCTTGCTTCGTCAAATTTTTCCAAATCTTTTCCATAAGTGTTGCTGATTTTGGTATACTCATCAAGAGGCACGCCTGCAACGCTTGCGCCTGACCATGGAACGAAAGAGGAATCTCCATGCTCGCCAAATACATACGCATGAATATTTTTCTGGGCAATCTTAAAGTGATTGGCAAGTCCGTAACGAAGTCTTGTAGTATCAAGCAGTGTACCGGAACCGATAATCTGATTTTCCGGAAGTCCTGATGTCTTTAAGAACGCGTAAGTCATAACATCCACAGGATTTGACACGATTACATAGAGTGCCTTCGGGGCAACACTGGCAATCTTTGGAGCAATATCCTTGATAATGTTTACATTTGTCTGAGCAAGCTCGATTCTTGTCTGACCTGCCTTTCTTGGAACACCGGAGGTAATGATAACGATATCAGAATCCTTTGCATCCTCATACTCTCCTGAAATCACGTCAATCGGGTCACGAAATGCAGTACCTTGTACGATATCCATCGCCTCCCCGTCAACCTTCTCCTTGTTAATGTCAATAATGACAATTTCCGATGCAAATGTCTCCTGAGATAGAGTATAGGCAATCGTAGCCCCTACGCTTCCTGCACCAATTATTGTAATTTTGCTAGCCATAATAGAGCTCCTTTCATTATTAAATTTATTGTTTGACAATTCGTTAACAATCTTTCTGAATTATACTATACATTTTACTAAATTGCAAGGGTAATATTATCCTTAATTTGATAAAAACTGACAAAAGAAAGAATGAGTTATATCACTGTTTTCAGAGATAAACGGGAAAATTATAAAGTAAAATTTTATAAGAAACTGGTAATAAAACAGAAGGAGCAATCTCATTATCGCTGCTTCGGCTCACCAAAATATTCCTTTATATAGTATGGTCCTTCCACAACTTCTCTTCCCACATACATATCATTATTCGGCCTTGTTTTGACCTCCCATTTTACCAGTGTAATCTGCTCCCCCTCTATTTCAATCGCTGTAATACACCTTGGATGCACACAGCTCCCGTCATTCAGATACATTCCTTCTCCCGGTTCAGGCAGCACCGGCCGATGAGTATGTCCGGCAATTACCAGAACCCCCTTCTTTTCCGCCCAGTTTTCCAGCTTTTTTTCCACCTTTTTCTTCTTTTGATAATTTTTCGCAGCACTGGTCGGGTCATTAATTCCAAGAAGCTCCACTTTTCTCCATAAATGTCTGACCAGAAATCGGGTAATATACCAGAGATTATCATTCACAAAATCTACCTGATGACCATGCAGCAGTAATATCTCATATTTTCTGTATTCCTCCTCCAAAACAATTCCCTCGTACACATTCATACGAGGGAATAATTCATAGCATACCTCACTCTTTCGCCACATATAGCGATTATATACACATTTCATATAATCGCTGCTCTTTTTATATTTATCATGATTTCCGTAAATCATATAAAATCTGCCTGCCTGATAAAGCCTTGACATCAGCAGAAGCTGACTGCCGTGAACCTCCAGAATATCTTCCACCTTTTTATTTTCCCACAATTCGTCACCGTCTCCCAGTTCCACATAGGTAAAATTCATACGGTCATAATATCTTAAAGCTCCATAGGCAATATTCTGATTGAAAAGAAAATTGTCTCCCCAGTTTCCGGTTCCTCTGTGGCAGTCACTCATCAATACAATCCTGCTGTTTCGGTTTATTTTTAACCGAAGTGCATTGTTATAAATTCTGTCTATCTTCTTTTCATTCCCTGTACACATCCACATTTTTTGCAACGTTTTCTCCATGTAATCTTTACAATTATATGATAAAGATGCGGGAATGCATACCTGATATATGCAATTTTATCAATTGTTCTGTCAAAACATTTTGTATATTTGCAGAATCTTTTACAGTTTCTTCTGTTTACTCCCTGTATATATTTTTTATAGAGCCACAGACATCTGCCCGGCTGTTTTGATTTCGGCCTGTCAAAGCAAATCCATACGCTGCGTGAGGAATAAGTCAGATTTTCCCTCCTGTAACCAAGCTTTCGACAAGCAGTTAAAAAGGCATCTCTCATTTCCATTGTAGGAAAAAGAATCTCCGCTTCCATAATAAAACCCGTCAGCCACCAGTGTCTATCCTGTCTGTGTATAATCATATGATTCTCATGGTAGAGAGAAAACCTCATATTTAACAGCTCATCATCTTCCACACTCTGATAAAAATTATCCTTCTTAATATATACCCCTATTTCTGCACCAGCAGCAATGCCATACTGTCCCTTCCATAGCTCTATCATCCACTCCCGATTGTCATAGCGGAAACAGACAGGTTCACAGTCAATAATCATATTCATAGAAGGCGCCATTGTATCATATATCCGACCGTATCCCATCTTTCGCTGCCATGGATTCATGGAGGAATAGAAAATATCCTGCCTCACATCATATAAAAACCCAAAGGGCTTAATTAATTTGTTTAAATCTGCAAGTTTCTCTTCATCGCAGGTGCATAATACTTTTTTTCTTGCCTTTTCTGCCCTTTTGTAGCACAACCAGACAGCCAGACATATAAGAACAAGAAAAACAATAACTATCGCCAGTATAATAATAACTTGATGCTTCATTTATATTCTCCTGTTGTTATCTATATCCATGCATATCTATATCCATTGTCTATATCCATTGCGCATATATCTATATCCATTATGTCTATATCCATTATGCCTATATCTATTGTATCTAAATTCATTATGTCTATATCCATTATGTCTATATCTATTGTGTCTATATCCATGTATATCTATATCCATGTATATTATTATACTTTAGTATATGCTTTTATGGAGCAGAATGCTTCCATAATTCTCTATAATTCTTTATAATTCCTTATAGCTGTGTTGTATTTCTGCACCTGATTTTTTATTGCCCAAGTCCTGCCAGATAATTTTCGATTCCATCTGCCATCCCCAGTGCCAGCCGGTTTTGATAATCTTCTGTACTCATCAGCCTGTCTTCCTCTGCATTTGTCATAAATCCCATTTCAATAATTGCTGTCGGAACCTGTGCCCAGTTGATTCCGCTCATGGTATCGGTTTCTGTTACACCCCTTTTTCTTGCTCCTGTCTGTACTGCCATCGCATCTAAAAGACAATCTGAAAGATGTCTGCTGTATGAATAAAGCATGCCATTATAAGGATTGTCAGGTGTCTGACAAAGTGCTGTCATTCCATTTGCGTTTCCTGATTCTGAAGCATCGGCATGGATTCTGATAAAAACATCTGCTCCTGCATTATTGGCCATAATTGCCCGCTCGGCATTGCTGATATTTACCTGATTGCTTTCCCGTATCATAAATACCTGATATCCACGCTCTAAAAGCACTGATTTTAACTTTAATGCTACTGCCAATGTCAGCTCATACTCCGGTATACCGCTTGTCACTCCGCTTGTTCCGCCGGCAACCTTGTTTTTTGTCTCTGATGCCCCTGGCCCAATTGGTTCCTTTTCATAATTCCCCTGAGCCTGATGTCCTGCATCGATAGCGATTAAATATTCAGAAGTATTTTTTATTTTTGGTATGTATAAGCCTTGAGATGGTTGTTCTGTTTTTGGCTCTGTTTTTATTTCCGATGATACCTTTGTTTTAATCTCTGTAAGTGGTTCTGTTTCTTCGTCTGTTAATGGTTCTGTTTCTGCCGGCAGCTCTATTTGTGCAGACTCCTGCTCTGTTGTCTCCGCTTCTGTCTGAAATTCTGTTTCTTCTCCTACATTCCGCTCATTAATAGCTTCTTCTAGTCCTTTCAGATTTTTCATCTGTGCCATTAAAACACCTGTCTGTCCGCTTTTGAGTTCTTTTTTCTGTTTTCCTGTCCAGAGACATGCAACTGTGGTTATAGCAATAATTATTACAGCTAATATAATATAAATTTTTTTTCTTGTAAATTTCAACATTTTATCCTTCCCTTTCCTGTAAACTTTTTGTTATTTTTGTGCTTATATTCTATTTTGCCTTATTATACTTTATTTTTTTTAAAGAATCCAGTTGATTCTTATAACAAAGATTCATTGATTCTTCTATAACTGTATATTATTTTCCGAACACCTTGAATCCTTCCTTATTATAAAAAATATTTCCCTGATTCTTATGAACATTCCCTTCTGCTTTGCATATAGTATATATGAATGATATCCACAACCGCTTTTAGTAAGCAATCATGCTGCCAGTACAATCAATTTCCTGATGATGACACAGCAATCATTCTTCTATCGGCTGCATGACATGTTGGCTGCATAATTTAATTTATCGGAGGCTATATAATGGATAACAATTATTTCGGAAATATCTGTTATTGCAGAAAATGTAATGGAATTGTACACACTATAAAAAAGGGAGACTCCCTTTATCTGCTCAGCAGATATTATAATGTTCCTATTGGAGAAATCATGAATGCCAATAGACACTTGAATATTTACAATCTTCAGATTGGCGAGGAAATCTGCATTCCTATCCGCCGAAGCGACATGTTGAACGATAATATAAACAACAATATGAGTAATACTGTTCCAAATAATAATATGCCGAACAGCAGTATGTTGGATAACAGTGTACCAAACCTGAACATGCCGGATAATAATATGTCGAATATGCGCATATCAGATAACAATATGCCCGATGGCATGCCGGATAATTCCATGCTTGGCAATGAAATGAGAAATACCTCTCCAGATATGAGCAGTATCACCGGTGATATGCCCGGTATCCAGATGCCGTCAGAAAACTGCAGTGTAAGTTTTGATGAAGCTGAATATGGCCGTATGGAAGCTTCCTGTGTTTCTTGCTCTAATGAGACCTTCGATAAAAATATCAGAATGTCAGACCTTATTAATCAGGAAGATATGACATTTGAAAAATTTTTAAGTCTGATTCAGAATTAATACATTTTTTACTGGTAATATTTATAAAAAACATTTATACTATATCTTGTGGAATCCTTCTTGGAGATTATATTCCTTGAGATTATATTCTTTAAAATTATTTTTAATAAAAATTTCCACAAGTTATAGTATAAATGGAGGTAACAATGAATTTTTTAAATAAGCTTGACAGAAAATTCGGAAAATATGCAGTTCCGAATCTTATTAACTATCTGCTGATTGGCTATGGCATCGGCTATGTTCTTCAATTATTTAATCCCAACATCTACCACCTGCTGGAATTAAGTCCTAAATATGTTATGCAGGGACAAGTCTGGAGACTTTTTACATGGATACTGACTACCCCTCAGAATTTTAGTTTTTTTACCATATTTATGTTTCTGTTCTACTACTGGATTGGACATACACTTGAAAACCACTGGGGCACATTCCGTTATAATATGTACATGCTGTCCGGCTACCTGATTATGACAGTTGGTGCAATGGCTATTTACTGGATAACTCTGCTGGCAAGCGGCGGTAAATTTGGCGTCAGTCTTTCCATGAGCACCTATTATGTAAATATGGCATCTTTTCTTGCATTTGCCACCCTTTTTCCAAATGTGCAGGTATATTTTATGATGATTCTGCCTGTTAAAATCAAGTGGCTTGCGATTGTAGACGGAATATATCTTGGCTATACCTGCCTGTATTATGTCAGCTTTTATTTTCAATATGCAGGAAATTATACCGGACTAGCGAAGCTTCAACATGCAAATTTGTGTTTTTCGCAGTCTGCCGCAATTGTTTTATCCGTATTAAATTTTCTGATTTTTTTTCTTGCCACAAGAAATATGAAGAAATATTCTCCAAAGGAAATGAAGCGGAGACACACCTATCAAAAACAGACCAGACAGGCGCAGAGTATTGCCAAGCATAAATGTGCCATCTGTGGAAGGACAAATGAAACCAATCCTGAACTTTCCTTCCGTTTCTGCTCAAAATGTGAAGGTACTTACGAATATTGTCAGGACCATATTTTTACACATGAGCATGTCCGGCATTAGACTTTTAAATTTTTACAGTTGAAAAGGTTTTGTTTTTATAATATAATGAGACGGGGTTTCGCATAGAATAAATGTGTAACCCCGTGTTTTACCGAACATTAGGAGAATACATTTATGAATAGACTTTACAAACTTGGAATCGATATCGGTTCCACTACTGTTAAGATAGCCATTGTAAATGAAGAAAATACAATTTTATTTTCTGACTACAAGCGTCACTTTGCCAATATTCAGGAAACCCTGAAGGAGCTTTTGGAGCTGGCAAAAGCGGAGCTTGGAGAAATTACTGTCTATCCTGTAATTACAGGCTCCGGCGGCCTGACACTTGCGGGACATATGGAGGTCCCGTTTGTACAGGAGGTGGTAGCAGTATCTACCGCTCTGAACGATTATGCACCACAGACTGACGTTGCGATTGAGCTCGGTGGTGAGGATGCAAAAATCATATATTTTACAAATGGTGTAGAACAGAGAATGAACGGTATCTGTGCCGGCGGTACTGGTTCTTTTATTGACCAGATGGCCTCTCTTTTGCAGACAGATGCCGCCGGTTTAAATGAATATGCCAAAAATTACAAGGCGATTTATCCAATTGCCGCCCGATGCGGCGTATTTGCAAAAACAGATATTCAGCCTTTAATTAATGAAGGCGCCACAAAAGAAGACCTTTCCGCCTCTATCTTTCAGGCAGTAGTCAATCAGACCATCAGTGGTCTTGCCTGTGGAAAGCCAATCCGCGGAAATGTAGCGTTTCTTGGCGGTCCCCTTCACTTTCTGTCCGAGCTGAAAGCAGCATTTATCCGCACTCTGAAGCTGACAGATGAACACATTATCGCACCGGAACATTCACATCTTTTCGCTGCTACCGGTTCCGCCATGAATTATAAGGAAGATGTCTCTTTTTCTATAAATGAGATTATTGATAAGCTTTCAAAAGGCGTAAAAATGGACTTCGAAGTAAAGCGCATGGAACCGCTGTTTGCTTCTGAAGAAGAATATATTGAATTTTCCAAAAGGCATGCCCGTCACAGTATAAAAAAAGGCAGACTGGAAAATTATTCGGGAAACTGCTTTCTCGGTATTGACTGCGGTTCTACTACCACAAAAACTGCGATTGTGGGAGAAGATGGAACACTTTTGTATTCCTTTTACAGCAGCAATAACGGAAATCCGCTGTCAACAACAATTAAATCCATTCAGGAAATTTACTCCATGCTGCCGGACAGCGCAAAAATCGCTTACTCCTGCTCCACAGGCTATGGAGAGGCACTTGTAAAAGCTGCTCTGCTGCTTGACGAGGGAGAAGTCGAAACAGTATCACATTACTACGCCGCCGCTTTCTTTGAACCTGATGTTGACTGTATTCTTGATATCGGCGGTCAGGATATGAAATGTATCCGTATAAAAAACAATACCGTAGATTCTGTTCAGTTAAATGAAGCCTGCTCTTCCGGTTGTGGTTCTTTTATTGAAACCTTTGCCAAATCCCTGAATTATTCTGTTCAGGACTTTGCACAGGAGGCGTTGTTTGCAAAAAATCCTACGGACCTTGGAACAAGATGTACTGTTTTTATGAATTCCAATGTAAAACAGGCACAGAAGGAAGGAGCTGAGGTCGCTGATATTTCTGCCGGTCTTGCCTATTCAGTGATTAAAAATGCATTGTTTAAAGTAATAAAAATTACAGATGCAAAAGATTTCGGAAATAAGGTAGTCGTTCAGGGCGGCACCTTTTATAACGATGCAGTTCTTCGAAGCTTTGAAAAAATATCAGGCTGCGATGCAGTCCGTCCTGATATTGCCGGAATTATGGGAGCTTTCGGCGCGGCGCTGATTGCAAGAGAACGATTTAAGGGACAGAAAACCACAATGCTGTCCATTGAAAAAATCAATTCCATGGAATATTCCACCTCTCTTGCCCGCTGTAAGGGCTGTACCAATAACTGCCTTCTTACAATTAACAAATTTTCCGGCGGAAGACAATTTATCAGCGGAAACCGTTGTGAAAAGGGAATTGGAAAGCAAAAAAACAAAGACAATATTCCAAATCTGTTTGATTATAAGCTGAAACGAATCTTCGACTATGAGCCATTGACAGATGATAAGGCTGTACGGGGAACTGTGGGAATTCCAAGAGTACTGAATATGTATGAAAATTTCCCGTTTTGGGCAGTTTTCTTTAAAGAGCTCGGTTTTAAGACAGTGCTCTCCCCTCAGTCTTCCAGAAAAATTTATGAGCTTGGTATTGAATCTATTCCAAGTGAGTCCGAATGTTATCCGGCAAAACTTGTGCATGGACATATTCAATGGCTGATTAAAAATGATATAAAATTTATCTGGTATCCATGTATTCCTTATGAGAGAAATGAAACACCGGATTCAAATAATCATTACAACTGTCCGATTGTCACCTCCTATGCGGAAAACATTAAAAATAATGTAGAGGAACTAGAGGGAGAACACATCCGATTTTTAAATCCGTTTATGGCGCTTACCAGTTTGGAAACAATCTCTTCAAGACTTGCAGAAGTATTTTCAGAGGAGTTTGATATTCCAAAACAGGAAATTTTAAACGCTGCCACAAAGGCTTGGGAAGAGTTGGAACAGGCACATCAGGATATTGAGAAAAAAGGTGAGGAAACCTTAAAGTATCTGGATGAAACAGGAAAAAAGGGCATTGTCCTTGCAGGACGTCCTTACCATATTGACCCCGAAATCAATCATGGCATTCCTGAACTGATTACCTCTTATGGTCTTGCTGTTCTGACGGAAGACAGTGTTTCACATCTTGCTGAAGTAGAGAGACCTTTGATTGTTATGGACCAGTGGATGTATCATTCCAGACTGTATCGGGCGGCAAATTTTGTAAAAACAAGGGATAATCTTGACTTGATTCAGCTGAATTCCTTTGGCTGCGGGCTTGACGCTGTTACATGTGACTGTGTCAATGATATTTTAACCAATTCAGGAAAGATTTATACAGTTTTAAAAATTGATGAAGTAAATAATCTGGGAGCTGCAAGAATCCGTATCCGTTCACTGCTGTCAGCACTTCGGGTGCGTAATGAACAGCATATGGAAAGAAAGATTGCACCATCCAGTATTGAAAAGGTGGAATTTACTGAACAAATGCGTGACGAGGGATATACTATTCTGGTTCCTCAGATGACACCGATTCATTTTGAACTTCTGACACCTGCACTGCGGTCTCTCGGCTTAAATATCGTTATGCTGCAATCGGATACAGATTCACCTGATTATAAGACAAACTGCAGAAACGCAGTGGATATCGGACTGAAATATGTCAATAACGATGCCTGTTATCCATCTTTAATTGTAGTAGGCATGATGATGCAGGCAGTTCTGTCCGGAAAGTATGATGTGAACAAACTTGCCATTATTATGACACAGACAGGCGGAGGCTGTCGTGCTTCCAATTATGTAGGATTTATCCGGCGCGCATTAAAAAAAGCAGGCTATCCTCAGATTCCGGTTATCTCTTTAAGTGTTCAGGGATTAGAGTCTAACAGCGGCTTTAAAATCACTCCTGCTTTTGCCATAAAGGGCATACAGGCAATTATGTATGGAGATGTCTTTATGCGGTGTCTTTATAGAATGAGACCTTATGAAGTAACACCAGGAAGCGCAGATGCGCTTCATGAAAAATGGAAGAACAAGTGTGTGACACATCTTACAAAAAAGGGTGCTCATATGGGTGAATTTCGTAAAAATCTCAGAGGGATTATAGAGGAATTTGACCGTCTTCCAATTCATGAAGATTTAAAAAAACCAAGAGTTGGAATTGTAGGTGAAATCCTTGTAAAGTTCCTTCCTTCTGCCAATAATTACCTTGTGGAACTGTTGGAATCAGAAGGCGCAGAAGCTGTAATGCCTGATTTGCTTGACTTTTTTTATTACAGTTTTTATAACAATAATTTTAAAGCGGATTACCTTGGTATGAGTAAAAAAACAAAGCGTCTTGCAAATTTCGCGATATGGGCAATGAATCAGATAAGAAAGCCCGTAGTAAAGGCATGTAAAAAGAGCAGACACTTTAATCCACCATCTGATATCAGAGAACTTGCAAAAATGGCATCTCCGATTGTTTCCCTTGGAAATCAGACTGGAGAGGGCTGGTTTTTAACGGGTGAGATGATGGAATTGATTCATAACGATGTACCAAATATTGTATGTGCGCAGCCTTTTGGATGTCTGCCAAATCATGTAGTAGGAAAAGGGGTAATTAAAAATCTGAGAAATCAATACCCTGAAGCAAATATTGTGGCCGTAGATTATGACCCCGGAGCAAGTGAGGTAAATCAGTTAAACAGAATTAAGCTTATGCTGGCAACAGCAAATAAACAGATAAAAAAATAAATCAGGCAATATAATCAGCCAAAAACAGATTATGTTAAGTAAATAAATAAAAATAGGAACTGTCATTAAAAATTCTTTTAATGACAGTTCCTATTTTTATTTAAGCAATCAACACAAGTGCTGGTTTCATCTTATCAGAATTTCTATTTTAAATAATTCTGCAATGTCCTCATACATTCTCTGATATCAAGAGGCTTTGTCAGATGTGCATCCATACCACACTCAAAGCATCTCTGCGCATCATCTGAAAATGCATCTGCTGTCATGGCTATAATCGGCAGGTCCTTATCCGGACGGTCCATTTTCCGAATTGTTTTTGTGGCATCATATCCATTCATCACCGGCATTCTTACATCCATAAGAATAGCATTGTAATATCCTGGCTCTGAAGCTGCAAATCTGTCTACACATATCTGACCATTTTCTGCCCATTCAAGCACCAGTCCTGCTGCCGAAAGAATCTCATTGGCTATTTCCCAGTTAATTTCAATATCCTCTGCAAGAAGTACCCGTTTTCCCTGAAAATCAATCTGTTCATTTTCTCCATCGATACCATTTTCCAATCCATCTACATATTGTCTCAAACGCGCAAATAAAGTGGATTTAAACAGCGGTTTTGAAATAAAGCCTTCTATTTCATTTTCAAAAGCCATATCTTCAAGTTCACCCTGGTCATAAGCAGATATCAGGAAAATCGGAATATCTTTTCCTACTCTGGCGTGAATTTCCTGAATGGTTTCTATTCCATCCATATTTGGCATCTTCCAGTCTATCAAAACAAAATGATAATCATTGTTCTGTTTGTGATGCTCCGCTATCATTTCTACTGCCTTCATTCCATCCAGAGTCCATTCAGCATGAACTCCCAGCGCCTCTAAATTGGCAGCGGCACTAAGGCAAAGCATTTCATTGTCATCTACCACCAGTACATTCCATTCTGGCAGCCTCATATCATTTTCTCCAATATCGGCCTTTTTAAAGTCCAGAATTACATGGAACTGTGTACCCTTTCCCTGTTCACTTCTAAGCTCAATCGTACCGCCCATAAGGTCAATAATGCTTTTTGTAATAGACATTCCAAGACCTGTTCCGGTTATTCTCTGTACTTTTTCATTCTCCTCTTCCCTTGAAAATGTATCAAAAATCTTTTTCTGAAACTCCTCTGACATACCGATTCCGGTATCCTCTACTTTAAAATGAGTCCTGATATACTGCTCACCTAATGGAGAAGCCTCCTGATATAAATGTACATCAATTCTTCCATCTGTTGGAGTAAACTTGACTGCATTTGACAACAGATTTAAAATTACCTGATTGAGACGCACCCCGTCACAATAAACATTTTCCACATCAATATCCTGAATAAAAATATCAAAATACTGACTGTGCTCCTTTACCTGAGGCTGCATAATATTTACAATATCATCCATCGCCTCACGAAGCGACATTTCTGAAATGTTTAATGTCATCTTTCCACTTTCGATTTTGGACATATCCAAGACATCATTAATTAATCCAAGTAAATGTTTGCTGGATAACCGGACTTTTTGCAGACAATCCTCCACACGCATATTGCCCTGAACATTTCGCAGCGCAATTTCTGTCATTCCAATAATCGCATTCATAGGGGTACGAATATCATGGCTCATACTGGAGAGAAATTCACTTTTTGCAATATTAGCCTGAACTGCTTCCTTCTCCGCTTTGTTTAATTCTATCATCTGCTGTCTGGAAAATCGATAATAGATAATAAAAATAACCATCATGGTAATCAAAATAATCAATGAGGAACCAATCATAATAATTACTCGCTTTACATCCAGCTCACTGAGCCTTTCATCCAAGATTCCACTTGGCATAATGGAAATCAGATACCAGTCAATATCTCCTGAAACCGGACTTGCAAACAAATGTCTTTTTTCTCCTTCCGTCAAAAGCACCGCAGAATAGTCTTTATCAGCAGCAATTGCTTCTTTTAATTCGCGAATATAATCTTCGGCTGATTTTCCGTCTAAATCCTCAACAATATCCTGTAACCGATTAAAATAATTGTCTCTGTATGCATCCCCGCTTCGAATTAAAAATGTTCCATCTTTTGAAATAACATGCGAATATGCCATTGCATTTTTTTCATCCAGAAAAAGTGCCTCATTCAGATATTGCATGGATATTCCAGCTATTAATGCTACGCTGGCGGTTCCATCTTTTAAAGGATACTCTGCTGCCTCTGCCAGTATGAGATATTTTTCACCCTTATCGTTTGTAGCAAATCCAATCGTTGCAGTTTCTTTATTCAGATTACCTAAAATATTATCATAATTTATAATGTTTAAATGTTCACCTGTAATTCTTTCCGCTTCTCCTTCACTTGAATAAATGCTAAGATATGTAATATCTCGAACATCAGCACTGACACGCAGTTCATCTATCAGCTCGTCGCCATAAACTGCAGCGTCTGGCGGAGTACGCTGTATAATTCCCTTTAGCTGGCTTAAACGCAAATCAATAACCGTTTCAAACTTCTGTTGTATCTGAGAACTCATTTCCTTCATATAAATCTCACTGATATCCTTAATAGAAGATTCTGTCTGCCCTGACATATAAAATGTCAATATTGTAAACACTATTATGCAGACAAGCAATACAGTAATAATACTATATTTAAAAAAACCGCTTATCTTTTTATCCAACATCACATATTTCCTTTCTTTTCGCAGTCTCATTCCTATTTTCCGAATCTGGGTTCCATTTTATCATGACGGTTCCTTTCTCAGAATTTAATAAAAACATTATACTGAGAAAGGCATGGAAATGTCAAGCATATTTTGGTTTCACTTTTTTGTTTATTCAATAATCTATTTATTCTCTAATCTTATACATATCTATCAATATTTACTCTAAGCTTCTCCTTTTTATTCACCCCCAAAACACCACGATATATAAATTTTCCATACCCTCTTGCTGAAACTACATCCCCCTCTTTCAAATTTCTGCTGTTACTCTCCACCACTCTTCCATTCACACATACCTTCTTTTCCCGAAAAAGCTCCAGAGCCTCTGTCCTTGAAATATGATACAGTTTCGCTAGTACAATATCACATCTTTCCGAGCTTGCAGAAACAATACTATTTTCAAACTCTGGTTCCAAAGCCTTCGGCATCTCATCTGCCACTCTGCACTTTACATAAGTATGTCTGATTTTTACAAGATTCTCTGCTATATACTCCGCCATTTTTGACAGACATATCACATATCCCGTTTTCCCTCTTATATAAATATCGCCTATCACATCTCTCTCAATTCCAAGGTTTAAAATACTTCCAAGATAATCCCTGTGGTTCAGTTCCTCCGCAAATTTCTCAAGGTTGGGTTCGACCACAATACATGAGATAGGATATTCCATGTCATACCCGAACTCCTCCGTACTTCCAAATTTTATCACTTCCCGTTCCGCCATTTCTGTTCCGCCAAAGCTCTGGTATCTTATTCTGTTTTTCTGCAAGACTTCCGCACAGTCAGACAATTCCGCAGGACTTAAAAAATTTGTAAACAAATACTGACTGTTATTATATGACCTCTCTGCCAGTTCTATAATCCTCTTTTTTAATAAATTTTCATTCTCAGGCATGCCAGCTCCTCCAACAAAGCATATTGTCTTCAAACATTGTATGAAGGCTTCCCTTCTCCTTTAACCACGACAGATAAGAACGAACAGTAAATCCTACCAGATAATACTGCTGCATATCCAGCTTTCTTCCATATTCATCAAACAGCTTTCTTATTAACTCGTCATAAGTAATCGGTGTCTCACAGAAATTAATAATATTTTTTGCAATCTCATCTATCTTTTCCTTATTTGCCTGTACAAGAGAACCGATATCTTCTGTCGGCTCTGCATGGCTTGGAATAAACAGGTTTGCCTGCATTTTTCCTATTTTATCCAGCGTTTTTATAAATTCCGGCACATGAAACATAAAATTAATATGATATCGCCTTAACATCTTCATACTGAAAATACTATCTGCCAGAAATACAACATCATCTTCTGTACGTACACCAATCATATGAAAGTTATGTCCCGGCAAAGGAATAATCTGCAGCTCTTTTGGCAGAACAGCCTGTTTAATATTCTCTGCATTATATTTGCGGGCAAGAAAGAAATGATTCTGCATTTCCCTTGGCGGATATCCCCCTGTAATATAAACAGGTGATAAAAACGGATATTCTGAATATATCTTTTCTTCCACTGTCATATAGATACTGCATCCTGTCTCCTCCTGTATCTTTGCACATCCGCCGCTATGGTCTGCATGCCCATGCGTCAGAATCACCGCTTTTAATTTCCATCCCTGTTTTTTTAAAATACGAAGAATCTCTTCCCCCTCTGCATCGTTTGTTCCGCTGTCTATCAAATATACTTCTCTGTCAGTTTTCACATAGACGCCTACCTTTGCATAGCAGTCTATATAATAAGTATTTTCACCTGCTTTTACCAATTCCATGAATATACCTTCCTTTATGTTTACCTTTCTTTATATCTGCTTTCCTGAAAACTGTGTCATATACAGCTCATAATATCTTCCCTTTTGCTCAATTAACTCCTCATGATTTCCGGTTTCCACAATTTTCCCCTGGTCCAGAACCACAATAAAATCCGCATCCCTTATTGTTGACAGTCTGTGAGCAATAATCAGGCTGGTACGGTCCTTCATCAGATTTACCATGGCATCCTGAATATTCTTTTCCGTTCTTGTATCCACACTTGAAGTTGCCTCATCTAAAATCAGTATTTTCGGATTGGCAAGCACTGCTCTTGAAATAGACAAAAGCTGTCTCTGACCCTGTGAAAGATTCTGACCGGACTCTGAAAGCATCGTTTCATAACCTTTTTCCAGATGTGAAATCATTCTGTCACAACAGCCGATTTCCGCTGCCCGTTTAATCTGTTCATCAGAAGCATCAATATCTGCATACTTTAAATTGTTTTTAATTGTATCTGAAAATAATACCGTATCTTGAAGCACAATGGCAATATTCCGACGCAGTTCCTCAAGAGAAATATCCCGAATATCCACGCCATCTATCAGAATCCTTCCGCTGTCTGTATCATAAAAGCGCATAAGCAGATTAACCACAGTAGTTTTTCCACTTCCGGTCGCTCCCACCAGTGCAACTTTATGACCTGCCCGCACATTTAAGGTAAAATCATATAATACCTGTTTTTCCGGAACATAAGAAAAATCCACATGTTCAAAAGATATTACCCCCTTACCCTCCGGCATGGCGGCGTGATGACCCTCTTCCAAGGAATCCTCCGTTTTCTCATCCATAATATCAAATACCCGCTCCGCTCCGGCAAGTGCTGTCTGAATCTGTGCATAAAGCTGTGCGATTTCATTAATTGGTCTTCCGAATTGTCTCGCATATACAATAAAAGCGGAAATCATACCCACCGATACAATCTCTTTAATTGCAAAAAAACCTCCAAAAGCTGCGATAATCACAAAACCGATATTATTTACTACATTCATAACAGGTCCCATGGAGCCGCCGATAATCTCTGCAATAATTCCTGTTTTTGTCATATCGTCGGAAATCCTATTAAATTCATCTATTACCCTGCCTTGTCTGTTGTACGCCACCACTGTTTTATAGCCGGTGATATTTTCTTCGGTAGCACTGTTTAAATCTCCCAAAAGCTCCTGTCTTCTCAGGAAAAAACGCCTCATATTTTTTGACAGAATTTTGGTGACAATCACAGTCAGCACCACTGTTACACATGACAGCAATGCAAGCTGCCAGCACAGATAAAACATCATAATCACAGTTCCTGCAATCGTTAAAATGCCCGAAACCAGAGAGCTCAAAGACTGGGAAACCGTATTGGAAATATTCTCCACATCATTTGTCATACGGCTCATCACATCTCCATGTGGATGTGTATCAAGGTATTTTATCGGAAGATGTACAATTTTATCAAATAGTTCCTCCCGCATTCTCTTTACAATATGCTGGCTTAAATGAGCACTCAGCACACTTTGAATAAGACTGCACACTGTATAGATACCATAAACTATCAGCATAATTACAAGAACTTTTCCAACACTGTCAAAGATATGTTTTGTAATATAATCAATTGCTTCACTTTGAAGCTTTGGCGCATAGACGGAGCATGCCACCATAACGGCAACTGCTGTCAGAAGCACTGCCACGATTTTCTTTTCGCCCCCAAAATACAGAAACAATCTTTTGAGTGTTTTCTTTTTGTCCTTTGCTTTTTCTACATTCTGCATTCCCATAGGACCTCCCGGTCCCCGTCTTCCGCCCGGTCCCATGCGAAGCTCCTGCGGCGCATTCTGTTTTTTCTGCTCATTACTCACCCTGCTCACCTCCCGACTTTAGCTGTGATGTATAAATATCTCTGTAAATATCGCTGGTTTCCATAAGCTCCTTATGTGTTCCACAGTCTGCAATTCTTCCATTGTCAATAACTGCGATTCTATCTGCATTTTTCACAGAAGCAATTCTCTGAGCGATAATAATTTTTGTCACATCTTTATATTCTCTGTTTAATGCCTCATATAACTGTGCTTCTGTCTTCAAATCCAGTGCACTGGTAGAATCGTCAAATATCAGAATATCAGCGCTTTTCAAAACAGCACGGCTGATAGCAATACGCTGCTTCTGACCACCTGACAGGCTCATGCCCTTTTCTGCAACCAATGTATCATATCCTTTCGGCTGAGCTTTTATAAATTCTTCCGCCTGAGCGATTTGCGCTGCATGTCCAGTCTCCTGCTGCGATGCATTTCCTCTGCCCCATAAAATATTATTCCGGATGCTTGTACTGAATAATTCACTTTTCTGAAGAGCGATTGCTATTTTTTCCCGAAGCTCACTAAGTCTGTATTCTCTGACATCCACGCCGTCTACAAGAACCTGTCCCTCTGTAACATCGTAAAATCTTGGTATCAGATTGACAAGACTTGATTTTCCGCAGCCGGTAGCTCCAAGAATCGCAAAAGTTTCTCCCGGAAAAACAGTCAGATTGATATTTTTCAAAACTCCATCGCCCACAGATTGTGGATAGGCAAAGGAAACATTTCGAAACTCTACTTTTCCTCTCAGATTTTCACTTGTCAAAGAAATACCTTTTCCATCTGAAATTATCGGCTCACAGAGAAGAACTTCCTTAAGACGTCCAAAAGAAGCCATTCCTCTTGATACATTCTGAAAAATCATTGCCAGCATAACTACACTGTTTAAAATCTGAGTTAAATAAGTAATCGCCGCCATAACATTACCCGGTGTGGTATTTCCGCCCTGCACTCTTACAGAACCAATATAAATCACCGCCACAATAGAAATATTCATAATAATATTCATAAGAGGCATCATATAGGACAATAATACCAGCACATGAAGCTGTGTATCCACAAGCTCTCTGTTAGAATCTCCAAAACGGTTTTTTTCATATTCTTCCCTGACGTATGCCTTTACCACTCTTGCTCCTGTCACATTTTCCTGCATAACGCTGTTGACCTTATCCAGTTTTTTCTGAAGCACCAGAAATAACGGATTAACCTTGGAAATAAAGAAAAGAACAATCAGAAGAACAATTGGAAACGCGCACAGAACCACAACGCCAAAGCTTAAGTCCAGAGTCAGCATACAGACAATGCCGCCAAAAAACAGCATACAGGTACGCACAAATCCCCGAATACACTGAGCTACCATATTTTGAACCTGTGTCACATCATTCGTCACTCTGGTAATCAGCGAGCCGGTAGAAAACTTGTCTGTCTGTTCCAGAGAAAGCGACATGATTTTTTGAAAACAGTCTTTGCGAATATCATTTCCAAAATTCTGGCTGCATAAATTTGAAAATACCCCTGAAAGCACACCAAATATACCACCCAAAAACACTACTCCTATCATCTGAATCCCTGATGTCAGTACAATGTGCATATCACCTATATTCCCATTATTCAATCCCAATACGCCATTATCTACGATATTACTCATCATACGTGGCTGAATAAGGTCCATCATAACCTCTCCAACCATAAAAACAGGAGCTAAAAGCGCATAAAACCAGTATTTTTTCAAATACTTTAACATAATTAACCTCCTCCTAATCTTTTTAATTTCCTAAGAGTCCAAATCCTGTTTCTTCGAATCCTTGTTTTCTTGCTGTTTCTTTCTAGTATTTTCGCTTTTTTCAAAAATTTTCTCATATTCGTCTGTATTTACAGGCAGCTTTTGTCTTTTCAAAGAATATTCCGCTGTCCGTTTTACCATATAATAGAGAGTCGCAAACAATGGCACTCCTATAATCATTCCCACGAAGCCAAGCAGTTTGCCAAACAGCAGCATTGCCACCATAACATAAAATGCCGACAGACCTGTGGAATTGCCAAGAATACGAGGTCCTATAATATTTCCATCTACCTGTTGAAGTACTATAATAAATATCAAAAAAGCAATGCATTTACCCGGAGAAACCAGCAATAGCAGAAAAGCACTTGGCACGGCTCCAATAAACGGACCAAATACAGGAATAATATTTGTCACTCCTACAATTACACTAATTAACAGCGCATATGGCATATTCATAATCATCAGACATACAAAACAGATAATGCCTATAATAAGGGAATCGAGAAGTTTTCCAGAAATAAAACCTCCAAAAATTTTGTTTGCCTGCTGTAAAGTTTCTCCTACCAGCCGGTTAAAGCGTTTATTTTTGCTGATCGAATAAAATAATTTTCTGCACTGAGCCATATAATGCTCACGGTCTAGCAAAAGATAAATGGTTACAATCACAGATACTATCATATTTAACAGGGTGGAGCCTACCGACAGTACACTGTTTGCCAGAGTAGACACCGTAGAAAACAGATTTGTTTTTATCCATGTTACAAGTGTGGTTTCTGCTGATTCTATCATCTGTAAAATAGTAATAGCTACATCATCATCTGATTTTAAATATGTATTCAGTCTTTCAAGCTGAATTTCTAGCATTCCCGGAAGGTCTTCCACAAGACTGCCTACACTTTCTGCAAGCTGCGGAATAATCAGCGCGCAGAACAGTCCCAATAGAGCAAACGCAAAAAGCATTGTAAACAATACAGAGAATGCCCGCGAAAAACGTACAAGTTTAGTTGTCTTATCAAATTGCTGTTCCAGAAATTTTGCAATCGGACACAACACATACGCCAGCACCACTCCTGCTAATACCGGCCGAAGTCCTGACATAATAAGAGATAAGAAATCTTTTATCTCGCGATATCCGAATATTAAAAAGAAAAAAGAAATCGCTGCTGCCAGACTTCCGAAAATCACAGCACCCAGCTTCCAGTAAAATTTTTTATTTGGTTCCATAGTAGCAAATCCTCCTAAATATTTACAACCAGTCGAAAGCTCACTGCCTTATCACGCAAGCCGCAATTGATTGCCTTATTATGTAGCCAGCTAAAGACTGATTGTCAAATATAACAAAAACATGGGATTGCCGCACTAAGTTATTCCTTAATACAACAGCCCCATATTTTGCAGTCTATTTAATATTCACTTCGTGAATATATCCAACCAGCTCATCTGATACTTCTACTACACGCTCTGTCACCTTATTGCAGTCCTCTACAATCTGCCGGAGCTGTTCCATATTTTCTGTGGCAGTCTTTGCGCTCTCTGCATTCTGTTCTGCAAAGTTTGTCAGCGAATCAATACCATTTTCAATTACATCGCTGTCTTCTTTCAGTTCTCCGATTTCCGAACCGATACTAGAAATAGCGGCTCCTACCTGGTCAATTTCATAGTTCAGCTCTTTAAAGATTTCCTCAGTACTCCTAATTTTCTCATTTTGAAGCGCTACTGCCTCAGACACGGTTTCGGCTGTCTGAACACTGACATTTGCATTGGCAGTCAAATCATTAATCAGCTTGTTAATCTGCTGTGTGGATTCTCTTGACTGGTCTGCCAGAGTACGAATCTGCTCTGCCACAACTGCAAATCCCTTTCCGTTTTCTCCTGCTCTCGCCGCCTCAATACTGGCATTAAGCGCTAAAAGATTGGTCTGACTGGAAATATCTGCGATAATTTCTGTCACAGTCTGAATCTGTTGCGCGGACTGATTTGTTACATCTGCCTGTTTTCTTACACTTTCAATCTCCTGTCCGCTCTTTTTGCTGATTTGAATCAGCTCGCTCATAATATCTTCCGCAGAATGGTTACAGTTGCCCATTTTATCCGCACTTATATTCAGCATTTCAATATTCTGAGAAATACGGGCAATGGACTGACTGATTGCCTCGATTTCATTTTTCATATTTGTCGTCTGGTCTGCCTGTGAAATAGTATTTTTCGCTATTATTTCGACAGATTCATCAGTATGCTCCAGTGAATTTTTCATGGTTCCAAAAATCTCCTGAAATTCCTCTGAAGCTTCACCAAGCTTGTTTGTCGCCATTTGAACGCCTGCCAGCATGGTAGCCACTCCTTTAACAGTGTTCTGGATAAAACAAATCATTTTTCCTACTTCACCATTACTCTGCGAAAGCTTCTCCATACGTCTTTCGAGTTTCCCATTAGCAAGCTCTGCTTCTGTCTTTTTGCCTGCTGCCAGCTGCATCTGGTCCAGAGTAGCTTTCACTATCCAGAAAATAGCTGCAAAAATAACTACAATTACCAGCTCCAGCAGCACAACAGCCACCAGCGTATTAACGATTTCCGCATTTAAAAGCATTAAGACTGCTATCTGCCAAACCACAGCAACTGCCATAAAAGCAATAAATATAGCAAGCACCTTACCCCAAATAGCATGTTTTTTTACTGATTCCATATCCTTTATCCTCCTGTTATAATTTTTAACATCTATTTTTAAAAATTATAACACAAAGTCATTTATATGGCAATAAGGCAAAAAAATAAAATAAAAAAGCAAATGAATATTCTCTTGTCAAACCCTGAATAAAATGCTATTATCTCTATATTTAAAAAGGAGGCTGCGACTATGAACTTAAAACAAATGAAACAGGCTTTAACCTCTGACCATTATGCCTTTTTAAAAGAAAATCCGCATCTTGGGAAAAATATTTTTCTGATTGGGCTTGGAGGCAGTCACGCATACGGAATGGAAAAAGAAGACTCTGACATTGACATCCGCGGGATTGCTTTTAATTCAAAAAGAGAGATTCTTTTGGGAGAAGATTTTGAGCAGATAACAGAGACAGAAAAAACAGATACAACGATTTATTCTTTTCATAAAATTCTGAAGCTGCTTACCTCTAATAATCCAAATACCATCGAAATCCTTGGACTAAAACCGGAACACTATTTGTATCTAACAGATATTGGCAGAGAATTGTTGGATAACAGAAAAATGTTTCTGTCTAAAATCTGTATTCATACTTTTGCAGGATATGCCATGGCCCAACTGCGCCGTCTGGAAAACAAATCTGCAATGCTTGCCAGCCAGAGCAAACAGGAAGAGCATATATTAAACAGTATTCAAAATGCAAAATATGATTTTAAACACAGATATTATCCGCATAACGACAGCGATATAAGGCTATATATTGATACTGCTGTTCAGCAGGGATATCAGACGGAAATTTTTATGGATGTTAATCTCAGGCATTATCCTTTGAGAGATTGGTCTGGTATGTGGAATGAGATGAAGGCAATTGTGGGAAGCTATTCCAAAATAGGAAAAAGAAATGAAAAGGCAATTGAGCATAACAAACTCGGAAAGCATATGGCGCATTTAATTCGGCTTTATATGATGTGTATTGATATTCTTGAAAAAGAGGAGATTATTACCTGCCGGATAAAAGAGCATGAACTTTTGATGTCCATCCGGAACGGGGAGTATCTTGACGAAAACCGTCAGCCAAAGGAAGCGTTTTATGAACTGCTGCAAAATTATGAAAAACGTTTTGAATATGCAAAAAAGAATACCGCCCTGCCGGATATACCGGATTATAAAAAAATTGATGAATTTAAAATGTATGTAAATGAGAAAATTATAAAAGGTGAAATTGAATGAATACAGATATTGCACAGCTTATTATACAGGAATTGAAAAAATATGGGCAAAACAGCATTTTGAAAGAGAAAGAGAAAATTGAAAAAAATCCGGAATGGTTTGTAAAGTATATCCCTGAGCTTTCAAACTGCGTCGGTTTTTGCCAGAATAATCCTTATCATATCTATGATGTATTTTCCCATACCATATATGCACTGGAGAGCTGTATCCCGAACGATAATATAGTAAAGCTGGCTGTTTTATTTCATGATATCGGCAAGCCTCACTGCTACTCTGAAGATGAAAACGGTATCGGACATTTCTATCGTCATGCTATGGTAGGAGCAAATATGACAGATGAAATTATGGAAAAACTGGGATTTGAAAAAGATATCCGTGAAAAAACAGTACAGCTTATCCATTATCATGACGCTGTTTTTAAACCAAATGGAAAAAATATCAGAAAATGGCTTCAAAAAATCGGTGAAGAACAGTTTGAAAGGCTGCTGTATGTCCGTCGTGCAGATATTATGGGACACAATCCTGCCTGCCATGAAAAGGACTGTGCTGGTCTGGATAAAACAGAAGAACTTTTTCATAAAATTCTGATGGAAAAGTCGGAGAAAACAAAGATAAAACTTGCCATTAGCGGAAAAGATTTGATAGCTGTCGGCTATGCTTCCGGAAAAGAGCTTGGGAAAACACTGAAAATGCTTGAAACACAGGTTGTCGCCGGACAAATTGAAAACAATAAAGATGCGCTGTTAAAAATGGCTGCCGTTTATCAGAGCACTTCGCATTATACAGACAAACAACCTGCGGATAAGCATTGTACAAATTAATATTGCAGATAAACATTATAATATTCTGTGGACAGGCAGCTCATAAACTGACATCTTATCAACAATTATCACATAAATAAGTGATTTGCCCGCCCTTTGCCTCTATGATTTTTTTATCAATCTCTATCCATACAGACTGAACCGACGGATTGTATACAAATTCGCCGCTGACAGAATATTGCAGCCGGCTGGCCGCCTCCATATAATCTACGATTTCTATATTGGAGGCATACCAGATATCATCTCTGCCGCCAATCATTTTGCAGAATTCTTCCATAAGCTCCCAGTTGTTTTTCTGCGTAAATTCATAGCTGTGTCCCCAGACATACATCATATATAAATATTGTGTTTTGTAAAGTTCCATAAACTGCTGTCCATACTCAAGCAGATTGCGATTATGATGACAGGTGGCATTCCATGTGAGAAAATTATCCGGCATGGCAAAGCTGCCTGTGCTGACTACTGTTCGGGCATAACGGATGCCTGCTGCCGGAAGGTATTTTACAATTTCCTCGGAAAAAGAGCCGTTTGGATAGGACAAACCCCTGACTGGATAGCCTGTTGCTTTTTCAAGCACTCTCCTGTCCTCTAAAATCTGCTGTATTACCTGCTCAATAGGACATCTTGCAATTGTCGGGTGAAGATAGGTATGACAGGATACCTCATGTCCGCGGTAAAGACTGGAACACTCAGATATTGGAATTCTGTCTGCCGAAAGGCCCGCATTGATATGGAAGGTTCCCTTAATGCCATATTGGTTGAAAATAGAAACAAGTCGCCGGTCTTCCACTCTTCCGTCGTCGTAGCTCATAGTTAATACTTTATGCTTTCCCTCTGGAAAACAGGTATAAATTACGTGAAGATTTTTATCATTCATTTGCTTTTCTGTTACTGAAGGTTTATCCATTTTTAATAGATTTTATTTTTTTCAGCAATCTGCTCCTTTCTAATTATTCATAAAATAAATATTATTTCTTTCGATAATTGTGTTATTTTTTACTTTCCCAAAATTTCTTCAAACACTTCTCCTATCTTTCCCTTTATTACCAAATCTGCCATATTATCTCTGGAAGTAGGCGCAAGATTTATCAAAACCATTTTATTTCCTTTATAATAATCAATCATTCCCGCCGCCGGATAAACGACAAGCGAAGTTCCGCCTACAATCAGCATATCTGCATGCTTTAACTCATATACCGCCTGATTTATCGTATCTGTATCAAGCCCCTCCTCATACAGTACAACATCTGGCTTCACTGTTCCTCCACATTCACATTTTGGAACTCCTTTACTCTGTACTACATAATCCAGTGAATAAAATTTTCTGCATTTTTCACAATAATTCCTGTGTATACTTCCATGCAGCTCTAAAACCTTCTTACTTCCTGCCATTTGATGCAGCCCGTCGATATTCTGTGTTATCACTGAGCAGAGCTTCCCTTCCTCCTCAAGCTTCGCCAAAGCCTTATGAGCCGCATTAGGCTCTGCATCCTGATAAATCATTCTATCCTTATAAAACCGATAAAATTCTTCCGGATTTCTTTTATAAAACGAATGGCTGATAATGGTTTCCGGCGGATATGCATACTTCTGATTGTAAAGCCCATCCACGCTTCGAAAATCAGGAATTCCGCTTTCCGTAGACACTCCTGCTCCTCCAAAAAACACAATTCTTTTTGATTCTTCTATCCACTGTTTCAAAGTTTCCATTTCATTCATAACTGTATCCTTCCTTTCCATCTCTTCTTATCTGTAATCATATCACATTTCTTTTCCTTTAAAAAGATAAAAGTATCTGTTTTTTCATTTACTTTTGTCTGACTTAAAACAAAGTTACTTGTTTTTCCTGCCTTTTTCTGTTATCATAAAAGAGCTTAATTCAGAAAACTTGGAATAAAGTGCCAGTATCAAATATTATATAACAGAATCGAGGTTAGACAAATGGCTTTAGACGGCATTACAATTTCAGCACTTGTGCATGAATTAAATACAAAACTAACCGGCGGAAGATTTTTTAAAATCGCTCAGCCGGAAACAGATGAACTTCAAATCACAGTAAAACAGGCAAGAGAGCAGTACAAACTTCTTATTTCCGCAAGCGCCTCCCTTCCCCTGACCTATCTGACAGAGCACAGCAAAACAGCACCCCTGACAGCACCTAATTTCTGCATGGTATTAAGAAAACACCTTTCCAATGCAAAAATTCTTGACATCTATCAGCCGGGGCTGGAACGTATTATTCATTTTAAACTGGAGCATTATAATGAAATGGGTGATATCTGCAACAAGCTTCTGATTGTGGAACTGATGGGAAAACACAGTAATATCATCTTTACGGACACAGACTTTAAAATTATAGACAGCATTAAGCATATTTCTGCAAATGTAAGCTCTGTTCGTGAAGTCCTGCCCGGCAGAACTTATTTTATCCCTGACACCACTCACAAATTAAATCCTCTGGAAATCACCTTTACAGACTTTAAACCTGCCATAAACAAACCAATGGCATGCGCCAAAGCGCTTTATACTTCCTTTACAGGAATCAGTCCGACAGCAGCTCAGGATATCTGCTTTCAGGCAACAGTAGACGGAGATAAACCTGCGACTGCACTGACAGACACAGAATATCTGGCCCTCTTTACAGCATTTTCCAAAATTGTCGAGCGCATAAAAACACACAACTATGACCCTGTTCTTGTTTCTCAAAACAATATACCAGTTGAATTTCATTCCTATATGCCATCTATCTACGGCAATACCTGTGAATACGAGCATTATAATTCCATCAGCCTTTTACTGGAGGATTATTACGGCAAAAAAAATCTGATTACTCGTATTCACCAGAAATCCTCTGATTTAAGACGAATTGTACAAACTACTCTTGAAAAAGACTACAAAAAATATGACCTTCAGGAAAAACAACTGAAAGATACCGAAAAACGCGAAAAATACAAATTATATGGAGAGCTTCTAACCGCATACGCCCATGAAATCACTTCCGAAGTAAAACAGGCCTCTGTCCTCAACTACTACACAAACGAGAACATCACCATACCTTTAGATATGGAACTATCCGCAATGGACAATGCAAAAAAATACTTTGAAAAATATGGAAAACTAAAACGAACCTATGAAGCTTTAGAATCCATTATACTAGAAACAAAATTAGAAATCGAACATCTCGAATCCCTGATAAATGCTTTAGACATCGCTGTTTCTGAAGACGATTTAAAAGAATTAAAGGAAGAACTTATCCAGTCCGGCTATATCAGAAGAAAATCCTCTGATAAAAAAGTCAAATATAAAAGCAAACCCTTCCACTACCGCTCCACTGACGGTTTCGATATCTACGTGGGAAAAAACAACCTCCAAAACGAAGAAATCACCTTCAAGCTCGCAAACGGCGGCGACTGGTGGTTCCATTCCAAAACTTTCCCCGGCTCCCACGTCATCGTCAAAACCGAAGGAAAAGAACTCCCCGACCAAACCTTCGAGGAAGCCGCCCGCCTGGCTGCCTACTACTCCAAAGGCAAAGGTCAGGAAAAAGTAGAAATCGATTACATTGAACGAAAACACGTAAAAAAAGTATCTGGTGCCAAACCCGGCTTTGTCATCTACCACACCAACTACTCCATGGCAATCTCACCGGATATCACAGGAATCCAAGAAATCCTGTAAATCAATCATAAAATAAAAACTAGCAATCAGAATAAATCAAGTAAAATAAAATAATCAAAATGAAACAATGAAAATAAATCAACAAAAAGAAAACAATCAAAATGGAACAATCAAAATGGAACAATCAAAATGGAAGAATCTGGAAAGAATATTTATCTGGATGCGCTTTGATATTGAAAACCAAAATAACGAACAAATCACAGATATCATTATCCAGTCAATAACCCAAAACCTTACCAACCTTGAGCTATACAAAGCAATATCCAATCTCATGCCAGAGTGGAAAACACACCTCATTTCCAACCGCCCTGACCAGAAAGACCTTCGCTGCTCCAGCGAAATAACACTATTCATAATAAAAGCTCTAAAATTTTTAAAAATCAGCCTACAAACCCAACACTATCAAATATCCTACGATATTACCGATATACTTCAGGGGTTATATGGAGTTCTCCTCGCCAACTCCAAAAAATCCCTAAAACAATATTGGAAAATATACATAAAACCCTTCCAAAAAAAGCATCACACCACCATATTCCAAGAATTTAAAAACACTTTTTTAAAACAAAAAACCAACCACCTATAAAAAATAAATCACAGCAGAAGAAGGAGAAGTAAACTATTTTCAGTCTTGTGGAATGACCTTTAAAAATTCTTAGTTTCCGAAATTTTGCGTTATTTTTGGCAGAGAGATTGTCTGAGCAACACAGCCTAAAATCCTGCAAAACCCACCCAGCGAGTTATCTCTCTGTCAAAAATGCCTTTAGCAAAATTCCGAAAACTTAGAATTTTCAAGGTCATGAAACGGACTGAAAATAGTTTACTTCTCCTTCCCCTGCGTCCTTTCCCCAACCTTTTCAAAAAAAACCCGCCTCAAAGTCCTTCCCAAACTCTGACACGGGGTTTTCCTTTCTTTTACCCTACCCTAATCCTATACCTGCAAATCCCTTTTCCATTCTTCCTATTCTACCATCCAAGCAGCCTTGAATACAACTCCTCATACTGCTTTGCCGAACTATTCCACGAGAAATCCGCTTCCATTCCCCTGTCAATAATCTTATTCCACTCTCTCTTCTTATTATAATACACATGCTCCGCATACCGAATCGTATTCAACATCTCATGTGCATTATAATTCGCAAATGAGAACCCTGTTCCCTTAGACTCATACTCATTATACGGCTCCACTGTATCCTTCAGTCCACCAGTCTCTCTGACAATCGGCACTGTTCCATATCTCAAACTCATAAGCTGCGACAATCCACACGGCTCAAACAGTGATGGCATCAAAAACGCATCACATGAAGCATAAATCTTATGCGACAGCTCTTCCGAATAATAAATATTCGCCGACACACTGTTATTATACTTCCAGTCATAATGCCGGAACATATTCTCATACTGTTCCTCACCAGTTCCAAGCACAATAAACTGTACTCCGTCAGAACAAAGCTCATCCATCACACACTGAATCAAATCCAGTCCCTTCTGGCTGGTCAGACGAGAAACAAGACCTATCATAAATTTTCTGTCATCCTGCTCTAGTCCAAGCTGCTGCTGCAATGCTCTCTTATTCTTTATCTTCTCTTTTCTGAAGTTCTTAATATTATAATTCTGAGCAATATATGTATCCGTCTCAGGATTATACGCATCATAATCAATACCATTCACAATACCAAACAGACAATTACTCCTTGCCCTCATCAGACCATCCAGAGTTTCCCCATAAAACGGAGTCTTAATCTCTTCTGCATAGGTATTGCTTACCGTTGTCACATAATCAGCATATACAATTCCACCCTTTAAAAAGTTTGCATCCTTATAATGAAGCAGCTTATCCGGCGTGAAATAATAATCTGCAAGCCCAGCTAAATCCTTCACTGTCTTTGCATCCCATATACCCTGAAACTTCAGATTATGAATTGTCATAATCGACTTAATTCCCTGATAAAACTGTCCCTGCGCAAAAGTATCCTTCAAAAATACCGGAATCAAACCTGTCTGCCAGTCATGACAATGGATAATATCAGGTCTGAAATCAATCAGTGGAAGTATGGACAACGCTGCTCTTGAGAAAAACGCAAACTTCTCAAGGTCATAACACACATCGCCATATGGCTTGGAGCCGCTGAAATAATATTCATTGTCAATAAAATAATAGGTAATTCCTTCAAATTCTGTCTTTAAGACACCAACATACTGACTTCTCCATGCCAAATTCATATAAAAATGAGTTACATATTCCAACTGACCAACATATTTTTGATTCATACACTGATATTTTGGAAGAATCACTCTGCAGTCATATTCCTCCTTGTTGAAATTTTTCGGCAGAGAACCCACAACATCGGCAAGTCCTCCCGTTTTAATAAAAGGTACTGATTCTGAAGCTACAAATAAAATTTTCTTCATAAGTTTCCTCCATAATAATATATTTATCCGCAATACACGAAAATCTTCTTACATTATACATCATAATTCAGAATATGAAAAGACTTTTATGATATTTTCCCCAATCTAATTTTATCCGCAATTAATGCAATAAATTCCGAATTTGTAGGTTTGCCTTTTCCTTCGTTAATTGTATATCCGAATAAATCTTCTATGGTTTCAATTCTTCCTCTGCTCCACGCAACTTCTATGGCATGACGAATCGCACGTTCAACTCTGCTCGATGTGGTATTATGCTTTTTGGCAATCGCAGGATAAAGAATCTTCGTCACTGCTCCAAGCATTTCCATATCATTCACAGACATAATAATCGCATCTCTTAAATAATGATAGCCCTTGATATGCGCCGGTACTCCCACCTCATGAATAATCGAAGTAACTTCGCTTTCGAGCCCTCTGTTTTTCTTTTCCTCAAAGTCCGCTTCATAATCCGCTTCCTCACTGTAATTTGATTCTATTTTCAGAATATTCTTTTCTGCCGGAAGGTAATTTTCTTTTGGAATGATAACTTCAAAAATAAATCTATCTGCTCGTTCCTTTTTAATAATTTCACATACTTGGTCACCACATTTTATTTTAGTGATAAAATTAATACATTCATTATTATCCAACATTTTATCAAGTATACTCAGTATCTTTGTATTATCCTCCTGCAGCATGCTAACATTATCATTCATTCTAATAACCTCCACAAAATTTATTTTCCTGTTCTGCTTGTTGTCGTTTTCCTTCGAAAAATATTGTAGAATTATTAGATAGAATGTTCGTAAAAGCTGTGTAAAGAAAAGGTAAAATTTTCTTTTTAGACAAATTTTTTAATTTTGGGTTTCTTCCATCATAATATCTGCAAAAATACCATATCCCATTGTAGAATCATTTACAAACACATGCGTAACAGCGCCAATCAACTTTCCATTCTGAAGAATCGGTGTTCCGCTCATTCCCTGTACAATGCCGTTTGTCAGACTGAGAAGCCTTTCATCTGTCACTTTCAATACAATTCCTTTATTTTTACTGCTGTTTTCATTTATTTTCTGTATTTCCACTTCATAATCACAGACTTCACCCGACACAAAAGAACGAATATATGCCTTTCCAGTTTCAATCTCCTGATGTCCAGCCATTTCCACAGGCTCTAGATGATACTTCTCAATCATTTTTATAATTTCCTCCTGCTCATTTACTGAACCGTAAATTCCAATGGAAGTATTTTCTGAAATACTTCCAAGTATTTTATTATCTTCATAAGAAATCATTCCATATAAAGCTCCCGGACTTCCGGCTTCTCCCTTTTTAATTCCCCATACATTTGCCTGATAAAGAATTCCTCCCTCGCTGTCCAGAAGCTCTCCTGTATCAATATCACTGATTCCATGTCCCAGAGCGGCATAATTTCCATCTCCTGTCAAATAAGTCATTGTTCCGATTCCCTGTGTATCATCGCGTACCCACATTCCCATTTTATATTGATTTTCTCCTGTCTGCACAGGCTTTATTCTGACCTGTATATACTTTCCGTTTCGGTATATTGTAAGAATAATATCTTCGTCGCCATATTTATTTACCAAAAACATAAGCTGATTTTTAGAGCTTACATCAATATCGTTTACCTTTGTAATATAGTCTCCTGCTTTTACCTTATTCAGTGCCGGATTATGATTCAGCCCGTCCTGTCCCTCCACCTCATCTGTTCCTATAATCATTACTCCGTTTGTTTCCAGATAAATTCCTACCTGAAAACCGCATGGATATACTAGAGGCTCATCTGTTATATTGGCAGAAACAATATTTCCATTTTCCGCTGTTCTTCCCACAGCTCTGTTATTCTCCCGCGAACTTTCGGTCTGCCTGTTCTCAGATGTTTCCTTTATTCCGTATCTGTCCATAACATATACAGAAGATATAATTCCGACAGCCAGAAAAAGCACAAGTATTCTCTGGTATATAAGCTTTCTGTTCATCCTTTTGCCTCCATTAAATTTAATCATTTAATAGTAGTATGGATGAATTTACAAAAATTAATCTGCCTCATTTTTCCTAAAAATAACTGTTTTTGATATTTTCTTGTTTTAATATTTTTCTGTTTTAATATTTACAATTTATCATCCGCAGATAATTTTACAAATTCTTTTTACACTTTATAAAATATTTATTTATACAAGTGCAAAAACAATAAATTGCAGGAAATATATCTATTAAGATGTCATTATCTGTACTGATTACTTATCATACAAGACTATCTATGCTGACCTTAATAAAATATTTCCTGCAATTTGTCTGCCGAAAAACTATTCTTTCTTTTTTTATATTATAAAAAATTTATACAACAATTCTAAAAGCTGTAAATTTATTTTTAATTTAAAATATCTGCGGTTCTCTCTTCCAGTTTTTTATATCCTTTATGAGTACCTACATAACGATAGGCTGGCCGGATAATTTTTCCTTTATTTACCAGTTCTTCCAGACGATGTGCGCTCCATCCTGAAATACGGGAAATTGCAAAAATAGGAGTAAACAATTCTTCTGGTATTCCAAGCATAGAATAAACAAATCCACTGTAAAAATCTACATTTGCACAAACCGGCTTAAATGTATTTCTGTTTTTCTTAATCAAATCAGAAGCCAGATTTTCTACTCTTGCATACAAATCAAACTCTCGTGTAAATCCTTTTTCTTCGGAAAGGCGTCTTGCATATTCCTTTAAAATCACTTCTCTTGGGTCGGAAAGTGTATAGACTGCATGTCCCATTCCATAAATCAGACCAGATTTATCAAAGGTTTTTTTGTCAAGAATTTTCTGCAAGTATTCTGCAAGCTCTGTCTCGTCTTCCCAATTTCTGACATTTTCCTTAATATCTGCTATCATATGTTGAACCTTCAGATTTGCACCACCATGCTTTGGTCCTTTTAAGGAAGCAACAGATGCCGCTACTGCAGAATAGGTATCTGTTCCCGAAGATGTCACCACATGATTGGTAAAGGTAGAATTGTTACCTCCGCCATGCTCTGCATGAAGCACCAGCGCCACATCTAAAACCTTTGCTTCAAGTTCTGTATACTGACCATCCGGTCTTAACATTCTCAAAATATTTTCTGCTGTTGAACAGTCCTTATTCGGATTAATAATAATCAAACTGTCATCCAGTTTAAAATGTCGGTAAGACTGATATGCATAAACAGAAATTAATGGCATCTTGCCAATAAGCTGTAAAGATTGTCTTAAAACATTTGGTACAGATATATCCTCTGGATTTTCATCGTAAGAATACAATGTTAAAATACTTTTCTGAAGCATATTCATAATATTCTCAGTCGGAGAACGCATAATAACATCCCGTACAAACTGTCCTGATAATTCCTGAAGCTGTGTCAGTATATTGCAGAAGCTTTCAAACTGCTCCTTTGTTGGAAGCTCTCCAAACAAAAGCAGATAAGTAATTTCCTCAAATAAATATCTCTGTTCTTTATTTCCCTGAATTAAATCCTTTACATTATAGCCCTGAAAATATAACTGTCCGTCAGCAGGAAGCTTTACTCCATTTTCTGTCTTATATGAAAGGACATCAGATATTTCCGTAAGCCCCGTAAGTACACCTTTTCCTGATGAATCACGAAGACCACGCTTAACATCATATTCAATATACAGATTCTGGTCAATTGCGCCTGAATTCATACAATATTTCACCAGTTCGTCAAACTGGGTATTCATTGCAGGGTCAAGCTCCATCATAGTCTTATTTTCCATCATTTGTCCTCCTTCTTTAGCAGAAAAATTCATAGGTTTATTGTTATACCTTAGAACTTTATCATAAATCCAGTTTTTTTTCAACTATTTTTTTCACATCTCCCCTGCCATCTTCTTCATTTCTCTCGCACTTTCCATTACTGTTTCAGTTATCTTGGCCCCTCCAAGCATCCTTGCAATCTCTTCCACGGACCTCTCTTCTGTAATTTCCCCTATACGTGTCACCGTCTTCCCCTCTATCACCGTCTTTTCAATCAGATAATGGCTATCCGCCATCGACGCAATCTGTGGCAAATGTGTTATACAAATCACCTGATGCTTTTTACTAATCTCCTTCAGCTTCTCTGACACCATCTGCGCCGTTCTTCCGCTAATCCCTGTATCAATCTCATCAAAAATCAGTGTCTCCACATTATCCTTTCCCGCAAGCAAACTCTTAAACCCAAGCATAATTCTTGACAGTTCGCCTCCTGACGCTACCTTGGACAGCGGCTTTAACACCTCTCCTGGATTTGTTGATATCAAAAACTGCACATTGTCATTCCCATTTGCAGTAAATCCTTCATTTTTCTTAAACTCCACATCAAACTGCACCTCCAGAAAATTCAAATCCTTCAAAGCCTTTATAATATTCTTTCGAATCGCCTCTCCAGCCCTTTTCCGAATCTCTGTAAGCCCGTCACACAATTTTCCAAGCTCTTTTTCAACTTCTTGAAGCTTTGCAAACGCCTTTTCCTTCTCCTCTTCATAATTCTCATAAAATTCCAGCTTCTTCTGAGCTTCCTCTTTATGCTTCTGAATTTCCTCCATACTTTTCCCATATTTCAGCTTCAGTCGATTGATAAAATCCAGCCTTTTCTCAATATATTCAAACCTTTCCCCATCAAAAGCCGTATCCTCCATATAATCGGCCAGTTCTCTTGTAAAATCCGTACACAGAGCCTCAATATCAGAAACTGCCTGATACAGCTCCTCTATTCTTTCATCATATGACAATAAATCCCCGATATTTTTTACAGCTCTTCCTATCAACTCCCGTACACTGCCATCTTCGCCGTCTATCAGCTCATAAGCCTCTCCAAGACTTGTGGTGATTTTCTCTGCATTTGACATCCTCTTATACTCTTCCTCCAGCTCCTCATCTTCACCGGATTTTAATTCCGCTTCTTCAATTTCCTTCACCTCAAACTCAAGAAACGAAATTTCTCTTCTTCTCTCTTCTTCATCCCCGGTAAACGAAGCGCACTTTTCCTTTATTTTTCGATACTCATAAAACGAATCTGAAATCTGTTTTTTCAAAGCTGCCACCTCTCCCCCGCCATACTCGTCAATCATAGAAAGATGTTTCGAAGTCTTTAAAAGCGACTCATTGTCATGCTGTCCATGAATATCCATCAACAGAGAAGCCAGCTCCCGAAGTATACTTACTGGTACTGTTTCTCCGTTTACCTTAATCACATTTTTTGTATTCGTTAATTTTCTGGAAATAATGACCTGTCCATCCTCCCATGGAAGGTCATTTTCCTCAAAAAACCGACGCGCCTCATCTGATTTTGTCTCAAACACCAGCTCCACCAGCGCATAATCGGCTCCGTTTCTTATAATATCCTTGGATATCTTTCCGCCAAGTGCAATATTGACAGAACCGATAATAATCGACTTTCCTGCTCCGGTTTCTCCTGTCATAATATTCAATCCCTCATGAAAATCCACCTCTGCCTCTTTAATAAGCGCAAGGTTTTTTACATGCAAGTTCAACAGCATATATTTTTTTCCTCCATAATAAATTCCTGTTATAACAAATAAACTCGTTATAATCTCTACTTCACTGTCTTTCTCAGCTTATTCATCACCTGATATGCTTCCTCTGCACTTCTGACTGCACAGAAAATCGTATCATCCCCCGCAATGCTCCCAACAATTTCCTGCCATTTTAATGCATCCAATGCTGCAGCTACCGCCATGGCCATGCCTGATACAGTTTTAATTACCAGAAGATTCTGCGCCATATCCACAGAAAGAAAGCCGTCTTTTAAAATTCGAAGCAGCCTGTCATTCATCACCACCTCGGAATTTGGTACCGCCACATATCTCTGTCCACCGTTTTCCACCGGCATCTTTGTCAGCCCAAGCTCTCGGATATCTCTTGACACTGTTGCTTGAGTCACAATATAACCGCTGTCAATCAGCCTGTCCGCCAGCTCTTCCTGTGTCTCTATCTCATAATTTTTGATTAATTCAAGAATTTTTCTCTGTCTCTGTTCCTTCATTTGCACCCATCTTCTTTCCTAAAATTTCGAGAAAGCTCCGGCTTCTCAGTTTGATAATCTCTGTTTCCAGCCCTGAACACTCTATCATCACCTGGTCCCCCTCCTCCAGTTCAACATTCTCGTCACCGTCAAAAAAAACCTTTCGTATATCATTGTCATATTTTCGCTTGGAATACGCCTGTATCTCTATAACATCCTCCGCATCCAGAATAATACTTCTCGTATTTAAAGTATGCGGACAAATCGGTGTCATTACAATTAACCGTGCCGACGGTTTGACAATCGGACCGCCTGCCGACATACTGTATGCTGTTGAACCCGTGGGTGTCGACACAATAATTCCATCTGCGCTATATTCACCGAGCTTCATACCATTAATCCATATCTTAAGCTGCATTACCCGCATAATATTGCTTCTGTTTATCACAATATCATTTAGCGCCACATTTTCCATAATAATTGTTCCATTTCTGACAACGCGTCCATTCAGCAGCATTCTCTTTTCGATTGTAAATTCATCGTGAATCAGACAGTCCAGCGTTTTTACGATATCATCTTTTTCTACTTCCGCAAGAAATCCAAGCTTGCCAAAATTTACTCCGATAAGTCTGATTTTAGTCTGCGCCAGCTCTCTTGCCGCCTGCAAAAGTGTGCCATCGCCTCCAAGCACAATCGCACACTGTGTATCTCCTGAAATATTTTTTCTTTTTACATATCCCGCATTGAGAAAGCAGGTGCATCCCTGCTCTTCCAGATATTTTTTTATCTCGGATGCTGCCTGAAGAATTTCCCGTTTTTCCCTCATTGCTATCACACAAAACCGCTTCATGTATACCTCGTTTATAATAAAATTATATTATTTTTTACTTATTTCCTGATATTTCCGAATAATTCTCTTCTTTATCGTCTCCGCATCCAGTCCACATTCCCTGCGAAGCAGTGAAACCGAACCATGCTCAAGATAAAAATTGGGTACCCCGATATTCAAAATCCCTGTACCTGTGCCCAGTCCATTGACAAACCTTGTCACCACTCCGCCAAAGCCTCCGTTTAACACATTTTCCTCCATAGTGACAATCAGTCTGTGGTCCTCAGTAAGCTGCTCAATGCATGTCTCATCTATCGGCTTTACAAATCGGGCATTAATAACGGAAACTCTGTAATTCAGCTTTTTCAGCAGTCTTCGAACCTCCGCTGCCGTTTCCACCATAGAGCCCACTGCCAGCAGCGCAATATCTTTTTCTTTATATAATATTTCGCTCTTTCCATACACAATCGGCGCACGAAACTCCTTCAACCCCTGATATGCCTCGCCTCTGGGATAACGAATCGCAAGAGGCCCCTCATAATAAGAGGCATATTTTAAAATATCTGCAAGTTCATATCCGTTTTTTGGCGCAAATACACTCATATTTGGAATAGAGTTCAGATAGGACAAGTCAAAAATCCCCTGATGAGTTTCTCCGTCGCCTCCGACCAGTCCAGCCCTGTCTATGGCAAACACCACCGGCAAATCCTGTATACAGACATCATGAAGAATCTGGTCATAAGCTCTTTGCAGAAAGGAAGAATAAATCGCCACATACGGTTTCATTCCTGATGCCGCAAGCCCTGCACTGAAAGTAACAGCATGTTCCTCCGCAATTCCTACATCAAAAAAACGCTCCGGATACTGTCTGCCAAATTTTGTAAGTCCGGTTCCATCTGCCATTGCTGCTGTAATAGCCGCGATTTTATTGTTATTTTTTGCAAGATTTAAAATGGTTCTTGAAAAAATATCAGTATAGCCCGCCTTCTTTTTTGGATTTAAAATCTCTCCCGTATTCTTGTCAAAGGGTTCGATTCCATGAAATTTCGCCGGCTTCTTTTCCGCATATGAATATCCTCTTCCCTTCTGGGTAACTACATGAACAATTACCGCATGGTCAAGCTTTTTGGCCTCGCCAAACACTTTTACCATCTGAGCAATGTTATGTCCGTCTATTGGTCCAAGATAGGTAATTCCCATATTTTCAAAGAACATTCCCGGTACCATAAGCTGTTTTAAGCTGTTTTTAGTCTTGTCCACATGATGAACAATTTTTTCACCCACTACTGGTATTTTATTTAAAGTGTTTTTCACTCCGGATTTTAAATCTGTATAAACCTCAGCAGTCCTTATCTTTGAAAGATAAGATGAAAAGCCGCCTACATTTTCCGAAATAGACATATTGTTGTCATTTAATATAATAATAAAATTGCGTTTAAGCTGCGCAGCGTTATTCAGCGCTTCATATGCCATTCCGCCGGTAAACGCTCCATCTCCGATCACCGCAACCACTGTACTGTTATTTCCATTTATCTGAAAACCGCTTGCTATGCCAAGAGCAGCGGAAACAGAAGTAGAGCTGTGTCCGGTTCCAAAAGGGTCGCATTCACTCTCTCGCCTCTTTGGAAATCCGCTGATTCCTCCATAGGTTCGCAGTTTATTAAATTCATTTTTTCTTCCTGTTAATATTTTATGAGTATAGGACTGATGTCCAACATCCCAGACGATTTTATCTTCTGGCATAGTAAGAGAGAGATGAAGCGCCATAGTAAGCTCCACCACTCCCAGATTTGATGCCAGATGCCCACCGCATTCGGAAATTTTTTCAATCAGAAATTCTCTGATTTCCTCTGCCAGCAGACTATAATCCTCTCTCTTTATCTCCTTAATGTCATTCGGAGCTTTTATATTGTCTAATAACATTTTCCCTCCAACCCTGTCAGACTGATTTTACTTCTCTCTGTGAATCAGACTTATCAGCAGGTCCTGTAAAAATTTATTTTTATAGTTCAGCTCATTCAAAAGCGCTACTGCGCTGTCTGAATATTCCTTCACCTTCTGTCTGGCTCCTTCCAGCCCTAAAATCGTCACATAAGTTGTCTTATTATTTTTCTTATCGCTGAACACAGGTTTTCCAAGCACTTCCGTAGTACTGGTTACATCAAGGATATCATCCTGTATCTGAAATGCAAGTCCTGTCATCAGTGCAATTTTTTCTATTTTTTCAATTTCATCCTCTTTTGCTCCTGCAAGAAATGCTCCTGCCATCATGGCCGCCTGTATCAATGCACCTGTTTTCAGCTCATGCACAAACTGGAGAACTTCCGGTGGCATTGGTTTGTCAGTATATTCTACATCAACAGTCTGACCGCCTACCATTCCATAAATACCAGCTTTTTTAGAAAGCACCATCAGCGCTTTTGCCGCTCTGTCAGGACAGACACTTTTTACAATCGCCTCAGAGCAGATTTCATAGGCATAATTTAAAAGCCCGTCTCCTGCAAGGATTCCTGTGGCATGACCATACTTTTTATGAGTAGTCGGCTTTCCTCTCCGGTAATCGTCATTGTCTATGGCCGGAAGGTCATCGTGTACCAGAGAATAGGTATGAATTATCTCTATTGCCACCATGAAAGGGGGAACATCTTCTCCCTCATATCCAAACAGCCTCGCTGTTTCTTGTAAAAGCATTGGGCGAAGCCTTTTACCGCCCGCTGTCACGCTGTAATTCATCGCTTCTATTAAATTTTTCTGCCAGCCCTCTTCTTTTGGCAGCCGTTCATATATAATCTTTTCCACTTCTTCTGTTCTTTTTATCAAATCACTTTTAAAATCTGCCATTTGTCATTACTCCTCCTGTGTCCGCTAAATCTGCTCTTCTTCAAGAACAATCAGCTTTTTTTCCGTATCGTCAAGCTTTTCCTTTATCTGTTTTACAAGCTTTATTCCTTTATTATATAAACGAAAGGATTCTTCAAGACTGATATCTGTCTCCTCCATCCTTTCCATAATTTCCCCAAGTTTATCAAATCCCTGTTCAATTGTCATTTTCTCTGCCATCTGAAATCTCCAAAACCTCCGCTCTTATTTGTCCGTCACAGACAGTAATATCCAAAGTCTCTCCCTGCGCTGCCTGTTCTATGCTTTTTATATTTTTTCCGCCGCTGCTTACATAGGCAAAGCCGCTTTCCAGTTTTTTAAGCGGAGACATACCGTTTAATCTCTCTGCTGCGAGCGCAAGTCTGTGTTTTTCAAACATCAGCTTTCTTTCTATCAACATTTTTAGCCGGTCTGTATCTGTATCAAGCTGCTGTCTTTTGTCAAAAAGCACCTTCTGGGGATTCATTTTTTCAAGCTTTAATGTCAGATTTTCCAACAGACTGCGCTTATAAATCCAGTGATTTCTGACATTTTTTTGAAGTGTGTATTTTATATTGCGCAGCTTCTCTAAAAATTTTTCATAATCAAACACTGCAAGCTCCGCTGCTGCGGAAGGCGTAGGTGCTCTCATATCCGCCACATAGTCAGAAATAGTGACATCTGTCTCATGGCCAACCGCGGAAATAACAGGCGTATTACAGCCGAAAATCGCCCTTGCCACAGCTTCTTCATTAAAAGCCCACAAATCCTCTATGGAACCGCCGCCTCTTCCCACAATCAATACATCCAGTTTCATTGCATCCAGTCTGTGAATACCACTTACAATTGAAGAAACAGCGCCTTCTCCCTGTACAAGTGCCGGATATAAATAAAGCTGAACACACGGGTTTCTTCTTGATGAAATATTCATAATATCCCGTATGGCTGCGCCCGTAGGAGAGGTAACAATCCCCACTTTAAGCGCATATTCAGGAATTTTCTTTTTATATTCTGCATCAAACATTCCCATTTCAAGAAGTTCGCTTTTCAATTCCTCAAACCGCCGGAAAAGGTCTCCCTCTCCCTCATCTGTAATTTCTTTTACATAGAGCTGATATTTTCCGTCCCGTTCATATACATTTACTGTTCCCACAGCAACCACCTGCTGCCCGTCTCTCAGCTTAAATTTCAGTCCTTTGCGGTTTCCTGCAAACATTACAGCAGAAATGCCCGCATCTTTATCCTTTAAAGTAAAATAAATATGCCCTGAAGAATGATATTTGCAGTTTGACACCTCTCCCTTAATGCTGATGGCTCTAAGAGCAAAATCCTCCTCAAATAAATGCCTGATATATGAATTGATTTGTGATACAGTATATACATTGCTCATATTTTTCTGAACATTCAGCTCCTAATCTGTCAGCTTTGCAAGAATTCCGTTTACAAAAGAGGGTGAATCATCCCCTCCAAACTTCTTTGCAAGCTCTACTGCCTCATTGATAGCAACACTGACCGGAATATCGTCGTCGATTTTCATTTCATAATAGGCAAGCCGCATAATGGTCAAATCCACCTTCGACATTCTGCCTGTTTTCCATCCTTCTGAAACCTCATTGATTGCCTGGTCGATTTCCTCTATTTTTGAGAAAATTTCTGCTGTTCGGTCATGAATATACATTCTGTCCTTTTCTGTCATCGGATTTTCAAATGAGTCTGCAAAAAGCGCAAACTGCTCCTCCAGCTCCGATTCCTCATAAAAGTCTTTACGAAACAGCATTTTAAAAGTATTTTCTCTCAGTTCTCTTCTTGTCATATCCTTCCTCCACAAGCGACAGCCGCAAAAGTCATATAAAAATGGAGTGCAAAAGCACCCCAACAAATGGAGTACCATCCACTCCAATAATTACTATTTTGTGCCTTCTACGGTAACACCTGCTATCTGAACATTTACTTCAGAAACATTCAGTCCCGTCATATTTTCAATCGATGTTTTCACTTTATCCTGAACATTTGCGGAAACTTCCGGCACATTATATCCATATCTGATATTCAGTGATAACTCAACCACTACATTTGTATCTTCAACATTTACTTTTACACCCTTTGACAGATTTTTCATGCCGAGCTTTGAAATGATTTCTTTTGTAATATTTCCTGCCATAGATGCCACGCCTTCTGTCTCTGTCGCTGCAATACCGGCTATAATGGCAACCACATCATCAGCAATCTTCACTTCGCCTACATTCGCATCATGCAATCTCTGTTCCATAACCTTACCTCCAATTGTTTTTAAGCAGTGAAAAACATCTGTATATCCTTCCTGTATATCTTTCACGCCTAAGCTTATGTTTATTATACCAAAAAAGATAATAAATGCAACATTATTTTTGGAGATTCTTTACCGCTGTAATTGTAATCTTATCCGCGCTGACTCCTGCCTTTGTTTTTACAATTTCCTCAATCTGCGCTCTTGCCGCGCCATCAAGGGCATCTGCCACTACCATAACATCTACGCCCTCCTCGCTGATTGTCACTGCCACATTTTTATATCCCTTTGCCTGTATCAGCGATTCCGCCGCAGATTCCTTTTCCGCATTTTCTGTTAATTTCACCATTCTTTCCACAGCCACTGCTTTATCCTCCTCACTCAGAGATTCATTATTAATAATCTGCATAAGTGACTCTTTGCTGTTTGCACGTACCTCCTCTCTAGCAAGCTTTGCCTCCACGATAAAATCTACTGTTCCTGCCGCGTTGACAAGTACTGCTTCTCCGGGTTCTCCCTCTATGTCTATATCGTTGCTCTCAATATCCTGTCCCGCTGCTGCCACATTCTCTCCCGTCTCTTTTGTTTCTTCGCTGTTTTCTGGTTCTGCATTGACAGGCAGCACAGTTTCTGTCTCTCCCTCTTTTGTATCCTTGGTCACTCCTGTTCCTGCCAGAGTTCCCTGCTTTTCTGTTTTTTCCACATGGTTCAAATACCCTGCTACTGCGATTAACGCTGCCAGCGCCGTAATGACTATCTGGTTTTTTCTAAATAATTTCATAGAAACCTCCTGATTCCATCGACATTATGTAATATCATATTTAAACTGTTACCATAATTTTATTAATCTCCAATCCAAATAATGCCTTTATTAAGTTAATTATTTTTTCTTTTATCACAGGGCTGTTCCCTCCGTCTGCCACTACTGCCACACCTTCTATCTCTGGCATGATTTCCGAGAGAACATATGGGTACTGTGCGCCCGAACTGTCTTTATAATAAATCGTATTTTCGTCTTTGTTATAAGAAGAAATACTTCGTTCTCCTCCAGCTCCATCTGATTCTTTGGTATTATCTGAAGAAATATTTTCATCTTTTAAAATTTCCTTACCCTCACTTCCCTTTACCGTAATCATTACATGTACATTTTTTACCCCCTCAATTTCCCCTATAATATCTGCCAGACGTTCTTCTAAATTTTCCACATATAAGGATATATTGCTCTTTTCCTCTGTCGATATTTGTAATGTTTCCTGCTGTATTCCTTTCTGCTCTGAATCACTGCTCTTTTTCTCCGTTGGAACAGAGCAGACAATTAACACAATACCAGCCGCTGCCATCAGTAAAAGCTTATCTTTTCCTATTTTTCCCAAAAGTTCTTTATAATCTTTCACTTAACCCTCCTGATAAGGATATTTCCTTCCTCTATCTGATAACTACCGATAATCTGGTTTTTTATTTTTATAATTTCCGGCTCCTCTGATATCTGTTTTGCATCTCCATTTACAGAAATGGAAATATCTCTATATATATTTATTCTGTCATCTTCTCCTTCTTCAGAAATACTGAGAATTATTTTTTTTATTTTTACATTTTCCTCTGTTTCCATATCTATTTCACAATCTGTCAGCGTCAGTCCTTCATTTTCTACCATCTGGCGGATATCCTCTTTTATTATTTTTTTATATTCCTCAGAATATTTCTCTGCCAGATAACTGTCTCCATAATTTATCATATTTTCACATTCTCTTATGGACTGTTGAAGCTGTTCATTTTTTAACAGCTCTTCGGGCAATTCAGTCATTCCAAGAAGTTTTTCAAGTGGAATCAGAATTAAAAGAATCAGAACAATTCCACAAAATAATTTTGTAAGCTTTTTAAAAGCAATATCTGATATCAGGTTAAAAATCACAGTTTCAAGCAGCAGAAAAAATACTACCGGACGGATATATTCAAAAATTATTCCCATTTTTTCTCCCTTCTGTCTTTTCAGGACGTTACCATACATAATACAGCAATTGACAATGACAGCATAATAAACTGTGTAATCAATACTTTGTTTAACAGCATTACACTGTCTGCCACAGAATCCACACAACCCGAAATCCTCCGGTCTGTCATTGGCTGAATCAGCGCAGCAGTGATTCTGTAAGCAATAACAAAGACAAACATCTTTACTGCCGGTACAGCAACTATCATCACCAATATTAAAATAGAAGCACCTCCAATGGCGTTTTTAATTACAGATGCAGAGGATAAAAAAATACTTCCCGCAGTATTTATCTCTTCTGCTCCCGGAATAAGATTTAAAAGCTTTATAGCGGTATTTTTTCCCGCAAGGTCTATCCCCGGCAGTATCATTCCCTTGATAATCTGAATCCCCATTACCACTCCAGTAAAAAATTTCAAAAACCATAAAACAAAACTTTTAAAAATTCCACCGAATTTTGAGAGATAATCCTCGTCCATCAGATTGTTTACCGCCATAAGAATTACATATAATTTAATGAATGGCAGCACTACGTTTCGAACCAAAATTTCCCCGATATATATCGTAAAAAGTGCGATTTCTCCAAAACCAAGCGCCGTAGCCTGTCCACTGCAAAGACCCGCTGACAGCACCATTGCCGGTATAATGATTTTAATGAAGGAGCTGACATCCTGAACCACTGAATCAAGCATATCCGACATTACCTGAAAAGAGCCAATTAATATAGTAATCATTAAAAGATATGTAATAAAAAATCCTGTTTCAGATATTTCACGCCTGTCAAGAATAATGGAAATATTTGAAAACATTGCGGATATTACTGCAAGTAAAATGATTTTTATTAATGCATACCGGTTATACAAAACTTCATTGAAAAACTGAGACAATACCGTGTCTTTAAGCATGGTCAGAGTCTGTGAAAAATCTCCTTTTATCAAAGCTCCGATTATTTCTGAAAAGCTATAATTTCCTATTTTTTCTTTAATCTCAACATCAATATCAGTTAAATCATATAAATTCAGAATCTCCTCATAATCCTGCGCATCTTCCTGCGCCATATCCTCAGCCCTGATTTTTTGTGCTTCTGACAAAACCAAAAACAGAATAAGTACGGTCAAAACACAAAAACAGAATGTTTTTTTCATTTTCTACTCCAATACCTGATTAATCGTTTCCAGTAAAGAAAGAACAACCGGCATACTGACTGCCAGAACGCTTATTTTTCCGAATATCTGAAGCTGATTTGCCAGAGAATGATATCCGCAGTCTCTGCATAAATCTGCTGAAAACTGTGTTAAATAAGAAATTCCCACAATTTTAATTAAGACATTAATATAGGCATCTTCAAAATGAATATAACTTTTAATTTGATTGACTGCCGCAATCACTGTACTCATTTTTGAAAGAATAAAAATAAACAGAAAAATTCCTGCTGCCAGAATAATATAAATACTATATTCTCCCTTTATCTGCCCCAAAAGTACCGCCAGTAATGCAGATGCGATACCAAAAAACATTACTCCTGCAAGATTCATCTTTTCACCAATCCCTTTTACAACATAAACAAATCTTTTACTGTCTCAAACAGCTCCGATATATATGGTACAATCCAGAACAGCACCAGAATCACTCCTGCCAGTCCTACCAAAAATACATGCTCCTCTCTTCCGCTTTGTCTTAATATCTGGCTGATTACCGAAACCAGAATTCCTACTGCCGCGATTTTAAAAATCAGATTTACTTCCATGATTACCTCATTTCCCTTTGTTACCACAAAAATACAATAATAAAGATTCCTGCCAGAATCCCCAATACTCTGCTCAATTTTTCATCTGCCTGTACCTTGTCCCGATTTTCTGCAATGGAAAGACTGAGATTTTCCAGATAAAGATTAATGTAATTCATCTGCATATCCTTATCGAGAAATCCGAGATTCTCTCCCAGTTCCTTCAATTTGTCCAAATCTCTGTCACATACTATGACTTCTCCCAAGTGTTTTATGACTGTTTCATTCCACATATCACTGAAATTTCTATTCTGATTCTCCTCCATTTCTCTGCTCAGATTTTCAAATATCTCATGATAAGGAGTTCTCAGACGTTCAGACATATGAAAAAAAATTTCACTCATAACAGAAATATTATAATTTATTTCTCCACGAAGCATAAAAATAACTTTTTTCAGATAAAGCAATTCCTCATACTTTTTTCTAACTTTTCCCGCATGAAAAAAACCAAGCCCTGCTGCCGCAAAAAATACCAAAACGGCGCCGCACAGTTTCAACACTTTTGCGCCTCCTCTCTCTGACGGCTGTTTATTTCCTGAAATTCCTGATTATATATTTTTATTTTTTTCTTCTCCAGAATTATATAATGCTTAAAAATTTCATCCTGAAATAGTTGCTGAAATACTTCTTTTTTTCTGACCTCCTCCAGACTATCCCCGTGAACAGTCGCTATTACCTTTACGCCGCAGTTTGTAGTGCGAAGCACTGCGTCAATATCCTCTTTTCTTCCAAGCTCGTCTACCCCTATTACTGTTGGTGACATGGAACGCAGAAGCATAAGCATTCCCTGCGCCTTTGGACAACAGTCCAGCACATCGCTTCTCTCTCCTACATCATTCTGCGGCCTGCCTCGATAGCATGCGGCGATTTCACTTCTCTCATCTACAATTCCCACATTTTCCATTGGACAGTTGGATATCTGTCTTAGCAAATCTCTCAACAATGTGGTCTTTCCTGCACGTGGCGGCGAAATAATGAGAAGATTCCCTTCTGCATACTCAAGCAGTCCGTCTGCACAGCCTTTAACCTCACGACTGATTCGAATATTAAAAGAAGCAATATTTTTCATGGTCTTTATCTGTCCGTTTTCTATTACAGTCTCTCCCGCAATCCCTATTCTGTGTCCTCCCTTTAAGGTAAGAAAGCCTTGCCTGAGCTCGTCTTCACAGGCATACATGGAATAACCCGAAATAAACTCTGTCATTTCTCTGATATCACTTGCGGTAATATCACTGGAAGTATTTTTCATAAGCAGTTCTCTATCTTCTGTTCCAGTGATAATATGTATTTTTTTTCCAATTCTCACCCGGATTTCCTGTGCCTGCAAAAATACCTCCTCTCTGCATGACAGCTCTTTTTTTATCCTTACCGGTAAAATTTTCATAATTTCACTGAATTTTTCTTCCATGTCTGCCTCCTGCCTGTCAATATTATTCATATTGACGTATACCCATTTATATGCAAAAAAACAGTGCTGTATTACTACAACACTGTTTTTATTTCATAGGAATTTTTTATCTATATATTGTCAGATAGACATAAATAATTTTATTAAAATCCTCTTTCAGCTTTTTCATATTTCCATTCTTTACTTCATATACCTGCTCTCTGGTATATGCATATATTTTGTCGGAAAGTTCATCATAACAAATTCCTTTCACATTTTTTAATTCCTTTGTCTTTTTGCCATTTACATAAAAAAACTTGTTATTTGACTGAATATACAAGCTGTCTTTTATTTTACATATAACCTGACAA
>CAJTOU010000013.1 GCA_910577835.1 uncultured Lachnospiraceae bacterium | reverse complement strand
GAACAGAAGAAAGCCGGTAACTCCCTCTTGCTGTGTGTTGGATTACTTTAAAAATTACGCTGTTATATAATGATTAGAAGCCGGAATATATGGCGGTTTAAGAATATACTTTAAAAATTACATTGTTATATATAAGCGAATAGTTCGAGTTTCTATAATTTTGTAGGAATATTCAGAAAAGTAGGTTTTGATGCTATAATTCTAAAAATATATTTTAAGTAATTGTTATTTGCTTATGGCAATATTTTTGTGGTTGTATTGTATTTTTATGAACTTTTAAAGGGATAATTTATAAATTTTAATATAAGTAAAATAGTTTTATTATTTATTCTCTTGTTCATCTGTCTCAAAGTTTTCGAGTTCATGATATAAATCTATAAAATCATTATAGACTGTGATAGTCTGGAGATAACGAAAATCAAGAATATAACCGGAAGCACGGTGTTTTAGAAAATCGGCATCCCATAATGGAACAGTAAAAAAGCCATTTTTGTAATCATATTTTAAAGGTTCATATTTTTCAATATTTTTGCGAAAATATTTCACTTTTGCCATACACAGTTTATTTATGCGAAATAAAAGACCTATAATATCAGTTTTTTCAAAGAATGTATCTTTAAAAATCAGATGTTTATGAGAGTTTTCTTTTTCTGAATACCATGCATTATCTTCATGTTTCAATCCATATTTTTTCACCAATAACATCTTATCTTCCATTTTCTGTCTCCTTCGTTATCACCAATTATAAAATAATAGATAACAGTAAGTATATCATACCACAAAAAATAAATCAATGTACTTCTTGCTGTTATAATTTAAACTATCCCATTAAAAAAATCTCCTAACAAACTTTTAAGCACAGCAGAAGAAGGAAGCTATAATGTTTTTTCATACCATTTGAATGACCTTTTGGAGATTCTTGGCTTTTGAAATTTCGCGTTATTTCTGTCAAGGGAATTGTTTGAGCCTCAAAAAACATCGCCCACCAAAGCCCTTCAAGGCGAGTTATGCCTCTGTCAGAAATGCTCTTAGCGAAATTCCAAAAGCTTAGAATTCTCCAAGGTCATGAAGGGGTATGAAAAAACATTATAGCTTCCTTCCTCTGCGTCCCTCATATCCCCAATTAACAGTAGAATTTCCCCCGAAAATATGCTAAAATAACCTTAATTTTATACAATCAACACAAACAGTAAATATTGGAGGATTTAAAATGAGTAATTATAATTTCAAAGTAGACCTAAAAGGTATTATCCGCCTGCTAAGCGACAACCTTTATTCCAGCGATAATGTCTTTCTGCGTGAACTTCTTCAAAACGCAGTAGACGCCATTCAGGCAAGAAAAAAAGAGGATTCCGATTTTAAAGGCGGAAAAATCGATATTATATATCAGGAACAAAAAAATGGAGCTTTACTGATTTTTAAAGATAATGGAATCGGACTGAATAAAGAAGAAATTCACTCTTTCCTTTCCGTAATCGGACAATCCTCCAAACGCAGCGAACAGGTACGACAAAGCTTTATCGGACAGTTTGGAATTGGCCTTTTGTCCTGCTTTCTGGTAACAAATGAAATCAAGGTTATTACAAAATCTATCAAAGAAGAACAGGCATATCAATGGGTTGGAAAGAGCGATGGAACTTATAAAATTACAGAGAGAAAAACGTCGACAGATGACGGAACAGAGGTCCATTTAAAGTTGACGGAGCGAATGTATGACAGGTTTGATGAGGATGAGATTATAGATAATCTCTATGAATATGGATTTTTGATTTCCAGTCCAATTTATTTTCATGGAAATGGATGGGAGAGGAAAATAAATGATATCTTCATTCCATGGCGGCAGCCATTGTGTACGGCGGAGCAGATTATGGAGTTTGGGGAGCATCTTTTTGAGGAACAGTTTTTTGATATGATTCCTCTGATTGGGGAGGGAATCAAAGGCTATGCTTTTATTTCCACAAGGCAGGTAAATGCAAATACTACAAACCGCCATAAAATATTTTTGAAAAATATGTTTATTACGGAAGATGGGAAAGATGTAATTCCTAAATGGGCGTTTTTTACAAGATGTATTTTAAATGTGGAGGATTTGACGCCGACGGCTTCGAGAGAGGGATTTTCCAAGGACTATAAGCTGATAAAAGTAAAAAATCTAATAGAGAAATGTATTTTTGACTATTTTGTTTCTTTGTCCCAGTATGATGTAAGGAAGTTAAAGCAGCTTACCTCTATACATAATATTGCCATTAAATCTCTGGCAGTAGAGAATGAGCAGATATTTAAACTGTTTTTCCCATTTCTGACTTTCCCGACTAATAAGGGAACACTTACAGGATTTCAGATTATGAATGCAGCAAAGAAAAAGCCGGTCAGCTATTGTATGGAAATAGATGATTTTAGAAGAATCTGTCCGCTTCTGGAGGGTACAGAAAGTCTTTTGATAAATGCAGGGTACATTTATGATACAAATCTGCTTCAGCAGACGTCAAAATATTATAAAAATGTAAACCTAAAGCTTTTTGAGGACAGCTCCTATGAAAATCTTTTGGAAACGCCTCCTGCGGATATGCTGGTTTCCATGGAATATTTTCTGGAACAGGCGGGAAAAACCTTGGAGCCTCTGCACTGTGGAATTTCCCTGAAAAACTTTTCACCGCAGCAGCTTCCGGCGTTATATGTGCCCGGAGACAGCGGGTTATTTGACAGTACGATGGATGAGGAAAGCTTTTCCAGTTTTTTTGAGGGCTTTGATTTTTCTGATGAGGAAGAGAACCAAGGGGCAAAGCTGTATCTGAATTGTACAAACAGTCTTGTAAAGCGCTTGCATGTTTTAAGGGAACCTGCATTTATTGAAACAGTGATACAGGTAATGTATGTTCAGGCATTGCTGGCAGGACATTATGCACTTGGAAATAAAGAAATGGAAATGATGAATAAAGGGCTGATAAAGCTGATGGAATACGGAATAGGAGGAATGGAGCCATGATGTTTCCATTTGTTAATACGAAAATGCTGACCTGTGAAGAACTGGTAGATTTAATTATGCAGGTGCGTCTTTTTACAAGCGGAGGCTATGATATGTATGACCAGAATGAGGATACGATTATACGGCTTTTGGATAAGATATTGGTATTGTCCAAGAAAGAAAAGGAGTGGTATGTTTATTTTGACTCTCTTTACAATATGCTTTATATATTGAAGCGTGGAGGGAATCACCGGAAAATTTTGAAGTATGCGGAGATTTATTATAAAGACAGCACTGAATATATGGACAGAGAGCTTCCAAATTATTCAAATACAGATATGGCGGAAACAAATACATACTGTTATTCAAATATTTTTAATTCTTATATTGGTTATTATCAAATTGGTGATGAAAAGATGGAAGCTTTTATGAAAATGTATGAGGAAACAGTTCATAAGTATGGAGGACAAGTTCATTATTACAGGGATGAGATGAGCCTTGCCGCGCTGTACAGAGATAAGGAGCGTTTCAGACAGGCGAAAAATAATTTTGAGAAATATGAAGTGGAAAACTGCTATGTCTGTATGCATCTGTCCTATTTTCCATATTATTTTTTAAACCATGATATGGAGTCGGCGGAAGAATTTTTAGATACTATTTTGAAAAAAAGAATCCCGAAAAAACATCAGTGGTGTTATGAGAGATGTCAAAATACGAAAGCGCAGACATTGTATTACAGTGTTCTTGAGGATTGTTTAAGTATTGGAAATGCAGAGTATTTTGGTTATATTTATGAAAAGTACTGGAAAAAGATAGCAAAGAGACAGAATCCGGAAGACGGGAGAGACAGCATAGAAACTGGTATTTTCTGCTGTGCGATTGCCGGAGATTTTTCAGAGATGGAAGCGGATTTAAGGAAAGCAGAGGAAACAATAAGAAACATTGGCAGGGCTTCAACGAACAATGCTATTCATAAATATCTGAAGTGGCAGATGTATTTTGAACTGCTGGAAAAAAGCGGAGTAAAACAGATAGAGCTTGCTCTGCCAGACAGGGGGAATAAAATTCTGACCATGGATGCGGCGGCATATTTTGAAGAAAAGGCAGATGAATATGGAAGATTGTTTGAGTCAGCGCGAAAACAGTATGATTACCGGCTGATTAAAAATACATATCGGGAATGCGCAGGATTGTAGGAATATGAGAAGGGAGAAAATAGTATGATGTTTTCTAGTTTTAAAACAGAATACATGGATTCAGAGGAGCTTAGACGGCTGGTCAATCAAATAAAAACACTGACCAGAGGAGGTTATGATGCATATGATGCAAATGCGAAAACGATTCTTCGATGTCTTGATAAGATATTGCTGCGGGCAAAGGAGGAAAAGGAGTGGTATCTTTACTTTCGGGCACTTTATTATATGTTGTATGAGCTGAACAGACAGGGCAACAGCGATAAAAAGATTTTAAAATACGCGGAAGTTTTTTATTATGACCAACAGCTTTATATGGATAGGGAGCTGCCAAATTATTCAAATACAAATATGAGTGAGACAAACACAGATTGTATGGATATTATTTTTTCGGTATATCGGGGATATTGTCAGATTCAGGATGAAAAAATGGATGATTTTATGAGAATGTTTGAAAAATGTGCATTAAAGTATGGGCATGAATATATTTATTATAATGCATTGATAAGACTTGGACTTCTGTATCATGATATGAATATGGTAAAGAAAGGAAAGGAAAATTTTGAGAAATGCAGATGTGATGGTTGTTATGTATGCAATCACTATCCTCATTTTGGGTATTATCTGATGTTTGATGATTTGGCAGGTGCAGAGGACCTTGTAAGCAGAATTATAAATAAAAATATTGCACAGGAATATAAGTGGTGTTATAAATATTGTCAGCGTGCAACAGAGAAGGGGATGTATGCAAGGATTTTGTGTTATTGTATACAGCTTGGAAAAACAGAGATGTTTCTTGATGTCTTTGAAAGGAAAGGGAAGTATTTATTTTGTGAGGGAGAGGATGATGATGATACTACTTATTTTCTGTTTCGATTGTGTGCAGGAGATGTGTCGGGTTTGGAAGATGCGGTGAAACAGGCAGTAGTAGATATTGAACTGGAAGAAAAACAGCGAACCTCAACACTTGGCAGCATCTATGATTTTTTGTGCTGGTATTGTTATTTTCATCTGCTGGAGAAAAGCGGGATTTTGAAGGTGAAGGTGAATTTGGGAAGAAGCGATACACCAAGGGCGGATAAAGAAGGGCTGACGAAATGCGGGGAGCTTGGAACATATTATGAAAGGAAGGCAGATGAAGTGGGGACAAAGTTTGCGAAGAGCAGGAAAATGTTTGATTATGAAGGGTTGAAAAAGTCTTATGAGGAATGTATAGGTATTGGTTTTAAAGATGTTGTTTAAAAGGAATATAAATTAATAGTTGGATTTCGCTGGCAAATGTGATAAACTTTATTATAAAAAGTATCCATGACGAAATGGCAACCTCTCGGAATGCAGATACAACTTTGCTGATGTCCTTTGGAGGACTCATTGTTGTGTTTCTGACCTTTCTCAAAAACAAGAGAAAAAATAATACCTATCCTGCTGCTATCAGGATAGGTGCCTCTTACTGAGAAGTAATAAAACCATTCCAAGAGCATCCATTTTGGAGTGGATGCTCTTCAATTATTATTATACTATAAGATGATTATATCTTCAGGAGTTTTTCAAAAAAATTTATTTTTTTCTGTTTTCATTTTAAAATCTGTTTTACATTAATTTGTGTTATTATTTCATATTTATAAAATTTCCCGTTTTCCTTTCTGATAAATGCTTGAAAATCCTTCCTTTTCGTGATATAATTTAACAGTATATGTGTAACGATTATATAGAAAAAATTTTATATATCATACAATGCATTACAGAACATAGATGATGATACATAGTACAACATTGGAGGACTTAAACATGGAAAAGATTAAGATGACCACGCCACTAGTAGAGATGGATGGAGACGAGATGACCAGAATCCTCTGGAAGTGGATTAAGGATGAATTATTGCTGCCTTTTATAGACTTAAAGACAGAATATTACGACTTGGGTCTTGAGTACAGAAATTCCACAAATGACAAGGTAACTGTTGATTCAGCGGAAGCAACCAAAAAGTACGGGGTAGCGGTAAAATGTGCTACCATTACACCAAATGCAGCCAGAATGACAGAGTATAATTTAAAGGAAATGTGGAAAAGTCCAAATGGTACAATTCGGGCGATTCTGGACGGCACTGTATTTCGGGCGCCGATTATTGTAAAGGGAATTGAACCTTATGTAAAGAACTGGAAGAAGCCTATTACAATTGCCAGACATGCTTATGGTGATGTGTACAAAGCATCCGAAATGAAAATTCCGGCAGCGGGCAAGGCAGAGCTTGTATATACAGCGGAAGACGGAACAGAAACAAGAGAATTGATTCATAATTTTGCGGGCGCAGGTATTCTGCAGGGCCAACATAATCTCTGTGGTTCTATTGAAAGCTTTGCAAGAAGTTGCTTTAACTATGCACTTGATACAAAGCAGGATATCTGGTTTGCCACAAAGGATACCATTTCAAAGAAATATGACCATACCTTTAAGGATATTTTTCAGGAAATTTATGATAAGGAATATGACGAAAAGTTTAAGGAGGCTGGTATTGAATATTTCTATACGTTGATTGACGATGCGGTGGCACGTGTGATTCGCTCTGAGGGCGGATATATCTGGGCATGTAAGAATTATGACGGCGATGTAATGAGTGATATGGTAGCGACAGCTTTTGGCTCCCTTTCCATGATGACTTCCGTGTTGGTATCTCCTCAGGGTTATTATGAATATGAGGCAGCACACGGTACAGTGTCAAGACATTATTATAAGTATTTAAAGGGTGAAAAAACTGGTACTAATCCGATTGCGACAATTTTTGCATGGACAGGAGCACTTAGAAAACGCGGAGAGCTTGATGGAATAAAGGAGCTTCAGGAATTTGCAGATAAGCTTGAGAAAGCATGTATTCAGACAATTGAGGAAGGAAGGATGACAAAAGACCTTGCGATTATTATGACAATGGAGAATCCAACTGTGTTAAACAGTGAGGAGTTTATTCAGGCAATCAGAGAAACTCTGGAAAAAATGCTTTAAAAGCAAAAAAGAGCAGATATTGTAAGGGCAGAAGGGATTTGACAGAGAGAGGTTATTAAAGAATGGAGAGAGAAAAACCGAGGCCGCAGGAATTTTACAGACACTTTAAGAATAAACTGTATCAGATTATCACAGTGGCAAAACATTCTGAAACAGGTGAAGAGCTGGTTATTTATCAGGCGCTTTATGGAAGTTATGAGGTATATGCAAGACCGCTTTCCATGTTTTTAAGTGAGGTAGATTATAAAAAATATCCAGATTCAATGCAGAAATATAGATTCCAGAAGGTATACCTTGGTACAGAACAGACAAAAAAGAAGGCTGATGGTCAACAAAAGGCTTCTTTGCGGGAAACAGTCAGTGATAATCAAAAGAGTTCTCAGTCAGAAATGAAGAGTGACAGTACAGAAGAGGTTTCTCATTCCGAGAAAATAGAGAATGACAATCAGAAAAATAGTTCTCAGTTCTCAGAAACAAAATCTGGTGAAGAACTTCCCAATCCTGATTTGCTGGAATTTCTGGATGCGGATACTATGGAACAGAAAAAGAGGATTCTAATTGGAATGAAAGACAGAATCACTGACCGGCTGATTGATGATATAGCAGCTTCTTTGGATGTTGAGATAGGAAAAGGGGAAGTGAGTGAAAGATATAAAAGCCTGATGGTATGCGTAAATACTTTAGAAAGATTTGAGGTAAACAGGCTGAGATAATTTTATTTGTATCTATAAAGATAGCGTCTGTGTTTTCCGATATAGTAATTGAGTTGTAACATAGCTTATGTTTTGATAATAGAATTATATTACATAAGACAGTTATTATACAAAGCATAAGAATTTGATAATATAGATGATAGTAAGAGATACAAATACGAAAGGAGAGACATTTTTTATGAAGCAATTAATGAAATACTGGAAACAGCTTCTTGGAGTTGTGATAGTATTAGTCGTTTCTGTGATTGGGGTAAGAAGTCTGGCTGCTGTAAATGAAGGAATTTCTATCTCAAGAATTGAACCTGACGCCAATCAGTTGCCATATACGGCATGGACTGTGGACCATGTAGAAAGTTTTATGGCTGTTGTAACAGGCAGTGACCCGGCCCCCAATCCAGCAAATGTAAAATGGGAGAGCAGTGACCCAGATGTTATTATGGTAAGCGCATCGACGGGTGAAAGAGTAGATTTAACAGCAGTAGGTGCAGGCTCCTCCAGAATTACAGCAACCTATGATTTTGGCGGCGGTGTTATAAGGCAGCAGACAATAGAAATTATAGTGAAGCTTGAGGTAACAAATCAGTTTCAATATGGATTTCTGAATCTTGAAGCAAATGCCACAGGTACTATTTATACAAATTCACGTACAGAATTAGACTGGACAGTAAATGACCCTACGGTAGTAGAAATCACACCTACGGCAGATGGAAATGCTGTTGTGAAAGCTCTTGCGGGTGGTTCTACCTATATTACAGGTCGTACAAAGGATGGAACACAGCATTGTACTGTTGATATAATTGTAAGAACAGTATTTTCTGATAAAATGACAAGTGGACAGTATTTTCGTATTGACCCGGGAGAATATATCCCTGTTACAGATGATATGACAAATGCCCTCAGTAAAAATGTTACAATGGCCAGTTCCAATTCAAACCGGTTGCAGGTAAGTGCTGCGGGACTGCGTGGTGAAAGAGCAGGGCATGTTCTTTTATATGCATATCCAAAATATGACTGGTCTAAGACAGAGTTCGCGGATGCAGACCCAAGTATACTTGCAGCAAACTTTGGTTCCAGTGTAGAGGTAATTGTAAATTTCGGTATTACAAATGGAAAGCTGACTATGGCAGTTGGTGATACTGTTCAAATGGAAACAAATGTGGAATTAGGCGATGAACAAAAGGTTAACTGGACTTCCAGCAGTACAAATGTCGTATCGGTTGATGCACAGGGTAAATTGACAGCAAATGCCAGTGGTACTGCTAATATTACAGCTACTTTGGATGACCCTGATTTTATCAGTGGTGACAGACTTCATTATTCAACTGTTGAAGTAACAGTTATTGATTCTTTTGCAATCAGTGAAACAGAGCATTTAATGAATGTAGGAGAAAGTTTTGACCTTTATGTAATTGCAACAGATAACCAAAATGCTCAGATTGACTGGTCATCTACTGATGAAAGTGTTGCCAGTTTTGTCAGGTCAGAAGATGGACATAGCGTTACTGTAACAGGTAATAAAAAAGGTACTGCAATAATCAGAGCAATTCAGACTATCAATGGTGTCAAAAAAATTGTAGAATGTCAGGTAAGTGTGAATGAGCCTGTGGGCGATATTATACTTAGACCGACAGAGCTTGAGCTGAATATAGGAGAGGTATACAGTCTGAATCTTACTTTTAATCCTCCAACAGCAGATAACAAGCTGGTTCGCTGGGTATCTTCAGATGAATCTATTGCAACAGTCGATGAAGGTGTTATTACAGCAGTAGGTGGTGGTGACTGTACCATATCCGTAGTTACATTAGACGGCATTAAAGTAGCTTCCTGTAAACTTCATGTAAGAATACCGGTTACAGGAATCCGGCTTTCACAGACACAGGTAACATGCAGCCTGTCATTGGGTACGTATCAGTTATCTTATTATATAGAGCCAGAAGGAAACGGTGTTAATACCAATGTTGTATGGGAATCCTCAAATCCTGAGGTATTGACCGTTGATAAAAATGGTTTTGTTACTTTCCATAATCCAGGAAATGCAACTGTTATCTGTCAGACAGAAGATACAGGAGTAGATGGAATCAATCTTGTAGCAACCTGTGATTTTGTAATAGAACAGCCTGTTACAAAAGTTACTCTTGACTTTACAGATATTACCCTGAAAATAGGAGAACAGTTCAGACTGACAGCTCTTGTAGAACCAGGTGATGCAACAAATAAAGAACTTGTATGGATTTCTTCAAATGAATCCATTGTAACTGTTGATGAAACAGGTTTGCTTACAGCAGTAGCAGGCGGTGATGCAGCTATTCTTGTACAGTCGATAGACAGTGGTGTAACTGCACTGTGTAATGTTAAGGTATATCAGCCGGTAACTTCTGTCACTATCAGCAATGCTACAATGGAAGTAAGAAAAGGAACAGAATTCTGGCTGCATGCGACGGCACTTCCTTCAAATGCAGATAATCCAGCTATCAGCTGGTCAACAGCAAATTCATCCATTGCGACTGTGGACCAGACAGGAAAGGTAACTACTCTCGCTTCAGGTGAGACTATTATTACAGCAACCAGCGTAGATACAGGAGAATATGCAACCTGTAAGCTTACCGTTCTGGAGCCGGTTACAGGTATTTCCTTAAATATAACAAGTACTTCTATTTATAAAAATTCCAGATTTGTGTTAATTCCTACTGTAACACCGATTGATGCAGATAACAAGAGTGTTACATGGACCTCCAGCGACCCAGATATTGCCAGTGTAGATAACAACGGTGTAGTCACAGGTCTGAAGGGTGGAAAATGTATTATTCTTGCAACTACCGTAGAACGTGGACTTGTAGCGAGCTGTGAAGTAGAAGTCTGGGAGTTTATAGAAAGTATTAAAATAAACGGTACTACTGGTAATATTAATTATGGTGAAACCAGAATCCTTACGGCAGAGGTTACACCGGAAACAGCTACTAATTTAGGTGTTGTATGGTCCTCATCGAATCCGTCTGTTCTGCAGATTACAGAACGTGGACTGATTACTGCTGTTGGATATGGTACAGCAACCATTTATGCGACAGCGGCAGACGGAAGCGGTGTGTATGATTCAGCAGAATTCAGATGTATTAAGCCTGTTACATCTATTGATGTATCACAGTCTTATGTAACAATGCTTGAAGGAAATACCGTATATGTAACAGCTACTGTAAATCCTCCGGATGCAACTATCCGTGAGATTAAATGGACCAGTTCAGATGAATCTATTGCCTTTGTAGATTTAAACGGTGGTATTACCGGTGTAAAGGCGGGTATCTGTTATGTATATGCGACCTCCACGGATGGAAATAATATAGTAGCTACGATTAAAGTTACAGTCAGACCGCTGATTCCGGCTACCTCCGTTTCAATAGGCTCCGGAAGTCAGACGCTTTTGGTAGGACAGAATGTTTCTCTAAAATACAGAGTAAAGCCTTCCAACTCCACAGATAATGTAGAATGGATGTCCTCTGACCCTTATGTAGCAACTGTAAATTCAAACGGTGTAGTAACTGCCGTTGGTCAGGGAAATTGTCAGATTTATTGCGTTTCCTCCTCCGGCGCAGAAGGCGTTTGTGATATTAATGTATTGGCAATGAATGCGACCAGAGTGACCGTAGAACAATATGATTCTTATAATTTGGATGTATTTGGTTCTACTGGAAGAATCAGATGGTATTCAGATAATTTGAGAGTGGCAACTGTGTCCAACAATGGTACAGTAATAGGCAGAAAGCCGGGAACTACAACAATTACTGCGAGAGTAAACGGAAAAGTACTAACATGTACAGTTACAGTTACAAAAATTCAAAAGCCGTAATAACAAAAGTTATAATAAAAACAAAGAAAATAAAACAGCAAAAAGCCGGTCATTGGTAATTGACCGGTTTTTTGCTGTTTTTGATTCAAAACATATTTCATGGTATAATGTCATTAAACAAAGTTTGATGACCTGTGCACGCATCAGCGTGCTTCATTGTGGTATAATGTCATCAAACTTTGTTTGATGACTTGTGCACGCATCAGCGTGCTTCATTGTGGTATAACAGAAACCTCTTTTATAACTGTCAGTTTTTTTGATTGGCAAAAGCAATTAACAGATAGATAAAAGGCATGGTAATTGGCTGTGAAATATTTACAGCAGCCATACATGAGTAGGCAAGAATGGCAAGCCCTACCGCTCCAAAAAATGCATTGGTTCTGCGCTTTCTGAAGCATTTGATTATTGACAAAATCAATATGGCGAGATAAAGAATTGTTCCAACAAGCCCGATTGTCACAAGATAATTCAAATATTCATTGTGAGCACTGGCATAAAAAACTCCCAGTTCGTCTGACATCTCTACTTTAAAATATTTGTACAGAATCAAAGTAGTGGTATCTGGTCCGGCTCCAAAAAGTTTAGTCAGCAGCGATGAAAATCCGAAAAACTGAATCAGCCATTTCCAGACATATCCACGGTCGGACCCCCAATGACTGTTAAATCTAAGATAATTTTCCAGTTCTCCTAAATCCTTCTTTGTATCAAAAAAGCTGAACCAGATAAATGATATTATCAGCAGAAAAATAAAAACCATAAAAAAAGCTGTTAAAATACAGGGAAGACATTTGGGCAGATTTTTCTTCTGTTTATTAATAAAAATACATAACAGAAATAGAAAACCTCCTGTCAGTGCAGAAATACATAATATTTTTGCAGAGGTAAAAAATGTGGTAATCGAGGACTGTTCACGCAGAACCAGACCAAAAAGAGGAGGAAAAATTTTCCATAAAACAGCGGCTGATGTCAGCAGAAGAATAAGTGTGGCATATCTTTTCAGTCTGTCGGTATTAGAAACTGCTAATATTAACAAAACTGCCAGACTGATGCCAAGTCCAATATAACTGCTGTCACTATTTGAGGAAAAAATTGCCAGAAATCCCATAAAACAACCTGTGGCATAAAGAAGATTTTCTCTGCCATCTGTATAACAGAATAAATACAGACAAACCGGCAGATAGACACATAGAAATGCAGAAAATACATCAACATGTCCAAATGTAGCTATATACATGGTTCCATCCGCAATTCCCTTATAAAATCCCAATACATCATATCCGCAGAACTGAAAAAATGCCATCAGAGAAATCATGCTCAGAATAACAGGAAAGCTGTATTTGATATAAGGTATCAAAGTCATATGTCGTGTAATACCATAATATAATCCACCAGTGAGCAGCATAAAGATAAGACCTGTATATTTTCCACATACTCCGCTGAGGGCGGGAAGCCTCCACTCTGACATCAGGCACGATAAAACGGCAGTAATCAGAAGCAGAAGAAATAAAATATCACAAAGGCTCATCCTCCGCAGATATGAAGAAAGAGAATCTATCTTTAAAGTCCGGTTTTGCTCAATATTTGCAGACAGGGTGTAATAAAGACCTGTAAAAAATATAGACAGCGATAAAACAGAAAATACCTTATATTTTGTAATTGTAATATTAATATAATAATTATCAAAGAACAACGGAAATACAGTCAGAAACAGCAGTACAAATATATTGATACAGTTATTTTTTTTGAGTTTCATAATGTTATGGAAATTCTGTAAAATCAGGGATTTCTCAGATTATTCAGAATCTCGATACCTCCTTTGTCAATATCAGTATAATGGAAAACAAAAATTATGGAAAGAAGAAATAAAACAAACAATATAGTGCCGCAGATTAATTTCAGATTAGTAATATGGGCATCTTTATCTTTTGAGTATTTTGAGTGTTTTTTTGACATATCAGCCTCTCCTTTATTTTTTGTGGAAATTACTTCATGAGAAGTTGTTTCGCCAGATGTATAGCCAACTTTATGAGTTTAACATATTCCGGAAAAAATTACAATTCATTAATAGAAAATAAAAGAAAAGACTCTTGACATTCAAATTTTTAATGTTATACTTTAAGTTATCAAAAAACAAAAGTTCAATACGCTGACGAGAAGAGTAGCATATTCAGACTGTTCAGAGAGAAATACAGTTGCTGAGAGTATTTTACGGAAAAAATATGTGAAAACCATCTCCGAGTGGCCCTAATCCGGTCCGGTGATTCCGTTATCATCATAATGAGTGGTTTGTCATATTCTTAAAGGTATTCTTAAAGGTATGATTAACAAGCAGGGTGGAACCGCGAATAGATTGAATTTATTCGTCCCGCAACGTAAGTTGCGGGATTTTTGTTTTTTCTGAAAAAAATCAATACAAAGAGAGGTAAGCAAAATGAAAATTACATTAAAAGATGGTTCTGTCAAGGAATATGCACAGGCCATGTCTGTTATTGACATTGCAAAGGATATCAGTGAAGGTCTTGCAAGAGTTGCATGTGCAGGTGAATTAAATGGAACTGTGGTTGATTTGAGAACTGTGGTTGACGATGACTGTGAACTGAATATTCTGACTTTTGAAGATGAGGCAGGAAAAGCGGCTTATCGTCATACCTGTTCTCATGTACTTGCCGAAGCAGTAAAAAGATTGTATCCAGATGCAAAACTTGCGATTGGACCATCGATTGACACAGGTTATTATTATGATTTTGACCATGAATCTTTTTCAAGAGAAGACCTTGATAAAATAGAGGCAGAGATGAAAAAAATTATTAAGGAAGGTGCCGAAATCACAAGATTTGAACTCCCAAGAGAAGAGGCTATTCAGTTTATGGAAAAACGAGATGAGCCATACAAAGCAGAGCTAATTCGTGACCTTCCAGAGGATGCGGTTATCAGTTTTTACAGTCAGGGGGAATTTACAGACCTTTGTGCAGGACCTCATCTTATGAGTACAAAGACAATTAAGGCATTTAAGCTGATTTCCTCGTCTGGTGCTTACTGGAGAGGCTCGGAAAAAAATAAAATGCTTTCAAGAATTTATGGAACTGCCTATACAAAAAAGGCAGATTTGGATGCATATCTGGCACATCTGGAGGATATTAAGAAACGCGACCACAATAAGCTTGGCCGTGAAATGGAGATTTTTACCACTGTGGATGTAATCGGGCAGGGGCTTCCGCTAATTATGCCAAATGGCGTAATTATTATGAATGAGTTAAAGAGATGGATAGAAGATGAGGAGACAAAACGCGGTTATATCAGAACTCAGACACCTTTAATGGCAAAATCAGACCTTTATAAAATGTCTGGACACTGGGACCATTACAAAGATGGAATGTTTGTACTTGGTGATGAGGAGAAGGACAATGAAGTATTTGCGCTCCGTCCTATGACATGTCCATTCCAGTATTATGTATATAAGGCCAGCCAGAAAAGTTACAGAGACCTTCCATGCAGATATGGAGAAACCTCTACTCTTTTCAGAAACGAGGATTCCGGTGAAATGCACGGCCTCACCAGAGTGCGTCAGTTTACTATTTCAGAGGGACATTTGATTGTAAGACCAGACCAGATGGTCAAAGAATTTAAGGATTGTATTGCATTAGCACAATACTGTTTACAGACACTGGGTGTTGAAGACGATGTAACCTATCATCTTTCCAAGTGGGACCCTGAAAACAGAGAAAAATATATAGGAGAGCCGGAAGTCTGGAATAAAACAGAGCAGCATATCAGAGAAATTCTTACAGAGCTTAATATTCCGTTTGTGGAGGATATCGGAGAAGCCGCTTTCTATGGACCAAAGGTTGATATCAATGCAAAGAATGTTTATGGAAAAGAAGATACCATGATTACTATTCAGTGGGATGCACTTCTGGCAGAGCAGTTTGATATGTATTATATTGACGAAAATGGAAATAAGAGACGCCCTTATATTATTCACAGAACCTCTATGGGCTGTTATGAGAGAACCATTGCATGGCTGATTGAAAAATATGCGGGACTATTCCCGACATGGCTGTGTCCGGAACAGGTAAGAGTGCTTCCGATTTCAGAAAAGTATGCCGAATATGCACAGCAGATGAATCAGGAGCTTGTTTTAAATGGAATTCGAAGCAGTGTGGATAACCGTTCGGAAAAAATTGGATTTAAAATCAGAGATGCAAGAATGAAAAGAGTTCCATATATGCTGGTTGTAGGACAGAAAGAGGAGGAAGAAAAGAAGGTATCTGTAAGAAGCAGATATCTTGGAGATGAAGGGCAGAAAGAACTGCCAATCTTTATTGAAGATATCTGCCGTGAAATCCGTACAAAGGAAATCCGAAAGATTGAAGCAGAGCAGGCGGATAATAAATAGAGTGAGGTTCTCATGAAGAAAAAGCTGGAAAATTTTATATTTTATTACAAATATCATATGATTGCACTGATTTTTGTGATTATTATTGCAGTGGTATTGTGGCAGGATAAAAGTGGAGATGAGCTTGACTTTGTGATTGTAGATGATACTTCATGTATGAATCTGACTGTGGCGGAAAGTATGATGAAAGATTTTGAAAAAGAGCAGAAAATGAAAAGCGGCTCTTCGGCATTTCGTTATAAAAGCATGTATCTGAGTCAGGAACAATTTAAAGATATTTCCTTTGGTATGGCAAAAATCAACGATTATGAGGCGTGTTTTACCAACGGAACAATTGATATGGTGATTACAACCGCAGATAGAATTGAAAATACAGCAGAACAGGAAAATATGAAAGAGTCTGAAACAGAAAATGTTGATAAGGATTCCGGTACAGACAGGAAACAAGATGAGGATAATGAAGAAGAAACGAAAGCAACCATATCCTATGAAGCGGCACCTTTAGAGCAGGTGCTTTCTGAAGAGGAGATGAGCCGGTATGAAAAATATCTGTATTATATTGATGACAGGGCTGTGGGAATTATATTTAATAAATGCAAAAAGGCGCAAGAATATTTTGGAGACAATTATCCAACCGGTTATCATTATATTTTACAGGTCGCTGCTGGCTCGGCAGAGGATGAACAGGTGAAAAAATTTCTTCGGTATTTAATAGGGGGATAACAGTACAATATCTAAGAAAATTTTTGCAGGATTATATTTCTTAAGGGCTGTTCTGAAAATATTATTTAGAACAGCCCTCAGACTTGACAGTATCTGGAATCGCTGACTGTATCATTGAGCAGTCAGTACAGGTATTATCTGCATACCAAGTTTTGTATAGAAACTTTTGATTTTGTTTAAAATTATACTTCATTTTATATGAGAAATTAATATTTTTTACCCCAGATGCAAATATTTTTATTATCTGTGCCCGTCAAAACAATCGTTGGTTTCCATGCTTCATAATCCCATGCAGCCAAAACTTTCAACTTTTCCGTAATATTGGCATAGCGGAGTGTAATGGTATGTTCATCGGATAACTCCCATTGAATATGAATAGAATCTGCAAGCATTCCCTTGCCATTATCAAATAAAGACATCTTTACGGAAGTAAGCATTCCCTGAGGAATCATGGGAAGCAGTTTTATTCTTTCATAATTTCCACATACTGTTTTGGCTGTAACAGGCTGTAATTTTTCTCCGGTATAGTTTTCTGGTGAAATTACAGGCCAGCCTTCATCTGTCCACAGCATTTTTCGAATATGAAGAGTAGAAGGTTCTCCACCTTTGAAATTGTGCTCCCGTATATGACAGGCTATATACCATTCTCCGTCAAAATCATGAAGAACAGAGTTATGGCCCGGTCCCATAAATCCTGTTGGGTCGTCATCAAATTTATACCCACATGCAATCATAAATCCCAGAGTGTTATCGTCATCATTTAAATCTGTCATATCTCTGCCATTATGGTCAAGATATGGACCTGTTACGCTGCGGCTTCGCCCTACACGAATATTATAGTCGCTTTTCAGAGAGGCATAGGATACAAACAGGTAGTAGTAATCAGTACCCTGATTGTAGATAATATAGGCGCCTTCAATTGCTCCATCCATCCATTTTGGACGCCTTGCAAGACAGATACCGATATCATCGGGGATTTTTGCAAGACCGGTTTCTCTATCCAGCTCAATAAGGTGACATCCACCCCAGAAAGAACCATATGCCATATATTGCCTGTGAGTTCTGACATCTTCGATAATATTTGCGTCAATCGCATTTACTCTTAAATGGTCAGAAGATTTTAAGACAACGCCTCTGGGTATAAACGGACCTTCAGCTTTGTCAGAGACTGCAAGAAAAATACAGGACTGTCGTACTCCAAAAGAAGAATTGGAACAGTACAGACGATATTCGTCACCGACTTTTACAATATCAGGAGCCCATATAGCCTTGCTGCCGGTCCAATTTATAGCTTCCTTCGGGGGTTCTTCTACCGCCCGCTTTAATGTTTCCCAAGTAATCATATCGTGCGAGCGCATACATTTGGCGTCGGTACAATACAAGAAGTAATCTTTTGTAACAGGGTCATGATAAATAGCAGGGTCATGTGTAAACCAAACGCTGTGTGCAGGCGGTTTTGCTGGTTTTTCGCCCGGCGCAGGCCGGACCGGTTTCGCTGCGGGGTGCAGCGGTTCTGTTGGATAAATAAATTTGTTAGGCATAATAATCCTCCTATTATAAATTATTTTCATGAAAATATTATTCCTATTATATAACATTTTGCAGAGTTTGTATAGAAAATGTTTCGGAAATTTTTTCTATTATAAAGAAGATGTTTATTATTAAGAAGATTTATATATAATACAAGTGAAAAATCAATACAAAACAGTATATTTCTTGTTTTTCAATAATAGTGGTGCTATACTGATAAAATATAAAATTTTTACAATCAAAAAATAATGGAGCAAAATAATGAATGAAAAAAGAAAAAAAGCTGTTGTTGTCTTCGTTGTTGCAATATCTGTCATATTATGTATTTACTTTATAAAAGAAAGTTTTAAAACATATTCTTTGCACGATGTGAAAAACACAAATGATATTCAGCTTGCAGATACAGAAAAATCGAAGCAATCTGATATTATTGATGAAACAAATACCACATCAAAATCATCGACAGATATCTTGCAGAAGAAGGAAGAAACTTCAGAAGAAACCAGTGAAGCTGCTTCCACAGAAGAAATTACAGATGATATTTATGAAAGAACAACCATAAATCTTGGAATTCCTCTGGCTGATTATTATACAACGCCGGGTTCAATTGCCAGATGTACTTATGATATTATTGCTTATAATGGTAGAATCTATGTCGGCGGGGGTGATGATGACAGGAATCTTGGACCTGTGCCCTCATGGACTTACGATGAGTCTGATGAAAAATGGTACTGTATTGATTCCGGAATTCCAGAAGAAAAAATACGACGGTTTCAGGTAATTCAAAATAAGCTGATGTTTGGTGGAACAGACCCAAGAGAAGACTGGGATTATGGAAATTATTATGAATTGAGCGGGGAACAGTGGATAAAATACAGAAATATAGATAAGGGTGCTCATAATTATGATTTATTTGAGCATAAAGGTGCGATTTTTATAGGGACAGGTTCCACACCAGACGGAGTAACCAGCGTTTATCCGGTGATGCGTTCCACTGACAGCGGGCAAAGTTTTGAACATGTGAATTTTTATAAAAATAATGCGCCTTTGGATATTATTAATCAGCCACTTGCAAGAGTTTATAATTTTGTGGAACATAATGATATTTTATACTGCTTTTTATGGATAGAAAATGACGATTTGACATTTAATACCTTTGAATTATACAGTTATAATGATACGGAAAATGCTTTTTATTTTGTAAATGACCAGAGCTTTTTTGTAAAAAATAAAAAATATAATCCACGCGATTTTACAGCTGCTCTTTCTTATGGCGGAAGCGTAATGCTGGTAAATGAGAATGGATTATATATTACAGACGATTTTATTAATTATTATACAATGGATATCTGTGGAACGGATATTATCAGAGATATGTCAATTCATAATGGTTATTTATATGTTTTAGGAGATATTAGGCTTGAAGATGGAACATATAAAAGCTGTCTGTGCAGAAGCAGTGATGGCGTTTATTTTGAAATGGAGATTTATATAATATCAGAAATTCCCGCCTGCTATTTTACACTGGGAGAAAAGGGCTATTATTTTGGAATGGGAAACCGTGATTTTATGGGAAATGCTCTGCTTGGTTCCGTTTATTTCGCAGGATATTAAATAAGTTTCCGTATTAAATAAGTTTCTATATTAAATTTTATATATTTTCCCACCGTTTTTTCAAATAAATGAAAACGGCGGGAACTATTTACATATTATTAATCGCATTATCCATCCAATAATAACGTTTTTCGATAAAGTTTCTTAAATAGTCCATCTGTTCTTTATGAGTAGTGCAGGCAAGTGTTTTTTTAGATTCATACTGCATTTTTACTCCCAGACAATTTGGCCATACAAGAAAATTTTCTTCAGCAGAAAATTCAAGCTGCTGTTCTGACTGATTAATAGTATCAATAGCTTCGTTATATAAAGCTGCACCTATTTCATTCCATCTGTTTTTTAGCTGAATAATAAATGCTCCATCAGTTAAAAGATAATCCATCCAGTTGGTTTTTATATATTTTCCTTCATAGGCATCTGTTTTGGAATTGCCAAGACAAATCCATTCGGAATAGTTGTCTGAATCCAGAGAAAAATTGCCAAAGGCATAGTCAAAGTCCCATGCAGTCGCCACATATAATTTTCCGCCTTTTTTCTTTAGAAAATAATTACTGCGGCGGAATGTACCGTCTGTGTTATAGGAAAATTCATTCAGTAAAAACCAGTCTATTAAAGAAGGAATGTCGATATATTCCTCATAACCAGAAAGATTTCTGACCGCATTTTCCATTTGCTGCATATATGAAACAATATAATTATACTGTTCCTCTGTCAGAACATCAGAGTCAGGGTTTTTAATTTCAACAAAGAGTTCAAAATCGCTGAAAAAAGTGTTTGTGCCAAAGCTGGTTGCTTCTTCATCACCGCCCAGTTCCAGCAGATAGTCAGTATCAGTTTCTTTCGAATCTTTTTCACCTTCAATTCTTCCTTTTTTTACCTCTATTTGTTCACTTAGGCTGTAAACTCCCTGATATTGTCCATTCATAAATACATTCACGAGATAGGAGTGGGGCATAAACAGCATATGATTCAACAGACTTCCCATATTTAAAGCCAGAGTATTTCTTATCAGAGAACGGTCAATATGATTTGCTAGGAGTACCCATTCTTTTGCTTTTGGCAGGCCAAACAGAGAGACCTTGGAATCAAATTTTATTTTATAGGGCTTTTTTTCAAGCTCCCATGACGAATGGCCTCTTCCACGTATTTTTACAGTCTCAGCTACGGTTTCATAACGGGAAGTGTTATAATCTATTGAAAAACTGCCGGTGACAAAATCCTTGGAAGTAACGGGAGTATTGGTATCTGTGGTCAGATAAATAACAGGAAGCTGATAGTTCTTATTGTTTATAATTATTTTGTAACCCCTTGTATTTTGTAGGCTGTCTGTAACCAGACAATAATAATAACCTTCATTTTCTATCAGTGAGCAGTTTCCTTCACCATCTAAATTTGCCTGTGCAACTGCGTCTGATAAATCTATTCTGTTTGTATAACCCATAGTAAGATAAATATAATTTCCGTCAACTGTAAAATCCATGTGATTTTGACTGTCGCTGATATTTCCAGCAGTAAGACGCAGGCTTCCGCTACCCCCAATATATGGAGAAACAGCGATTTCATTATAAGAGGCAAGATTCATATACTGTTCTGCATATTCATAAGAAATGGCATCGTTGCCATTCCATATAATATCAGCATAAGGAGTTTCAAAATAAATATTTTGAGAAAGACTGGCATTGTTGTTGACAGTATCTATCAAAAGTGGTCCTGTCTCAAAGCTGGAAAACAAAATATTTTTCGAAGCTTTAATATTTCCTGCTATTTCCAGAGTAAGAAGTCTGCCAATTTCCATATGCCCCAAATCAAAATCGCCTTCCAAAAGGATATGGGTAATATGGTCAGAAAGTATAAGGCAGCCATTTTGCAACAGTCTGTTCAGCTTGTCCTCTGTATTTATATGAAGAAGAGAAGTATCTATTACAGTATTGTTTACAGTTTTTGCATTTATATAATAATATCTGTTTTCTGTAAATTCTCCAAATATATTTGAAATTTTGTAGTCCCAAAGAGGAGTATTACAGTAAATAATTCCAGTTTTTATGCTATCAGAGGATTCATTTTCTATAACCATACAGCCTTCTGTATCTGACTGAAAGTGAAGCTCATAATCTGACTGGAAATAATATTGATTTGTTTTCCATGTAAAAGGGTAGAGGATGGAAAGTTTTTCTATTTCAGGAGTTGTAATATTAATATCTGTCATTATGGATAAAATTTGTCCAGAGATATCTTGATTGCTGACTGCCTGTAAAAAAGAAGTCTCAGTGGAAACATAATAAGTGGTGCCATGCTCTTGTTTTACAGTAAGAGAAATATCATAAGCCCCATCTGAAAGAGACGGAAGATTAATGAAGCATTCCTTTTGATTAAAATTTAATTCTTGAGTCAGAAGGATTTCTCCGTTCTGCTCTATGGAGAGACTGGCATATTCAAGAGAATTTTTTGTATTTGTAATATGCAGTCTTTTGTCAGTCTGGCTTTGAAAAAAGGGGCGGTTATATATATTAGAATCAGTTTCATATATAAGAGATTGTTTGCCGTTAGAATCCTCTATAAAAATTGTAAGTTTGTCAATATGGGTGTTTCTGGTTTTGGTTCTAAACGGGTGAAAGATAAAAAGGGAGAGCAGAAGAATGATTCCGGCTGCAATCAGGAAATAAAGTTTGTGAAATTTTAATATTTTTTTCATAGAAGAAAATCTCCGTCTGGTAATATTATAAAAGAGTCGATAAAATAGGATATTGGCTGTATTGCTTATAATAAAAAGACAAAGCAGATATTATACTTACTTTGCCTTTTTTATTATTGTTCATGATGATGGTGATGAATCGGTACATGTTCTTCTTTTAGCTTTTTCTTGATTATTGCGCCGTTAAGAATGGATATAATACCCAATACAAAAAGAACAATTCCAATAATTACAAAAATTTTCAATCCATTGTCGATATAAGCAACTACATATTTATATTCATGTTCCTCTGAAAATACCAGCCTTTTATAAAATTTAGTAATATATGAAAATACAGGTATTACTAAAAGTGATAAGGAAGAGGACAAAAAAGCGTATGACAGATATCTGAAAATCCGGTTTTTCTTAAAGGTATTTAAGCGAATAATCAAAATAACCAAAATCAGAGAAAAAATAATCATACATGGCATTAAATAAGTCAGCAGCTTATTAAATAATCGAAAAAGAGAGGAAATCTGGTCGAAATATGGAAACTGAACGGCGGATTTATAGTATGAAATAACAGCGGAAGTAAAACTTGCAATCACTGTATCAATATCGCCGTCTACTACCAGATTATGTTCTTCGGCATAGTTTTTTATATTTTCCGATAATTTTGTTTCCATGGCAGATGTATCCATCTCATGTTTCTGTTCATTTATTAGTGACATAATATATGTATCACAGTAGCTTGTCAGCTCGTCTATACTGAATACACCATCAAATATTTCTTCTGACAGACCGGAAACAAGCGCCTCGTTTTCACATCTGTCCAACATATTATTATATATGGATATATAATAGCCTGAATCAGAAAATCCCTGTATCACTTTGTCCTGATTCATAAATCCAGTTTTTAGCGAAATGCATAATACAATAATGGTCAGCGATACAGCTAAGAGAAAACTGGTAATAATACAGACAGCCTGTTTTAACTTTGAATCGCTTTTTGAATGATGTCTTTCATGTTTCATGAATAAGCCTCCTTTAATCCACAACAGTCGGACCTGAAACAAAATCGGCATGAACCATAAAACGATTATTTGTATGTGACAGCATATCAAAAGGATAGCAGGTATACAAAATCAGGTGTTCATAATCTGTATAATAGTTATATACCTCACTTTTGCCTTCTACGGTAACATCCACTACCTCTGTGGAGGCTACCTTATAGGTATAGGTTCCATAACTGGTTTCTATGGTTATTATATGACCAATCTCAATGTTTTTTAAGCAGTTAAAAAATGTATTGTTATGTGCGCCAATCATAAGAAGTCCGCCAAATCCGGGCATATAGGAAACCGAGTGCTGTGTGGCGCCAAGTTTTGCAAGTTCATTTGTATCACCCCAGTATACAGGAGCATCCAAACCGATATCTGAACATTTTACATAGGCATATAAATCTCCAAATTGCGGACGGGTAATATCACTCAGTTTTATAGTATTATCCTCTGATGGGACAACAGGTTCTTCAATATTGAATACATCTCGATTGCTTAACGAAAAGGTTGGTTCATAATCTGATGAAATCAGAGAGATTACATTCGTTGCCAGTGAAATCATATCTGAATACATCAGATAGACTATTCCGTAGGACAGAATAGAAAAAAATAATGGCATATAAATATATGCCATCATTTTATTAAATTTTCGGATTGACCGATTATGCATTTACTAAGTCTTTTTTCTTAGCGATAACTGCAATACCAGCAACTGATAAGCCTAAACCTGCAACGACAGCAGCTGTGGTTGAAAAATCAACACCCTTAGGAGTTGTGTTAAGATTTCCATCGTTCTTGTTATTGCCCTGAGTAGGAGCAGGAGTTGGTGTTCCCTTAGGATTTCCTACTGTAACAGTGACAGCGTTAATTTCTGCTGGTGTCTTTGCCTGTGCAAGCTTTACAACATCTGCAGCGGAAATCTTAATATCATACTTCTTTACAATTGTATCTACTTTTGCAAGTACGTCATTAGCCATTTTAGTAAGTTCTGCCTCGCCAAGAGCTTTTAACTCTTCAACGCTCTTGCCAGCTTTAACTTCTTTAACAGCCTTCTGAACCTGAGCTACCTCTGCATCTGTAAGGTCAGCATCTTTCAAAATACTTTCAGCTTTAGCCTGATAATCAGCTGGAAGGCTATTAATAAGCTCTTGCTCCTTAGCTGAAACTCCTGTTGCTGCAAATGCAGATACAGACATTGCAATAGTTAACATTGTTGCTGTAGCTACAGCTACTAATCTTTTAAACATAATATAACCTCCTTTTGTTTTTAAAAGATACGTATATGATATACTAAAGATTCATGAATGTCAACAATAATTTACATTTTTTTTGGAGATGTTTTAAAATTTGTACATTTCTTATTCACCAATAGGGGATTCTGGCAGACGGATACTTTTTCTTTTGAAAGAGTGTAGATTTTATCCTCTGAATATGGTATTATATGTAGAAATGAGTAAAAAACAAATATTTGGAAACAGGAGGTAAAATTTATGTCTACACCGCACAACAATGCCGGCAGAGAACAAATCGCCGGTACAGTTATTATGCCGGGAGACCCATTAAGGGCAAAATTTATAGCTGAAACCTATCTGGCATGTCCTGTATTATTTAATGATGTAAGAGGTATGTACGGCTATACAGGCGAATACAGGGGAAAACGTATTTCTGTTATGGGTTCTGGTATGGGGATGCCATCAATGGGAATTTATTCCTACGAACTGTTTCATTTTTATAATGTTGAAAATATTATCCGCATTGGCTCAGCAGGTTCCTACTGTAAAGAATTAAATCTGCTTGACCTGCTGCTGGTTACAAAATCTTATTCTGAATCCACTTATGCACTTGTTCAGAGCGGATATAATAAAGATGTTGCTTTTCCATCAGAAATATTGAATCACAAATTGAGAAAAGCATCAGAAGCATTGGGAAAAAGACTGATGGAAGGAATGGTTCATTCCACAGATGTCTTTTACAGAGAAGACGGTGCAGATTATTATAAAAAGTTATATGGACAAGGTTGTTTGGCGGTGGAAATGGAGAGCTTTGCACTGTTTCACAATGCCGCGGCCTGTAAAAAACAGGCGGCCTGTCTGCTTACCATTTCAGATTCCTTTGTTTCAAGCGAAAACACAACGGCAGAACAGAGACAAAATTCCTTTACGGATATGATAGAGACAGCACTGGAGGCAGCAGTTGGATAAGTGCTTAATATTGGCGGAAAACAGGGAAAATTTAGATTTTTCAGTCATATTTTCCACAAGAAAATCATATATTAGAATTTAGATATATACTATTTCAATAAAATGCTTTTTTATAAAGAACAAAGAGATTAAAGAAGGAAAGAAAAATGTATTATTCGGACGATTTGATTGAAGAAATAAGAAGCAGAAACGATATTACAGATGTAATCTCTGATTATGTAAAGCTGAAAAAAAAGGGCAATGCCTATTTTGGGCTGTGTCCCTTTCATAATGAAAAGTCCCCTTCTTTTTCCGTAAACGGACAAAGGCAGATTTTTCACTGTTTTGGTTGTGGAGAAGGCGGAAATGTATACTCTTTTATTATGAAATATGAAAATTTTACTTTTCCGGAAGCTGTAAGATTTTTGGCACAGAGGGCAGGCATTGAGCTTCCAAAGACAGAATATTCTCCTGAGGAAAAGAAAAAAAGTGACTTAAAGACGGCTCTTCTGGAAATAAACAAAGAAACAGCGAAATATTTTTTTCGGCTTTTAAAAAGCGAAAAGGGCGGACAGGCATATCAATACCTGCGGGGCAGGGGATTATCAGATGAGACAATTGTAAAGTTCGGACTTGGATACTCCCAGAAGTACCGCGATGACCTGTACCGGTATTTGCGGGACAAAGGATATCAAGATGAGATATTAAAGGAAAGCGGACTGTTCACATATAGTGAGCGCGGTGTATATGATAAGTTTATCAACAGGGTAATATTTCCGATTATGGATATTAATAATAAGGTAATCGGTTTTGGAGGCCGCGTAATGGGAGAAGGAGAACCGAAATATTTAAATTCACCGGAAACAGTTTTGTTTGACAAAAGCCGAAATCTTTATGGAATGAATTATGCAAGAACAAGCAAAAAAGGTAGTCTTTTAATCTGTGAAGGTTATATGGATGTTATTGCGCTTCATCAGGCAGGTTTTTCGAATGCTGTTGCTTCTCTTGGAACTGCATTTACTCAAAGGCAGTGTCTTCTGATGAAACGGTATACAGAGACTGTATATCTTACCTATGACAGTGATGCAGCAGGAATCCGGGCAGCTCTGCGGGCGGTTCCCATGCTTCGGGAGGCGGGATTGTCAGCAAAGGTAATTCATATGAAGCCGTATAAGGACCCTGATGAATTTATAAAAAATCTTGGGGCTGATGCTTATGAAGAACGCATACAAAATGCAAGAAACAGTTTTCTTTTTGAAATAGACCAGCTTATGGCAGGGGTTCATCAGGAGGACCCTGACCAAAAAGCAGCAGTTTATACAGAGATAGCAAGGAGGCTTTTGGAATTTGAGGACGAGCTTGAACGTAATGTATATATTGATGCAGTCAGCCGCGAATATCAAATTCCAAAGGAAAGCCTGACAAAATCCATAAGCAGACAGGCATATACCTATGCGGCTCGTGAGGGAAAAAGGAATACAGGTCAGGAATATACAGCATCAAAAGAGAAGAAGGCAGATGTCGGAACAGGTATTTTGCAGGCACAAAAAATTTTAATTACATGGATTTTGGACGAACCTTCACTTTTAGATAAAATATCACCGGTTATCAATCAGAATGATTTTTCGGAACCTGTATATAATAAGGTTGCGGAATTATTGTTTGAACAGATTCGAAATCATGACATTAATCCGGCAAAAATTATAGATTATTTTGAAAGTGAAGAGGAACACAGAGAGGTTTCAGCACTGTTTAATATGCCGCTGCGGCATGAAATGTCACTGACAGAAAGAGAAAAGGCATTGAATGACACGGTAAGAAAGATAAAGAAAAACAGTCTTGAAAATAGAAGCAGAAAGGCAGCCGATGTAAAAGAATTACAGGAAATCATAAAAGAACAGCAGGCGTTAAAATCTGTTCATATTTATTTGTAATTTATTTAATTCATTGTGTTGAAGGGTGAAAAAAATGAAGGAAGATATAATGAGAAATACCGCTGATACTTCTGAACAGGAGGATTTTTTTCAGGAGCCGGAGGAAGAAATTTTAAATGAGGAGGACCTTTTGAGAGACGATGAGGAATTTCCCGAGCTGGACGAAGAAACACTGGAAGAAATGGAAAAGATAGAGAAGGAAAGCCAGAATATTATTGATTTGGATGATTCTGTGCCAGATGTCATAGGATTAAGTGATTCTGTCAGAATGTATTTAAAGGAAATGGGTAAATATCCTCTGATGACAGCAGAACAGGAGGTGGAGTGTGCAAAAAAGATTGAGCAGGGGGATGTGGCTGCAAAGGAAGAACTTGCTGAGGCAAATTTGAGACTGGTTGTCAGTATTGCAAAAAAATATCTCGGACGCGGAATGTCTTTTCTGGATTTGATTCAGGAAGGAAATATCGGACTTATGAAGGCGGTAGAGCGTTTTGATTATCGAAAAGGATATAAATTCAGCACCTATGCAACATGGTGGATTAAGCAGGCAATTACAAGAGCGATTGCTGACCAGGCAAGAACGATTCGTATTCCAGTTCATATGGTAGATACTATCAATAAGGTTATGCGTGCCCAGAGAGAGCTGTTGAATGAGCTTGGAAGAGAGCCGGAACTGGAGGAAATCGCAGAACGTATGGGGCTGACATCAGAAAAGGTGAACGAGGTATTAAAACTTGCGCAGGAGCCAGTATCGCTGGAAACACCGATAGGCGAGGAAGAGGACAGTCATCTGGGAGACTTTATACAGGATGAGCATATTGCAACACCGGTACAGGCAGCGACTAATACACTGCTTCGAGAAAAGCTGATAGAGGTTATGGACAGCCTTTCGGACCGTGAGAAAAAGGTGCTGATTATGAGATACGGCTTAGATGACGGAAAGGAAAGGACCTTAGAAGAAGTTGGGAAGGAATTTAACGTTACAAGAGAGAGAATCCGGCAAATTGAGGCAAAGGCATTGTGGAAGATAAAGCATCCAAATAAAAGCCGTAAGTTGAGGGATTTTTTGGAAAGTTAAAGAAGGTATATATTGAAAATGCAGATATCAGACAGATTAAAGCTTGTTATCAGCTTTGTAGCTCCCTGCGGAGCCGCGGCAGATATTGGAACAGACCACGCATATGTGCCCATAGCACTTGTAAAGGCTAAAACAGTGAAACGTGCTTTTGCGTTGGATATCAACAGAGGGCCATTGGAAAGAGCAAGGAAACATATAGAAGAAGAAAATTTATCAGAATGGATTGAAACCAGACAGTCAGACGGACTGGAAGGTCTTTGTGAAAATGAAGCAGATTCAATTATTATCGCAGGTATGGGCGGAGAGTTGATTGCAAATATACTGGAGAAAGGTGAAAAGGTGGTAAAAACAGCAAAAGAGCTGGTTTTATCACCTCATTCAGAGGTGTTTCTTGTAAGAAAATATCTGGTAAAAAATGGATATCAAATTGTAAGAGAACAGATGATTTTTGATATGGGAAAATACTATACGGTTTTGAAAGCAGTCAGAAAGAATCAGAAAAATAACAGAACAGACAGTTATGATGAAATGGATTATCTTTATGGAAAAAGACTGATAGAGGAAAAGGATGCAGTTTTAAAAGAATATCTTATATGGAAAAAAAGACAGCAAATGCAAATTTTGCAGCAGCTTGAGGGGAATACAAAAGAAGCGGCCGCACAGAGGAGAGAGGAATTGCAAAGAGACACGAAACTGATTGATGAGGTGTTTAAGAAAATGGTGTGAAGAAAAACGGACACAGGAGGTATTGCAATGAGTACAGAGTTTTATGTAACGGTAGAAGGTGAAAGAAGAACTTATACTGAAGGAACAAAACTGGCAGAGATAGCAGCAGAATATCAGAATAGATTTGAAAATGATATTGTGCTGGCAATGGTGGATAATAAATTAAGTGAGCTTGGGCAGACCATTAAGGATAAAAGCAGTATTTCTTTTCTGGCAACAGATACAATCTGTGGAAATGAAACTTACAGAAGAAGTGTAGTCATGGTGATGTTAAAGGCTTTTTATGATATATATGGACAGAAAATCAAAGGGATTAATGTCATGTATTCTCTGAGCAGAGGATATTACTGTGAAATTGAAGGCGAAGTCAGTGTCAAAGAAGATGTTTTAAAACAGGTAAAAGAAAGAATGAATGAAATCGTGCAGGCTGATATTCCTTTTGAAAAGCGGGTGGTGTCTACAAATGATGCCATTTTATTTTTTAGAGAGCATGGCATGTATGACAAGGAAAGACTGTTTCGATTTAGAAGAAGCTCAAGAGTGAATGTTTATCGGTTGAATAAATTTGAAGATTATTTCTATGGATATATGGTATTGTCTACCGGATATCTGAAAAAATTTGAGCTTTATCCTTATGATGAAGGTTTTGTACTGCAAATGCCAGTAAAGGAAAATCCGAAGGAGGTTCCACAGTTTCGGCCACAGGCAAAGGTTTTTGGAATTTTAAAAGAATCCTCCAGATGGGGCACATTAATGGGAGTACATACAGTAGGTGCATTAAATGAGCAGATTTCAAAGGGAAATATCGGAGAAATCATGTTGGTGCAGGAAGCTTTGCAGGAACAGAAGATTGCCGAGATTGCAAAAAAAATTCAAAGTGCAGGAAATATAAAATTTGTGATTATTGCTGGTCCGTCTTCTTCCGGCAAGACTACATTTTCACATCGTCTTTCCATACAGCTTCGCGCCTGTGGACTGCATCCACATCCAATCGCAGTGGACAATTATTTTGTAAACAGAGAAGATAACCCAAGAGACAGCGCTGGAAACTATGATTTTGAAGCACTAGAAGCGCTGGATATTGCCTTATTTAACAATGATATGGGAAAGCTTCTGCAGGGCATGGAGGTAGAACTTCCTACGTTTGATTTTGTGGAAGGGAAGCGTCTGTATAAGGGAAATACATTAAAGCTTGAAAAAGATGATATTCTTGTAATAGAAGGAATTCACTGTTTAAATGAAAAAATGACATACACTCTTCCAAAGGAAAGCAAGTTTAAAATATATATAAGCGCACTAACACAGTTGAATGTTGATGAACATAATCGAATTTCCACTACGGACTGCCGGCTTTTGCGCCGGATTGTAAGGGATGCGAGAACAAGGGGCACGGGTGCAGAGGAAACTCTGGCAAGGTGGCAGTCTGTAAGAAATGGTGAGGAACGGAATATTTTTCCATTTCAGGAGGAGGCAGATGTCATGTTTAACTCAGCGCTTATTTATGAGTTAGCAGTATTAAAGCAATATGTAGAGCCGCTTTTATTTGGAATACCGACAGACAGTCCTTATTATACAGAGGCAAAGAGAATGTTGAAATTTATGGATTATTTTCTGGGGGTAAGCAGCGACAGTGTACCGGCAAATTCACTTCTTCGTGAGTTTATTGGAGGCGGATGTTTTCGGTTGTAGAATGAAAAAACTGCATGATTTGACAAAAGAGAAGAAAAATGTTATAGTTTTAACGGTGAGCAAAATGGATGGTCGCGGCTGCAAGTGCCGAAAGGCAGCAGGTGAGGAAAGTCCGGGCTTCACAGGGCAGGATGCCGGATAACGTCCGGTGGAGGCGACTCCCAGGAAAGTGCAACAGAAATAAACCGCCAGTTTAACTGGTAAGGGTGGAAAGGCAGTGTAAGAGACTACCGCCTGTCTGGTAACAGTCAGGGCTCTGTAAACCCCATCCGAAGCAAGACCGAATAAGAAAGCGGGCGGCCCGTCCATGCTTTCGGGTAGGTCGCTTGAGCCTGACGGCGACGTCAGGTCTAGATAGATGACCATCGAACACATAACCCGGCTTATAGTTTTACTCACTTAAAAACACCTGTTTTTGGCAGGTGTTTTTTCTATGATAATATTTTATTTGAATTTTTCGTCACAATATTTGCATCTGTAAATCTGTCTGTCAGTATCAGTCAGTACAAAAATCTGGTCAAGTCCCTGCTCTTCTGAAGTAATACATCTTGGATTTCTGCATTTTAATACATTTTTAATTGTTTTTGGAAGACGCAGTATTTTTTTCTCGGAAATTTCTCCATTATGAATAATATTTACTGTAATATTGTGGTCAAGGTACGCTAAAATATCAAGATTCACAACGTCTAACGGAGATTCAATCTTAATAATATCCTTTCGTCCCATTTTTTCACTTTTGGCATTTTTGATAATCGCAACCTGACAGTCCAGCTTGTCAAGACCCAGATAATGATAGACCTCCATGCACTTTCCGGCTGTAATGTGGTCAAGAACAACACCGTCGTTAAGACTTCCTACATTTAACATAATTCTTATTCCTTTCTGATATATAAAGCGTATCGTCTGTATTGTATAATTATCTGCATTGTATATTATACTACATTGTATATTATACGGTGATTTCAAGAAGCGTCAGTATAAGTGCCATTCTTACATATACACCGTACTGAACCTGTTTAAAGTAAACAGCTCTTGGGTCCTTGTCCACTTCAGTAGCGATTTCGTTCACGCGTGGAAGAGGGTGAAGCACAAGCATATCAGGAGGTGCCATGGCCATTTTTGTATTGTCAAGAATATAACAGTCTTTTAAGCGGATATAGTCCTGCTCATTAAAAAAACGTTCCTTCTGAACCCTTGTCATATAGAGAATATCAAGTCTGCCGATTGCTTCGTCAAGACTGGAAACCTCCTCAAATGGAATGTTATTTTCCAGAAGAACTTCTTCCTTCATATAATCAGGCAGACGCAGTTCCGGTGGAGAAATCAGTATAAATTTAATGCCCGTGTACCTTACAAGTGCGTTAATCAGTGAATGTACAGTGCGGCCGAATTTCAAATCGCCACAGAGGCCGATGGTCAAATTTTCCAGTCTTCCCTTTAATGAGCGTATAGTCATCATATCTGTTAATGTCTGAGTAGGATGCTGATGACCGCCATCGCCGGCATTGATAACCGGAATCGAAGAATGAAGGGATGCCACAAACGGAGCCCCTTCCTTTGGATGTCGCATAGCACAGATATCGGCATAGCAGGAAACTAGCCGAATAGTGTCGGCAACACTTTCACCCTTAGAAGCAGAACTGCAGCTTGCATCGGAAAAACCGATTACATTTCCGCCAAGGTTTAACATGGCAGTTTCAAAGCTTAATCTTGTACGGGTGCTTGGTTCGTAAAATAATGTTGCGATTTTCTTTCCTTTGCAGGCTTCTTTGTATTTGTCGGGATTTTTTTCAATATCGGAGGCTAAGTCCAGAATATCAGTAATCTCATCAACCGTTAAATCCAGAGGATTCAGTAAATGTCTCATAATGTACACGTTCCTTTCAGTCATATTTCATTTCCAACTTCCAGCTTATCTTAGCACATTTTTATTCAAAAGACAAGTAAATCCGTATCAGAAATACAAATCTGCACCAAAACAAATAATGAATTTTGATTACAAAAAATTAAAAAATTTTACAAAACTATTTACAAACAGAAAAGTATATGATATAATACAGATGTTTCTGAAAATTATTTATCCAAGACAGGCTTCCCTAAAAATTATACAGGGAGGTGAAAACACGAACGTTACATATGTGGGTTTGTGCGGAAAGCTGTCAGTAGACTTGGCAGTTTATCTTGGACAGATTCTTAAAAATCTTCAAAAAAGAGTTCTAATCGCAGATTTGACCGAAGGTCATGGATTATATTATCTTTTTTCAGTTTCCGAAAAATTTCCTGTAACTTACAGAAATGTTGATTATATTGGCAAAGATTTTAATGTATATGCAGAAGAAAATAATGAATATAACTATATTCTTATTTGTATGGAGAATAATATCAGGCATATCCCTGGCAATTATTTATCAAAAATATATTACATTTCTGATACGCAATATATCAACTTTTTTTCCATGGTAAATGAGATAAAAAACTCCAGAATGGCTACGGGAATTATTGTCCGTGATGTTACTGACGGAGGAATTCATGCACAATATCTGATGAAATATGTATTTATGGATGATTATCTTCTGAAAATGTATCAGACACACAGAGTTTATCAGATACATGATGACCTGACAGACCGTGAATACAGAATCAACATGCAGTATGGAGATTTTGGAGGCTTTCAAAATCTGTCGGCAGAATTTTTGAAGGTTCTTGAGCAGATAGCCGCAGAATTAACAGGATATGACAAAAAGCAGATAAAATATTCGTTAAAATACGCAAAGGAGGGTAAAACCATTGAGAAACATAACATTTTGGAGCAGCGCTTCGGGAAAAAGCGGAACAAGCAATAATATGCTGGCAGTCAGCACTATGACATCCGTATTGTATTCCTTAAAAACATTGCTGGTTCAGCTTGATAAAAAAAGCACTCCACTGAGTCTGGCATTTGAGGGCGGAAAAAATACAAATGCTTTAAATGAAGAATTTTCTTTTTACAACAGAAAAGGACTGGATGAAGTATGGGACAAATCAAAAATAAAAAAGATTGAAAGAGAAATTATTTCTGATAATACTGTTAATGTTAGACATACAAACCTTTTCTATATGCCATCTTCAAAAAAACAGGAAGAGGTGTTTGATGAAAGATTTATAAAAATGCTTTTAGAAGGAATGAAGGATTTTGAGAGTGTCAATTTTATTGATTGCGCCAATGGAAAAAACCAGCTGACAGAGGCATTGTTTCGTGATACAGATATTCTGGTGGTGAATCTTTTTCAGGGAATGGACTGCATGGACGAAATTATGGAGGATTGGAAAATCAGGGAAAAAGCAATTTTTATTGTAGGGAGATATGACACAAATTCAAAAGACAGCGTCAGTAAAATCCGGCATAAATATAATATTTCCAAAGATTCTATCGGCGTAATTCCCTATAATATTCATTTTCATGATGCCATAAATGACGGAAAGCTAGTTCCGTTTATTACCAGAGGTATTTTTTCAAAAAAGACAGATGCCGATTATGATTTTATTATGGAATTGTATCATACAACTAATATGATTTTAAGAAAGGCGGGATATGAGGGAATATAAGGAGGATTTGGGACAGGAAGCCCTGACGCTTTTAATCAGCGATGAAATTAACCAGATTTTAAGGGCAAATCTTTATGAAGTGGGATTAAATGAAAAGGAACTTAAGCGGTTGAGACTCAGGAAACGGGAGCTCAGAGAGGCTTTGAACAACTGCGGCATCGGAGATATATCTGCCAAAAGTTATGTAAAAGATGTGATAGAGGATATTCTGGTAAAAAAACTGAAATTTTCCGGAAAGGAATGGGACAGAATTATCAGTTTTGAAGATAAAAGCAGGCTTACATACAGAGATAAATTTGATATTCTGATGCATTTTTATGAAAAAGAATATAAAGAGGGAGCTTTTGAGGCATTTATGAAAGATAACCATATTCTGGAAAAAATATTTGATGAGAATATGGAATACTGCATTGACAGCGAACTTTTGGAGGATATTTTTATTAAGATTTCCTGTTTTTTGTCGGAAATGGATAAACAGAAAATAGTGGTACAGAGAGTTTATGCCGGATACAGAGGACTTGGCATTATTGACCAGTTGAGAGATTTTAATATTGATGGAATTTCAGGCGGAGTATCAGGCAGAGAAGGAGAGCATAACAGCGTGTGGGTGTTTTATCATGGAATTACACTTCATTTAAAATTTTTAAGCTTTGAAAGTGAAAGAGAGCTGGAACGAATCTGCATGAATATTTACCGCTATGGAAATCCGGGGCAGCTGTCAAAGACAAAGGGATATATTGTCAATGAAATGAAAGACCATTCCAGAATTGTTGTAGTGCGGCCGCCTTTTGCAGAAAGCTTTGCGTTTTTTGTCAGAAAGTTTGATACTATTGAAAAAAAAGAGCTTGAAGAACTGATTACAGACAAGGGAAACAGAATTGTTATTGATGTTTTAAAATGGATTGTTAAAGGCTGCCAGATATCTGGCGTTACTGGAGCACAGGGAACAGGAAAGACCACGCTTTTAATGGGACTAATCGGGTTTATTCATCCTTCTTTTACACTTAGGATACAGGAGATGGCATTTGAGCTTCATTTAAGAGATACTTACCCTGACAGAAATATTTTATCTTTTCGGGAAACAGAAAATATCTCAGGGCAGGAGGGACTGGACCTTCAAAAGAAAACAGACGGCGTAGTCAATATTTTGGGAGAGGTAGCAAGTATTGAAGTGGCTGCATATCTGATACAGATGTCTCAGGTAGGTTCGTTATTTACATTGTTTACTCACCATGCAAAAACGACAGAAAATCTTATCAAATATATGCGAAACAGCCTGTTATCCAGCGGACTTTTTCGAAATGAAAAAATAGCCAGAGAACAGGTGATAGATTCTATCCGTTTTGATATTCATCTGGAAAAGGATATTGCGGGACACAGATATATAGAGAGAGTTTCGGAGATTGTGCCAAAAAGTAACGAACAGGGTTACGAAATTGTGGATATTGTGGTTTTTGAAGAAGATAAATATATATTTAAAAATATGTTTTCAGAAAATGCGGCAAAGGAAATGCAGAAAAGAATGACAGAGATGGACAGGAGGGAATTTTGTGCGAAGTATTGTATACAAATATAGCAGAAAATTATTTCTGACTTCTGAACTGACAAAAAGAATAGAGAGCAGAGTTGCTATTTTATATCCTTCTACAAGATATTCAATTATAAACAGAACAGCGGAGTATTTAATCCGTATTTACATTATGGCAGGGCTTATGGCAGCAGGATTGTTTATCTTTGCGGATTTTTCCATATATTATGCCATGCTCTGTTCGCTTATGGTTTATGCAGTGGTTAATTCTAAAATTTATGGAGATTTGGACAAACTGGAAATCAAGCTTCTTTTGCAGCTTGAAAAATTTGTATCGGATGTAAAATTCCGGTTTCAGTTTGACGGCATGCTTGAGGAGGCGATACAGGATGCAGTTAATTATGCAGATTATGAAATGTCCATACAGGGTGAAAAAATACTGGAGTGTCTGAGAAACTGTTATGTAAAAGAGAAGGAGGAATATAGTGAAATATCTCCGAATAATTTTTTTCTTACCTTTTATTCCATCTGTCTTATGACATTAAAGTATGGGGATAAAAAAATTGACGGGCAGTCTATGTTTGTAAAAAATCTTGGTTATCTGAAAGAGGATATTAATATTGAACAGCTTAAGAGAAGGAAAATCAACAATCAGTTTATGGGACTTGTAGGATTGACACTTCTTCCGGTTTTTGCAATTAAACCGATTGAAAAATGGGCGCTGTATAATATGCCCGAAATGCAGGAGGCATATTATGGAATACAGGGAATGATTACAACGATTTTTTTAATGGTTTTTACGATTGCTGTTTATAAGCTGATTACTGTACTGAAAAGGATTAACCATACTGAAAGATATAAAAACAGATTCATTGAGCAGCTGGCAGAAAATGAAATCATTAATCGTTTTATAATATTTTATATCAGCCATAGAAAGAAGCAGGCTGAAAAAATCAACAAGCTGCTGAGGGAGGTGGTTTATTCTTATAATCTTGCAGAATTTATTTTGATAAGATGGCTGTATGCCCTGTGTTATACAGGAGGCGGATTTGCCCTGACTGTCAGCATAGGAATTACAGGAACTGCTCTTATCTGTACGGTTATGGTTTGTTGTGTAGCAGGATATTATACAATATTTATCAGTATTCTGATACGAAAACAAATTTTGATTATGGAGAGAGAAGAAGAGATTGTACGGTTTCAGACAATTATATTGATGATTATGCATATAGACCGTATAACGATAGCTGAAATTCTTCAAAGATTGGAGAGTTTTGCTGTTCTTTTTAAAACTCATATTTATGAACTGTCAAACGTGCTGTCTTATAAAGGAATAGATACCTTTCGGGAAGCGAAAGGAACAACTGGTTTTACGCCTTATGAAAAAATGATGGACAGCTTTATTGCATGTGATACCATGCCGGTTTATCAGGCGTTTGAAGATGTGGAATCAGACAGAATGTATTATGTAGACAAGCACAAGCAGGATAATGATGAAATTATTAACAAAAAATCACTGATTGCCAGAGCGATTGCGTTTCTGCCATTATGTCTGGTAATTATCGTAAAACTGATTATTCCGTTTGTAGTACAGGGAATCAACAGTCTTGATGTAAATATGACATTGTAAAGCTGTATTGATAAATATATTTTGGAATCAGGTCTGTCTGATAAGTGTAACTTACAAAACAATATATATGAAAAGGAGAAATAGAAAATGGAAAATTCATTAAAAGGATTAATACTTGCAGCGGGAACAATTATCACCTGTGTAGTGATTTCACTTGCCTTCTATATTTCAAGAGAGGCGAGGCAGACAGCCGTAAATGGAGCACAGGAAATCAATAAATTAAATACCGAGTTTGCCGAAAGTGATAAAATTGTGTATGATAATGCCACTGTTTCAGGAAGCGAAGTGCTGAATGTTATCAAAAAAATGTCAGAGGATAATATTGGTGTTTATGTGAAAACAAATAAATCGGAAACTTATTATGGATACAGTTTTGATTTAAACAGCGGAGCACTTGGAGCAGCTTCAAACACAAACTATGCACAGGCAGCACAGGTGACAGGAAATACCTATATCAATCCATATGCGAACTTTAAAGGAACTGTAATCAGGGATTCCAATGATACAATTACCGGAATAAAATTTGTTCAGTCTTAGGAGGCAGTATGGAAGAACAGACAAATGAGATTTTTTTTCTGGTGCTTGGAACAGTGATGTTTGTAATGGCCATTACCCTGCTTTTAGGATATGAGAGAGATTTTTTTCAGGCTTATGAAGCTTTGTACAAAACGGCAGGAAATGAGTATATAATGCCAGAAGGCAGATAACAAGGAGATTTTATTGAATGATATATTAGGCAAGGTATTTTCTGTTCTTTTATGTGCTTGGCTGATGTTTCTCTATCCATTAAACGCTGCCAGGGAAGAAAACAGGCAAATAGAACGGATGTATCTTTATCAGGAAACGGTTCGGTTTTTAGATAATATCTGTAATACAGGTGTGATTTCAGACAGAGATATGCAGAATTATCTGGATAAGATAAGTCATATGAATACTTTATATCAGGTAAACATTACTCATGAAAGTCTGATGGGTGAAAACAAGGATAAAAATGAAGATAAAGCAGGAACTGCAAATGTGCCACAAGAGGAAACAAAAAGCGAAACTTTTTTTCAAACTCATACTCAGACAGAAATTTTTGAGCAGCTCAGGGAGGGACTGGAATATCAAATGAATTATAATGATTTTATAAAGATTGTTATTTATAATTCTCAGGGAAATATGTCAGTATGCTATGGAGGCAGCATTAAGGCAGTATATTCGCCAAAAGAGGAGAGCAGATAGATGAAACTGACAGATTTTGCAGTAATATTTGTAGTAATTGTCTGGTGTATTTTCAGCAATATTTCTTTTCAAAACGATTTGCTGCGGGAAAATATCTATGGTGCTACAATGTATAATCATATTATGGACCATATTTCAGAAGATGCACTGAGGTGGTCACTGGATTTTGAAGATTACAGACCAGTAATTGATAAAGAGAAGATACTGGATTGTATTACACGTGAAATCGGAAGCTTTTATATGGGAATCAGCGGCTATGAAGAATATTTGAAAGAAGCTGTCAAACTTGTGGTATTGACTTATCCTGACGGATTCTATCTGGCAGGGAATAAAGGAGAACTGAGCGGATTGAAATGGGGTGAGAAAATACTGTATTCACAGGGAAGTATTACTTCAATGGAGAAAAAAGTAAATGAAATACTGGAAATAACAGATAAAACATATAATATAGAGCTGCTTATACCGAATACCGGCAGCAGCTCTGTCAATACTATTGAAGATTATCAGTTATTGCTTGTTTATCAGACCTATCCTTTTGTATTCAAAGGAAAAGAGTATAAAAAATTAATCTTTTCCGGAGCAAAAATCAATTATGATATTTTATTTGCAAAGCCTGATAAACAGAAGCAGTAAATATATATTATGGCAGTTTTATGCCGAAACTTCCTTTTTTTCATCTTTATGCAGGAATACATGAACCTTTTCAATTCTGTTTTTATCAGTAGAATCAACAAGAAAGGAGATGTCAGGAGTTTCGACCATATCACCTGTATGGGCCATTCTGTCCAAATGTTCAATGATAAATCCGCCCACAGAATCATATTCGTCAGAAACAAGTTTTGTACCAAGGATATCATTAAAATCGTCAAGATTCATCTGAGCTTCCACGATATATTCTGTATCGCTGACGGCTTTTAGTAAATCTTCCTCGTCATAATCATATTCATCCTTGATATCCCCCACAATTTCCTCAACCAAGTCTTCCAAAGTTAAAAGACCGGAAGCGGCGCCGTATTCATCAAGGATAATTGTAATATTTGCCGAGGCCTTCTTCATTTCAAGCAGCAAATCGGATAATTTTTTATATTCATAGGTATAATAAGGCTCACGGAGATAATTTCGTATGCTGAAAGATTCTCCATGTTTATATAAAACCAAATCTTTTATATTAATAATACCGATGACATTATCCGTAGAGTCTTCATAAATTGGAATACGGGTATATCGGTTTGCACGAAAGGTTTCCATAATTTCATCATAGGTGGAGGAAACCTCCAGCATACAGACATCTACTCTTGGAATCATCACGTCTTTTGCCTGTCTGTCACTGAATTCAAAGATATTTTGCAGCATTTCATGTTCTTCGGTTTCGATTACACCTTCTGCGTGGCTTACATTTACAATGGTTTTTAATTCATTTTCTGTATAAGTGCTTGTTTTGGCTGAATTTTCCGATTTAAACAGAAGCATAACCAGAAATGCAAGTTTATTGATAATAAAAATAACCGGCGTCAAAACCCACATAATTGCATAGATAATTCTTGCATACTTTAATGAGATTTTTTCATTATGGAATGTAGCAAAGGTTTTAGGAGTAATTTCACCGAAAATAAGGACCAGAATTGTCAAAAGTCCGGTGGCAATACTGACAGCGTAGCTTCCAAATAAATTCGTAACAAGTATAGTGGTAAGGGATGACACGGAAATATTTACAATATTATTGCCAATTAAGATTGCACTGAGCATCTTTTCTTTGTTATCAATTACCTTTAAAAGCACTGAGGCTGACTTGTTTCCCTCTTCGGCAAGTGTCATAACCCTTAATCTGCTGACAGTGGTAAGGGCAGTTTCGGCTGAGGAAAAAAAAGCCGAAAGAACCAGCAAAACAACAATGACTAAAAATTTGATTATAATATCGGGGTCCAATTTATCACTTCCATATCTGTTATTTATAACATATTTATCTGGTGACCAGTACAGACAAATTTTCTCTGTTATATGTTAAAAAATTATATATGAACACGAAAAAACTGTCAAGGAAAGAATATGTAAATTATAAAAATATTTTCAGACTATTTTATGATATGGCCTGTTATAGCTTATGATTCAGCTTATCATGCCTCCTGCCATTCCTCCGAGAATACAGCACAGAAAAGCAAAAACAGCTGGAAGAGGAGCAGAATAGAAGCTTTGAAGAGCGATAAAGGAGGCAATGGATAAAATAATAAAATAAGTAAGTCCAGTTAAAAATCCCCATAAATACTTTTTTTCTTTTTTTACTTTACCAATAATCAGACCTCCGATAAAATTGGCAAGAAAGTAGATAACAAGAATACAATTATTTATGACAGCGTCGCTAATATGGAACTTGAAAATAACCACTGCAAGAAGAAAAATCATTGCAAAGGTGAAAAAAATCACTGCCAGAGCTGTTTTTACAATTGGCAGGATAAGAGCTGAAATATTGTTTTCACGATTCATGTATACACCTGAATATTAATCTTTGCTACATTATATTTCAGAATTTCAAAAAATATGTATCAAAACATGTTCGTTTTATTGACAAACGAAATAAAAGTTGCTATGATTAATCTATTGCGATTGATTCGTAAGAATGAGAGAGTGGAGGAAAAGATACCATGAGAAAAGTAGTTTTATCAGTTTTTGTAGATAATACATCAGGTGTACTGAATAGAGTTGCAGGACTTTTCAGCAGAAGAAGCTACAATATTGACAGCCTTACTGTAAGTGAAACCGAGAATCCTCTGTATTCGCGCATGACCATTGTGGTCCATGGAGATGAAGATACTTTGGAGCAGATTAAAAAGCAGATGTTAAAATTAGAGGATGTAAAGGAAATCAAAGAGTTAAAATCCGGAGATTCCGTATGCCGTGAGCTTGTTCTGGTAAAGGTAAAAGTAACTGCGCAGGAGAGACCTCAGATTACAGCGATAGCTGACAGCTTCCGTGCAAAAATCGTTGATGTGGCAAAACAGTCTATGATGCTGGAGCTGACGGGAAATGAAACAAAGCTGGACGCCTTTATTGAACTTCTGGATGGATTTGAAATACTGGAGCTTGTAAGAACCGGACTGACCGGACTGACAAGAGGCGCGGCGGATGATAAATAAGACAGTCCTTATCAGACAGTCTTTATATAAAATATTTAACAATAAAATAGTATGGAGGAATAAAAAATGGCTAAGATTTTTTATCAGGAAGATTGTAACTTATCATTATTGGATGGCAAGACAATAGCAGTTATCGGTTATGGAAGTCAGGGACATGCACATGCATTAAATGCAAAGGAGTCAGGCTGCAATGTTATTATTGGCTTATACGAGGGAAGCAAATCATGGGCAAAGGCAGAGGCACAGGGATTTGAAGTATATACAGCGGCAGAGGCAGCTAAAAAGGCTGACATTATTATGATTCTTATTAATGATGAGAAGCAGGCCGCCATGTATAAAAAGGATATTGAGCCAAATCTGGAGGCAGGCAATATGTTAATGTTTGCGCATGGTTTTGCGATTCATTTTGGACAGATTGTACCGCCAAAGGATGTAGATGTTACCATGATTGCGCCAAAGGGACCGGGCCACACAGTAAGAAGCGAGTATCAGGCCGGAAAGGGCGTTCCTTGTCTGGTTGCCGTACAGCAGGATGCTACCGGAAAGGCACTTGACATGGCACTGGCATATGCACTGGCTATCGGCGGAGCAAGAGCAGGAGTTCTTGAGACAACTTTCCGCACAGAGACAGAAACAGACCTTTTCGGTGAGCAGGCAGTTCTCTGTGGTGGTGTATGTGCACTTATGCAGGCAGGTTTTGAGACATTGACAGAAGCAGGATATGACCCAAGAAATGCTTATTTTGAATGCATTCATGAAATGAAGCTGATTGTAGACCTTATTTATCAGTCCGGTTTTGAGGGAATGAGATATTCCATTTCCAACACAGCAGAATATGGTGATTACATAACCGGACCTAAGATTATTACAGAAGAAACAAAGAAGACCATGAAGAAGATTTTAAGTGATATTCAGGATGGTACATTTGCAAAAGATTTCTTACTGGATATGTCACCAGCAGGTGGACAGGCTCACTTTAAAGCAATGAGAAAGCTGCATGCAGAACATCCGGCAGAAAAGGTTGGCAAGGAAGTAAGAAAACTTTATAGCTGGAATAATGAAGAGGACAAGCTGATTAATAACTAGGAAAATTGAGAAAGCAAAACTCTTTGAAAATAAAAAACAATACGATAAAATCAGAATAAAATAAAAAGATAAAAATGAAATAAGATAAAACCAGAATAAGATAAAAATGAAATAGAAATAAAATAAAGAGGCTGCCGTATTTGACAAAATATTAGCACAAAAATACTATATTAGAAAAATGCTATGGCAGTCTCTTTTATTATTAGATAATCAGCTATTAGCCCGTTACATATCAGCACAAGTGTTAGCTGTGTATTATTAATTCTTCTGTATACTTTTGTTTGTAATTCTTAGTCGTATACAAAATCGGGCAAATTCTTCTGCTTCCGTGATATAGAACATTCCATAATCCCTCTGTTTCACCCATATGTAAAATTACAGCGAAACTTTCTTCTCTAATAATATAGAACATCCTATAATACTTGCTATCATAATCACCATATTAAATATAGTGACAGGAAGCGTGGAAATAAGCACATAAAGTACATTTTCCGGGTCTGAATACGGATAAGGAAGCATATTTGAAAAAAAGCTAATCAAGTAAGAAAGTGCAATAAAAATCACAAAGCTTACAAGTCCCTTTAATTTATTATTCTGCAACAGCGTGGCACTCAGCGTAATGGAGAGGTACGCAAGAGTTACAATAGAGAAGAAAGAAATAATAAATCTTAAAACAGAGGCAAAAATACTGATAATCAGTTGGTTGGTATTAATGCCAAGTATATACATCATTTCATCGAAAAATTCCGCAATGGTACCAACATTCGGATATGCGTCCAAAATCATTGAAATATCAAAATATCCAAGAGTGCATACCAATATCAGAAGAACAATACCCATAATCAATATGGTGAGCATTTTTGAAAGAATGATTTTTAATGCAGAGTTTGGTGTCATAAAAATCAGATAGCTGCTTTTTGAGTTCAGTTCTTTAGAGTAGCTTGAAATGGCAAGCATGAAAACAGAAAAGTAACAAACCATTAAATATGTAAAAAGCAGCATTGAACTAATAATTGTATGTTCATCATCTCCTGAAGATGTACTTACCATAAAATAAATCTGAAGCAGTATCAGACCGATTCCAAAAATAATTAAAAGAGTTCGGTTTTTCCTAAATTCATATTTTGTTAATTTTAGCATGATTTCCTCCAATTTTCACAGAAAAATAATATAGTATTTCACAGAAAACTGTTTTATAAATTCTCTGTTTATAAAGTAACAGCCTTAAAACTGGCAGTCTGCATAAATTTCCTTGTACAAATCAACAATAGATTTATTATTTGCCCGACGCAGCTCATCAGCAGGTCCCATCAGCTCTACATGCCCCCGTTTGATAAAAATAGCATAATCAATTACCTGCTCCAACTCATCTACAAGATGACTGGAAATTAAAAATGTTTTATTTGGGGAGAAATTGTTTATAATCGTATTTAATACCCGTTCTCTTGCAATAATGTCGATTCCGTTTAAAGGTTCATCAAGCATAATCAGCCTTGCATTTCTGGAAATAGTAACGGCAATTTTCAGCTTTGCCATCATACCGGAGGACATTTTGGAAGCTTTCTGATTCAGGTTTAAATCCATATTGCCAAGTATGAGAAAGAATTTTTCAATATCAAAGTCTTCAAAAAAATCATGATAATAATTCCCGATATCCTTACAGGTCATATATGGATAAAAATAGGCTTCCGTAGGCATATAGGCAATATGAGCCTTGGAATAAACGCCGATATTTTGTCCTTCAAACTGAATATCTCCACTGGTTGGCTTAATCAGACCGGCAGCCATTTTCATAAAGGTGGTTTTACCACTTCCGTTTGGTCCAAGAAGTGCATATGTTTTACCGGCTTCCAGCTTCAGTGTAATATCCTGCACGGCTGTGGTAGTTATGTACTTTTTCATAAGTTGATTGCATGATAGCATAATATATCCTCACTTTCTCTTTAAATAATTCCCTGACAATAGTATTATAAGTTTTTTATAGTGTCAATATAAAATTACTAGATTTTTGTTAAAATCATGCTATAATTGTAGGAAGAGTAAAACAAATTAATATTATGATTTGGAGGAAAAGTATCATGCACGAAGAAAAAAACAGCAAAAAGAAAAATAATAAGAAAGAAAAAAAGAAAAGTAAATATAACAGTACCATAGGAGGAAGAATACAGCAGGTTATACTTCTGCTTGTAGGAATATCTGTGTCTGTGGTTGCCATATCCGGCTCAGTGCTGAATTATATGAGCACGTCATCAACTGTAAAGCAGCTTATGGAGGAAACTGTAAAGATTACATCTGACAGAATTGCAAAAGAAGTACTGTCTGTACAGAATATTGTTACAGAGCTTGGCACAGAAGATAGTCTGGCAAATGATACGATTTCACCTGAAGATAAACAGAAACTTGTGAATCAGAGAGTAAAGCAGTATAATATGGAACTTGGAAAATTTATTTCATCAAACGGTATCTGTGAAGCAGATGGCACAGATTATAATGACAGAGATTATTTTAACAGAGCAATGAAGGGAGAAGTCGTTATTACAGACCCAATTAAATCAAAGACAACAGGGAAACTAAGTGTAATTATCGCATCGCCGGTATGGAAAGATGGAGATTCATCTTCCGGTAAAGTGAACGGTGTTGTGTTTCTCATGCCAAAGTCAACTTTTCTAAATGACATTGCGGCTTCCATAGAAATCGGCAAAAACGGAGGCTGTTATATTATTAATGCAGAGGGAATGACTGTGGCAAACAGTGACGTCTCTCTGGCAGAAGAACAGTTTAATATGGCAGAGGCGGCAGAAAAGGATTCAAAATACAAGTCCGGTGCTGTTTTGGAGAAAAAAATGGCAGCCGGCGAGACTGGTTATGGAAAATATCGCTATAATGGCAAAAAGCTGATTCAGGCATATACTCCTGTGGAACTGGAAGCTGCAAATGGATGGAGTGTTGCGATTCATGCGCCTTTGTCTGATTTTATGACAGAAACAATAATCGGAATTATTATTTCAATTATATTGTTTATCGTGGCGGTTGGAGCTGGAATTAATACCGCAAGAATTATTGGAACCAATATCGGAAAGCCTATTAAAGTTTGTACCGAGAGAATCAAGCTTCTTGCAGAGGGAGATTTGACAAGCGAGGTGCCTCAAAGCAATCGGCAGGATGAAATAAAGGTTTTGACAGATGCTACTGAGAAAATTACTCTTTCTATGAAAAAAGTAATTAAAGATATGGATGACAAACTGGGAAAACTGTCTGACGGCAAGTTCAATATTCATATTGATACAGAAGAATTATATGTGGGGGATTACAGCGGACTGATTGTTTCTATAAAAAATCTGAAAGACAATCTGAATGGGACCCTTGTAAATATTCAGGAAGCGGCAAAACAGGTGAATCTTGGAGCAAATCAGATGGCGGAAAGCGCGCAGGGGCTGGCAGAGGGTGCCACAGAGCAGGCAGGAGCTGTACAGGAGCTTCAGGCAACCATACATACCATAACGCAAGGACTGGAACATTCCAAAAAGGAGGCAGGCAATGCCAGTGTTTTTGCCGGCGAGCTGGTAGAGGGACTTTCTAAGAGCAACAAAGAAATGAATGAACTGGTATCTGCCATGAGTCACATTACAGAAACCTCCCATCAGATTTCCAATATTATCGGGGAAATTGAAACGATTGCCTCTCAGACAAATCTTCTCTCTCTTAATGCAGCGATTGAGGCAGCCAGAGCAGGTGAGGCAGGCAAGGGATTTGCTGTTGTAGCAGACCAGATTCGCCAGCTTGCGGATGACAGCGCAAAATCTGCAGTCAATACAAGAGAGTTAATTGAAAAATCTATTCAAATGGTGGAAAATGGAAATGAGATTACATTACATACCTCAGAGTCTATGAAGGAAGTAGTAAAAGGTGTGAGTACAATCGCGGCTGCGGCAAAGGGCAGTGCGGCGGCTGCACAGGAACAGGCAGATATGATGGAGCAGATTCTTCAGGGAATGAATCAGATATCGGATGTTGTTCAGGCTAATTCTGCGACTGCGCAGCAAACCTCTTCTACCAGCGAAGAATTGTCAGCACAGGCAGAGCATTTAAACGAGATGACAGACCAGTTTGAGTTATAGAAAGGACATTTATGAGATTTGTAATACAGAGAGTTACACATGCATCTGTAACAGTAGATTCAAAGATTGTGGGAAAAATTGAAAAAGGATTTCTGGTGTTAATTGGCATTGAAAATGATGACACAGAGAAAATTGCGGATAAAATGGTATTAAAAATGACAGGGCTTCGTATTTTTGAAGATGAGGCCGGTAAGATGAATCTGTCATTAAAGCAGGTAAATGGCAGTTTGCTGCTGATTTCACAGTTTACTCTGTATGCGGATTGCCGGAAGGGAAACAGACCTTCTTTTATTGGGGCAGGAAAACCGGAGATGGCAAATTGTCTGTATGAATATATTATTGAAAAATGCAAAGAACAGGATTTACAGGTGGAACAGGGAATTTTTGGCGCCGATATGAAAGTGGAACTGTTAAATGACGGGCCGGTAACGATTCTGCTGGACAGCCATGAACTGGCAGGAAATTAAAATCAGATAAAAGCTGACTTTTTTACACCTATCTGAAGTTATTATCGTTTACACAGAGTACAAAATCTGATAAGATAATGAAAAATAACAGAATAAATTTAAAATAAAATTGGAAAGGAATCAATATGAAACAGATGTTACAGGATTTTTCATTAGATGAAGTAAAGGTAAACGATGTATATATAAAAAATGCATTGGAAAAGGAGCTTTCTTACTTGAAAGCCTTTGATGCAGACAGACTGGCAGCAGAGTTTTTGAAGGTAAATAATATCCGGCCAAAGGCTGAAAGATATGGAGGATGGGAAGCAACAGAAATCAGAGGCCATTCACTGGGGCATTATATGACAGCCGTTTCTCAGGCAGTGGCACAAACAGGCGATACAGAGCTTAAGCAAAAGCTGGATTATATTGTAGATGAGCTTTTTAAGGCACAGCAGAAAAGCGGATATTTATCTGCATTTCCAGAAACCTTTTTTGACAATGTGGAAAACAAAAAGCCATGTTGGGTGCCATGGTATACTATGGATAAGATTCTTTCAGGACTGACGGCAGCTTATGTGCAGACCGGAAATAAAAAGGCTCTGGAGATTGCATCAAAACTTGCGGACTGGATATACGAAAGAACCTCTAAATGGACCATGGAAATACAAAATACAGTTCTTGCAGTAGAATATGGCGGCATGAATGAGGCATTATATGATTTATACAAAATAACAAGGAAAAAAGAACATGCCAAGGCAGCACATATGTTTGATGAAATGCCATTGTTTCAGGCAATTCGCAATGGAGAGGATATTTTAAACGGAAAACATGCAAATACAACGATTCCAAAATTTTTGGGTGCTCTGTATAGATATATTTCTCTGGGATATCAGGAGGAAGACAGATTTTATTTTGAGGCGGCAGAAAAGTTCTGGGAAATTGTTGTGAAGAATCACACGTATATTACCGGAGGAAACAGCGAATGGGAGCATTTTGGAGAATCTGGCATTCTCGATGCAGAGAGGACAAACTGTAACTGCGAAACCTGTAATACTTATAATATGCTGAAGCTTTCCAGAGAATTGTTTAAAATAACCCATGAAAAAAAATATCTGGATTTTTATGAAAATACATTTATAAATGCAATTCTATCCTCTCAAAATCCAGAGACTGGAATGAGCATGTATTTTCAGCCAATGGCAACAGGATATTTTAAAGTATATTCGACTCCATTTGACAGCTTCTGGTGCTGTACCGGAACCGGAATGGAGAATTTCACAAAATGTAATGACAGTATTTATTTTAAAGCAGAGGATATGGTTTATGTCAGTCAGTATCTTTCTTCTGAGCTTGACTGGAAGGAAGAAGGCTTTTTGATGATACAGGAGTCTGATATTCCAAATACAGAAAGGGTATGTTTTCGTATTATAAGAGGAAACAAGAGGCTTGCGCTTCGCGTGCCGGATTGGACCACAACTATGATAGTGAGGGTCGGAGAAATTGTAAAAACTGCCGAATCTGGCTATATCTTTCTGGAAGCAGCGGAAGGAATGGAAATAGATATCAGAATACCGATGCGGATTCAGGCATATCCACTGCATGATAACAAACACTGTATCGGGTTGAAATATGGTCCTGTGGTTTTAAGTGCAGGACTGGGTACAGAGGCTATGGAGGAAAGTAAAACCGGAGTTGACGTAACGATTGCTACTAGAACTATCAGTATTAAAGATTTTATTACTGTAAAGGCATCTGATGGAAGTGAGTACAGTACTGAAAAAGATGTGGATGCATGGATTGAGGATATTGATAAAAATATAGTGAAAGTGCCGGAAAAGCTTGAGTTTTCTCTTAAAGGAACAGATAGCGGCAGGCTGATATTTACGCCTCATTATAAGAGATATCAGGACAGATATGGTATTTACTGGAATATGGTATCAAGGGATTCAAAGGCATTGCAGAATCATATCAGAGAAACAAAGGCTTATGCCCGCAAAGAGCGTGTGCAGATAGACAGTATCCCTCTTGGCAATGACCAGTATGAGCTGCTTCACAATATTCAGGGAGAAAATACAGGGGCAGGAACCTTTAATGGACTGATGCTGCGTCATGCATGGTCGAAGCAGGGATGGTTTTCTTATGATATAAAGGTAAAGCAGGGAGTGAATAATTATCTTCTGGTAAAATATTTCAGCGGAAATGCAGGAAGAACTTTTAATATTTATATTGATGATGTTCTTTTAAAGGAAGAAACAATTGAAAATAAAGTGCAGGGCGAATTTTATGAGGAATATTATCTGCTTCCGGAAGAGCTGATAAAAGAAAAAGATATGGTCCGTGTAAAGTTTGCTGTACGTGGTGATAGCTGGGTAGGCGGAATCTTTGATAAACTCAGTATTGTGAGTGATTATATGAATCATGCCGGTATTTCCCGTATCAATATATCCGGCGGAACACTGAATCAGAGTTTTTGTGAAAATATAACAGAATATACATTGAATATGAAGGCAGAGTATATCAGTTTTCGAGCAGAGCTCACAGATAAAAATGGACTTTTGTATGTAAATAATGTACTTGTAGACGATGCGCTGGAGCGTAAGGAAAGGGTGAAACAGGGAGATACTGTGATTTTGAGGACAGTGGCAGAGGATTATATGACAGAGAAAATTTATACAATAAAGATAGTTTAATTGATTTAAACAAAACCGGAGGATTTTGATATGGCTGATAATGGCGCGAAAATCGTAATTGAAAAGGAGCTTATGCAGTTTGAACTGAACCTGCAAAATAATTATAAGGATTTGGCTTATCAGGGCTATACGGAGGTTCATGCAATGCTTGACAGTTTTTTGGAGCAGGGGGAAATCAATGAAAGATATTATAAGAAAATGAAAAAGAAAATGAAAAAATATGATAAGATTTATCATCCTGAAGAGGAGGAAGAAACCAAAGAAAAATCTGCCAAATAGGAAAGAAAAGAGCAGCCACGAATAGAGAAAACAACTGTAAAAAATGAAGTAAATGACAGCGGAGTTTACCTGTGCTACTGTTTACTTCATTTTTTCGTTATTTGTTTTCTGTTTGGTATTCTTCTGATTTTGTACTTTGCACAATTTCAAAATATTAAAAATATTTAACTAAATTTTGTATCAGCAAGCGTTAGCAGCTGAGACAGTAAATCCCACTTCAGGCAAAATTAAATGGCAGGTAGTTCAATTTGGCATATTTATCAGTTCTTCCTTTGTAATCTTAAAAGGATAATTTTTTAACTTTCCTTCATTTGCAAGAATACTGTCTGCATTTGCAGATAATAATTCTGGTGACAGTTCTGTTTTTCCAAGCAGTTCGTTTAAATAGCACCGCATTTCCTTTGCATTTGAAAATCCAAGAAGTTCAAGAACTTTGCCAGCCTCATTTTTATCTTTATAGTTATCCACATATCCTCCAAGAAACATTCCTACCGCTTTGCCATGCGGCACACCCAGTTCATAGGTGACAGCATAGCTCAAACCATGCGGAAGCGAAGTGCCTGTATGGGTAATGGCAATACCTGCAACCATTGAAGTATGAAGCATACGTTCATAATCTTTTTCATAAAGTGTATCATTTTTCAGATTATCTTTAAATTCTGCCCACATTCGCAGCCCCTGTTCACTGTAAATTCGGTTCAGCGAGTTTGAGTTGGTATTCAAATAGCTTTCTATTAAATGGGCCAGTGCGTCTACCGATGTATTTACTATGCAGCTTCTATTGGCAGTTTTTAAATATTTTGTGTCCAGCAATGCCAATGTTGGAAATATTTTATGACTTATGCTTTTTTTTGTTTTCTGCTTATGCAAAGTAAGAATAGAATAGGGTGTTACCTCGGAGCCTGTTCCGCAGGTAGTTGGAATACAGATAATCGGAAGATAAGGCAGAGCATTGCTCTGGTACAATACCTCTTCGTTTGCTTCAGGATTTGCAGCCATTAGAGCAATCGCTTTGGCAGCGTCTAATGGAGAACCTCCGCCTATTCCAATTATAAAATCCACATTTTCACTGACAGCAAGCTCTCTTGCTCTCATAACGGTTTCCACAGAAGGATTTTCTTCAATATCATCAAATATAATATATGAAATATTTTCCTGATTTAAAACGGCACTCACATCATCTAAGGAGCCATTTTTTCTTGATGAATGTTTTCCTGTGACAATCATCGCTTTTTCACCAATCAAAGCGATTTCTCTGAAATGATTTTTTACACAGTCTTTTTCGCTGTATACAAGTGTTGGCATAAATAAATACATAAATTTTCCTCCAGTTTGTTTAAAATATACTCTTTATTATACTTCAAATTATGCAATACAGGCAACAGGTTTATGGAAAATAGAAGAATTTTACTTGAAAAAATATTAGATATAATGTAATATAATCCCTATATTTTAATTTCAGCGAGGAGAAATTATGAAAAGTATTATCTATACCTACAAGCAGGTAACAGGCTTTCTCGACCGCTTAAAGGAGGACCATATAAGCGCATATGCATCTCAGGCTGCTTTATTTATGATAATGGCTCTGTTTCCCATGCTTATTCTGATTTTGAATGTTATACAATATACTCCGGTGACAGAGGAATTTCTTCTCGAAACGGTACTTACTGTGATACCATATTCTTTCAAGGAGCTTGCCATTACAATTATCAGTGATTTATATCAAACCTCCAGTGGTACGCTGCTTTCCATTTCCATTGTACTTACAATATGGTCTGCCGCAAAGGGAATTTTAGCTCTGATACGCGGTTTTGCAAATATTGCTCATGTGAAGGAAGACAGAAATTATTTTCTGCTTCGTCTTATTGCATGTGCATATACTGTGTTGTTTGTACTGGGCATTGTACTTACTCTGACACTGATGGTATTTGGAAATTCACTAATGGCGCTGATTAACAGGCATTTTCCGATTGTCTATGACGTGGCAGATTATATATTCAGCACCCGTATTATTTATGTACCTGTGGTAATGACCATTCTTTTTCTGATTATGTATCGACTGGTTCCAAATGGAAGAAAATCTCTGCTTGGATATCTGCCGGGAGCAGTTTTTTCTTCAGTTGGATGGCTGACATTTTCCTATATCTATTCTTATTATATCAATCATATTGCGGGAAGGTCCTATTCCTATGGGAGTCTTAGTATTATAGTGTTTTTAATGCTGTGGCTGTATATTTGCATGTATATTATTTTTATAGGGGCTGAAATTAATATATATTTTTATATGCATTTTAAGCGTATTGGGAGAAAGATAAGGAGGAAAAAAGAAAAATTATAAAAAAATTTTTTTAGATAAGAATAATTTTATATAGAGAAAAAGGGACTGTTGCAAAATGCAGCTTATACACAATATATGCTGAGACTCATAAGGTTTAAGTACCATATATTATATATAACGGCTATTTTGCGACAGACTCTTTTTGTTTACTAATAACGGAGATGGAGGGATTTGAACCCTCGCGCCGGATTGAATACCGACCTGCTGCATTTCGAGTGCAGACCCTTCAGCCACTTGGGTACATCTCCATAATATATAAAGTAATTTCAACAATTATTTAATATATCATATTTTGAAGATTATGTAAAGAAGAAAATATGAGAATTGGTAAAATTTTTTGTATATATTAAACATATTTTATTAAATAAATATATTAAATTTTAAGAATATATTATATATAAAAAGTATCTGTTTTTTGTAGAAAAATGTGGAAATATCTGTTTTAATCCGTAAATATTGTGTGGATATCAAAAAAAATATCTTTGAAAAACCACAAAAAACAGCCATAAATTAATAAAATTCAGTTTTATGTTATAGTGGATAAATTTGTGGATATTTTAACCTCTTTTGTTGATGTAAATTTATTGAAAAATGATAGAATAGTTATTACGGGAGGTGGTAAGTATGTGCAGACGCATAAATGAGGCTGTTCTGGCAGACATTGCGGCAAAAATGGATGCTCTGGCGACTGAGATTTCTGTGAAAGATATCTCATATGAAAAACAAATACAAATTCTTGCAAACATACAGAAAGAATTTGAAGAACTTCTTGCATTACATTGTGTAGAAGCAGAAAAATAGGGCAGTAAAAACGGGAACATTCAAAAGATGAAGATACAAAAGATAACTACTCTCAAACAAAAATTTTAAAAAATATATTGACATGATAAAAACTTGGTGTTAATATTATCGCTGTATAAATAATTCCATGTATAGTATTTCCATGTATAATAATTCCATGTATAATATTTCTTTGGGGAATATTTTCTTGAATAACATTTTGTTAAACAATATTTTTATATGCTGTACCTGTGTATTATTATATAATAAATCATATCTTAATGATTCATACAAAAAAGGCTGAGAATGTATACAGTAGTCATGTATTTTCTTTCCAGAGAATGGAGGCCGCAGGCTGAGAACCTCCATAAGTTCAAATATAGAGATGAATTTCATACAGGAGCCGCATTTTTGAACTAATAGTAGAAAATGACGTTTTACTGTACGTTACGCAGGCTGAGAGTCTTAATTTTAAGAAATTTGGGTGGTACCGCGGAATAAGCCGTCAATTAAAAGTTGGCTGCATGATAAAACTTCGTCCCTTTCAGGGCGGAGTTTTTTATTTATAAACAAAGTGCGGGAAGGTTATCACAAACTTATGTACCTGAAATGCAAGGTATAGCCTGTGCTGGCTTTACAGCAGGCCAAGCTATGGAAATGAAGCCCTTATCAGTTGAAATAGTCTAGTATAACAAAGATATAGAAATCTGTGGGTGGAGCTGGTCAATGGTCAAGTCCCGAAAACCAAGGGCAAATCATGCAGCCAGCGCTTGCGCTGACTGCCTAATAATGTAACCGGCCAAAGGCTGATTACCAAAAAATCTAGGAAAGGAAAAGCTAATTAGATGATATTCACAAGATTATAAAAATCAAGTAAATGTGGATATGTACCGATGACTCAGGTTATCAATCTTGATTGATGACATTAGTCGGGAATTTACGACTGTGGAGTGTACAGAAATTTGTGAGTAGTATACCAGTAATGGTTACAAAACCATACACGATGAAACAGTAACTACAAATCGTGAGATTGTAGCGAATCATCTGGCATATATGTTTAGTATATGTTTTTAGTAGCAGGATTATAATGAAGGACAGATTGCAGAGAATCAGAGAAGAAGCAATTCAGAAAATTCAGTTATCTGAAAGCCTTGATAAGCTGAATGAAATCAAGGTATCTGTATTAGGCAAAAAAGGAGCATTGACAGAAGTGCTCAAGGGTATGAAGAATGTTGACGCAGAGGAACGTCCAAAAGTTGGACAGATGGTAAATGATACCCGCGCTGCCATAGAAGAAAAAATAGAGGAAATGCGTTCCCGTCTTGCGGCAGCAGCAAGACAGGCACAGATGCAGGCAGAGGTGATTGATGTCACACTTCCAGCAAAGAAGAACCATATAGGGCATCGTCATCCAAATACCATTGCATTAGATGAACTGGAAAGAATTTTTATCGGCATGGGTTATGAGGTAGTGGAAGGTCCTGAAATAGAATATGATTATTACAATTTTGAAGCCCTTAATATTCCGGCAAACCACCCTGCAAAAGACGAACAGGATACCTTTTATATCAATGATAAAATAGTATTAAGAACTCAGACCTCTCCTGTACAGGTAAGAGTGATGGAACAGGGAAAGCTGCCAATTCGTATGATTGCGCCGGGACGTGTATTTCGTTCTGACGAGGTAGATGCCACACATTCCCCATCCTTCCATCAGGTAGAAGGACTTGTGATAGATAAAAACATTACATTTGCAGACCTGAAAGGAACTCTTGCAGAGTTTGCAAAGGAATTATTTGGAGAAGAAACCAAAGTAAAATTCCGCCCGCATCATTTCCCGTTTACAGAGCCAAGCGCCGAGATGGATGTCACCTGCTTTAAATGCGGGGGTAAGGGTTGCAGAATGTGCAAGGGTTCCGGCTGGATAGAGATTCTTGGCTGCGGCATGGTACATCCCCGTGTATTAAAAATGAGCGGAATTAATCCGGAAGAATATTCCGGTTTTGCTTTTGGCGTTGGTCTTGAGAGAATTGCATTATTGAAATATGAAATAGATGACATGCGTCTTCTTTATGAAAATGACATGCGTTTCTTAAAACAGTTTTAGACAGGAGGAAGGTTGAAAAGATGAATACACCATTATCATGGATTCGGGCATATGTGCCTGAGCTTGACTGTACCGACCAGCAATATGCAGATAAAATGACACTGTCTGGTACAAAGGTAGAAAATTATACAAAACTGAACGAAAATCTTGAAAAAATTGTAATCGGTCAAATTGAAAAAATCGAAAAGCATCCGGATGCGGAAAAGCTGGTAATCTGTCAGGTAAATACCGGCACAGAAACCTTGCAGATAGTCACTGGCGCACCGAATGTATACGAGGGCGCCAAGGTTCCCGTTGTATTAGACGGCGGTCGTGTGGCAGGAGACCATAATGGAAATAAAGCGGCAGGCGGAACAAAAATCAAGAAGGGAAAGCTTCGTGGAGTGGAGTCCTTTGGCATGATGTGTTCCATAGAGGAACTTGGTTCTTCGAGAGATTTTTATCCGGAGGCACCGGAAGACGGCATTTATATTTTTCCTGATACTGCAGAGGTAGGAAAAGATGCGGTGGAAGAACTGGGACTGAAAGATACTGTAATAGAGTATGAAATCACCTCCAATAGAGTAGACTGCTTCGGCGTACTTGGCATAGCCAGAGAGGCCGCCGCAACTTTTGGAAAGCCATTTGTAAAGCCTGAAATCAAAAAAACAGGAAACAGCGAAAAGGCAGAGGATTATATCAGTGTAGAAATCAGAGATACCAAGCTTTGTAAAAGATACTGTGCAAGAGTAATAAAAAATGTAAAAATCGAGCCGTCTCCGGAATGGATGCAGCGCAGGCTTGCAAACTGTGGAATCCGGCCGATTAATAACCTTGTAGATATCACAAATTATGTAATGGAAGAATATGGGCAGCCAATGCATGCCTATGATTTAAGTACATTATCTGGAAATAAAATTATTGTAAGACGTGCAGAAGAAGGAGAAGTGTTCCAGACCTTGGATGGACAGGAGCGCAGGCTTGATTCAGATATTCTCATGATTTGCGATAATGAAAAGGCAGTAGGGCTTGCCGGTATTATGGGCGGTGAAAATTCAAAGATTACAGAGGAGGTAAATCAGGTTCTTTTTGAAGCGGCATGCTTCGACGGAACAAATATCAGGCTTTCGTCAAAAAAGCTTGGTTTAAGAACGGATGCATCCAGCAAATTTGAAAAAGGACTCGACCCAAATAATGCAGAAGCTGCGATTGACAGAGCATGTGCGCTGATTGAAGAACTGGGAGCCGGTGAGGTAGTGGGCGGCATCGTCGATATATATCCGGAAAAGAAGACAGAAAAGAGAATTCCATTTGAGCCGGAAAAATATAACAGTCTTCTTGGAACAGCGATTGCATCTGAGGAAATGCTTGGCTATTTTGACAGACTGGAAATTTCTTATGATAAAGAGAAAAATGAGCTGATTATACCAACCTTCCGTCAGGACCTTGAATGTGATGCAGATATCGCAGAGGAAGTGGCAAGATTTTTCGGTTATGATAATATTCCGGTGTCGCTTCCGTCAGGAGAGGCAACCACAGGAAAGAAATCCTTTAAAATGCGCATTGAGGAAATTGCAAGAGAAACAGCAGAATTCTGCGGTTTCTCTCAGGGAATGAATTATTCCTTTGAAAGTCCGAAGGTATTTGACAAGCTGCTGCTGCCAGAGGACAGTGAGCTTAGAAAAACAGTTACGATTTTAAATCCGCTTGGCGAGGATTTCAGCATTATGAGAACAATCTCATTAAACGGAATGCTGACATCTCTTGGCACGAATTATAACAGAAGAAATAAGAGTGCAAGGCTCTATGAGCTTGGAAATATCTATCTTCCAAAAGCACTTCCAGTCACAGAGCTTCCGGATGAAAGAATGATGTTTACTCTCGGAATGTATGGAGAGGGTGATTTCTTTGATATGAAAGGTGTTGTTGAGGAATTTTTTGAGAAGGTGGGAATGAAGAAAAAGCCGGAATACAATCCTGATAATAAAAAGCCATATCTTCATCCGGGCAGACAGGCAGATGTGATTTACAACGGAGAAATCATAGGTTATCTGGGCGAGGTTCATCCTGAAGTGCTTGATAATTATGAGATTGGGGAGAAAGCATATCTGGCAGTGATAGATATCAAAAAGGTAACGGAGCATGCAACCTTTGGCAGAAAATATCAGGGCCTTGCCAAATATCCGGCTGTTACCAGAGATTTAAGCATGGTTATGGGAAAAAATATACTCGTTGGAGATGTGGAAAAGGTATTTGAAAAAAGAGGCGGAAAGCTTCTTGAGTCCATGACTTTGTTTGATATATATGAGGGCGCGCAGATTAAACTGGGATATAAATCGGTAGCATATTCCCTTACTTTCAGGGCAAAGGACAGAACTTTGGAGGATAAGGATATTACGCCGATTATGGAGAAGATTCTTGCGGACCTTGGCGAAATGGGAATTGAACTTAGGAAGTAGATAGAAATATAAATTTATGTGGACTTGTAAAGCCTTATGTGGTAATATAATTATTGCCATTTAAGGCTTTTTTCAATTAAAGTAAAAACCAGAAAATATTGAAAAAATACTTAAAGTCATTTAGGCTGGTACATAAATTGGTATGCAGCAAAATATTAAAGTTATAAAAAATGACTATTTTAAGGAGGAATATACAAAAATGAAACTGGGAATCGTAGGTCTGCCAAACGTCGGCAAAAGCACATTATTCAATTCACTTACAAAGGCAGGTGCGGAATCTGCCAACTATCCATTCTGTACCATAGACCCGAATATCGGCGTTGTGGCGGTACCGGATGAAAGACTTGACAAGCTGGCAGCACTTTATCATTCTGCAAAAATCACTCCTGCTGTTATTGAATTTGTTGATATTGCAGGTCTTGTAAAGGGCGCATCAAAGGGAGAGGGACTGGGAAATCAGTTTCTTGCCAATATCAGAGAGGTAGATGCCATTATTCATGTGGTGCGCTGTTTTGAGGATACGAATATTATTCATGTAGAAGGCGATATAGACCCAATTCGAGATATTGAAACCATTCATCTGGAGCTTATTTTTTCAGACCTTGAAATTCTGGAACGAAGAATTGCCAAGGTGGTGAAGCTGATAAGAAATGATAAAAAAGCGGCAAAGGAGCATGAACTTCTTTTAAAAATAAAAGCTCATCTGGAGGAAGGGAAGCTTGGAAAAAGTTTTCAGACTGACGATGATGAGGAGGAAGAATTTCTTTCGGAGTATAATCTGCTTACCTGCAAACCGGTTATTTTTGCCGCAAATGTAAAGGAAGAGGACCTTGCTGAGGATGCAAAGGATAACCCATATGTGGCAAAGGTGCGAGAATATGCTTCTGAAAATGGTTTTGAAACCTTCGCTGTATGTGCTCAGATTGAACAGGAGCTTTCCGAGTTGTCCGAAGATGAGAGAGAAATGTTTATGGAAGATTTGGGAATCAAAACCTCCGGTCTTGATAAATTAATTCAGGCAAGTTACAGTCTCTTGGGGCTTATGAGCTTTTTGACCGCAGGAGAGACAGAGACAAGAGCATGGACGATTAAGAAGGGAACAAAAGCACCACAGGCAGCAGGGAAAATTCATACTGATTTTGAGCGGGGCTTTATACGGGCAGAAGTCGTGAACTATCAGAATCTTCTGGACTGCGGTTCTTATGCAGCGGCAAAGGAGAAAGGTCTTGTGGGACTGGAAGGGAAAGATTATGTTGTGCAGGATGGAGATGTAATACTTTTCAGATTTAATGTATAAATATTTTTAGCATATAAAATATTATGTACAAAATAAAAACATTTTTAACATAAATATTTGGACAGGAGGAAATATGCCTGAAAGCGTAAGCATTAGCTTCCCGCATCTGGGGATAGCTTTGGAACACTTAAAAAACTCTTTTTCTGTCTTTGGAATTGATATAGCATATTATGGTCTGATTATCGGTATTGGCATGCTGACAGCCATGTTGCTGGCATTTCACGATGCAAGGGTTTCAGGACAGAAGGTAGATGATTATCTGGATTTGGCATTGTTTGGTATTATTTTTGGCATTGCAGGGGCTAGAATTTATTATGTCATCTTTGAATGGGATTATTATAAAAATAATCTGGATGAAATTTTTAATCTCAGAAAGGGAGGACTGGCAATCTACGGAGGTATTATTACAGGAGTGATTGTCTGTATTATACTGGCAAAAATAAAAAAGTTATCCCTGTGGAAAATGACAGATACCGGTGCCATAGGGCTGATTACCGGACAGATGATTGGAAGATGGGGAAATTTTTTTAACAGGGAAGCATATGGCGGAGATACGAATTCTCTCTTTGCTATGCGAATGAATATAAATGACCCGAATGTATCGGTAATCGTTCAGGACAACGTGACAGTGATTGACAACCAATACATACAGGTACATCCGACTTTTTTGTATGAATCCTTCTGGTGTCTCTGTATTTTAATCTTATTGCAGCTTTTTAAACGAAAGAAAAAATTTGAAGGAGAAGTCTTTCTGTGGTACATTACAGCCTATGCGTTCGGCCGGTTTTTTATTGAGGGATTAAGAAAAGACCAGCTTTTAATAGGTGGCACTGGTATTGCGGTTTCACAGCTTTTATCGGCAGTTCTGTTTATTTTGGGAATTACATTAATTCTTGCAAACAGAATTCGAATTGCCAGAAATTTAAAGCCTGTTTTTGTTGGAAAGGCCGTAACAGAAAAAAATGCCGGATATTTTTCAAAAGAAATCTGGCGGACAATAAAGTTTGCCGAGCATGCGCATAAGGGACAGAAATGGAAACTTCCTGATGGTACGGATATTTCATATTTTGAAGGACATCTGATGGGGGTATACCATATTTTGGAAAAAGAAAAAATCGCAGATATGGAAATGCTGGAAACTGCTCTGCTTCATGATATTTTGGAGGATACCGGCACACAATATGAAGAGCTGGAAAAACGATTTGGAAAGCAGGTAGCTGAAAATGTCAAATGGCTGACCAGAACAAAGAAAATTTCCTATGAGGCATATATTGACGCACTTATATTAAATGGAAGTGATGTGGCGCTGATTGTAAAGCTTGCAGACAGATTGCATAATATTACAAATCTTATGAATCTTGGAAGCGAAGAATGGCATTTAAAGAAAACCGGACAGGCAAGATATATGATTGAAAAAATATCGCAGCATGAGGTAATGGAAAGATACAGGGAATTAAAAGACCGGCTGCTTGAGCAAATCAGAAGCGAGGTGCACAGGCTGCAGGAGATGGGAGAAGCTGCCAGAGAATAGAAGCTTTCGGTTAAATTGTTTTTTTGGCTTGATTTATCTATCTAATTGATATATAATAATCTATGAAGTGGTGATTTTTGGTAAAAGTGGAGCAAAGAACACGTATTGCCTCAAAAGAGAAAAGAGTGCAGCTTATTTTTTATTCTGGGTGAGTATAATTATTTGATTAATATAAAGGGACTGCTGATTATTCCGGCAAAGCTTTGGGAGTTTCTGGGAGAGAAGTTTGTAATAACCCGCGGCCTTGGCGGATATCTTTTTTTATTTTTTCATCGTATATAAGCTCAGTTTGCTGTCAGATAAAATATACTTTTGATAATGGACAGGCACAGTTTGAAACAACAGCCGAGTGTATGGGAGGTATCCATGAACTTCAGACATCAGCCGGTATTACTGGAAGAAACAATTAAAAATCTGAATATAAAATCAGACGGCGTCTATGTGGATGGAACTCTTGGCGGAGCAGGACATGCCTATGAAATATGCCGGAGACTTTCCAAAGAGGGAAGATTTATAGGCATAGACCAAGATGCAGATGCGTTACAGGCAGCACAGCAAAAGCTTCAGGTATTTGACGGGAAGGTACAGATAAATTGCATAAAGAGCAATTATCGTCAGATAAAATCAGTGTTTGAGCAGCTTGGCATAAAAAAAGCGGATGGAATACTTTTGGATATAGGCGTTTCTTCCTATCAGCTTGATACATTGGAGAGAGGCTTTACCTATAAGGAAGAGGCTCCTCTGGATATGCGAATGGACAGAGAGGCTTTGATTTCAGCGAAGAATGTGGTAAACGAATATGACGAACTGAGACTTTTCCAGATTATCCGTGACTATGGCGAGGAAAGATTCGCAAAAAACATTGCCAAACATATCAGAATAGCAAGAGAAAAAAAAGAAATAGAAACGACAGAAGAGCTTGCAGAAATTATAAAGGCTGCGATTCCGGCAAAAATGAGAGCAGACGGCGGACATCCGGCAAAAAGAACCTTTCAGGCGATTAGAATTGAAGTAAATAAGGAATTGGAAGTTCTGGAAGCTTCTATAAACAATATGATAGATTTACTGAATGACGGAGGCAGACTTTGTATTATTACCTTTCATTCATTAGAGGATAGAATTGTAAAAAATAAATTCAGAGAAAATGAAAATCCGTGTATATGTCCCAAAAACTTTCCGATATGTGTATGCGGCAGAAAACCAAAGGGAAAGGTAATTACAAGAAAACCGATTGTTCCGGGGGAAATGGAAATACTGGAAAATAAACGTTCCAAAAGTTCAAAGTTAAGAGTATTTGAGAAGATGGCATAAAGAAATGGGAGAAATTGAAAGAAATAGTATTAGTCAATAAGTAATACTAATTAAGAGGTGATATTATGGGACACAAATCATATGAATATAATTCTGGAAAATATAATTCAGGGAAATATAATTCAGGGAAATATTATTCAGAAGGCAGTACAGCGAGGAAAATAGACTATCAGGCAGACAGAAAAAAACAGAACGCGTCCTCCAAAAGTAGAAATGCAGAATATCATCGGGGAAGTGCAGCTCCTGCAAGAAGATATGAGGAAGAGCCGGCTCCTGCAAGAAAAAGGCAGCAAAAGCCTTTATCAAAGTATCAGCAGAGGGAAATGGAAAAAGAGAGCAGCAGGGCAAAATACCGCAGAATGCAGTCCGAGTCCATGAGTCTTGGATATGTTGTCTTTCTTTCCGCAATGGTTCTTGTTTCGGCGTTTCTGGCTGTCAGATATCTGAATTATCAAGCAGAAATTTCAGGAATAAAATCCAATATTCATTCACTCAAATCCAATATAGAGGTTATTTCCTCTCAAAACGACGCTGTGTCCTATGATATTAATGCATATATTGATATCAACAGAATTATTGATACAGCGCTCAATGAATTGGGAATGATTATGGCAAATGAGGAACAAATCAAATATTTCCAGAAAAATGTAGATGAATTTATGAATCAGTACGCTGATGTACCTGATACGGAGTGATAAACAGATTATGAGGAAAACTGTAAAGAAACAGAAAAGAAAACGCATACCAGCAGTGTTTACTAGAAAAATGAGTGAGAAAAGTGTGATACTTTTTTCGTTTCTGCTGCTGACATTATTTTTCTTAAGCGTTGCGATGCTGAGAATCAATAATGCAAAGGGTGAGGAATATACCGTAAAAGTGTTATCACAGCGGAGTTACAGAAATGCGGTTCTTCCGTACAAGCGGGGTGATATTATAGACAGAAACGGTGTTACGCTTGCCACCAGCATTAAAGTGTATAATCTGATTCTGGACCCGAAACTAATTCTCTCAGAGGAGAAATTTCTGGGACCTACACTGGAGGCATTGAATAAATGTTTCGGATATGATACAGATGAACTGACAAAGCTAATCCATGATAACAGCAAAAGAAGTTATCTGATTTATGAGAAGCAGCTTTCTTATGAACAGATTAAGGATTTTCTAGAAATTTCAGAAGATACAGAAAAACATCCATATGTAAAGGGAGTCACATTTGAGAGTGAATATGAGAGAAAATATCCATTTTCCACGCTGGCAAGCAGCGTGATTGGCTTTACCGTAGCAGGCAATGTAGGCAACTGGGGAATAGAAGAACAGTATAATGATACTCTGAATGGAGTAGACGGCAGGGAATACGGCTATGTCAATAATGACAATATTATGGAAAGAATTATAAAAAATCCAACAGATGGAAATAATATCATTTCCACATTGGATTTTAATATACAGACTATTGTAGAAAAATATATTGCTCAGTGGAAAGAGCGGTATACACCGAAAAATATCGGGGTAATTGTGATGGACCCGAACAATGGAGAAATTCTTGCTATGGCGGGAGATACAAACTATGATTTAAATAACCCGAGAGATTTAACTCCATTTTGTTCACAGGAAGAAATCGATGCCATGACTGATGAGCAGCAAATCACAAAGTTGAATGAGATATGGAGAAATTATTGTATCAGTGATACTTTTGAACCGGGTTCCACATTTAAGGCATTTACAGTGGCAACTGCTCTGGAACAGGGATTGGTCAACAAAAATACAACTTTTGTTTGTGACGGCGGGGAGCAATATCCAAGCCAGTATGTAAAATGTCACAAAACGGGAGGTCATGGAACAATTACTCTTGCTAATTCACTGGCGTTTTCCTGTAATGATGCCATGATGCAGATTAGCGTGCTGGAAGGACAGGAACTCTTTTTCAATTATCAGAAAAAATTTGGATTTGGCTCCAGAACAGGTGTTGATTTGCCGGGCGAAGCAAGCGCTGCAACTCTTTTGTTTCAGCCTGAAAATATGACACCTCTCAATCTGGCAAGCTGTTCCTTTGGACAGTGCTTTAATGTTACAATGATTCAGCTTGCGGCAGGCTTTTGCTCTCTGATAAATGGAGGTTATTATTATGAGCCTCATATAGTCAGTCAAATTGTGAAACCAAATGGAAGCATTGTAAAGAATATAAAAGGAGAAGTAATTAAACAGACCGTGACAAAAGAGAACTCCGATTATATTAAAACTGGTCTACGAGAGTGTGTGGAAATCGGAACAGGTAAAAGTGCAGCCGTAGACGGCTATATTGTTTCCGGAAAAACCGGAACTGCACAGAAGCTTACTGTGGACCCGGAAAAATACATTTTGTCCTTTATCGGTTTTGCGCCGTATGAGAAACCGGAGATTGTGTGCTATGTACTGGTAGATGACCCGGTCGACCCGGACCAGTCCTCCGCTATTACAGGGACATTGTTTTCCAGTATTATGGCAGAAGTTCTTCCATATGTAAATGCAAAAAAGGATGGACCTGAATCTGAACCTGCTACTGACCCTGCCACTGACCCTGCCACACAACCGGAATCAACTACTGAGCCAACTTCAGAACCGACTTCAAGTGAGAATGAAACTACTACCCAGTCCAATATTGGGGAAGACGAGCGGGCAAATAGAAATATTGAAACTGAGACTACGGCTCTCCCGGTTCCACAGTAATAGAAAAAATAGTCATATATTCAGCAAAGATTAATAAAATGTTATGAAATACTTTGTAAGGACTGGAAAAAATTGTTTCATAGCAGGCTGAAAGGCGAATTCAGAAGCAGAATTTATAATAAAAAAAAGCTGGTATTGTTTTTTTTCATAGTAGTTCTTATTTTTCTGCTTTTGTGTGTAAGGGTGGGTTATGTGATGATTTTTCAATCAGAGCATTATACGGGTATGGCAAAAAAACTGCACGAAAGGGAAAGACAAATAAAGGCAGCAAGAGGAAAACTGATTGACAGAAATGGTGTGGTAATCGCTTCAAATGAGACAGTCTGCACTGTTTCTGTTATTTATAGTCAGATGACAGACCGTGAAAAAGTAATAGAAGTTCTGTCAGAAACGCTTGAGCTGGAAGAGGAAACTGTCAGAAAAAAGGTAGAGAAATTCAGTTCCAGAGAAAAAATTAAATCAAATGTTCCCAAGGAAACTGGAGATTTAATTCGTTCTTATGATTTAGACGGAGTAAAAGTGGATGAGGATTATAAGCGCTATTATCCTTTTGAAAGTCTGGCTTCAAAAGTTCTGGGTTTTACGGGAAGTGACAATCAGGGAATTATCGGAATAGAGGTGGAATATGAGGATTATTTAAAGGGAACAGACGGAGAAATTCAGACTCTCACAGATGCAAGGGGTGTAGAGCTTGATTATGTAGTAGAGGGAAGAAAAGAAGCGATTCCGGGAAAAAATATTATGTTGTCTTTGGATGTGAATATACAAAAGTATGCAGAACAGGCAGCACAGAAAGTATTGGAGGAAAAAAATGCAAATTATGTATCTATTATTGTGATGAATCCTCAGAACGGTGAAATTTACGCAATGGTAAGCATACCGGAATTCAATCTAAACAGCCCCTATACACTGAATTATGAGACAGAAGAAAAAAAAGGAACAGAAGAGTATCAGAATCTTCTGAATAAAATGTGGCGAAACCCGTGTATTAATGATACCTATGAGCCGGGTTCCACCTTTAAAATAGTAACTGCTACGGCGGGACTTGAGGAGGGAGTCGTTACATTGGACAGCACATTTTCATGTCCGGGTTATCGGATGGTGGAGGACAGAAGAATCAAGTGCCATAAAACTGTGGGACATGGAAGTGAAACTTTTGTGGAGGCTACTATGAATTCCTGTAATCCTGTTTTTATTGATGTAGGACTGAGAATAGGACCGGAAAGATATTTTTATTATCTGGAAAAACTTGGACTTTTAGAAAAAACAGGAGTAGATTTACCGGGCGAGGCGGGAACAATTATACATAAGCTGGAAAATGTAGGACTTGTGGAAATGGCTACCATGTCTTTTGGCCAGTCCTTTCAGATTACACCTCTTCAGCTTTTAAGGGCAGCCAGTGCTGTAATAAATGGTGGAATATTAATTACTCCACATTTTGCAATAGGAGTATGTGACGATGAGGGAAATCTGACGGAAACTTTTGAATATGAGACCAAAGAGGGAGCGGTGTCTGCACAGACATCAGAAAATATGAAGTATATTCTCACTCAGGTAGTAAGTGAAGGAGGAGGAAAAAACGGACAGGTGGAGGGATATAACATAGGCGGCAAGACAGCTACTTCGGAAAAACTGCCTAGAGGCAGCGGAAAATATATCGGTTCTTATATTGGATTTGCACCGGCAGATGACCCACAGGTCATAGCCATATGCATGATTGATGAGCCGGAAGGGATTTATTATGGAGGAACCATAGCGGCGCCAGTTATTAGTTCACTTTATGAAAATATACTACCTTATTTAAATATAAAAAAAGCAGAGCAGTAATTTTGTATATATAAAATTCTGTATATATAAAATTCTGTATATATAATATTCTGTATATATAATATTCTGTATATAATATAATTCTGTATATAATATAATACACCAAAGAATATGGATATAAATTTGAAAAATATCAATTCGGAAAAATATCAATTCGGAAAAATATCAATTCGGAAAAATAAGGTGAAAAAATGCAGACAGATATTTTATTGGCAATACTTATTTCATTTTTTACCAGTGTACTGCTTACCCCCATTGTAATTCCGTTTTTACAGAAATTTAAAATGGCTCAGCAGGTCCGTGAGGAGGGGCCAAGGAGCCATTTTAGAAAATCAGGTACTCCAACTATGGGAGGGCTTATTATTCTTGGAGCAGTTGTGGTTACTTCACTGGTATTTGTCAGAGAGTATACAGAAATCATTCCAGTCATGTATACTACTCTGGGATTTGGGCTGATTGGATTTCTTGATGATTATATTAAAATTGTTATGAAAAGAAATCTGGGATTAAGACCTGCACAAAAAATGATTTTGCAGATTTTCATAACGCTGGTTTTTTTGTGTTATTTGTATCGTTACGAAGAGATGGGAACAGATATTTTAATTCCCTTTACAGGTGAAAGTATAGAGCTTGGAATATGGTATTATCCTTTTTTGTTTTTTGTAATGCTGGGTACTGTAAATGGAGCAAATTTCACTGATGGTCTGGACGGACTTGAAAGTGGGGTTACAGTTTTGATTTCTGTGTTTCTGACAGTTGCGGCAATTGATTTTCAAAAGGATTTATTTATTATTACAGCGGCTGTCACAGGAAGTCTTCTGGGATTTTTACTGTTTAATGTTTATCCTGCAAAGGTTTTTATGGGAGATACAGGTTCTCTTGCTCTGGGAGGATTTGTTGCTTCTGCGGCAATTATATTGAAAATACCGCTGTTTCTGGCAATGGTAGCGTTTGTTTATCTGCTGGAGGTTCTTTCCGTTGTGCTGCAGGTGACTTTTTTTAAGATAACGGGAGGAAAGAGAATTTTTAAAATGGCTCCTCTGCATCACCATTTTGAGATGTGTGGCTGGGAGGAAACAAGAATTGTAGTACTGTTTACGATTATTACAGCTTTAATGTGCCTGCTGGCACTCAAGAGCTTTTAAAAAATATGAACTGGAGGATATGGAGATGGAACTTAAAGATAAGCTTGTACTTGTGGCAGGTGCGGGAATCAGCGGCATAGGAGCTGTGGGACTTTTGAAAACAGCAGGAGCGCAGGTGATTTTATATGATGGAAACGCTGCGTTTTCGGAAGATGTATTATATGAAAAAATGCGTGTCGCATGTGTTCAGGATTTGGACCATGTAGAGATTGTTCTCGGTGAACTTTTGGAGGAGATTGTAGAGGACATTGATTTATGTGTGGTCAGTCCGGGAATTCCAATGGATGCTGCCTGTATGAAGATAGTTTTGTCAAAAAACAAGCCTGTATGGGGTGAAATAGAACTTGCATACCACTGTTCAAAGGGAAGAGTGATAGGAATTACAGGAACAAATGGAAAAACTACCACCACAGCTCTTACCGGGCAAATTATGGCAGATTATTTTGAAAGTACCTTTGTAGTAGGAAATATCGGAACTCCATATACCCTTATGGCGGGGAGAACAAGAAAAGCTTCTGTGACAACTGCGGAGATAAGCAGCTTTCAACTGGAAACCATTCATGACTTTCATCCTGTGATTTCAGCAGTTTTAAATATTACACCGGACCATCTGGACCGGCATAAAACAATGGAATGCTATATTAATACAAAGTTAAGCATTACCAGAAATCAGATGGAAAATGATGTCTGTGTGCTGAATTATGAAGATAAGGTATTAAGAGAACGCTCAAGAGAGCTGAAATGCAAAGTGGTATTTTTCAGCAGCAGAACAAAATTGGAAAATGGTATTTATATGGATGAAAACAGAAATATTTATCTTGCAGAAAATGGCAGAGATAAATATCTTATGAATACAAAAGAAATGAAATTGGTAGGGACTCATAACGCCGAGAATGTAATGGCGGCAATTGCAATCGCAGAGGCGGCAAAAATTCCGGATGATATCTATTTGAAAACAATCAGAGCTTTTGATGCCATAGAACATAGAATTGAATATGTAGCTGAAATAAATAATGTAATCTATTATAATGATTCCAAGGGAACAAACACTGACGCTTCGAAGAAGGCTTTAGAGGCAATGGAGCGGAAAACAGTGCTGATTGCGGGAGGTTATGATAAAAATTCTGAATATGATGACTGGGTAAATACCTTTGGTGATAAAATCAAATGTCTTGTTTTACTGGGTGCGACAAAGGATAAAATAGCACAAGCAGCCGAAAATCATGGCTTTACAAATATAAAAAAGGTTGGTACACTTAAGGAAGCGGTAGAGATTTCCGCAAAGGAGGCAGAGAGCGGAGAAGCAGTTCTTTTATCACCTGCCTGCGCAAGCTGGGATATGTTTAAAAGTTATGAGGAAAGAGGAAAGCTCTTTAAACAGTATGTAAAGGATTTGAGTTAAAAGGAGGCGCAGCATGAGCAGCAGAAATCACAGTGCCAGTCCACCGGTAAATTCCAGACAATATACAAATTCCAAACGATATATAACAAGGAGTAAAAACTTTGTAAAAAAGAAACCAGTGAAAAAAAGTTATTTTGATTACAGCCTGCTGTTTTTAATTATCTTTATGCTGGCATTTGGTCTGCTGATGCTTTACAGTACCAGCTCATACAATGCAGCGATTGAGTTTGGTTCTTCTACATATTATTTGAGAAAACAGCTTCAGGCAACCATATTGGGTCTTATCGCCATGTTTATCGTTGCAAATATAAATTATCGAAAGTTTGTATGGACAGGAGTAGTTGGTTATATTGTTTCTATTATTATGATATTTCTGGTATTATCACCTCTTGGATACGAAGCGAACGGCGCAAGAAGATGGATTATCATTGCAGGAATCAGTGTTCAGCCGGCGGAGGTTGCAAAAATATCTTTGATTTTACTGCTTGCGGTGGTAATCAGCAATAACAGACAGAATATTCGAAAAATTTCCATTACAGCAAAGATTTTTGCACTGTGTATACCAATGGCAGGCAGTATTCTTATCATTACTAAAAATATGAGTTCTGCTCTGATTATTGTAGGAATTGCATTTGTTATGCTTTTTATCGCTAGTCCGAAATACAGTCACTATATTATTCTCGGCGTTGCCGGAGTTACAGTGATTCTGGTTTATCTTTTTACTGGTTCAGGCTTTCGAAGTGAGCGTGTGGCGGCATGGCTGGACCCTGAGAGTTATGCGCAGGGAAAGGGATATCAGACGTTACAGTCTTTGTATGCAATTGGTTCGGGAGGACTGACCGGAAAGGGACTTGGACAGAGTGTTCAAAAGCTTGGCTATGTGCCGGAGGCACAGAATGATATGGTTTTCTCCATTATCTGTGAGGAACTTGGGCTTTTTGGCGGTATTGCTGTGATTTTGCTGTTTTTATTAATGATTTGGCGGTTTATGATTATTGCGAACAATGCAGAGGACCTTTATGGCTCCATGATTGTAATCGGGGTTATGGCACATATATCCATTCAGGTTATTTTGAATATTGCAGTTGTTACAAATGTAATACCAAATACCGGTATTACACTTCCGTTTATCAGTTACGGAGGAACCTCGGTGGTGCTGCTGCTTGCGGAAATGGGGCTTGTACTGTCGGTATCAAAGAGAATAAAGCTGGAATAGCGGAAAGAGGAAAAGATTGAAAAGGAAACCAAAAGCGAAAACAATCATTATTTTTTTTCTGCTGGCAGTTGTCACAGGAATGCTTCTTTTTGCGGCTGCATTAAGGATTTCCGTTATTACCTGTGAAGGAAATGAAAAATGCTCACAGGAAAGTATAGAAGCATATCTGTTTAAAAAGGATATAGACAGAAATCCATTTGTTTTTTTGTTTCAATCCTTTTTTCTTGACAATAAGGAGATTCCGTTTATTGAAAAATATGATGTTGAGATGGTATCTCTGACAGAATTTAAAATAAATGTATATGAAAAGAGTGTTATCGGCTATTTAAAATATATGGGAACCTGTATGTATTTTGATAAGGATGGTATTGTTGTGGAGGTTACGGATACTGAGCTGGAAGGAATTGTAAATATACGGGGAATTGAATTTGACCATATTGTAGTAAATGAAAAAATTCCTGTAAAGGACAAGGCTACCTTTGACACGCTTCTTGATATTACACAGTTAATTGATTACTACGGGATTCATACCGATTATATTGATATTAATAAAAAGCTGGAAATTACTCTTTATCTGGATAAAGTAAGGGTAGAGCTTGGAGAAAATGACAATTTTTTAAGTGAAAAAATAAATGATTTAAGCAGTATTATCAGTGTGCTGGAAAACATAGACGGAGTACTTGATATGCGTGAATACAGCACAAGTGACAAAGGATATACATTTAAAAAAGATTAAAATCAAAAAATTTAACAAATTTGAAAAAAACATATTGATTATTTGACAAAAAAAAGATATTATATAACGAGGGACTTCTTTTTACCGCGACATCATGTATGCGAAGTGCAGACACACCACATGCAGGTTTAGTCAAAATTGCGTCAATAGGAAGAATGTTTATAAAATCTCTTATATAATAAATCAGAAGTATGAGGAGGATAAAACCTTGCTTGAAATTATGACAAATGAAGCAGAAACCGCCGCTAAAATAATTGTAGTAGGCGTTGGTGGTGCAGGCAATAATGCCGTAAACAGAATGATAGATGAAGCGATAGCAGGTGTTGAATTTCTCGGAATCAACACGGATAAACAGGCATTACAGTTGTGTAAGGCGCCAACCATTATTCAGATTGGAGAAAAGCTTACCAAGGGTCTTGGCGCAGGAGCGCAGCCGGAAATAGGTGCAAAGGCCGCAGAAGAAAATGTCGAAGAGCTGGCTGAACAGCTAAAGGGAGCCGATATGGTGTTTGTCACCTGTGGTATGGGCGGTGGTACAGGCACTGGAGCCGCGCCTGTAATTGCAGGAATCGCAAAGGATATGGGTATTCTTACCGTTGGTGTTGTGACAAAGCCATTTAAGTTCGAGTCAAAAATGCGTATGACAAACGCTATTAATGGCATTGAACGCTTAAAGGAAAATGTGGATACATTGATTGTTATTCCAAATGACAAGCTGTTAGAAATCGTAGACCGCAGGACAACCTTTCCAGAGGCATTAAAAAAGGCCGATGAAGTGTTGCAGCAGTCCGTTCAGGGAATTACGGACTTAATTAATGTACCTGCATTGATTAATCTTGATTTTGCGGATGTTCAGACTGTTATGAAGGATAAAGGAATTGCTCATATCGGTATCGGTGCGGCAAAAGGTGATGATAAGGCAAATGAAGCAGTTCAGAAGGCAGTCACCAGCCCTTTGCTGGAAACAACGATTAAAGGAGCTTCTCATATTATTATCAATATTGCCGGTGATATCGGACTTATGGAGGCAAATGAAGCAGCAAGTTATGTTCAGGAGCTGGCCGGTGAAACGGCAAATATTATTTTTGGTGCAAGATATGAGGATTCTGAACCGGATACCTGTACCATTACGGTAATTGCTACTGGTCTTGAAGAAGAGAGCGAGCCTCCGGTAGAAGCACCGGTATTTAATAATACTGTGAAACCGCAGGGAAATATAAATACTGTCACAAAGAATATCAATACTGGCAGTGTAAGACCGATTATCAGCACCAGTACAAGGCAGACCGCTGCAACTTCAACGATACAGCCAAGAATACAGACAACGCAGACAAGGACAGGCAATGTTTCGAAAATAGGCGAAACAAAGACAGCACAAAATTCCGGTTCCACAATTAAGATACCGGACTTTTTAAGAAAGAAAGATTAATATTGTTTTTAACAGCAAGGATTTCATTTCCCCATAAGCAGGGGATGAATTACCTTGCTTTTTATTGCTGTAAAAGAATTGAGCCAAAGCTCAAAGTGCCTTTTGGCACTTTTTTACTTTATTTTTACGATATATTGACAATATTTATATAATATTCTGGCATAATAATTCATGCAACCAACTCAAGGGTGATTGTAATTATACGTTTTTCAGACCGGAGGATAAAGTTTTGAAGTACGTATTTTATGCAGATATCTTTTTTGTTACAAATTTTATTATGGATTATATTTTATTAAAAATCACCGGAAAGCTTTTGAAAGAAAATCAAATTCACACCACTTCTTATCTGTTCGGAGCATTTTCGGGAGCAGGGATTTTAACACTGAATATTATATTTCCGATAAAATTCAGAATAATAAATCAGATATTTGCATATCTTGTTATCAGTTTTATTATGTGTATCGTTACTTTTAGAAAAAAAAGTATAAAAGAAAATATCAAAATCTGTTTATATTTGTATATTGCAGCATTTTTATCGGGGGGAATATTGAATGCAGTTTATTTTTATACAAATTTTCAGATGATATTAAAAGGCATGAATTTTGTCACATTTCTTGTTTTTTCAGCTTTTTCCTATTTGATTATAAATTATATCATACATATTATAAAAATAAAAATGGGAAGAACCGGAGCAAAGCAAGATATTATAAAGGTAATACTGTGTCACAGAGGCACCAGCCAGACGGTGAATGCCTTATTTGATTCGGGAAATTCTTTAAAGGAGCCTATAAGTGGCTCACCAGTACATATTGTGGACTATGAAACTGCCGACAATTTATTGAAAAAAAGCCATGACATACAGGAAAAGATAAGCACAAATGAAAAAATAAGCACAAACGAAAAGATAAGAATTATACCATATAATTCACTTGGGAAAAAGAATGGACTTATGACTGCTTTTGAATGTGAAAGAGTTGTGATAAATATCAGAGGCACTGAAATTGATACAGGTCCAGCTTATCTTGGAATATATCAGGGAGAACTGTGTGACAAAGGAAAATATAAAATGATATTGAATAGGAGTATAGATACATGGTTATAAATATGTCAATTGGTAATGGATTAAAGTTTAAAATGATTCCGACAATCAAGAATTTGTTTATGACACCCGCAGGAGATATACACTATATCGGAGGTTCGGAAATTCTTCCTCCCCCGCTTTCATCGGTAGAGGAGGCAAAAATCTTAAATAAATTGGGAACAGAGGAAGATGGCAGCGCCAAGGCTGTTTTAATTGAACACAATTTAAGGCTTGTGGTGTATATTGCAAAAAAATTTGAAAATACAGGAGTCGGTGTGGAAGATTTGATTTCCATAGGAACGATTGGATTAATCAAGGCAATCAATACATATAATAAAGAAAAAAATATAAAGCTTGCCACATATGCATCGAGATGTATTGAAAATGAAATATTGATGTATTTAAGAAGAAATAATAAGACAAAAATGGAGGTATCCATTGATGAACCGTTAAACGTGGACTGGGACGGGAATGAACTTCTGCTTTCGGATATACTGGGAACAGACGAGGATGTAGTATATAAAAATATTGAGGATGAAGCTGAAATTAAAATGCTGAACAAGGCAATTGATAAGCTGTCAAAAAGAGAAAAAATGATTGTGGAACTGAGGTATGGATTAAACAGAGAAGACGGACTTGAGATGACACAGAAGGAGGTGGCGGATTTACTGGGAATATCACAGTCTTATATTTCAAGACTGGAAAAAAAGATAATTAAAAGGCTGCGCAAGGAATTTGCATAAAATGTACTGCAGGTCATCCCGCAGTACATCAGAATTTTGAAAAAAATAATAAGCTGTCAAATTTTAAGCTGTCAGGTGGATGAGATTCCTTGACAGCTTTTTTCAGTTCTTTTGGGGAAACATCTGGATGTGCTGCCAGAATAAGACTTAAAACTCCTGTAATGATAGGGGTGGACATAGAAGTTCCGCTTTTGATGGTATATCCATTTGGAGTGTTTTTCAGGCTTGCAATACCTGCTCCCGGACAGAGAATATCGGGTTTTACGATACATTCGCTGGTGGGTCCTCTGCCAGAGTAATGGGAGAGCTTTTTGCCGGAAGAATCCACTATAATAGGTATATTATCGTCATAGGTTCCCACGGTAATTATTTTTTTGCTGATTCCGGGGACAGTAATACTTCCTTTTTGGGGACCATTGTTTCCAGCGGCAGCACATACAGTGATTCCGCAGTCCCATGCATGTTCTACGCAGTCAATCAGGGCGTGATGTTCTTCGGAGTTGTCATATTCTGCGCCAAGGGAAATATTTATTATACGGATGTGGTATTTTTCTCTGTTTTTAATTAAATATTCCGTGCCTGCGATAAAATCCTTTATTTTTCCAGAACCTTTATTATTTAAGGCTTTTACGCCAAACAGACGGCAAAGGGGAAAAACACCGTTGTATTTCCATGGGGCGCTTTGGCAGCGGCCTGCGATTATGCCTGCAATATGCGTTCCGTGACCATTATCATCGTAAGGGGCAGGTCGTTTGTTTATCGTGTCGTAAAAGCCTGTGATGCGGCCTGCTAAGTCGTGATGCGGAAAGATTCCGGTGTCGATTATGGCGGTGCAGGGGATTGTCTGGTATGCATCAGGGGTGAGGTGGTTTCTGGCGTAATAGGAGGCGGATTTTACAATCATACGATAGTTGTTGTTCATAATAAGTAGATTGCTCCTGCTTG